>JBEBHP010000001.1:0-499663 GCA_040080835.1 Micropepsaceae bacterium | reverse complement strand
AATCGCGGTCCCGCCCGCCAATTCGGAAGGGGTGGCCACCCCTTCCGAATATCCGCTCAGCATCAACCGATTCGGACTTTCCGAACATGCAAGGTGGCGGGCGGCGCCTGGCGCCGCGCGACGGATGAGGATCTTGCGCGTGCCGCGGCCATGACGAAAATAGTATATTGACTACTTGGTCATTTTTGACTAAATGGTCAATTATGGGCACGATGACAGCAGAGACACGGGGAGCACGCAAGCGCGAGAGGACGCGCGGCGAGATCGTGACGGCGGCAGAGCGTCTGGTGGCGGCGCGGGGGCTTGATGCGCTCTCGATCGACGAAATCACGGCTGCGGCCGATGTCGCCAAGGGTACGTTCTACACGCACTTCACGGACAAGGAAGACCTTGCAGCTGCCATCGGGCGGCAGATCAGGCTTGAACTTGAAGACCGCATCACGAAACTGAACCAGGGTGTGAAGGACGCCAGGCTTCGCATGGCGAACGGGCTGTCGACGGTTCTTTTCTATGCCATCCAACACCCGATCCGCGCGCGGGCGCTGATGCGGCTCATTCCGGGTTCGGTCAATCCGGAGACACCGATCAACGCGGGCATCCGCTCCGACATCCAGCTTGGTCTCAAGACGAAAGTGTTCTGGGCGGCGTCCGTGAATGCTGCGGTCGTGGTCACGCTGGGCGCTGTCATGTCGGCCGCCATGAGGCTGTCCGAGACGGTGCATGCCGTGCCAGAACCGTTCGAATTTGCCACGGATGTTATTGCCACTGCGCTTGTCGCGCAGGGTGTGAAACAGGCTGACGCCGTGCGGCTTGCCAAAGCTGCCATGGATTCTCGCAGGAAGGAGATCAACTCATGATCAAAGCAGACGATATCGCCTATGTGCGCTTCAGTGCGCCGGACCTTGACCGTATGGAGGCGTTCCTCAACGACTTCGGGATGGTGCGCGCGGCGCGCGATGCGAACACGCTCTACATGAAGGGCGAAGGGGGCGATCCGTTCCTGCACGTCACACACAAGGGCGAACCGGGCTTTGCCGGCGTTGCCTTCAAGGCGCTGTCGGTTGGCGATCTTGAGGTGCTTGCGAAGAAAACCGGTGCGAAGGTTGAAGCGCTTGAGGGGCCGGGCGGCGGCAAGGTGGTGCGGCTCAAGGATCCTGACGGGTTTTCTGTTGAGGCCGTTGCGGTGCGGGAAACCATTCCGGCTGTGGCGACGGTGCCAGCGCAACTCACCAATGACAGCCGCGCGCATCCTCGCAACAACTCGCCCAAGCGCGTGGGGAACGGATCGTCACACATCAAGCGGCTTGGACATTGCGTGTTCAACGTCACGAACTTCCGCGCGAGCGAAGCCTGGTACAAGGAACATTTCGGGTTCATCACCTCGGACGAGATCAAGATGTCGCCGGAATTCGCGCTTGGCGCCTTCCTGCGCTGTGATCGCGGTGACAAGCCTGCGGATCACCACACGATGTTTCTGCTGGGCACGGGCGCGCCGAAGTTCAACCATGCGGCCTATGAAGTGACAGACATGGATGATTTGATGAGCGGGCACGACCTGCTCAAGGACAAGTCCCATACGCATCAATGGGGCGTGGGGCGGCACATCCTGGGCAGCCAGATCTTCGACTACTGGCGCGATCCGTGGGGGCATACGCTCGAGCACTGGACGGATGGCGACCTGATGACGGCGTCGTGGGGTTCGCGCGAAGCGACACCGATGGATCTCATGGGCGTGCAGTGGGGGATGAAGATGCCGGCGGATATGGGGTGACGGAATATTAGAGGATTGGGAGAACGCAAATGAAACTTGTAACTTTCACGGAATCGAATTCGACGCGGGTTGGGCTGGTGGTTGACGGCGGCGTGGTGGATTTGGCGAAAGCTGATGCCTCGTTGCCGCGGGACATGATCGGGTTGATCAGCGCGTGGGGCACGGCGCGTGCTGCGGTTGAGCGCGCGGCTTCGCGCAAGGCGGACCATGCACTCAATGCGGTGACACTGCAGGCGCCGGTGCCGCGCCCGTCGAAGGTGATGGCGATCGGGCTCAACTATGCGGACCATATTGCCGAGAGCAACCAGAAGACGCCGGAAGAGCAGGTCTGGTTTGCCAAGCAGGTAAACTCGATCAATCCGCCTTTCGCGGATGTGCAGTTGCCGAAGACCTCGCACCTGCTCGACTATGAAGCCGAGATGGTCGTGGTCATCGGCCGCAAATGCAAGCATGTGCCGAAGGACCGGGCGCATGAGGTTGTGTTCGGCTACAGCGTTGGCAATGATGTCACCGCGCGCGACTGGCAGTTCAAGACGCCGCAATGGATCCTCGGTAAAAGCTTTGACACGCATGGACCCTTTGGTCCCTGGATCATGACCAGCGATGAAGTGGGTGATCCGCATGCGCTTGGTATCCGCGCCTTCGTGAATGGAGAGAAGCGGCAGGACTCGAACACGAAGAACCTCGTGTTCAATGTGTTCGACCAGATCGCGCATCTGAGCCAGGCGATGACGCTTGAGCCCGGTGACATCATCTTCACCGGCACGCCTGGTGGTGTTGGTGCTGCCATGAAGCCGCCGAAGTTCCTCAAGGCCGGTGACGTCATGCGCATCGAGATTGACCGCATTGGCGCCATCGAAGCAACGGTCAGGCCCGAGCAATGATTGAAACGGATGTCCTGATTTCGGGCCTCGGGCCGGTTGGTGCCGCGCTTGCCAACCTTCTCGGGCAGCAGGGGTTTCGCGTGCTTGCCGTCGAGCGCGATACGGCGGTCTATCCGCTGCCGCGTGCTGCGCATTTCGATGCGGAGATCATGCGCGTGTGGCAGGGGCTTGGCCTGCTGGAACAGGCGATGGCAGTGTCGCGGCGTGCGCCTGTCTATGAGTTTCGCAATGCCAAGGGCGAGGCGCTGCTGCACTATGATCTTGACGACGTGGTGGTTGCCTCGGGCTTTGCGCCAAGCTGGATGTTCAACCAGCCGGATCTCGAAAAGGCGCTGCGGGCGAAGCTGAAGGACTATCCAAAGGTTGAAACGCGGCTTGGCGTTCGGCTTGAGGGATTTGATGCGTCGGGTAGTGGTGTCACCGGAACGATCGTCGATGCCGCGGACAAGATTGAGACGGTCAAGGCGAAGTACCTTGTTGCCTGTGATGGCGCGTCGAGTGCGGTGCGCAAGGCGCTGAAGATCGAACAATTCGACTATGGGTTTGACGAGCCGTGGCTTGTCGTTGATGCACAGGTCAAGCGGCCGGAGCGCATGCCGGCACTGAACCTGCAGATCTGTGACCCCGTACGGCCGACGACCTGTGTGCTGATGGGGCCAGGCCGTCATCGCTGGGAATTCATGATCCGGCCAGGCGAGGATGCGCAGGGCTTTCTTGATGATGGCGTGATCGCGAAGCTCTTGAAGCCGTGGGTGAAGGATGGCGATGTCGAGATTGATCGCAAGGCGGTTTATCGCTTCCACGGGCTTATCGCGAAGGAGTGGCGGCGCGGGCGCGTGATCCTTGCGGGTGATGCTGCGCACCAGACGCCGCCGTTTGCGGGGCAGGGCATGTGCTCGGGGATCCGCGATGCGGTGAATATTGCGTGGAAGCTTGGGGCTGTGCTGCGTGGTGAAGCGGGCGAGGGCTTGCTTGATACGTATCAGACCGAGCGCGAGCCTCATGTGCGCGCCGTGACGGAGACTGCGATTGCCATGGGACGTGTGGTCTGCATGGCGGATCCGGAAGCGGCTGCGCAGCGTGATGCCGTGATGCTGGCGCAGCGGGCGCAAGGCACGCAGCCGGTGCCGCCGGCTGATCCGCAGCCGGGAGCGGGTGCGTTTGCGGTGGGCTCGGCGCGGGCGGCTTCGATCTTTCCGCAGGATGCAGTGGGAGGAAAGCGGCTTGATGATGTGCTCGGGCGCGGTGCGTGGCTGATTGCGCGGCGTGGGGCGGATGTCGCTGGCGTGTCCGGGCCGTTGCTTGCTCGCGTTGAGGCGCTGGATGGTGCTGTGCTGAAGGCTTATGCGAAGCGGCTTGGTGCGTATCTGGATGGCGCTGGCGCTGACGCGGTGATCGTGCGGGCGGACCGGTATGTGTATGGAACTGGAAGTGTGCGTGAGGTGGTGGGTGCCTGGGCTCGGGAGGTGGCTGGGTAGGAGCTGGTATTTCTCGCGCGAAGACGCGATGACGCGAAGGGAAATGGTTCGTCTTCCTCACGAAGTGAGGAAGTACCTGCGCAGCGCGTCAAGCGCTGCTGCAGGGGATGGAGTTGCGGCGCTGAGGCCAGCCGGAGGGAACTCCCTCGTCTGCAGCACCGCTTGACGCGGTGCGCAGCCACTCCCTCACTCGCGTGAGGGAGATTTGGTGGGTAACTTCCTCCTCACCCGTCTCGGTGCTGCGCACCGAGCCACCCTCTCCACGCGTGGAGAGGGGCTGGTGTTGAGGCGGCCCTTCTCCAACTTGTTGGAGAAGGGGGCTCGCAGCGGCGCTGCGAGACGGATGAGGAGACGCGTTTCCCGCCTTGCGCTTGCTGCTTCCGAAGTGTGCAGTGCACAACGGCTGGAGGTTTATTGCCGGCGGGGTGGCGGGATTGAACTAAACCTGCTTCGTGCGCTTGGCTGGCCGCAATGTTGTGAGTAGGTACCGGACGTTGACCTTGCCACAAGGTTAGTGATTGACGGTTGCGGGTAGCGCGCCTATCTCCTGCCGCCAAATTCCGCCAAAATTTCAGCCGAGAGATCTCATGACCAAGACGGCACCAGATCGCAAAAACCGCGTTCAGCTTTCATTGCGCATTCCTGAACCCAAGTATCGGCCGGGCGATCATCCGGACTTCAGCAACATCAAGGTCCCGAAGGCTGGCGAAGTGCGCAGGCCGGACATCAACGCGACGGCGAAAGACGTTTCGGATCTCGCCTATTCGCTGATCCGCGTGCTGGACAATGACGGCAAGGCCGTTGGCCCGTGGGACCCGCGGCTTGATGTCGACACCATGAAGCGTGGCCTTCGCCACATGGTCACGACGCGCATCTTTGACGGGCGCATGTATCTGGCACAGCGTCAGGGCAAGACCTCGTTCTACATGAAGTGCACGGGCGAGGAAGCGGTGGCGGTGGCGCAGGCGGCGGCACTTGATACCGATGATATGTGCTTTCCGTCGTACCGGCAGCAGGGGTTGCTGGTGGCGCGCGGCTATCCGCTGGTCGACATGATGAACCAGATCTATTCGAATACGAATGATCCGCTGAAGGGCCGCCAGCTGCCGATCATGTATTCGAGCAAGAAATTCGGGTTCTTTTCCATCTCCGGCAATTTGGGGACACAGTTCAGCCAGGCTGTCGGCTGGGCCATGGCGTCGGCGTACAAGGGTGATGACCGCATTGCGTCCACGTGGATCGGCGAAGGCTCGACCGCCGAAGGCGACTTCCATCACGGGCTGACTTTTGCTGCCGTCTATCACGCACCGGTCGTGCTGAACGTTGTCAATAACCAGTGGGCGATTTCAAGCTATCAGGGGATTGCCGGTGGCGAGGATTCCACGTTTGCGGCGCGCGGAATTGGTTATGGCATGCCGGGGCTGCGTGTCGACGGCAATGATTTCCTGGCAGTCTACGCGGTGACGAAGTGGGCGGCTGACCGTGCACGCTCGAACATGGGGCCGACGCTGATTGAACATTTTACCTATCGCGTCGAGGGGCATTCCACGAGTGATGATCCGAACCGCTATCGTCCGGCTGGTGAAGCTCAGGCGTGGCCGCTGGGCGATCCGGTCGAGCGGCTGAAGCAACACTTGATCGCGCTTGGCAAGTGGTCCGACAAGGAGCACGCGGCGCTGGAGCAGGAATGCACCGAGGCCGTGCGCACGGCGCAGAAAGAAGCGGAAGCGAACGGCGTGTTGGGGCAGGGAAAGACGCCAAGCCTGAAGACCATGTTCGAAGATGTCTACAAGGACATGCCGTGGCACCTGCGCAAGCAGCGTCAGGAAATGGGAGTCTGAGCCATGGCCACGATGAACATGATCCAGGCGCTGAACTCGGCAATGGATGTCATGCTGACGCGTGATCCGAACGTGCTGGTGTTCGGTGAGGACGTTGGTTTTTTTGGTGGCGTGTTCCGCGCGACGGAAGGCCTGCAGAAGAAGCACGGCATACAGCGCTGCTTTGATACGCCGATCGGCGAGAGCGGCATTGTCGCGACGGCCATTGGCATGGGCGCCTATGGCCTCAGGCCCGTGGTGGAGATCCAGTTTGCCGACTATATTTATCCCGCCTATGACCAGATTGTGTCGGAGGCAGCGCGGTTGCGCTATCGCTCGGCGGCGGACTTCACGTCGCCGATCACGCTGCGCTCGCCTTATGGTGGCGGTATCTTTGGCGGACAGACGCACAGCCAGAGCCCGGAGGCGCTGTTCACGCATGTCTGCGGCCTGAAGACCGTGATCCCGTCCAACCCTTATGATGCGAAGGGCTTGCTGATTGCGTCGATCGAAGATGACGATCCGGTGATGTTTTTCGAGCCGAAGCGTATCTACAACGGGCCGTTTGATGGTCATCACGACAAGCCGGTGCAGGCCTGGAACAAGCATCCGGCGAGCGACGTGCCGGATGGCTATTACACGGTGCCGCTTGGCAAGGCCGGCATTGCGCGCGCAGGCGAGGCTGTCACCGTGCTTGCCTATGGCACGATGGTGCATGTGGCGCTGGCTGCGGCGGTTGATACCGGCATTGACGCCGAGATCATTGACCTGCGCACGATCTGGCCGGTCGACATGGAAACCATCATGCAGTCGATCGAGAAGACCGGGCGCTGCGTGATCGTGCATGAGGCGACGAAGACGAGCGGCTTTGGTGCCGAGCTGTCGGCGCTGGTGCAGGAGAACTGTTTCTATCAGCTGGAAGCGCCGATCCAGCGAGTCACAGGCTGGGATACGCCGTATCCACACGCCTTTGAATGGCAGTACTTTCCGGGACCGCAACGAATCGGCGACGCCATGCGGCGCGTGCTGGAGGCCTGAGACCCATGGGCAAATTCATTTTCAAGCTACCGGATGTTGGCGAAGGCACGGCCGAGGCCGAGATCGTCGCCTGGCACGTGAAGGTTGGCGATGTAATCAACGAGGACCAGCATCTGGTCGATGTGATGACGGACAAGGCGACGGTTGAGATGACGTCTCCGGTCGGCGGCAAGGTGTTGTCGCTGCATGGTGAGCCTGGCGCGATGGCGCCGGTTGGTGCGCCGCTGGTGGAGCTGGAAGTGGAAGGGGCAGGGAACGAGGCTGCCGTGAAGGGCAACGGGACTGCGAAGTCGCCCGCACCGCCGCCGCATGCGCCAAAACTGGAAGAGAAGAAGGCTGCACCTGTGCCGAAGGCCGCGCCGGTGGTTGAGGCTGCGAAGGTTGAGACTGCTCCGGCCGCGCCGCGCAAGTTTGGTGACAAGCCGCTTGCGTCGCCCGCCGTTCGGCAGCGCGCGCTTGAGCTCGGCGTGCAATTGCAGTTTGTGCACGGCAGTGGACCGGGTGCGCGCGTCACGCATGCGGATCTCGATACCCACATTGCGCGCGGGGCACCGACGGGGCCGGTGCCGGGCGGGTTCGTGCAGCGTGAAGGCACGGAAGAGATCAAGGTGATCGGCCTGCGCCGCAAGATTGCAGAGAAGATGCAGGACGCCAAGCGCCGCATTCCGCATTTTGCCTATGTCGAGGAAATCGACATGACCGAGCTTGAGGCACTGCGGTCGCACATGAACGCAACGAAGCAGAAGGACCAGCCGAAGCTGACGCTGCTGCCATTCCTGATGCGCGTGCTGGTCAAGGTGTTGCCGGAGTTTCCGCAGATCAATGCGCGGTTTGATGACGAGGCGGGCGTCGTGCATCGCTTTCATCCGGTCCATATCGGTATTGCGACGCAGACGGCGAACGGGCTGATCGTGCCGGTGGTGAAGCACGCCGAGGCGATGGATATGTGGCAGGCCGCGGCTGAAGTCGCGCGCGTGTCGGGTGCTGCGCGTGACAACAAGGCGACGCGTGACGAGCTCTCGGGTTCGACGATCACGATCACGAGCCTGGGTCCCATTGGCGGCGTGGTGACGACGCCCGTGATCAATCATCCGGAAGTTGCCATCATCGGACCTAACGCGATCGTTGACCGGCCGGTCGTGCGAGACGGCATGATCGTTGTGCGCAAGATGATGAACCTGTCGTCGTCGTTCGATCACCGCGTGGTTGATGGCTATGACGCAGCGCAGTTCATCCAGCGCGTGAAGGCTCTGCTGGAGCATCCGGCGCTGATGTTCATGTAGGAACCTGGGAGCGCGGACATCCTGTCCGCACTTTTTTGGTTGAAGAAGGAAAAATGCGGACAGGATGTCCGCGGTCCCAGGGTAGGCAATGGCTGAGAATATCAAAACAAAAGTGCTGGTGGTTGGCGGTGGCCCTGGGGGCTATGTGGCGGCGATCAGAGCGGGGCAGCTGGGGCTGGATACGACGATTGTCGAAGGTGACAAGCTTGGTGGCACGTGCCTGATCCGCGGATGTATTCCGTCGAAGGCGATTATTCACGTGGCGGGTGAGTTCGAGAGCATGCGCCACGCTGCGGAAAAGTCCGTGCACGGCGTGAAGCTGAATGCGGCGCCGTCGCTGAACTTTGGCGAGACCGTGAAGTGGAAGGAAGGCATCGTCAATCGCCTGAACACGGGCGTGGGTGGTCTGCTCAAACGCGCGAAGGTGCGCGTGGTGAATGGCTTTGCGATGTTCTCGGATGCGAAGACCTGCAAGGTTGGCGACACGACGATCCAGGCCGAGCACGTGATCCTCGCGAATGGCTCGCTGGCAGTTGAGCTGCCGTTCATGAAGTTTGGCGGGCTAGTCATTTCCTCGACCGAGGCGCTGTCGCTTGAGACGCTGCCTGCGAACCTCGCGGTCGTGGGCGCGGGCTATATCGGGCTTGAGCTTGGCATCGCGTTCGCCAAGCTGGGTTCGAAGGTCACGATCGTCGAGGCCGAGAAGCAGATCCTGCCATTGTACGATGCTGACCTGGTTGCGCCAGTGAAGCGCTGGCTCGATCGCAATGGCGTGACGCTGCATCTGGGTGCGAAGGCGAAAGCTGCCGAGACGGGCAAGAAGGGCACTGCGCTCGTCATAGAGACGGCGGATGGAAAGCCTCTCGAAATTCTGGCGGACAAGATTCTTGTCACTGTTGGTCGCAAGCCGAACACGCAAGGGTGGGGGCTTGAGAACATGGCCGTCGACATGACCGGGCGCTTCGTGAAGGTTGACGACCAGTGCCGTACGTCGATGCGCGATGTGTGGGCAATTGGCGATCTGGTGGGCGAGCCGATGCTGGCGCACAAGGCGTCTGCGCAGGGCGAGATGGTGGCCGAGATCATTGCGGGCCACAAGCGGCGCTTCAATCCGGTGGCGATTGCTGCCGTCTGCTTTACCGAGCCCGAGATCGTGAGCGCGGGACTGTCACCTGCCGAGGCCGCGAAGACTGGCGAGGAGACGATCGTCGGGCAGTTCCCGTTCTCGGCCAGCGGGCGCGCGCTGTCGATGGATGGCGCGGACAATGGCGGCTTCGTTCGCATCGTTGCGCGCAAGAGCGACCATCGCGTGCTTGGCATCCAGGCAGTTGGCAGCCACGTGTCGGAGCTGTCATCGGAGTTCGCGCTGGCGCTGGAGATGGGCGCGCTGCTTGAAGATGTGGCCGGCACGATTCACGTGCATCCCACGCTGAGCGAAGCCTTCCACGAGAGCGCGCTGAAGGCGCTGGGGCACGCTATTCACGTATGAATTAGCGTTCATTTTGGCGCCCCATTTCTGCCCAGAAGAGTGTGCACACTCGGGGTCGGAAAGAGGTACTGAGTGATGAAACGAATTGTGGCGCTGGCTCTTACATTGGGCCTTGTGACGCTGCCGTGCGTGCAGGCTGGTGAGGCTGTGCCTGCGGTCAGGCTTCTGAAGAATGCGCAGCAGGGCATTGTCTATGCGCTGCCGAAGCAGAGCCCTTTCAAGCTTACCAAGCGCACCATTGACGGCGTGTATTTTGAAGGCTCGGCGCAGATTTCGGGCAAGTATGTCTATGGGCACAACAGCCCGGCGGAAGAGGTTGGCGTGCCCAATGCACCGCCTGATCTTTATTTCGTGCCCGATGACGCGTCGCGCGCGCTGCTGCCGTACTGGAACGAGCGAGGGCCCGTGATGGGCTTCTACTTCTCGAACGTGCAAGAGTTTCTTTCGAAGGTGATCGCACCGGATGTGGTCAAACAGGTGAAGCTCAAGAAGATCAAATCCGTGACCGGCAACCTTACGATCCTGATCGATAGCTATTTCGCAACGGTCGAATGTGATGCTCCGATCTATACGACGAAGTTCATGGGAATTGCCGTGAAGCCCGAGCTTACGGCGCAAAACCGGTATGCCGACACGATCAGCTGCGGCGGGTAGCGCAAGGGTTTCTGCGAATAATTCTGCGGTTGTCTCTTGTACTAGGCCCCCGGATAGCCCAAATGATCCCCCGCGCTTACCGGGAGGCTGAAGCTCATGTCCGACGTCGTCATTCGTTCGCCTATGCAGTATCTCGACCGTGCCATGACAACGCTGAGGGACCTCGGCATCGTCCCCTCAAAGGGCGAGGAAGCCCCTATCAACGCCCTGCTGCAGCAGATTTCTGACCTGGATGCCGATCGCATCGCTGTGATCGCACGCACGCTGAACCAGGCGGCCAACTTCAACGAGATCGTGCGCGAGCACGTTTCTGCGATGTCGGTCGGTGACCGCTACAAGTTGATCACGGACGGGTTCAACTCGATTCGGGACGACGCCAAGGCGATGGTCGACCAGATTTCCGATGGCAAGGTCAGCGTCTGGGAGCGGGCGACGAACTCGTGGATGAAGCTGACGCGCGGCGACGTCGCCGACCGCTTCGACAAGATCCGCGCGATCTATGTGGGTGTCACCAAGGAAACCAAGAACCAGATCGAACGCGAGCGTGCGATCCTGGAGGCCTATCGCGATTTCCGTGGGGCGCTGAAGCAGGCTGAAGTGCTTGCACTTGAAGTGCTCAAGAAAGCCGAGTGGAAGCTTGATGAGGCAAAAAAGAAACTGAATGAGGCGGCGGGTGCGGTTTCGGGGTTTGCGGGAACCGAGCCGGCCGAGCGTGCGAAGCTCGAGCTCGTTCGTGACGAGGTGCTGCGCCAGACGCAGGACGAGGACAAGCGCTACCAGATCGCCAAGGACCTCTCGGACAACCTGACGATCGGGTACAACACGTCGGAAGTGATCATGGCGCGCCTGCTGCAGACGACCAGCGCCAAGGAGCGCATTTATGCGCAGGCGGTCAGTTTCTTCTCGACGAACGACACGGTGCTAACGGCACTCAAGGCGTCGTTCACCGGCATGTTTGGCCTGCACGAAGCGACCGAGACCGTGAATGCCATGAAGGAAGGCGTGTCGAAGTCGATCGAAGTCCTGTCCGAGATCGGCGACAAGGTGCAGGAAGCGGCCGTGCGTGCCGGTTATGGTCCGACCATTCGCGCAGACGCCGTCAAGAAGCTGGTCGACAGCGTCGTGAACTTCCAGGAGAAGTCACAGGTGATCATTGAAGAGATGCGCAAACTCTCGACGCAGAACTCGGCCGAGATCCGTGACGCCGTTGAAGATGGCAAAAAGCGGCTTGCGGCGCTGGTCGCGCAGGGCAAGGCGTTCAACCTCTGATGACTGCCGCCGCTGAGGTCAAGGCGCCTCAAACGCTTGATGAACTCATGCTTGCGATGGATGTGGTCGATACGATCCGCCATCGCGAGCTTGTGGTCGAGCGCGAGCTTTCGCAAGGCGATCGCGACGAGGCGCTGCGGGCGCGCCTGCGCGAGATCTATCACAGCCAGGGCATTGAAGTTACCGATGTTGTGATTGATCAGGGCATCAAGGCGCTGCGTGAGAGCCGCTTTGCCTATACGCCTCCGGCGCCCAGTCTGGCGCGTACGCTGGCGTTGTTCTGGGTCAGGCGACGGCTGATTGGCGCCTGGGTTGGGGGCATCCTGATTTCAATCACAGCATTGTGGGGCGTTGCATATTACGGGATTGACCTGCCGCGCGAGCGCGCGCAGCAGGAAGCGCAGGCCGATCTTTCGGATCGATTGCCGAAGGCGCTGACCCAGGCGGCGGGGGCGGCGCGGGTTGAGACCAAAGATGCAGCGGTGCTGTCGCAAATTGATGGTCTGGAAAGTGATGGCAAGGCCGCGCTCGCGAAATCGGATGCCGATGGTGCACGTGCGGCGATTGCATCGCTGGATGGACTGCGCGGACGCCTGGTGCAGACCTATTCAGTCAATGTCATTTCGCGTCCTGATGAGACGTCAGGTGTCTGGCGCGAGTCACTTACAAATCCTGGCTCCCGGAACTATTACCTTGTCGTCGAAGCGGTGACACCGAATGGAGAGATTCTGTCGCTGCCGATCACGAACGAGGAGACTGGCAAGGTCTCGATTGTTTCCAAGTGGGGCGTGCGGGTGCCGGCGTCTTTCTTTGAAGCCGTGAAACGCGACAAGCTGGACAATGGAATTGTTGAACAAAATCCGATCGGCAAAAAGTCGCGCGGGGAACTCGACCCGCATTATGTCTTTGCAAAAGAAGGCGGCGCAATCACGTCGTGGGATGAGTGATGATCGTCAACGGTCGTGACACGATGACTTCGGTTGAGAGTGCGATTGCCGGCGCGCGGGACAATGAATCTCGCCTGACGCAGGTGCTGAGCTCTGCTGCTGGCGAAGCCGAGCGCTTGCGCAAGCAATTGGCTGAGAGCTTCAAGGGGCTGGCGCTGGTGCGCCTGGATGTGCTCATGCGCAACCAGGTGGTTGGCGAGCTTGACGCTGCCGAGCGGCGTGCGCTTGAACTCATGCGCAGCCACAAGGCAAAGCTTGACCAGATTCTGATCCGGTGTGGCGGCGCGCAGAGCGTCGTGGTGTCGGCTGAGAGCGACTACAGGGACAAGACGGCGGCAGTGCAATCCGCCAAGACGCCAATTGTAGCGCTGCAGCAGCGCGTCGAAAGCGAGATGAGGTCTGATGCGACCTGGGCTGTGCAACAGGCGAAGGTGAAGGAGGCGGTCGATACCGCCACTGCGGCCGATGCAAAGGCAACGCAGGCCGAGGCTGATCGGGACGTGAAGCGCAAGCCGTACGAGAGCGATCCGCTTTTCCTGTATCTGTGGAAGCGGAAGTTTGGCTCGGCTGACTATCACGCGGGGAATTTTGTGCGGTTCCTTGACAGGAAGGTTGCAGTTCTGGTCGGGTATGATGCGGCGAGACCGAACTATGCGTTGCTGAACGAGATTCCGGCGCGGTTGCGCGAACATGCGCAGGAATCGCAAGCACTGGCGCAGCAGGCGGATGTGACGCTGGAAAATATTGAGCGTGACGCGCTTGTCAGGGCCGGGATCGTTCCCATGGAAGCGGTGCTGACCGAAGCTGAAGCGGCGTTGCGCAAAAGCGCAGACACGCTTGCAATGGCGCAGCAAGCGATGTCAGCGCTGGATCAGGAAAAAGCAGCGCTGCAGGGGGATGGCGATCGCAAGGCGCATGGTGATGCGCTTGCAGTTCTTTCACAGGCGGTTGCCCTGGAGAGCCTTCAGACCTTGTACCAGGAGGCGCGTCAGACCAACATGCCGGAAGATGATCGCCTGGTGCAGCAGGTCGAAAAGACTCAGAATGCAATCGCGAAGGCTGATGCAGAAGTCGCGAAAATCCGGGATGAAGCGCGCGAGGCGGCGCGGCGGCGTGGAGAACTGGAAACCGTGCGAGACCAGATGCGCACGAACCGGTTTGACCGCTCGAACAGCCAGTTTGAAGTCAACGGGCCAGACGTCATCGGCAGCATCCTGGGTGGGATCATTGGCGGGGCCCTGCAGAGTGGCGTGCTCTGGGAAGTGCTTCGCAACGCTCATCGCAGGCGCGACTGGGAAGATGATGACGACGATGATGATCGCGGAGAACGCGGCCCGTGGGGTCAGCGCGATCGACCACGTTTCCGGTTCCCCTCATCCTCAATGCCAAAGTTTCCCGGCGGATCGGGTGGGGGAGGCTTCGGTGGCGGAGGTTTCCGCACAGGCGGTGGTTTCAAAGGCGGCGGGTTCAGGACGGGCGGCAAGTTCTAGTCGAGAGGGGAGGCGCCTTACGATGGAGAGGCGCCCCGATCCTTCAAGGAATCAACAGAACGCGCCCAACTGCCTTGCGGCTTTCGATGTAGGCGTGCGCCGCTGCTGCGTCCTTCAGAGAGAATGTCTTGTCGATGACGACCTTGAGTTTACCGGCGGCCGCATCGTCAATATGGCGCTGGATCATGTTGTGCACGCGGTCTGTCATGATTTCGGCACCCAGGAACACGCCCGTCAGTGAACGGTTGCCTGCCATCAGGCTTTGAACGTCTACCGTCATGGGCTCGCGACCGGCCCTTCCGACCATCGAAATGCGACCGCGATGAGCAAGGGCCGCCAGTCCCTTCTGAAGCGTTGAACCGCCCACGGGGTCGACGATCAGATCTACGCCCTGGTCTTTGGTCAGTTTCATCACTTCGGTGACGATGTCCTGCTTCACGTAGTTGATCCCGTGATCCATGCCCAGTGGCTTGAGTTTCTCTAGGCGATCATCGGAGGACGCGGTTGCGAGTACGCGGGCGCCTGCGCGTTTGGCGAGCTGAATTGCGGCGATGCCAACGGCGCCTGCACCTGCCTGTACCAGAACCGTTTCGCCTGCCTTGAGCCTTCCGAACTCAAACAGGCAGTCGTCCGCCGTTCCGAAGGGGACGGGGATTGCGGATGCCTGTCTGACATCGAAGCCATCAGGTACCAGCCAGGCATTGCGTGCCGGGACTGCACGCAGTTCCGCGTGTGACCCGAAAGCGTTGACGGTGACGACTTTCTGGCCAAGCTTGAGATCAGTGACTTCCTTGCCAACCTGAACGATGGTGCCAGCTGCCTGATAGCCAACGATGTGCGGTGTCGTGATCAGCGGCCCACCCAAACGATTCAGGGTGTCGCCGCCTTCAATGCTGACGGCTTCCACCTTGATGACGACGCCTGGTGCGTAGCAGAAGGGATCTTCCACGTCCTCATACTTGAAGACAGTCGGCGGGCCATTCTCGTAGTAGACAGCGGCTTTCATCGTGGCTTCCTTGCGTTGTTGACGAGGAACTTACGCAATGGAAGACGGTGCCGCAATGACGCGGCGAATTTATCGGGGCTTGGCCTGCTTCTTCGCCAGCGCGCGCTGCAGCTTCATTCGTTCCTGCACGGTCAGCGGGCGCTTGGGCCGTGATACCAGGAAGTCTTCAATTGGGTCGTTCCTGGACGATGATCCTGATTTCCCGTTCCGATGACGCTCTTCCATGGATGTGTTTACAACCCAGTTGCGCACCGGGCCGGAGTCCAGATGGATGAAGTGGGATTGCGGATACCAACCCACGCCGCCGCGAGACATGGTGCGGGCGAGTCCTGCGGTCTTGTCCAACTTCGTGTCCAGCGTGACGTCTATCGCGCGTCCGGCCAAATGCTGGCTTTTCTCCGCGACACCGAAATAGCGTGTTGCCAGCATTGCGTTGGTTCTTGGTGTACGAAATCCGGACAGGACCGTCGCCCGATGGCCGCCAGACGCATCCATCACGTCGGTCAGGAAGTCGAGAGTCTCCACAAACAGCGGGCCACGCGCGTTCTCGTGGTGGTCGCGGAGGAACCATGACAGATCAATCATCGCGTCGGGAAGAGGACCAACATCGTCCCTGTACAATCCGGCAAAAGTTTCACCGGTGCTCGCATGACGGAGCGAAAGTCGGCGTGGTCGCGAGATAGCGGGCAAGATGTCGGGGCCGCCTTCAATCAGAATGCGCGCAGAGGCGCTCGTGCCAAACACGAGCGTCAGTCCTGCCGCAAGAAGAAGGTCGCGCCTTTTGAGGTTCATCGGTCCGTCTGATCAAATTCAGCGCCGACTATACGACGAACACGCTCAAAAAATCGTTGCGACGAGTCGCACAAGCTGTCGCAGAAGTGGCGAAATTTTGCTGGTTCCCGCCACTTTTTCGTGATGTGTCCAAAGATTAAGGCTTGTCCAGCTCTTTGAAGAACGGTTCAAGGCGCTTCTTGGACAGTGGTGGAATGTAGGCTGCCTTTACCGCCGCGAGATTGCTCTTGTTGTTCCCAACGACCACCAGGCCCACCATTCCCAAGCCAACATGAGGCGCGCATTTGTAAAGGTAAACGCCTGGCTTATCGAACTTGAACGAAGCGTCCTTGCCTGCCTGTGACGTAAAAATTGCTACTCCAGCCGGAACGGCACCTTCGACAAAGGCGACGTTGTGGCCGGACTGCTTGGCGACCCATTTTACAGTGTCACCCTTGTTGATGCGGATAAGGCCCGGTTTGAACAGATTGTTGGTGTTGGTTGCCGCATCGCGGCTGAGCATTTCAACAACAACTTCCGCCGCCGAAGCGGCATGAGCCGCTGCCATCGACAGCACGACAAGACCAGGGACTAGCAAGCGACGCATTTTCGTGGACCTCAGTTGGAGATGGCTATCAGGTAGTTCCGCGCCGGGCCGCGCTCAAGGCCAGAGAGTGTCACACGGCCGCGGCGCGAGACCGCACCCAGTCGTCAACGATGTTTTCAAGCACCGGGAGCGGAACTGCGCCATTCTCCAGGACCACGTCGTGGTACTTGCGGAGGTCGAAGCGGCTTCCCAGCTTTTGCCTAGCCTTTTCTCGCAACTCCAGGATCTTGTTTTTTCCGATCTGGTAGGCGCAGGCTTGGCCGGGGAACACAAAGTACCGGTCAATTTCCCGAACGATGTTGTCGCGTGTCAGAGCGGTGTTGGCCATGAAGTAGTCGACGCTTTGGTCGCGCGACCAACCCATGGCGTGGATGCCCGTGTCGACAACAAGCCGGCAGGCGCGCCAGAGTTCCATCGTGATGCGCCCGACTTCATCAAGGTCGTTCTCGTAGAGTCCCATTTCCTTTGCCAGGTATTCCGTGTAGAGCGCCCAGCCTTCAACATAGGATGTGAAGCCCGTGTACTTGCGGAAATCAGGAATGCTCTTCGTCTCCTGAGCAATCGAGATTTGCAGGTGATGACCCGGAATTCCTTCATGGAACGACAAGGCTGCCATCTGCCATTTCGGCAAGGCCTGCATCGAGGCCAGGTTGAAATACACATAGCCAGGGCGTGAACCATCGGGTGTGCCCGGATTGTAGAATGCGATTGTCTGGCCGCTTTCGAGGAAAGGTTCCATCCGCTTTACGTCAATGCCTGCTTTTGGAAGCGTGCCGAACACTTTGGGCAGCGCGTCTGTCGCCTTGTGCTCGAGCTGCAACGCGCGCGCCAGGTATTCGGTTCGCCCTTCCGGCGTGGTCGGGTACGTATATTTCCTGTTTGTCCTCAGGTCCGCATAAAACTCCTTGAGCGAGCCCTTGAAGCCGATCCGTGCTTTCAGAGCCTCCATGTCCGCTGACAGACGGGCAACTTCGGACAGGCCCAACGCGTGAATGTCGCTGGCAGGCATTTTGACCGTTGTGTGGGCCGCTGTGCGCTCGTCGTAGAATGCCTTTCCGTTTGGCAGACTTCCAACGCCGTGGTCGGATTTCGCGTCTTTGCCGATCGCTTCGATCGTTGACAGGAAAAGTTCGTAAGCAGGCTTCAGGCTTTCGAGAAGCGCCCGTTGTGCGTCCGCGATCAGTTTTGACTTCTTGCCTTCATCTAGCTTGAGTTTGACCACCTTCGACTTGAAGTCGGCGAAAATGTTGTTCTCGCCTTTCTTTTCGAACGGCGCACCGAGCAGCACTTTCCGCGTGTCGGCAATCATCAACGCATATGAGAAGCGGGGCAGGGTGATGTCACGAGCTTGCGAGGCCTTCAGATAGCCCGTTACCTGTTCCATCATTTTCGGGGTGGCGTTGATCCGGGCGATGTAAGCCTCGGCGTCGCTGGCGTCATCGATCCTGTGCTGATTGATCAATAGATTTGGAATGCCCTGATGCGGGCCGCCAAAGTGGGATAAGTCGTAGTTGTGATAGCGGTATGGATAGTTCGCCAGGCGCTGCTCATTGCGAAACAGGAATATGTCGTAGGACACGCGCATTGGCGGGCTCAACGATGTCCGGTCTATTTTCGTACGCATGAAGTCCGTGTCGGCGAAGGTGTTCCTGTAGGACAGCTCGGCGAAGGCTTCGGAATAGTCGTTCCACTCGCTGTTGCGCTTTTTCATGCCGATGAACGACATGAATTCCGGGGAGTCTTCCAGTTCGCGCGTGAAGCTGCGTGAAAAGAACTCGAGCAGTCTGCCGTCTTCCGGGTAAGCAGGTTCTGCCTGAATGTCTGCCTCGGGCAAGTCGTCGACGCAGCCTGCAAGATTCAATGCGGCCGCTGCGGTGGAAAGCAACAAGAACGTGCGACGTGGAAGTGCGGCTTGTGTCATGGAAGTCCCCTGAAATGCGATCAACAAGACTAGAATGACGCGCTGTTTCATACCAGAGTGCGTCAACGCCCAACTGAGCACAAAAAAGAGAGCGTTATGGCCCGACCAGCCAAGTATCCGTATCTTGAGCACTCCGGCCTGCTGGCATTTGCCCACAGGGGTGGTGCGCTTGAGGCGCCGGAGAATACGCTGAAGGCTTTCGATTACGCGGCAGTGCTCGGTTATTCGTATATCGAGACGGACGTCTACTCGACCCGTGACGGGGTGCTGGTGTCGTTTCATGACGATCGCCTGGATCGTGTCACTCAATCGAAAGGCAAGATCGAGGAACTCGAGTGGAGCGTCATCAAGCAAGCGCGAATTGGCGGAAGTGAGCCCATTCCGCTGATGGAAGAGCTTCTGGCGCGCTGGCCCCACATGCGGATCAACATCGACCCCAAGCATGACCTGGCAGTGGCGCCGTTGATCGCACTGATCAAGCGCATGGGGGTTCAGGACCGCGTGTGCATCGGTTCGTTTTCGGGGAAGAGAATCCGCCGGGTTCAGGATGCGTTTGACCACAAGGTCTGCACTTCCCTTGGACCTGGAGGCGTTCTCAAGCTGAAGTCAGCTTCCTTCGGGTGGCCAGCGCGGCGCTGGGCCGAAGGTTGCGCACAGGTTCCGGTCAGGGCGAATGGCGTGACCGTGGTGACGCGAAAATTTGTCGAAGCCGCGGAGAAACACGGCATGCAGGTTCATGTCTGGACCATTGATGACGAGGATGAAATGCGCCGTCTGATCGATCTGGGCGTTCATGGATTGATGACTGACCGGCCGTCTGTCCTGAAAAAAGTGCTGACGGAAAAGAAGCTGTGGGCGTAGCTACTGCTGTTGCCTGCGTTTCAATCCGTTCTTCTGCAGTCGCCACAAGAGAGCATCCAGCCTGTCCTGACCGAAAAACGGTTCACCTCCGAACGCAAATGTCGGTACACCCCAATGGCCCGCTTTTTGGTGTGCTGACTGATTTTGCTCGATGATGGAATCAAAGTGTTTTGTGTCCTCCGCGATTGCGGTTTCAAGCTCGGCCAGATCAAGACGCGCCTTGTGCGCGGCATCGTGAAGATGGGATCCTTCGTGCCAATTCTGAATCCTTCCGCCGTAGAGCGTTGCTGAAACCTCGGTGATGAATTCAAGTCCCTTGCCACGTTCTGCGGCAGCAACACCAAGTCGCGTGAGTCGATGAATGTACGGCTGTTGTCTTGCGACTTGGCCTGACTTCAAGTCCATCAGGATCGGATCGGGCTTGGGCCACGCGAAGGGAATGCCGTGTCGCTCAGCTTCGCGCAGGACGTCGCGCACGAGGTACGGCAACCACATCGGGTTTGCATTCTTGAACCAGCCGTCCAGGCGAATCGCTATCGGGTAGACGGGTCGGACACTGAATTTGACGTCCCACTCCTTTTCCAGCGCTGTCATCAATGGAGTCGCCAAATAGGAGTATGGCGAGCGGAAGGACCAGAAAACGTCGACGTCGAAACGCATCAGATATTCCCCGCTTTTCGCTTGAATAGAGAATTTGCCACTGAACCCTATGGTGTTTCTTAGTTAAGCCAAAATCCCTGCGACTACAAATTGCACAACCTGTTTTCGGGGCTCAACCCGCGGTGTCTGACATCATCGCTCTGTGCCAGTTCTACGTGCGCGCGTTCAAGTTGGTGCAGTTCAAGTGTCGTGCATCCAATTTGGCGTAAAGCCTAGACTTTATATCGATTTTATCCTCTGTAGCGCTTGACTCATGTTTGTCGTCCGGCACTCAATGTTCGCAAGTGTTGGATCGCTTTCCCGAAAAGAACGCGGACGGCATGGTCTACCGAGTTGTATCGCCGCCATCCAGGTGAGGGGACACATGCAATTAGAGCGCGCCTCAATTGAAGAAGCTTTTTCCGCCCGCAGGAGTGGATTTGCGAAAGTATTTCGGCAATCGCTCCTTGCGCTGATGGGGCTTTTGTCCATTGCGCTCGCAATGCCAGCTTCAGCTGACGTGGCGGAATGTGAGCGCGCCTATCAGCTTGGACGCAAGGATGAGGCGATCAAACTGTGCCGTCGCGCTGCCTGGCAGGAGAATGATTTCTTCGCGCAAGTGAAACTCGGGGACATATACGCGGCCAAACGTGAAGACGACAAAGGGTACTACGACCCGGTCGAAGCCTATGTCTGGTATTTCATGGCGGCACACAATTCGGCGATCTTCGATCACTTCCATCTTGATGCGGCGGCCGAGTTTGTCGTGAGCAAGCTTGCGAACGCCGAGAACGACGCCGAAGGGATCTACAAGAACCTGCTGCAGGACGAGCGGATCGACGCGCGCAATCGCATCATGTACATCGCGGCGTGCCGCGGTGGCGACGGTTTCATCCTTCTCGGGCAGTTGCAGGACCCCTATATCGTGCAGCGGCACTCAGCATCGACTGGACCGCTTTCGGGTGTGGTGGCAGATTCCTGGGTGCATGTCCGACGCCCTGGTGGTGTCTACAGTCGCAAGGTCGACTCTTATAATCCGTATGCGTCCACGACACCGACGGGGTATCCGGGCAGCGGGTCGTACAAGACGTCGTATGATTTCTGGGTGAACAAGCTTTGTACCAGCAGTGACTGGTTTGGCTGGCTGATGCCCAACAGCTGCTCGCGATACTCGACAGCGGTGGAAGGGTCGCCGACGGCGTTCCAGACAAGCACGATCGAGTCGATGGTGTTCTATCTGCTGGCCGAGCGTGCCGGGCATCCTGTTGCCAAGCAGTATATCGAAGCGCTCAAGGGTCTGACGACAGGCACAGGCGCTGATCCGAAGGCTGCCGGCAATGAGCTTCTGGCCAAGGCGAAGGCCAAGGCGCAGACGTGGCTTGCCCCGTTTGAATTCTATGCCGCCGAGACCCGCTATCGGGGCGAGACGCCGTCGGGCCTCGTCCACGGCGACGAGTGCCCGATCAACCTGCAGCGCGAGCGTGCGCTGGCGAAGGCTGATCGTCTTTCTCCAATTGGTCCGGACATGCTGCGCGCGATCGGGTTCCTTCGTGGCGGAGGGTCGCAGGAAGTCGTTCGCGCGATTTCCAAGTACCAGGACATGCTGGGTGATCCACAAACGGGCCAGTTCACGCCGCTGCAGCTGACAAGGCTGGTGCAGATCATGGCCGTGCGCGGGAATGTGCGCGCCCAGCGTTGCCTTGGCATCATGTACATCAAGGGTGTCGGCGTGCCGGTGAACTTTGTGCGGGCCGAGAAATGGCTGCTGCTTGCAGCAGAGCAGGGTGATGGCGAGGCGATGTATTCACTTGCCGAGCTTTACACGCAAGGTGCAGACGGTGTGGAGAAATCCGAGGACCGGGCTGTTCGATACCGGCAGGGTGCTGCGGTGGCGGGGTTCGAGCCAACGCGCTCCGAGTTCCTGAGGCTGCTGGAAACAGCACCTTCGGCATCGCGAGAAGAATGCCATTCGCGCCGATGCCGCCGCGAGCGGGATCGTGAAAGTGAAGCCAATGCTGCTGCGAACTCGCAACCGGCTCCAGTGCCGAATGCGACCAACTAGATGGTCTTGAGCGTCGAAAGAAATCCGAGAGCCGGAGATGGAAAGATGATGGGACGGGGTTTTATGGCTGGCATTCGCTTCGGCGTTGTTGCCGCGGTGTCTGTGGCTGGCTGGTGTCTCGGAAGCTCTGGCGCTGCGCTCGCGCAGCAGGGTTATTCGGGCTCCCAGGCCGAGGCGCAGGGCGATACGGGCCGCGATCCATATACATTTCCCAATGTCAAACTCTGCTGCGAGCGAAAGCCCTGGAAGGGCCGACGTCGCGGTGGTGGCGGGTGGCACGATGGCCAGACTCCAGCACCGGGCGACGGAACAGCGCTCGTCAACTGCGGCATGCCCACAGAGTACAAGCGCAGTTATGGCTCTGTGCAGGAGGCAGTCGCAGGTCTTCGCGGGTCGGGCACCATTTTTGTTGTGCCGGGTGCCGCATGTGAGATTTCAGGCCTGGTGCTGAGCGGACCGATCACGATCGCGACCGACCGGTATGCGTATGGGGGCAGGGCAAAGCTTGTGACCACGGAATCCTGTGCATTCGTATCCGGCGGGGACAATCGCGCGAGTGTTACGTTCGGGGGCATTGACCTTGATGGATGCGTTTCCGTCTCTTCCGGCGAACTCAATCTTGATGAAGTCAATGTTGCCTGGCGGGGCCACAACGCAGCCGTGTCAGTCAATGGTGGCAGCCTGAGCATTCGGCGTTCCACAGTCCGTGCGCGCGAGGCTGCGGTCTATGCGGGTTCTGCCGGTCGGATATGGATCGATGACAGCCGTTTGGCGACAACGTCTGACGGCGATCAGGCTGTTCGTCTTTCAGCGGCGAACATCCAGATGAACGGCGTTCAGGTAAAGGGCGCGAGGATTGGTGTCCTGATAGACAGTGTCACCGAGTCGCTGCAGCTCAACCGCCTGAGCGTCGTCCGGTCGGAGCCGGAAGATCCGTATCCTCCTACGGAGCACGGTGAACAAGGCATTGTGATCGGCGATGGCCATGCCATCCAGGATCTGCCCTGGCTGTCGGGCATGGAGTCCCGTCGCATTGTCATCCAGTCCGGTAGTGTCAGCGGCTATCGAGTTGGTATCTCGATCGGGTCGGGAACAAGCGGGATCGTGCAGGACATGGCCATCAATGGTGGTGGCGTTGGCATCTCGGTCGGGGCCGGAGCCTTTGTTCAGCTGGTCAACAATCGCATTAACGGTACGAATGTCGCGGGCATCAGCCTGCAGCCGGGTGCCCGTGGTACGGCGAACCGCAACCTCGTGCGCTGTGCCCATGGGCGTTGCGTGTGCTATGGTAGCGACTGCACATCGCGGTCTGACTATGTGTTCGGCAAGGGTGCCTTCCGGATGACGGACACGGACTGCGACGACTGACAGGGTGGAGCAGAAGACGGACGCATGGCGCAGCAAGAGCACAAGTTGATGAGCACGCCGGTGTCGGTGAATGATGGCCTGAAGCGCTCAGACCAACGTACCTGGGCCATTTTGGGCGGGTGTGTGGTGTTTGCGGGGGTCGTGGTTCTGGCGATCAACCTTTTCGTGCCGAAGCAGAAGATCAGGTGGCCTTCGTCGCCAAGTGCGCCGCAGGCCGCGACTGGAAATGCCGGAGATACCGGGGATACAGACGAACCAAGAACTTACGACGTCGCGCCGCCGCGTCGTCCGCAGAAAAGCAACTGAGAGTATGCCTGCTCAGGGAATGATGGGGAGCTGAATGGCTAGAAAGTTGATAGAATATGCTCTGGTCGTCCTGGTGGCGATCATCGTTTCGCTGTTGCTGATCTATTTGTTCTTTCAGCCGGGAAGCGGCGGGAAGTGTACAGGGTGCGTTGTCACGTCCCTGCCGCAGCAGCGTCAGGAGTGCGAAAAGCAGTTTTCAGGTGGCGTCGGTGCGCCACGCGTTCTGCAGGGTGGCAGCGATGACGAGTATCTCGTCGGCTTCTATGATCCAGCCGTGATGGGTGGGGGCGGGGCTTACAGCGCGAGCCCGAGCAGCTATCCCGGAACCACCACCACGTCTGCCGCGCCTACGCCGACTGCGGGCTATGTGATTGTCCGCACCCGACCGCAATCGACTTACGACTCAACGAGTGGGGGTTATACCGGTGGATCGTTCAATCCGGCGACCGTGACGCCGGGACAGGCCTGGGATGAAGTTCGCGTTGCCGTGGTGACCTATGTCTCGCCGCTGCGCAATGAGAGTGTCTGCGCCGAGAAGTCGGTCAAATTCTTCGAGGACAAGTTTGAAGCGTATTGTGACCTGCCGACCCGGTTTGCGCCGGGCGACGCGCCCAAGCAGTCCTATCGCGTCTTCGTCATGAACCAGAGCAACACGCCTATCGAGTACTGCATTGTCAGCAACTGCGATGAGTCACACGGAAAAATCTGCCAGATCGAGCTCGCAACCGGGCAGTAAGCAGGCCGATTTGGCGGAAGGCATGAAAATGGCGCACCCAGCACGATTCGAACGTGCGACCTCTGCCTTCGGAGGGCAGCGCTCTATCCGCTGAGCTATGGGTGCAGATTGCGGCCGGACACTAACGAAAGCTGTGTCCTGACGCAAATGGAGGGTGTCTCAAAGCTTGCGGTGGCGTACGCGCTCAGTATGATCCGGCCAAATTCTTTGCTTAGGGCCTGAGCGTCATGACGACACCCCCTCCAGAAGTCATTGTGGTCGACAAACATCGGATAGCCTGCGATGGCGGCGGCGGTGCCCTGGGGCACCCGAAGGTGTTCCTTGAGATGGGAAGCGAGACACAGGTCGAGTGCCCCTATTGCGACCGCAAATTTGTTTTGTCGAAGCAGGCGGCCGAGGCGGGTCAGCATTGACCGCGAAGCAACCCTCCGGGGCGCTTGGGCGGAAAATTGGCAAAGGTGACCATCTCTACCTCATAGACGGTTCCGGCTATATCTTTAGGGCGTTTCATGCCCTGCCTCCGCTGACGCGCAAAAGCGACGGCCTTCCGGTCGGCGCAGTTTCCGGCTTCTGCAACATGCTGTTCAAGCTGCTGCAGGACACGAAGGCCGGAGAGCGGCCTACACACCTCGCCGTCATTTTCGACACGTCGCGCGTGAGTTTCCGCAACGAGTTTTTTCCCGAATACAAGGCGCACCGCCCGCCACCGCCCGAAGACCTCATTCCACAGTTCGCTCTCATTCGTGATGCGACCCGGGCCTTTGGTGTCCCGTCCGTGGAGATGGAGGGATTTGAAGCCGACGACCTGATCGCGACATACGCCGAACAGGCGTCGAAGGTCGGTGCATTCGTAACAGTCGTCTCGTCCGACAAGGACCTGATGCAGCTGGTCGTGGACGGCAAGGTCGAACTTCAGGATCCGGTCAAGACGAAAGCCATCCGCTCGGCCGAGGTGCTGGAAAAGTTTGGCGTCACGCCAGACAAGGTCATTGATGTGCAGGCCCTTGCGGGGGACAGCACGGACAATGTTCCCGGTGTGCCCGGTATCGGCGTGAAGACGGCAGCCGAACTCATCAATATCTACGGCGATCTTGAAACGCTTTTGGCGCGGGCAGGGGAGATCAAGCAACCTAAACGCCGCGAATCGTTGCTGGGCAATGCCGACCTGGCGCGTATCTCCAAGCGACTTGTAACACTGAAGACGGATGTTCCGGTCGCTGTTCCCATATCAGATTTCGGCGTGGTGGAACCTGACCCCAGAGAGCTGGCCGGGTTTCTCAAGGCGATGGAGCTTGCAACCCTTTTCAAGCGGGTTGCTGCCGAATGGGATCTTAGCGACGCCAACTCAATTCCTGCCGCAACCGTGCACGTCAGCGCGCCTGCACGTGCGGACAAGTCTGAAGCAATCCAGATCAACACGGCCAATGAGCCTGGCGCCGTCTTTGACCGCGATGCATTGATGAAGCCCATCGACCGGTCAAAGTATGAAACCGTGACGGATGCCAAGGTGCTCGATCGCTGGATCGAGCGGGCCTATGCGGCCGGCACGGTATGTGTCGATACCGAAACCACGTCGCTTGCGGAAATGGAAGCAAAGCTTGTCGGTGTCGCGCTTTCGGTTGGTCCGGGTGAGGCCTGTTACATTCCCGTCGGGCATGGTTCGGGGGACGGCTTTGACTTTTCAGAGAAGCGGCCCGTGCAACTGGCGCTTGACCTGGTTGTGAAAAAACTGAAGCCGCTGCTTGAAGACGCGACCGTTCTCAAGGTTGCGCAGAATGTGAAGTATGATTTTCACATCTTTCTGCGCTATGGCATCCGGCTTTTTCCATTCGATGACACGATGCTCATGTCGTATGCGCTGGACGAAGGCCTGCACAAGCATGGCATGGACGAGTTGTCCGAGCGCTTCCTGCAGCACAAGGCAATTTCATTCAGCGAAGTCGCCGGCAAAGGCAAGGGTCGGGTCACCTTTGACCAAGTACCCATTCCGGAAGCAACTGCCTATTCGGCGGAAGATGCCGATGTGACGCTCAGGCTGCACAGCCTGTTCAAGCCGCGGCTTGCGGCCGAGCGCATGACGACCGTTTACGAGACACTCGAGCGGCCGCTGGTGGCAGTGCTCGCCGACATGGAGCAGGCCGGCGTGCTTGTTGATCGTGATGTGCTGGCGCGCTTGTCGCACCGCTTTGCCCAGAAGATGGCCGAGCTTGAAACAGACATTCACAAGCTTGCCGGCGAGAAGTTCAATCTGGGGTCGCCCAAGCAACTTGGCGAGATCCTTTTCGGGAAGTTCAGCCTGCCGGGCGGCAAGAAAACGAAGACCGGGCAATGGGCGACGGACGCCGATGCGCTTGAGGAACTTGCGGCACAGGGTCATGACCTGCCGCGCCGCGTTGTCGACTGGCGCCAGGTGTCAAAGCTGAAGAGCACCTACACGGACGCACTGCCGACCTATATCAACGCGCAGTCGGGACGCATTCACACATCGTATTCAATGGCATCCACGTCGACGGGCCGACTTTCTTCGAATGAACCCAATTTGCAGAACATCCCGATCCGGACGAACGAAGGTCGTGAGATCCGCACCGCCTTTGTCGCGCCCAAGGGCATGAAACTCGTCAGCGCCGACTACAGCCAGGTGGAACTGCGTTTGCTGGCGCACATCGCGGACATCCCGGCGCTGAAGAAAGCGTTTGCGGACGGCGTCGACATCCACGCAATGACGGCGTCGGAGATGTTCAACGTGCCCGTGAAGGGCATGCCGGCCTCGGTCCGCAGTCGCGCCAAGGCTATCAATTTCGGCATCATCTACGGCATTTCGGGCTTTGGGCTGGCGAACCAGTTGTCGATTCCGCGCGAGGAAGCCAATGCTTACATCAAGACCTATTTCGAGCGCTTTCCTGGCATCAAGGCCTATATGGACCGCACGAAGCAGGAGGCGCACGAGAACTCGTTCGTCACAACGATCTTCGGCCGCAAGATGCACCTGCCGGACATCAACTCATCTAACCCGTCCATGCGCGCCTTCCTTGAGCGCGCCGCGATCAATGCACCGATCCAGGGTTCAGCTGCCGACATCATCCGGCGCGCCATGATCCGCATGCCGGAGGCGCTGAAGGCTGCAAAGCTGTCTGGGCGCATGCTGCTGCAGGTGCACGACGAACTTGTGTTCGAGGTGCCTGACAGGGAGGTCGAGAAGACCTGTGAAGTCGTTCGCAGAACAATGGAGCATGCTGCAGATCCGGTGCTGCATCTGAGTGTTCCGCTGACGGTCGATGCCAAGTCGGGGTTGAACTGGGACGAGGCGCATTAGCAGGTTGTGGAAGATTTCCGCGATCCGGTTGTTTGACGCTGTTCTGTCCGAGAGCTTGATCGAATCAGTATTGACGCTGATGCGTCAGTGAAAATTCCGCCCCGCAGGCAGTACAGTTTTTACGTTCCTCGGATGCTGGTGCAATTGGTTGCGGTTCACCGCAGAGTATGCCCCTCTTTGCTGCACAACTCTTGCGACTTCCTCTGCGCCAGATTCAGGATGAAAGGGTGTGGTATCGCCGCAAAGCTGATCAAGCAGTGGCGTGAGGTCTTCAATGTGATCCGCGATGACGTGAATGACGCCGCTTTCGCTTTGCAGTTCGCCACTTACCATGGCAAAGCGCGCGCCCAAGACTTGCGGACGATATTGCTCAAAGGTCTTTGGCCAGACGATGATATTGGCGACAGCAGTTTCGTCCTCGAGAGTCATGAAAACTACACCGCTCGCGGTGCCGGGGCGCTGACGAACAAGGATTAGACCTGAAACTTGCACCCTGCGATTTGGCTTGGAGGTGGTGAGCGCTTCGTTGGTCATGATTTTGCGCTCTGTCAACTGATCGCGCAGGAATGAAACGGGGTGAGCCTTCAACGATAAGTGCAAGTGTCGATAATCTTCGACAATGTGTTCGCCGAGCGGCATTGCTGGCAAAGCGAAGTCCGGCTCGATTTTGCGTGCGGTCGCGCTGGCAAAAAGAGGCAGGTCGTCCTTGTCGCCCACGCGGCGCAGGCCGCGGATCGCCCACAGCGCCTCGCGCCGGTCGAGACCGAGCGAGCGGAAGGCGTCGGCATCGGCGAGGCGTTCGAGTGTTGCGGGCTCAAGGCCGGTGCGCAGCCAGAGGTCGCGGATCGAGTCGTAGGGTTGCGTGCGGTGTTCGACGAGCGTGTGGGCATCGCCCTCGTGGAAGCCGGAGATCTGGCGGAAGCCAAGCCGCAATGCGTGGGTGGTGCGGATGTCGGCTGCCATGGAGGTGTGGCGGCGGTGGAGGGTGCCCCCTTCGTCTGCAGCAGCCTGACGGCTGCGCAGACGAAGGGGGAGCGGCTCCAGTGTGTTGTCCCAGTCTGAAAAGTTGATGTCGATGGTGCGCAGTTCGACGCCGTGTTCGGCGGCGTCGCGGACGATCTGGGCGGGTGCGTAGAAGCCCATAGGCTGGGAGTTGAGCAGGGCGGCCGCGAAGACGTCCGGGTAGTGGCACTTGATCCAGGACGAGTAATAGACAAGCAGGGCGAAGCTGGCGGCGTGGCTTTCGGGGAAGCCGTAATCGCCGAAGCCCTGGATCTGCCTGAAGCAGCGCTCGGCGAAGTCGGGTTCATAGCCGCGCTCGATCATGCCCTTGATGAACTTCTCCTCGAAGCTGTTGATCGTGCCCATGCGGCGGAAGGTTGCCATGGCGCGGCGCAGGCGGTCGGCCTCTGACGCGGTGAAGCCTGCAGCAACGATGGCGATGCGCATGGCCTGTTCCTGGAACAAAGGCACGCCAAGCGTCTTGCCGAGCACGGCTTCAAGCTCAGGCTTGGGGAAGACGATGGGTTCCTGGCCCTGGCGCCGTCGCAGATAGGGATGCACCATGCCGCCCTGGATGGGGCCGGGGCGGACGATCGCGACCTCGATGATGAGGTCGTAGAATTTGCGTGGCTTGAGGCGCGGCAACATCGACATCTGTGCCCTGCTTTCGACCTGGAAGACGCCGATTGAGTCCGCGCGGCAGAGCATGTTGTAGACCTCGGGTTCTTCCTTCGGGATGCTGGCAAGCGTGGGTGTGAGGCCGTAGTGGGCCGCAAGCATGTGCAGTGCCTTGCGAACGCACGAGAGCATGCCGAGGGCGAGCACGTCGACCTTGAGGATGCCGAGTGCGTTCAGGTCATCCTTGTCCCACTCGACGACCGTGCGGTCTTCCATGGCAGCGTTCGAGATCGGGATCACTTCGTCCAATCGCCCACGCGTCATGACGAAGCCGCCGACATGCTGGGAGAGGTGGCGCGGGAAGTCACCGAGTTCATCAGCGAGCCTGAGTGCGAGCGCGAGGCGGCGGTCGGCGGGATCGAGGCCGATGCTTCGTACCTGGTCAGAGACGGGGGCGGATGAGGTCCAGCCGGAGAGCGTTCCGGAGAGGGCCGAGATCGTGTCTTCCGACAGGCCAAAGGCCTTGCCGACATCACGGATGGCGCTGCGGCCGCGGTAGCAGATGACAGTGGCGGCGAGGCCTGCGCGGTGGCGGCCATAGCGCCTGTAGATGTACTGAATGACCTCTTCGCGGCGCTCGTGTTCGAAGTCGACGTCGATGTCAGGCGGTTCCCTGCGCTCGGCCGAGACGAAGCGTTCGAACAGGAGGTCGATCTGGTTCGGGTCGACCTCGGTCACGTGCAGGCAATAGCAGACGGCCGAGTTGGCGGCCGAGCCACGGCCCTGGCAGAGGATTTTCTCGCCCCTGGCGAAGCGCACAATGTCGTAGACGGTCAGGAAGTAGGGCGCGTAGTTCAGCTCGGCGATGAGCCTGAGCTCGTGGTCGAGCGCGTGTCGTACTTTGGCCGGAATGCCGTCGGGGTAGCGCTTCCTCGCGCCTTCCTCGGTGAAGGTGGTGAGCGCGTCCTGTGGCGTGGCGTAGCCCTCGCAGGTTTCCTCCGGGTATTCGTAGCGCAGCTCATCGAGCGAGAAGCTGCAGGTGCTGGCGAAGCGCGTGGTTTCCCCGATGGCTTCTGGGTGGCGGCGGAAGAGGCGCGCCATTTCCCGGGGGCTTTTCAGGTGGCGTTCGGCGTTGGCCTCGAGGCGGAAGCCTGCGTTGTCGAGCGTCGTGTGCTCACGGATGCAGGAGAGCACGTCCTGCAGCAGGCGGCGCTCGGGCCTGTGGTAGAGCACGTCGCCGATCGCGATCATGGGGACATGGTGTTCACGAGCAAGGCCTGCGAGGCGCTTGAGATGGCGCTGGTCGTCGCCGCGATAGGCCATCGCTGCGGCGAGCCAGAGATTGTGGTTCTTCAGGCGCTTTAGTGCGGGGGCTGCAAGGGCGATGTCGGGGCGCGGGGGCACGAGGATGAACTGCAGGCCTTCGGCATGCTCGATCAGGTCGTCGAGTGTCAGGATGCAGTCGCCCTTTTCGGCGCGACGGTTGCCGACCGTGAGCAGGCGGCTGAGCCTTCCATAGGCGGCGCGGTCCTGCGGGTAAGCGAGAATGTCCGGCGTGCCATCACTGAAGACGAGGCGCGTACCGATGAGGAGTTTCGTGCCGAGTTCCTTCGCCTGCACATGAGCGCGTACAACGCCCGCGAGCGAGTTGCGGTCTGCGATGCCGATGCCTGCGAGGCCCAGCGCATGCGCCTCAGTCACCAGTTCGTGCGGGTGCGATGCGCCGCGCAGGAAGGAGAAATTTGTGGTGGTGGCGAGTTCGGTGTAGGTCAACTTCCAGCGATCCTCATCCGTCACGGCTCGCACTGATGTGCGAGCCGCGCCACCTTCTCCACTTTGTGGAGAAGGGCAGGAATATGGGACAGCCCTTCTCCCGCTTGCGGGAGAAGGTGGCACGCCGCAGGCGTGACGGATGAGGGCTCATGCGAAAAGTCCGTGTACGTACCATTGCGGACGATCGGTTTCGGTACCGAAGAGGCCTTCGCGGTAGAGCCAGAACCTGCGGCCCTCGCGGTCCTCGACGCGGAAGTAATCGCGGGTGAGAGTGCGGCCGGCTTCGTTGCGCCACCATTCCATGGCGATGCGCTCGGGGCCTTCGGCGTGGACGACCTCGTGTGCGATGCGGCGCCAGCGGAAGCGTGCGGGCGGGCCGTCCGGCACTTCGGCGATGGCGTCAACGGGTTCGGGGCGTTCGAAAAGGCGCAGGGGCCTTGCGGGGGAGAGGGTGTCCTGGAGGGTAGGGTGTGGTGCGGTTCCCCCATCGGCTGCGCAAGCGTCAGCTTGCTGCAGCCGATGGGGGATCTCGGTGACAGCATATTCGGGGACATGGCTTTCGGCGAAGCCCAGTCGCTGGACGCGGCGGGGGCCGAAGCGGACGCCGAGGCGGTCGATGAGGAGGGTTATGTCGTCGCTGCCGCTGGTGCTGGAGTTGGCATTCGAAACCAGGCTTGCCTGTGTACTTTCGGCCTTTTCAGCCGTGGTGACGGCGAGGCGGATGACGTCGTAGCCACAGCCCAGGTCGAGTTCGTCGGTGAGCGAGGAGAAGCGCTCCCTGAAGAGGCGGCACAGCGCGCGCGGATCACGCTGGGGCTTGCTGGTGGCAACCGAAAGCCTGCGCACGGCACCGTCCACGCGGAAGAGCGTGACCTGCAGGGCACGAGCGCCTTCGCCACGCTCTTCCATGCGGCGCGTGAGGTCGGTTGCGAGGTGTTCGATCGTCTGCAGGACGAAGTCCTCGCGGGTGACAGGCTCGATGAAGTTGCGCTCGGCGATATAGGGCGCGACCGGCAGGCGGGGTGTGATGGGCTCGTCGAGAAGGCCGAGTGCTGCATCAAGGCGGCGCAGCAGGGTGGTGCCGAAGCGGGCGGCGAGCGGCGCGCGCGGGCGATCAACGATGTCGGCGATTTTCTTCAGGCCGACGCGGGCGAGGGCGTCGACCCTGTCGGGGTCGAGTCCGAGGGCTGCGAGCGGCAAGGCGCACATGATGGCGTGCAGTTCGCCTGTCTCGACGATGCGCTTCTCGCCATAGCGTGCGATGCCCCAGGCGGCGCCGGGCGTGCTGGCGATGGCGGTGCGGGCCGAGAGGCCCTGCTCGCAGAGGCGGCGTACGACATCGCGGCGCATGGTGTCCTCGCCACCGAAGAGGTGGGCGCAGCCGGTGATGTCGAGCATCACGCCATCGGGCGGGGTGAGGCCCACAAGCGGCGTGTAGCGCGCGAGCCAGTCACTGACGGCCTCAAGCAAGCGCGCATCAGCCTGATCGTCGGCCTGCTCGACAATGATGCCGGGATACATCGCCCGCACGTCCGCCAGCACTGTTGAGACTTTAATCCCCAACTGGCTCGCGCTTGGGTTCATGGCACACAGGCGCAAAGCGCTTTTGATTTCGGCGACAACAATGCGCGGTTCAGAGGCGTTTCCAGCCGATGGTAGAGAAAGGCCGCGCTCGATCCTGTCTGTTGTGAGGTGGCTGAACCAAATTGCCAGATAACGACGCGGATTTGAATTTACGTTCATCGGATGGCCCGCAGCACGTCCTCGGCACGGGATACGTGTTGAAGAGACGATTGTTCCTCCGTCGCCATAGAGTCTGACACGGGTTACCCCACCTTTACTGCGGCTTTTCAAGACAGTTCTTGTTATGTTCTTTATCTCACGAGCGGCAAGCCAAGTCAACTGGGAGCGGGTGATTTGCCGGGCGTATTGAGTGAAAGGTCACCACCGAGGCGCTCAGGAGACATGAAAATGGATCCGGCAGTTCGCCGAAAAACCTGGGTTCATCCGGGTTTCTCAGCAGAATGCTAGATCGCCCGTGTCGCCTCGACGATCCAGGCTTCGGTTTCCTTGTCCGTCTTGCCGGTCAGGGTCTTGCGCACGCGGGCGTGGTAATCGTTCAGCCACTTGCGTTCGGTGTCGGTCAGCAGCTTAGGCTCGACCAGGTTGAGATCGATCGGGGCAAGTGTAATGGTTTCGAACTCCATCATCTTGCGGTCGCCGCCAACATCTTTTGGCTCGGTCACGACGATCAGGTTTTCGATGCGGATGCCGTAGTGGCCGACCTTGTAATAGCCTGGCTCGTTCGACACGATCATGCCGGGTTTGAGCGCGACGTTGACCTGCTTCTTGGAAATGTTCTGCGGGCCTTCATGGACGCTGAGATAGGCGCCGACGCCGTGGCCGGTGCCGTGGTCATAATCGAAGCCGCCCTCCCAGAGCGACATACGCGCGAGCGTATCGAGCTGGACACCGGTCGTGCCTTCCGGGAAACGCGCACGGGCGAGGGCGATGTGTCCCTTGAGCACGCGCGTGAAGCGGTCCTTCATTTCGGCCGAGGGTGTGCCGACCGCAATCGTGCGCGTCACGTCTGTGGTGCCGTCGAGGTACTGGCCGCCGGAGTCGATCAGGTAGATCTCGCCCGACTTGATCTTGCGGTTGGATTTCTTCGTGACGCGGTAATGGGGCAGTGCACCGTTGGGACCGCTGCCGGAAATCGAGCCGAAGCTTAGGTCCTTCAGTGCGCCGGTTTCCGCGCGGAAGTCTTCAAGAATGCGACAGGCTTCGATTTCGTCAATATTGCCCTTCGGGCCTTCCTTGGCCATGAAGGCGAGGAAGCGCGACAGGGCCGCACCATCACGTTCGTGCGCCCGACGCGTGCCGTTCAGTTCCGTCGAGTTCTTGCAGGCCTTGGGAAGCAAGACGGGATCGGCAGCGCGCACGATGGCGGCGCCTCCCGCTTTCAGCTGGTCGAACAACCAAGACGATGCGGTTGCCGGATCGATCTGGATGCGCTTGCCCTTCTGGGCCTTGAGGTGATTGCCGAGATCTTCCTGCGGGCGCACCGTGACGTGATTGCCAAGCCAGGCCTCGATGCCCGGCGTGAACTTGCGGCGATCTATGAAGAGGTCCACATGGCCATCATTGTTGAGCATCGCGAAGGCGTGCGGGAAAGGCGTATGGGGGACATCGCTACCGCGAATGTTGAGCAGCCAGGCGATGGACTCTGGCAGCGTCAGCATGGCCGCGTCTGTTTTTACTTCGCGAAGCGTTTTTGCAATGCGTTCGCGTTTGGCTTCCGAGGACTCACCGGAATATTCAAGCGGTTGCACCGTAACTTCGCCCAGCGGCGCCGCCGGCTGATCATCCCACGAAGCGTCCAGCGGGTTTACTGTTACGGCGACCAACGTACCGCCAGCCTTTGCGACCGCGGTCTGCAAGGCTTCGACTCCTGATGCCGTGTGATGCCATGGGTCGAACGCCAGCTTCGCGCCTTTGGGCAGGTTAGTTGCAATCCAGTCCGGTGGTGGCTCGTCGACGAGTGAGCGGTATTCAAATGACCTGCCATCAACCTGTTCGGCGGTCTGGACCGTGTAGCGGCCATCAGTAAAGATCGCGGCTTTTTCCATGAGGACAACTGCGGCGCCCGCGGACCCGGTGAAGCCGGTCAGATACGCAAGGCGATCGGCGCGAGGAGGGACATATTCGCCCTGGTATTCGTCTGCGCGTGGAACAATGAAACCATCGACGCCTTGTCGTTTGAGCTCGGCGCGCAAGGCGGCGAGACGCGGTGCGCCCTGGGTCGGACTGGTGGTTTCGGTGAAGGACTGGAATTTGGTTTGGTGCAGCATGGGGGGGAACCTATTCGGCTGCCGCGTGCGTCTCAAGGGTGCGGCTTCCATGAATTTGTCTGTAGGCAGCAGGTGTGACGCCAAACCGCCGGGAAAAGGCACGGATCAGGTGGTCAGGTCCGGAAAAGCCCGCCCGCACGGCGACCGTGGCGACATCAACTTTTTGTTCCCCGAGCCAGCGACGGACAGCGTCGAGGCGGACGGATTCCACGAACTTTGCCGGTGAGACTCCGAGCTCGTCGCGCATATGGCGGTGCAGAGTGCGTGGACTCATCGCGGCGTGCGCTGCGAGTGTCTCCACGTCGAGGACCTCGGTCAGGTTTTCTTCGACCCAGGCTGCCAGTTCCGAGAGCTTGTCGCTGTGCGCTTCCTGTGCATGGAGCGCTGACGAGAACTGCGTTTGATGCCCGGGGCGACGCATGTAGACAACGAGGCGGCGTGCGATCGACATCGCGACGTCACGTCCGTGATCCTGTTCGACGACGGCAAGCGCCATGTCGATGCCGGTTGTCACGCCGGCAGATGTCCAGCACTTGCCGTCGGTGACGAAGATTGACTCGGCGTCGACGCTGATTTGCGGGAATAGGCGCTGAAGCTCTGCCGTCGAGCCCCAGTGCGTCGCGGCGTTGCGTCCATCGAGGATACCGGTTCTGGCGAGGAGGAATGCTCCCGAGCAGACGGAGCATGCGCGCCTGCTTGCGCTGGCGGCCTCGTGGATCCAGCGCATCAGGACCTTGTCGGCGAGCGCAGCGCGGAGCGACGGTTCTTCTCCGCCAGGACATATGAGCGTGTCGACGGACCTGGGAGGTACGCTGCGCAGGCTGTCTGCATGAAAGGCAAATCCTGCAGAGGTTGGAATGATGCCGGGCGTGCTTGCCACGAAACTAACGTGATAGGCCTCGCGGCCGAGTGTCTGATTGGCGCTGCCAAATACCTGAGCCGGACCGACCGCGTCGAGCGACTGCAGTTGCGGAAAGATGGGAATGGCTACTAGCCTGGGAGCGCGGGCTTCCAGCCCGCTCTTGCGGACGTTTGCTTTGGGCATCAACAACGTTCCTTGTCGAGACTGAAAGAGCGGGCTGGAAGCCCGCGCTCCCAGGGGATTGGCAGTAATTGTCGATTGTTTGTCATTTATGCCATGACGGGGTTCGGGTAACAATGGGGTATTCGAAGGAGATATCCATGACCCAGCCGTTCCATGTCGGTTTCCTGCTTTATCCAAACCTGACGCAGCTTGATCTCACGGGGCCAGCACAGTTCCTCGCGCGGGCGCCTGGTGCGAAGGCGCATTACATATGGAAATCAATCGAGCCCATTCCGTCCGATGCGGGGCTTTCGCTCATGCCGACGACGACTTTCAAGGATTGCCCGCAACTGGATCTGATCTGCGTTCCAGGAGGAGCTGGTCAGGTTCCGCTGATGACCGACAACGAGACGCTGGATTTTCTCCAGGCCCAGGCCGAGAAGGCAAAGTATGTCACGTCAGTCTGCACAGGTTCACTGGTGCTGGGCGCGGCAGGGCTGATCAAGGGCTACAAGTCGGCATGCCACTGGATGTGGCGAGACTACCTGACAGCGTTTGGCGCGATCCCGGTCAACGCGCGCGTTGTGAAGGATCGCAACCGCATCTCTGGCGGAGGCGTTACGGCGGGTATCGACTTCGCGCTCACAGTGGTGGCGGAGATCTGGGGCGATGAGGTCGCCAAGCAGCTTCAGCTCGGATTTGAGTACAACCCACAACCGCCGTTCGATTGCGGCTCGCCAGAGCGCGCTGGTCCTGGGCGTGTCGCCATTGCAAGGAAGGCGCTTGAGGGCCTGATCACGCAGCGCGAGATTGCATTCGCTGAAGCAGCCTCAAGGCTGCGGACGCGGAACGGTTGAGCCCGCCACACCGGAGGATCAATAATCATGACATGGCGAAACCTGGTTGCGGTCCTTCTTGTGACAGTGGCCGCTGGTGCGTTCGGTTGTTACCTGACATTTCCATCGAGTGCTCCCGAGGCTGTCCTGCCGGCCGTCAGCGCTGACGAGCAGGCGCAGACGATCATCGCGCTGAAGCCGCTCCGGAACAGGCGTCCACTGGTCGCGATACTAGGTGCAAATGATGGCAGCGAAACCACGGACTACATCATTCCTTATGGCGTTCTGAAGCGGTCCGGGCTTGTGGATGTCGTGGCGCTTGGCGTCAGTGACGCGCCGGTGACGCTCATGCCGGTGCTGACGATCATTCCGGATGCTTCCCAGGTGAGTTTCGACAGTGCTCATCCCGAAGGCGCAGACTATGTGATTGTGCCCGCGTTCCATCATCGCAAGAATCCGCCGGCGCTTGCCTGGCTGAATTCGCAGGCGGGCAAAGGCGCCATGATTGTCGGTATTTGCGAAGGTGCGCTTGTGCTTGCTGAAGCCGGCCTGCTGAAAGGCAAGCATGCGACGACGCACTGGCACGCGATTGAAGAGATGAAATCCATCGAACCGGGCGTGACGTATGTTCCGGACCGGCGCTATATCGTGGATGGCCGCGTTGCGACGACGACGGGCGTGAGTGCATCGCTGCCAGTGTCCCTTGCGATCGTCGAGGCGATCGGCGGGCGGGACGCGGCGAACCGCGTTGCTGCGGATATTGGACTGCCTGGCTGGGGCGTTGCGCATTCGAGCCGGAGCTTCAATTTGACCCGGCGCGACGTACGTACCGTGCTTTCGAATGTGCTCGGGTTCTGGCGACATGACGATATCGGAATTCCGGTCACGAGCGGCACTGACGAAATCTCGCTGGCCCTCGTTGCAGATGCGTATTCACGCACATTTGCTGCGCGTGTCACCGCGTTGGGAATCTCTCCCGTGAGATCAATGAATGGCTTGCGCTTCCTGGCGACTGGCACGTCCGATGGACTTCTGCAGGTTGGCCTGCACTCAGGGCCTGCCGTTGATGCGTTCAACCAGTCCCTGAACGAGATCACGGCGCGCTATGGTGCCGATACCGCATCGTTCGTGCGCCTGACGTTGGAGTATCCGCAGTTGCGTTAGGGCCGCTGAAGTATCAGCGTCACCCAGCCTTCAAGCGCCGAGCGGCGCTTGACGAGGAGGCCTTGGGCGCGGGCCATCGTGCAGATGCCGTTGGCTTGCTCATCCAGGATGCCGGACAGGATGACATTGCCGCCGGGGGCGAGGTGCCTGTGAATGCCGGGCATCAGCTTCATCAGCGGGCCTGCCAGAATGTTTGCGAAGATGAGGTCGAATGGCGCATTGTCTGAAATCAGCTGCGAACGGAAACCGTTGGCGGTTTCGATCCGCATGTAGGGCCCTGCGCGATTGATGCGGGCATTCTCGACGGATTTCGAGGTGGCAAGCGGATCGATGTCGGTGGCAACGACCGGACGGCGCAACAACCTGGCGAATGCCATGCCCAGCACGCCCGTGCCGCAACCCAGATCCAGTGCGTTGCTGAAGGTGCGGCGCCGGACGAGATATTCCAGTGCGAGCAGGCAGCCGCGCGTCGTGCCGTGGTGACCGGTCCCGAAAGCGTATGAGGCTTCGATCTTCAGGCCGATCTTGTTTGGAGGAACGGTGCTTGCATCGTGGCTGCCATAGAGGAAGAAGCGGCCGGTTTCGACGGGTGGCAGCCCGTCGAGCGCACGGGCGACCCAGTTCTCATCTTCAATCGGAATGACGCGCATGGGAACGCCGAACTGTCGCTGCAGTTCGGCTTCGTCCGGTGCATGGGAAAAAAATGCTTCCACTTCCCAGAGGCCGCGTTCGCCGAGTTCGAATGCCGACACCACGGGAGATGGTTCAATCTGCTCGAGGGCTTCGCTCAGCCGGTGGGCTTCGAGTTTGGGAAGTACGGCACGTGCCTTCCAGCATACAGTCATTTTTTCAAGCTCTTGCGACGAAGTTTGAGATCACGCGTTTCTCGCCGGCCTTGTCAAACCTCACGGTGAGCTTGTTGCCGTCGATGGCGGTGACGCGACCGTATCCGAATTTCTGGTGAAACACCCGCTCGCCCTGTTCAAAGGTCGCCGCATCCGGATCTGAAGTCGCAACAAGTTCGGCATGCGACTCGATGGTTGGACGTGATCCGAAGATTTCACCTTTGCGCGATTGCGCGCGCTGCCAGCCGGGTGACGAGTAGGTGCTGTCGAATGCCGGGCCTGACGACAGCGTGGTGTTGCCATAGGGAAGACCCGGATCGCTCTCCAATACCACTGCGTCCTGGGGCAATTCGCCGATGAATCGGGACGGAAGGGCGCTCTGCCACATGCCGTGCACGCGCCGGTTTGCAGCATAGGAAATCTTGGCCCGCAGCTTGGCTCTTGTGATGCCGACATAGGCGAGGCGACGTTCTTCTTCCAAACCCTGAAGACCGTTCTCATCCAGCGTGCGCTGGCTTGGGAACAGCCCTTCTTCCCACCCGGGCAGAAAGACTGTCGGGAATTCAAGTCCCTTGGCGCCGTGCAAAGTCATGATTGTGACTTTGTCCAGTGTGTCTGACTGTTCGATTTCCATGACAAGCGAGACGTGTTCGAGAAACCCGCCGAGCGAGTCGAAATCCTCCATTGAGCGCACAAGCTCTTTCAGGTTTTCCAGTCGGCCCGGCGCTTCGGGCGACCGGTCGGTTTGCCACATCGCGGTATAGCCGCTTTCGTCGAGCACGATTTCGGCCAGCTCTGTGTGGGGCAAGGCAGTCGACTGGTCGCGCCAGCGGTTGAACTGCTGCACGAGTTCGCGCAGAGCGCTTCTGGTTCTTGCCGGGATCTCATCCGTTTCGGTCAGTGCCTGCGTTGCTGCGAGCAACGGCTTGTTCAAGGCGCGGGCCATTTTGTGCACAGCCTGCAGTGCCGCATCACCCAGGCCACGTTTGGGCTTGTTGAATATGCGCTCGAACGCGAGGTCGTCTTCAGGTTGCGCGATCACGCGCAAATAGGCGAGCGCGTCGCGTATTTCCTGGCGCTCATAAAAGCGCGGGCCGCCTACGACGCGATAGGGGATGCCCAGCTGCACGAAACGTTCTTCAAAGCTGCGCATCTGGAATGAAGCACGGACAAGGATTGCGATGTCGCTGATCTTGCCGCCGTTACGTGCAACCTGTTCGATGTCGCTGGCAATTGTGCGGGCCTCTTCCTCGGCGTCCCAGACGCCACGAACAGAGACGCGGTCGCCTTCGGGCAAGTCGGTCCAGAGTGTCTTGCCGAGCCTGCTCTTGTTGGCGGCGATCAGTCCGGATGCCGCAGCCAGGATGTGAGGTGTGGAGCGATAGTTGCGCTCAAGGCGCACGAGCTTTGCACCGGGGAAGTCCTTTTCGAAGCGAAGGATGTTGTCGACCTCAGCCCCCCGCCAGCCATAAATTGACTGGTCGTCGTCACCGACACAGCAGATGTTGCGCCTCTGGGCTGACAACAGACGCAGCCACAGGTACTGCGCGACGTTCGTGTCCTGGTATTCGTCGACGAGAATATAGGCAAAGCGCTGCTGGTAGTCGGACAGCACTTCGGGATGCGTGCGCAGGATCGTGATCACGTCAAGCAGAAGGTCGCCGAAGTCGACGGCGTTCAGTGCCTTCAGGCGTTGCTGGTAGGCTTCATAGAGTTCTGCGCCCTTGCCATTGCCGTAGGCGAATGACTCGCCCGCAGGAACATCCTTGGGAGTCAGGGCGCGGTTCTTCCAGCTGTCGATCAGCGACGAAAGGTGACGCGCGGGCCAGCGTTTGTCATCGATGCGTGCGGCTTCGATGACCTGCTTCAGCAGCCGTAGCTGGTCATCAGTATCGAGGATCGAGAAGTTGTGCTTCAGTCCAACCAGTTCGGCGTGTCGGCGGAGCATTTTTGCGCAGATGGAGTGAAATGTGCCGAGCCATGGCATGCCCTCGACCATCTCGCCGATCACGGCGCCCGTGCGCTGGATCATTTCGCGCGCGGCCTTGTTGGTGAAGGTCACGGCCAGGATCTGGCTGGGCCACGCCTTTCGCGATGCGATCAGATGCGCCAGCCGGGTTGTGAGGACGCGTGTCTTGCCGGTGCCTGCGCCCGCGAGCACGAGGACAGGTCCGTCCAGGGTCAGGACGGCTTCGCGTTGTGCTTCGTTGAGGCCGCGCAAATAGTGCGGCTCGGCCGGCGCTGGTGTTTGGACGAGGGATGTCTGGGTCATGATTCCGCCAAACAGTAGCACGTTCATGTCCGCTAAAAGGCCGGTAGGGCAGCCCATGTCCATCGCCGCTCGCTGATTTCCTGTGGGTGTCCGAAGGGTCGTGTGGTTTTGGCGCTACTACACCCTGCAATCGGCTGGATTGCTGCGGTTTCAACCGTGAGCCACTAGTGCTAGCGATGCTTTACGATTGTGATCGCTAGATACAGGAATCAGGGCAATGCAATTTACGCCTGATTAACCATGTTCAGCGTGAAATGCGCTGAACGAACTGGGCACCGATTCTGGAGCCGGATGTTTGCGACAGGAGAATATTCGATGAGGACGATTGCCTCGGTTTCGGTCAGTGCGCTGGCTCTGGCGCTTGTGGCTTCGGTCGCGCCGGCCAGTGCGGAGGGGTTTGCCGGATTTTATGCCGGTTTGCAGCTTGGAGACACCTTTGGCGACGCGTCGTCATCGCAGAATGTGTCACTGGGGGACCCTCTGTCGGTGTCGCAGGCTGACTATAGCTTCGGTGCAATGAGCGGCGGATTTCATGTCGGGTACAATCACAAGTTCGATAATTTGATCGCCGGTGCCGTGTTTGACTACAGCATGCTGGACGCTGGAGACTCAGATGTTGAATCATCTGCTGTCGACAATCACGATCACAACTCGCTGACCTTCGACACGATCTATTCTTTCCGCGCTATTGGTGGCTGGCAGGCACTGCCTGGGACCCTGCTGTATGCGACAGCGGGATACGCGTGGGCGAGTGCAGATGCATCTGTGGACTTTACTACTGCCTCTGCCACATCTGAAGGCAAGGGCGTGACGTTCGCGGGTTTCACCTATGGTCTTGGTACGTCATTCGCCATGACTGACAACACGACGATCGGTTTTGAGTGGCGCCATCTGTCTCTGGATCACGATTCGGTCGCCTTTGGACTGCCAGAAAATGACTATGAACTGGGGTTTGACCCGGACCTGGATACAGTCGAAGTCCGTGTAAGCTATTTCTTTGCAGGAATGATGAACTAATTTCCCTGCATCACGGCTGCAAAGCCGCCTCGCCTGATATCATCTCCCCGCTCATTCAGCTTCTGTGCTGGTGGGCGGGTTTTTTCATCCACGAAAGCCGAGAGTTTCATCGGATTTCCGGCGAGATGTAGCGTTCCTATATCGGCGTCTTCCATCGAAACGATCATGTTCCTTGACTGAACCTGCGGGTCAGCCATGACCTGCGCCACATCGTTGATCGGGCCGCACGGAACACCAGCTTCCTCTATCGCCCTGATCCATTCCGTAGCCGGCCTCGACTTGAGCACCAACTCAAGTTCCGACGCCAGTTCCAGATGATGCGTGTTGCGCTTGTCGTTGGTGGCAAAGCGCGGGTCATTCGCCAATGCCTGTGCACCGATCGCGTCACACAATTTGCTGAAAAGCTGGTCATTGCCGGCTGCGATGATGATGTACTGATCGGCTGTCGGAAACGCTGCAAACGGTGTGATGGAGGGATGGCGCGAACCCAGTGGGCCAGGTGGTTTGCCGGTTGCGATGGTGCGCGCAATGGCATTTTCAAGCAGAGCGACCTGGCAATCGAGCATGGCAATGTCGATCATCTGCGCTTCACCGGTGCGCTCGCGGTGAAAGAGTGCTGCTCCAATTGACGACAGGGAGAAAAGCCCTGCGGTGATGTCTCCAATAGATGTGCCGACGCGCGTGGGCGGTGTGCCGGGATGTCCTGTCAGGCTCATCATGCCACCCATTCCCTGCACGACGATGTCATAGGCGGGTCTGTCGCTGTAGGGTCCTGTGTGGCCGAAGCCGCTGACGGCGCAGTAGATCAGCCTTGGAAATCTCGCGTGCAGGCCCGGCCAGCCATAGCCGAGTTTCTTCATGGTGCCGCCACGATAGTTTTCAATCAGAATATCCGCTTCAGCGAGCAGTCTATCGAACACTTCGCGGTCATCAGGCGCCTTTAGATCAAGCGCGATTGAGTGCTTGCCGCGGTTGACGGAGTTGAAGTACGCGGACTTTTCCTTGATGAATGGGCCAATGTGGCGGGAGTCGTCACCGTAGCCGGGAACTTCCACTTTTATGACTGTTGCGCCCTGGTCAGCGAGCATCATCGTGCAATAGGGGCCAGCAAGTACGCGCGTGAGGTCGACGATCTTGATGCCGGAGTATGGCCCCTTAGTCATCGGCATCTTCGAGGCGCTTGCCCTCAAGTTTCTGGTCCGACTTCTTCTTTTCAGCCCTGGATTTCTTCTTCATGGCCTTGGGCGTGCCATGCTGAACGCGATTGCTGTCTGCGGCCTTTTCAGCCTCGGCCTTTGCGCGCGCCTTGCGGACCTGGTTCAGATTGATGACGTCGCCCATGCTTCAAGCCTTTGCGTTTCGGTAGTGCGCCAGTACAAATATGCGAAGTGCGCTCGACAGGTTTTTACCACGGCCCTGTCGCTTGTCGATGTCATCAATGAGTTGCGCGAGCGGACGGTCGGAAGACTGTGCTATTTCAGTCAGCGCGGTCCAGAACTCCGCTTCCAGGGACACGCTGGTGCGGTGACCCGAGATGGTTACGGAGCGTTTGAGTTTCTTCACAGGCACTTCAAATTCTAGCCCGGTCCGATCATGTCCTCGGGCCGAACAATGCGGTCGAATTCTTCGGCCGAGATCAAACCCATCTTCACAGCTTCTTCCCGCAGGGTCGTACCGTTTTTATGCGCGGTCTTGGCAATCTTTGCAGCATTGTCATAGCCAACCTTGGGCGCAAGCGCGGTTACCAGCATCAATGAGCGGCGCATCAGCTCATCGATATGCTTTCGGTTTGCCTCGATGCCGTGCACGCAGTGGTCTGTAAAGCTGACCGATGCGTCGCCAATCAAACGGATCGAATGCAGCAGGTTGTAGATCATGACGGGCTTGAAAACATTCAGCTCCATGTGGCCCTGGCTGCCGGCGATTGTGATGGTCACGTGGTTGCCCATCACCTGGGTGCACGCCATCGTGAGCGCTTCGGCCTGAGTTGGATTCACCTTGCCGGGCATGATGGACGAGCCCGGCTCGTTTTCGGGCAAGATCAGTTCGCCCAGGCCCGAGCGCGGGCCTGACGCCAGCAGGCGAATGTCATTTGCAATCTTGAACAGTGACGTGGCCAACGTGTTCAGCACACCGGAGAATTCAACCAGTGCATCGTGAGCGGCGAGCGCTTCGAACTTGTTGGGTGCCGTGATGAACGGATAGCCCGTGATCTTCGACGTTTCTTCAGCAAAGCGTTCGGCGAAACCCGGCAGCGCATTCAAACCTGTGCCAACTGCTGTTCCACCTTGCGCCAGCGGATATAGGCGGGGCAGGGCTGTGACCACACGCTCAATGCCAAGTTCAATCTGGCGTGCATAGCCGGAGAACTCCTGGCCGAGCGTGATCGGTGTTGCGTCCTGCAAGTGGGTGCGGCCGATCTTGATGATCGACGAGAATTCCTGGGTCTTGGACAGCAACGCAGCATGCAGGCGGCGCAGGCCCGGCATCAGGCGGCGATGGATTTCAAGTACGGCTGCAATATGCATCGCGGTGGGGAAACTGTCGTTTGACGACTGCCCGCGGTTGACGTGATCGTTCGGGTGGATGGGCTTCTTGGTTCCCATTTCGCCGCCGAGCATTTCAATGGCGCGGTTCGAGATAACCTCGTTTGCGTTCATGTTCGTCTGCGTGCCTGAACCTGTCTGCCAGACAACAAGGGGGAAGTGATCATCCAGGTTGCCGGCGATGACTTCATCGGAGGCCTTGCAGATCGCGTCGCCGACCTTGGGGTCCAGATCCTTCAGGGCCATGTTCGTAGTGGCTGCTGCCTTCTTGACAATGCCAAACGCATGAATGAGTGCGAGTGGCATGCGCTCGCCGCTGATCCGGAAGTTTTCAAGCGAGCGTTGCGTCTGTGCGCCCCAGTACCGGTCGGCTGCGACCTGGATTGGGCCAAAGGTGTCGGTTTCGGTTCGTGTCTTGGTCATAGGTCTACTTCTTGCGGAATCTGTCGAGGCTGACGACAGTTGGATCGGTGGGTTTGTCGTCCTTGGGCGGCTCGTCTTTGGGCTTCGGAGGCTCAACTTTTGGAGTCTCTGCTGGCTGTCTTGAAGCGGTCGGCTGACCGTTGGGAGGATTGATTGCAAAGCCAAAACTTTGTGAGGGATCTGCAAACTGTCTGATGGCGTTATAGGGAACGCGCAGGACTTCAGGCATCTTGTTGAAACTCAGGCCAACCTCGAATGCGTCATCCATCACCTTCAGGTCAAAGAACTGGTGCTGGATGACGATCGTGATCATCTCGGGGTACTGGCTCTTCATCACGTCGGAAATCACGACGCCCGGCGCGCGTGTGTCGTACGTGATGTAGAAGTGGTGGTTGCCCATCATGCCGCCCCTGGCAACGTGGCGCAGGGCATCGCGCACAATGGACTGCTGGGCTGAACGCTGTGCGTTGTCTGCCAGGGCCTGATAGCCAATCCAGTCTTTCGAGCTCATGGGACGAGGGTTTAGCAGTGACAGGCAGGCGCTCGCAAGACGCTGAAAGGGCACATTCCTGCCAGCAGCTTGACAATATTCCAAGGAATGGTTATTATATTCTATGGAATGTAAATCGAGGAGCTTGTCATGGCATCGCGTCGGGGTTTTCTGAAAATCGCGGGCAGTTCAGCGCTGATTTTGGCGGCGGGCGCGGTGGGGCTCACTCAATGTGACCCCATGCCGGATGCAGCCGTCGAGGCGTGGCGGGGACCGCTGCCCAGCGTGCAGGACCCGCGCGTGCGCGCGCTTTCCTATGCGCTGCTCGCACCAAATCCGCATAATCGGCAGCCGTGGATCGCAGACTTGCGGGAGGCAGGGGTCATCACTTTCTACTGCGACCGCACGCGACTGTTGCCGGAGACGGATCCATATTCGCGGCAGATAACGATTGGATGCGGCGCATTCCTTGAACTGCTGCGCATGGCTGCCGCCGAGCAGGGGTTCAGGGCTGATATATCTGAATTTCCGGCGGGCGACTGGCCGCAGGATGTGGTCGGCGACACGCCTGTTTGCCGCATCTCGTTCGTGGCAGATCCGGAGGCCGTGCGAGACCCGCTGTTCGCGCAAGTGCTTGGGCGACGTACGAAGCGCGGTGCCTATGACGCGTTGGCGCCGGCGCCTGCAGACTTCGCCGCAATACAGGCGAGCATGGCGCAGCTGCCGGTTCGGTTTGGCGCCACCAGCGAGCCGGGGCTCATGGAAAGGCTTCGGAACATTGCGCGCCGCGCCTGGATAATCGAGGTGAAGAAGGATTCGACTTACCTGGAGAGCGTGAAGGTGTTCCGCATCACGGGACCGGAAATCCTGAAACACCGTGATGGCCTTTCGTTTCATGGTCCCTTCTTCTGGTGGATGAACACGCTCGGTCTTTTTTCTCGGGACAGTGCGATGGACAGTTTTGCGCGCAACCAGGCGATCGAGCTCATCGAAGGTGACCTGAAGACACCGTCCTTTGCCTGGATTGTCACTTCAACGAATGACCGCAAGGCGCAACTGGCAGCGGGAGCGGCCTATGCCAGAGCCGCGCTTGCTGCAACCGGGCTCGGCATGGCGGTTCATCCGCTCAGCCAGGCGCTGCAGGAGTTTCCCGAGATGCTGCCGATTCTTGCCGAGCACAAGAGAACGCTTGGGGTTCCGGACAGCGAGACGGTGCAGATGTTCTTCCGCTTCGGGCGCGCGGCCAATGGCGAGCCGGCGCCACGCAGGCCTCTTGTCGAAATCGTGAGGACGTGATGCAAATCGCTGATGGCACGTCCTCCTGAATCGCAGGCCCAGCTTGGCTGGCGCATCTTCAACTGGATCGGCATCATCAACCAGCTCGCGACGCACCGCGCGGAAGCGTCGCTTGGCGAGTTGAAACTGCCGATCGCGCAATTCACGATGCTCAATCACTTCAGCCACCGGCCGCATGAAGCAAAAACGGTGACTGGTGTCGCCGCTGCGATGCAGCAGCCGCAGCCTGGCATCACGAAGACCATCCAGAAACTCATCGCGCGCAAGCTGCTCAAGTCCGACCCGGCGCCTGATGACAAGCGCTCGAAGCTATTGACCATCACGCCCAAGGGGCTTGAGCTTCATGCGCGGGCCGTGGCGCTGTTCGTGCCGCGCTTTGCGGAGGCGCTTGAAGACTGGAATGAGGCCGAGCTCGAGCAGTTGTTTGCCCGGCTCGACAAGCTCAAGGTGTGGCTCGACACCAAGGGTCGGGAGTAGCCGGGCTCAGTGCAGGACCGGCAGCGACTCCAGCGAAAAGGGCTTCAGTTCACTGAACTTGCCGGCCTTGACCTGGTTTGCCCATTCCGGGTTCACGATCAGCGCGCGGCCAACCGCAACCAGATCGAAGTCGCCCCGGTTGAACATCTCGATCAGGCGATCAAGAGAGGCCGGCCCGGCCGACTGGCCCTGGTAGGTCGCGATGAACTCCTGGTTCAGGCCGACCGAGCCCACCGTGATGACGGGCAGGCCCGTGATCTTCTTGACCCAGCCTGCGAGGTTCAGGTCCGAACCTTCGAACTCTGGCTCCCAGAAGCGGCGGGTCGAGCAGTGGAAGCAGTCAACGCCCGCCTTGACCAGCGGGTCCAGGAATTTTTCGAGCGCTTGCGGTGTAGGTGCAAGGCGGACGTTGTAGTCCTGCTGCTTCCATTGTGACCAGCGCAGGATGACGGGGTAGTCCTTCGTCACGCTACCGCGGATACCGCGGATGACGTCGGTTGCGAACTTCGTGCGTTTCACCATGTCCCCGCCATAGTCGTCGGGGCGCTCGTTCGTTCCTTCCCAGAAGAACTGGTCGATCAGGTAGCCATGCGCGCCATGGACCTCGACACCGTCGAAGCCCAGGTCCTCGGCGTGGCGAGCGCTGGTGGCATAGCCCTTGATGACATCATCGATGTCCTTCCCGCTCATGGGTTCGGTCACCTTCTTTCCTGGCTTGGCCAGCCCGGACGGTCCGACGCCCGTGAGTTGCGGGTTGGGACCCGAGCCCGGCTTTCGCATCAGGCCGGTGTGCCAGAGCTGGGGCATGATGAAGCCGCCTTCGGCCTTGACGGCCTTGAGCACTTTTGACCAACCGTTGAGCGCGTCGCCGTGGAAATTGGGGACATTGTGATCGTTGAGCGCCACCGGGTGATCAGGTGCAACGCCTTCGGTGATGATGAGGCCGACACCGCCCGCCGCGCGGCGGCGGTAGTACGCGACAACGTCATCGCCTGGAATCTGGTTCGGGCTTTTGGAGCGCGTCATCGGTGCCATGACGATTCGGTTTGGGAGGGCAAGACCCTTCAGCTTGAAAGGTGTGAATAGCGGGGCAGGTGAAAGCGACATCTGGTCTTTCCAAGGTTGGATCATGTTTGAAGCACTGCGTAAGCACTGATTGCAAGGGTCACCGTGTTCGCGCTTTGCCGGTCGGGTTGGCCACATGCTAGATTTTCGTTACGGCCGCAACGAGTCGCATGCGGGCAACGTCACGTCAAAGAGGGTACACGCGCATGTTAAAGGAATTCAGGGAATTTGCACTCAAGGGCAACGTGGTCGACCTGGCCATTGGTGTCATCATTGGCGCTGCGTTTGGCAAGATCGTTGACTCGATGGTGAGCGACATGATCATGCCGCTGATCGGCGCATTGGGCAGCGTCGATTTTTCAAACTACTTCGTTGGCCTTAACGACACCGTCACGGCGGCGGTGCTTGATGAAGCCAAGAAGCAGGGTGCCGTGCTTGCCTGGGGCAAGTTCGTCACGGTGCTCATCAACTTCGTCATTATCGCCTTCGTCCTATTTCTGGTTGTGAAAGGTATCAACAAGATGAAGCGGCAACCGCAGCCGGCACCGGCGGTGCCACCAGAGCCCGCGGCAGATGTGAAATTGCTGACCGAAATCCGGGACCTGCTGGCGAAACGCTAGGGCACTTGCTCAATGCGGGCACCGGATGCGACTCCGGTGCCCTTTTTATTTCTGCAGCCGAACACTAAGTTCGCTTCGAATTGAGCGATCCCGATACCATAGTCACTGTTGAAGGCACGGTACCGCAAGGTACGACAGCGTCCCAGTACACTGGTGTCTTCCGCCATCGCAATTACCGCCTGTTCTTCTTCGGCCAGCTCACGTCGCTCATTGGTTTCTGGATGCAGGCGATCGCGCAGTCCTGGCTGGTCTACAGGCTCACTGACTCAGCGCTGCTGCTGGGGCTTGTCAGCTTTGCCTCTCAGGTTCCCATGTTGCTGCTCACTCCTTTTGCCGGCGTTGTGGCGGACCGCCTGCCGCGGCGGCGGATCCTGATCTTCACTCAAGTTGCCATGATGAGCTGCGCGACAGTGTTCTCGATCCTCGCGCTGACGGGTGTCATTCATGTCTGGCACATCGTCGTGATCGCGGCCCTTTCGGGTATCGCCAATTCGTTTGACGTGCCGACGCGCCAGTCGTTCACGGTTGAAATGGTGGGCCGGCAAGATCTGCCCAAGGCAATCGCGCTCAACTCGATCATGTTCAATGCCGCTCGCCTGATCGGCCCTGCGATCGCGGGGCTGCTGGTGGCCGCTGTCGGGGAAGGCTGGTGCGTTGCGCTCAATGCCGTGTCCTATGTTGCGGTGCTGGTCAGCCTTTCGATGATGGAGGTCACGCCGCAACCGCCGCGCCAGCCCAGCCATTCGCTGACTGACCTGCGCGAAGGTTTCACCTATGTCACCACGCACCCCGAGACGCGCACTTTGCTTTTGCTGCTGGCGACATCCAGCCTGTTTGGCACGTCCTACCTGACGCTGATGCCGGTCTTTGCGCGGGACATCCTGCATGGCAGTTCGGACCTGCTGGGCTATCTGATGTCGGCGGTGGGTGCGGGTGCCCTGACCGGAGCGATCGTCATATCGCGGTTCCCGCACAGGGTGCTGAAGGTCGTTCCCTATTTTGCATCCGCGCTGTTCGGTGGCGCGCTGGCGCTCTTCTCGCAGTCCGATGTGATCTGGCTGTCGATCGTGTTGCTGGTGCCCGCGGGCTTCGGCATGATGTCGATGGGGGTCGCCACCAACACGCTGATCCAGAGCACGATCGACGATGCAATGCGCGGGCGCGTGATGGCCTATTACGTGATGTCCTTCATCGGCATGATGCCGCTGAGTGCGCTGGGTGCGGGCTGGGTATCGCACCAGATCGGGGCGCCGCTGACGCTCGCCATCGGCGGATCGCTGTGCATGCTTGCTGCAGCATTGCTGGGCCTTCGCCAGATCGCTGCGCGACGCTGAGCGCATCTCGGTTTCAGTCCTCTTTTGAGCGAGACAATGAGACAAAGTGTGTCTCACTTTTTTCGGCTGGGTTGTGGGATTTTTTGTGGGTTTGTGAGACACAGAAGGGGGGTGTCTTTGCGTTTTGACGAGATGTGCATTTCGTATGCGAGGCGCTTCTTTTGCAGCGCTCAAAACTGCCATTTATTGATAAGAACATAAAGAGAACAAATTGACGCAGTTTGGCTACTGAGGGATGTATTCGTTTCTCCACCCGTGTCATCCTGTACGCACTGCATCGCGCAGCGGTGCTGTGCGGACGGGATCCATTCGTGGTGTGTCATCTCCGGACATTCCTCACCCCGAATGGTTCCCGCTCGCAAGGCGGCACTTGCGTGCCGCATTGCAAGCAGGATGACTGAGTATTTTTGTTGACGCCCGTGATGGGGCTACTGAGGAGGGACATCGGAATATCCCTTCACAGTTCTGCGAGATCGGCGTAGCGTTTTGGGTGTCGCTGTTGTGAAAGGTCACCTGCATGTTCATGGTTCGCGGGTTGCGGAACAAACTGATCCTGGGGGCTGTGTCTCTGGCAGCCATCGTGGCGGGGCTTGCGCTGGCTTTTGCTGCATCACCCAATGCCGGACACCAGATGCCTGTCACGATCCGGTCCGATGATCCGCGGGTCACGATCCTTTCGGTTTCGCAGTACGGCAAGCCGGTCGCGGCGCGGGGCGTTGGGTCGCCGCAGGTTGCCTTCACTTTACTGGCCGATGAAGACGGAATCCCGTGCGATCTCGACGAGGTCGAGGTGCGCACGTCGAACGCCGTCGTGCACTATCCGCATGTCAATGTCTGCGAGAGCCGGGGGCTGGTGCAGCTTTCGACGGCACGCGTCGAGCGGCCTGCAGGATTGACTGCAGATCCGGAGCTGAAGTGGATTGCGGACAAGGCGGTGGATTCTCCGGCGCCGCTTCTGATGCTGACTTACGGTGTGCCGCAGACCGACGGCTCGGTGATGTTTTCAAAATGCCTGCCGGGCAGCGGCCGCATCACGACGCTGTTTTATGGGGACACCACGAGGCTCGAAAGGTCGAAGGTTGCTAGACTTGATTTCCATGCGCCAAGTGTCGTGTTCCGGTACGACGCCGTGATTCATTTTCCTGAAAGCCAGGGCATGGAGGAAAGCCTGCCGTTTGAGGTCGAACAGTCGGCGCGCAACGCGTTCTGGACCGTGCTCGTGCAAGGGTACGACATGGCCTATCGCTCGCCGGACTCCAAGTTCCACCTGCTGGACACGCGGCGCAACGCGGTTGTGGTTGGGCAGTTTGTGAAGGCGTGTAGGGGGTGAGGGTGCGTGCGTGACATTGAGGCGGGATCGAGTGCTTCTGAGAGGATATTTTGACTACTCAACTGCTCTTCGTTCAATTGCTAGATGAAGGAATTGATGCGTGGCGCCCGGCGCAAGGCGAACCGTTGGGCGACCTTCGCTTCCGTCTCCTTGCTCATCCGGGTTACGATCCACAAGACGAAGCTTGGGAGTTTCCACCGGGAAGCATTGTTATCTGCCGTTTTGAGAGAAGATGGGACGAAGAGGTTTTGATCGCTGACCGTCTAGCGAGCGGAGGGGTTGGTTAGAATGAAGCAAGTTCGAGTGTCGAAATACTTCGGCAACTATCTGAAACAAGTCCCGCCCTCTCCCCAACATCGTCATTCCGGAATCTAGGCGAGTTCAAGCGCGTGGCGGTTGAACACGAGCCTTGCTGTCCGGGACCCAAGGGCTGCAGGGCATATCGCAATGCGTCTCCTGGGTCCCAGCATTCGCTGGGATGACCAAGTAAATTGAAAGGCCGGGAAGCGGTGGCTGTATGCCTTGGCACTTTACGGGCGCATGTGGAGTGACCGGCTTGCCGACACATGCACGCAAATCTACAATGTGCACATTATTTGGACCCGAATTCGAGTGCGCCGCATTGCCTACCAGATCCAAACTATTCCTAGCTCCATTGGTGACACTGGCCTTGAGCCTCGTCGCCTGTCGATCCGATCTTGACCAACCGATACGCCCACTCGACGCGCAGTACCACGGCTTACCCCAGAGCATTGTTGACGGCCTGCAACACGAAGTTCCACCGTCGCCGGACGGCAAGCCGATTTGGTGTTTGGATGAAAAAGACGACACGGGCCAATATGTTGGATATTGCATTTGCTATAATCTCAAAGCTTGCGGCGAGCTTTGGAAGAGCGGACGCTGCGATGGGCAAATCGGAATCGTGCGGCCTGACGTGGGAGTGTGTCGTGAGCGGATCGAAGCAATCACTATCGGTTAGCGTCTGAGAATTAGTGACGTACGCCGGTCAGCGTAAGATTCCGATCTTGCTCGACAGGCAACAAGGGTTCGGAACACCATCGGACCACCAGACGAAGCGCAGCCTTCACCCCTTGGGCCTCGCCTTTCGCCGGAATGACGAAGTAAAATTGAGGGCGGTGCTGGAGTCTTGCGGTTCCGAGGCGTGAATTTTAGAGTGGGCGCCTTGCTTGCTCAACCAATCCAGGGGCCACGATGGCTGAGGTCATCTTTGAAAAGCGTTCGGGTAAGTACGATGCGATGCTGGTCCTGCAGGACGGCAAGTGGGTCGAGACCATGGTTCCGAAACAGGCACCCATTCTCCACGACATGTTCCATCATGCGGTCGAAACAGTGATGGCACGACGCGGGTTCCTGCACCGGCGGGTTGATGGCGAAGGTGCAGGCTTTCGTATGGCGCCCGAAAAAACCAGCGAAGCGGTCGAGCGGTTGGTGGAGACGATGCAGGCGGACAGCTGGAGCGGGCGGCCTGATCCGGCTGAGGTCATCGGGATGTATCACACGACCTGCGAGGCGCGCGGCGATGAGCCGTTTACGGTGACAGCTGAGGATATCCTGGCCGTTCGTTCGGCAATTGATGAGCTGGCTGACCGGTGGGCGAAGGTGCCGGTTGGCGGGAGGCTGACGTTGGTGGTGTAGGTGGAGCTGGTGTGAGTCGCTCACTTGGGTTCCGGCTCGCGCTTCGCTGGCCGGAATGACGACATCTGATGAAAGGTGGAGGGGCTTCTGTTGCCCGGCGCCCCTCCGAGCCGCGCTTACCTACTGCTAGGCAGCGAGTACCATTTCATTATCGTTGGCACATGTACGATTAGCCCGATAACGGCGGAACCATGCCGAGCGAAAGCTACGCCTTTACGCGTTCGTCGATCCTATTTCACCCCCAGCAGCCGAGCAGGCCCCGATTCGGGTTCTGTCCTGCGCAGGTGGTGGAGGTGCCGGGTACCGCCCCCGGGTCCGATCCGTTTATTACACGCGCGTTTATCGCCATAGCCGGCGAACCGGCAGTTCTTATATAGGCGCTTCGCGTTAAAAATTGAAGGTCCTGCGGATTGGCGCAAACGTGGGCTTTTGTGTGAAAATGACGATGCGATTCATATAAAGCTGTTGAGAGGCTCGGAGCGGAACAAAGTCGTGGGTGGCCCGCCTTCGCGGACCATGACAATAAGTGGAGTGAATGGAGGCTGATCCCGATGCGGCAATATCATGATCTGATGGAGCGCGTGCTGCGTCATGGCGTGAAGAAGCAGGACAGGACAGGAACGGGAACGCTGTCGGTGTTCGGACACCAGATGCGCTTTGATCTGGATGACGGCTTCCCGATGCTGACAACCAAGAAGCTGCACCTGAAATCGATCGTGCACGAACTCCTGTGGTTCCTGAATGGCGACACGAACGTGCGCTATCTGCAGGACAATGGTGTGCGGATCTGGGATGAGTGGGCTGACAGGAATGGCGATCTCGGGCCCGTGTATGGCGCCCAGTGGCGGTCGTGGCCTGCGCGCGATGGCGGGACGATCGACCAGATCTCGAACCTGATTGCGCAGATCAAGCGCAATCCGGATTCACGCCGTCTGATCGTGACGGCCTGGAACCCTGCCGATGTCGACCGCATGGCGCTGCCACCGTGCCATTGCCTGTTCCAGTTCTATGTTGCGAATGGTCGGATCTCGTGCCAGCTCTACCAGCGGTCGGCCGATATTTTCCTGGGCGTGCCGTTCAACATCGCGTCCTATGCGCTGCTGCTGATGATGGTGGCGCAGGTAACGGGCCTGAAGCCTGGCGAGTTCATCCATTCATTCGGTGACGCGCATCTTTATCTCAATCACATCGAGCAGGCAGAATTGCAGATGACGCGGGCGCCGAACGCGCTGCCTGCGATGACGATCAAGCCGGCGGTCACCGACATCTTTGGCTTCAAGTATGATGACTTCAAGCTTGAGGGTTACAACGCACATCCGCACATTGCTGCATCGGTGGCTGTGTGAGCGAACGTCTTGTCATCCGACCTGCGTCCAGGACGGACGCCGGACAGGTGTTTGCTTTCATCCGTGACCTGGCTGAGTACGAGAAGCTGCTGGATGATGTGATAGCGACGCCGGACGATATCGAGCGCGCCTTGTTCGCGCCGCAGCCGCGCGTTTTTTGTGACATCGCGGAGTGGGACGGCAAGCCTGCAGGGTTTGCATTGTGGTTCTACAATTTCTCAACCTTTCGCGGGCGGCACGGAATCTATCTTGAAGACCTGTTCGTGAAGCCCGCGTTTCGTGGCCACGGGATCGGCAAAGCGCTGCTGGTCAATCTCGCTCGCCGCGCGCTGACGGAAGGTTGCGCGCGCGTCGAGTGGTCGGTGCTCGACTGGAACAAGCCTTCAATCGAATTCTACAAATCTCTGGGTGCGGTGCCGCTGGAGGAGTGGACGATCTTCCGCCTGACAGGTGACGCGCTGCAGAAGCTGGGGCGCGCATGAAGCCGCCAGTGATCGCCATGGTCGTGGCCGTTGCCGAGAATGGTGTCATCGGGCGTGACGGCGGGTTGCCGTGGCGGATCCCAGAGGACATGAAGTGGTTCAAGGCGCGCACGGCAGGTCGGCCGCTGATCATGGGTCGCAAGACGTGGGAGAGTCTCCCGAAGCGCCCGCTGCCCGGCCGGACCAATATCGTAGTGACCCGGCAGAATGACTACCTCGCCGAGGGTGGGGTGGTCGTGGCATCCCTTGAAGTGGGACTTGACGTGGCTGCGGGCGAGCAGCCGGAAGAGATCATGATTATCGGTGGGGCTGAGCTCTACAAGTTTGCGTTGCCTGTGACTGGCCGAATTTATCTGACTTCGGTGCATGGCAATGTTCCGGGTGACACATTTTTTCCGGCGCTTGACAGGGCGCAATGGAAAGAGACCGTGGTTGGCGTATTTCCCCCTTCAGCGGATCGGCCGATCGGCTATAGTTTCATAATTCTGGATCGAAAGGATGAGCCTCATGAGCGTGCGTGAACTCGCGAGTGGTTTGAGATTTCCCGAAGGGCCGATTGCGATGCCGGACGGCAGCATCGTGCTGGTGGAAATCGCGCGGCAGACGCTGACGCGCGTCTGGAACGGCAAGACTGAAGTCATCGCCACGCTCGGCGGCGGTCCGAACGGCGCGGCACTCGGTCCGGACGGCGCCGTTTATGTCACCAACAATGGCGGGTTCGAGTGGCACGAGGCTGGTGGACTTCTGATCCCTGGCGACAAGCCACATGACTATTCCGGCGGCCGCATCGAACGTGTTGACCTGAAGACCGGCAAATTCGAACGGATTTATGAGGCTTGCGACGGGTTGAAATTCAGCGGTCCGAACGACCTCGTGTTCGACAAGCAGGGTGGGTTCTATTTCACGGACCTCGGCAAGAGCTATGGCCGCCTGCATGATCGTGGTGCGGTGTACTATGCCAAGCCGGACGGAAAGTTGATCAAGGAAGTCGTGTTTCCGATCATGAACCCGAATGGCTGCGGCCTGTCGCCTGATGAAAATACGCTGTATGTGGCGCAGACGATGGAAGGGCGCCTGATGAGGTTCGATATCACGTCGCCAGGTGTGCTTGCGCCGCGCACGGGGCCGCTGAACGGCGAGTGCGTCGCCGGTTTGCCTGGCCTGCAGTTGTTTGATTCACTGGCTGTCGAAGCCAATGGTCGTGTTTGCGTGGCAACGATTGCGTTCCCCACCGGTGGCATCACGTCGATCGCGCCAGATGGCAGCTACGAGCAGACGCCGTTTGCCGATCCGCTGGTGACGAATATCTGTTTTGGCGGCAAAGACATGAAGACGGCGTCGGTCTGTCTTTCGGCGACCGGAAAACTGATCGAGACTCAGTGGCCGCGTCCAGGTCTGAAGCTCAATTATTCTGGCTGGTGATGGAAATCCATGCAGGCGGCTGTCTGTGTGGCAAGGTCCGGTTTGAAGTTTCCGGGCCGCCCAAATGGACGGCCTATTGCCATTGCCACTCTTGCCGCAAGCATACGGGCGCGCCGGTTTCCGCCTTCGCGGGGTACGAGCGCGGGAACGTCACATTCGTTCGGGGACAGCTTGCGCAGTATGTTTCGTCGCCAGGCGTGAAGCGCGGGTTCTGCGCTGTGTGCGGGGCGACGCTGACCTATGAAGGCGAGCGCTGGCCGACCGAGCTGCATTTTCATGTCGGTGCGTTCGATCAACCTGACCTGTTCGCTCCGACGGGCGAAGCGTTCCCGGATGAGCGCTTGCCCTGGGTGCAATTGTTGCTTCCTGAAAGCTGAATTGCTGCAAGCGCAATTCAACCATCACGTGTGAGTTGTGGCGAAGGACGCATGCAAGTGATTTTCGTGACGCATCCTACATTCTGTTCACTTGTCTGACGTTCCGGCTTCGACTAAATCCGTGGCGGTCCTGAGCCGGACTTCATTCAAAGATATCAAGGGAAGACAATCATGAAGCGCATTTTGGCAGGTTTCGCAGTTGCCGCGATGAGTGCATCGCTGGCGCTTGCCGCCGATGATCCGATGGCCAGCCGCTATGGCAACACGGTCGTCATTGCTGGTCCGGATGGCAAGGAAGTTGGTCGCGTCTACTACGATGCCGATCACAAGGTCGTTCGCAAGTTTGCCGATGGCAAGGAAGTGAAAGGCACGTGGTCCATGGAAGGTGCCAACCTCTGCTTCTCGCAAACCGAACCTGCACCGGCGACGCCTGCCGAGGCCAAGCAGTGCGCACCGTTCCCGGGCGCCAAGGCTGTTGGCGACAGCTGGGAAGTGACCACGCCAGCCGGCAAGCTGAAGGCAACGCTGCAGAAGGGTCGCCCATAAGCGAACCTGCTTTGGGTTTCAAGGATTCACGGGCCAGAGCCAAAAGCTCTGGCCATTCTTATTCCATCGAGATGCGCGGTCCCGGCTTGCTCGTGCCGGCTTTCAGCTTTGCGGCGACCTTTGCAGCCAGTTCCATGAATGCCTGTGCCTGTGGCGGCTGAACCTGTGCGCCAACGATTGGTGTCCCCGCATCAGAAGTTTCGCGGATCGAAATATGAAGCGGAATTTCACCCAGGAAATCGCAACCGATTGATGCGGCGGTCTCGCGCGCACCGCCGTGACCAAAGATGTGGGACTCGTGGCCACAGTTCGGGCAGACAAACGTGCTCATGTTTTCAACAATGCCGAGGACCGGCACGTGCGTGCGCTGAAACATGGCAAGCCCCTTGCGCGCGTCAATCAGCGCAATGTCCTGGGGCGTTGAAACGATGATTGCTCCCGCCAGGGGGACACGTTGGGCAAGTGTCAGTTGGGCGTCACCAGTGCCTGGTGGCATGTCGACAACCAAAATGTCGAGCGGTGCCCACTCAACGTCATACAGAAGTTGTGTCAGCGCTGTCATCACCATGGGGCCGCGCCAGATCATCGGCTGGTCATCACTGATCATCGAGCCGATCGACATCGCCTTCAGGCCCCAGGCTTGCATCGGCTGCAGTATTTTTCCGTCCTTTGACGTGGGCTTTCCCGTCAAACCGAGCATGCGGGGAACCGAGGGACCATAAATGTCAGCGTCCAGCAGGCCGGTCTTGTAGCCAAGTCGGTGCAACGCGATGGCGAGATTGACGGCCACTGTCGATTTTCCGACGCCGCCCTTGCCGCTCGCGACAGCAATGATCGCATCTACCCCTTTAGGGCTACGACGCTCATTTGTCGGAGCAGCATGTTTTGGGGGTGTTGAAGGCTTGGCCTGCGCCCTGTGGGCTGTTAGGACTGCAGTCACAGAGCGCACACCGGGCAGCGCCAGTACGGCTTTCTCGCAAGCCTGCCGTAGGGGCTCTTTCGCGTGGCCTTCGCTGGGATCGACTTCAACGGCAAATGTGACGTGTCCGTCCTTGAGCGTCAGTCCCTGGATCAAACCCAGTGACACCACGTCCGAATTCCTGTTCGGATCGTTGATCAACTTCAAAGCGGCAAGGATGCGATCAGTTGTTATTGGTGACATCAGATTACTCAGTAAAATCGGGCCCTTGAAGCATTGCGCGGACGCTCCATCTAAGGAAGACGCCAGTGTGCGGCAGGGGGACGCGACTTGCGTTGCGCGAACAGGCTTTAGGAACTTATAAACCGTGATGGACGGTACATCCATTGTGGTTTGTGTCGAGTGATTCGTAGTAACTGGATGTGCTGTCGGGGACGCGTGTTTACGTCGCAAACCCGTTGCTTATCGGGTGTACCACCTCACCGGCCAGGGAGATGAAAGAACAACATGCCTTGGAATGACAATAAAGGCGGAGGCTGGCCTCCCGGAGGCGGCGGACGTGGTCCGTGGGGACAGGGCCCGTCAAACGGCGGTGGTGGTGGCCCCAAGGGGCCGAACATGCGCCCACCAGATCTCGAGGAATTGTGGAAGCGGCTGCTCGAATATTTGCGCCGCTGGTTTCCCCATCAGGCGCCGAACGCGGTGATGATAGGTGGCATCGGAATTGCCGCATTATTTTTGTGGTTTCTGACGGGTGTCTATTCCATCCAACCGGCAGAGCAAGGCGTCGTCATGCGGTTTGGCGCGAAAGTCGACACGCTTGGCCCCGGCCTGCATTTCAGGTTTCCGTATCCCATCGAAGTGGTGCTGCGGCCGAACGTGGAATCGCAGAACCAGATGCATGTCGGCTTCCTGAAAGAGAATGATGATTCCCAGGCACCTTCGATCGACATCTCTGCGGAAAGCATCATGCTGACCGGCGACGAGAACGTGGTCGATCTCGATTTTGACGTGTTCTGGAAAGTGGCGGACGCAGAGAAGTATCTTTTTGCGGTGAAGGATGTTCAGAACACAATCAAGGCGGTTGCTGAAAGCGCAATGCGCGAAGTTGTTGGCAACAACAAGATCGAGACCGTGCAGACGGAAGGCCGTGTCATTGTCCAGCAGGAAGTGCAAAAACTGATGCAGCGTACGCTGGATGCCTACGACGCCGGTGTAACGGTCACACGTGTCCAGTTGCTGAAAGTGGATCCGCCGGTGCAGGTCATTGATGCATTCCGGGACGTGCAGGCCGCGCGCGCCGACCAGGAAAAGCGGCGCAATGAAGCGCAGCGTTACCAGAATACGATCGTGCCGCAGGCACGTGGTGAAGCTGCAAAGATCGTGCAGGACGCAGAAGCCTACAAGCAAAAAGTTGTGACCGAGTCGCAGGGCGAGTCGGCACGATTCCTGTCCATTCTGGAGCAGTACAAGAACTCCAGACTGGTGACGCGCGAACGCATGTATCTGGAAACGATGCAGAAAGTTCTAGGTGCCACCAACAAGATCGTGATCGAGAACAAGAACGGAGTTGTTCAGTACCTGCCCATGCCGGTGCCTGAACTGCGACGTACGCAAAGTCCTGAAGTCACCGCACCGGGAGCGAACTGAGCATGCGCAAATCTCTCGGTGTCATGGTTTTCGTACTGGGCGGATTGATCTTCGTTGCCTTCAATTCTGTCTTCATCGTTCAGCAGACCGAACAGGCGCTGGTCACCCAATTTGGTGAATGGAAGCGCGTTGTGCGCGAGCCCGGCCTCGCGCTCAAGATTCCGTTCATCCAGAACGTGATCTATATGGACAAGCGAATCCTCGAGCTCGATGCGGATCCGGAAGAAGTGATTGCATCTGACCGTCGCCGCATCGTGGTAGATGCCTTTGCGCGCTACAAGATTTCTGACCCGTTGCGCTATTACCAATCGCTGCGCACAGACGCGCTTGCCCAGCAACGACTGTCATCGATGCTCAGCTCAAGCCTGCGTGGTGTTTTGGGTCAACGGCCCTTCGCCTCGTTGCTGTCCGCCGAGCGCCAGAAGCTCATGACTTCGATCCGCGACCAGATGCGCGACCAGGCGAAAGTGCTCGGGATCGAGATTGTGGATGTGCGGATCCGTCGCGCAGATCTGCCAAAGGAAAACCTTGAGTCCGTCTTCGGCCGAATGCAAACCGAACGCCAGCGCGAAGCCGCAGGCTATCGCGCAACCGGTGACGAGGAAGCGCAGACGATCAAATCGGCTGCTGACAAGCAAGTGACGATCATCAAGGCGACCGCAACGCGGCAGTCTGAAATCCTGCGTGGTGAAGGTGATGCCGAGCGCAACCGGGTTCTGGGCGACGCCTATGGCCGTGACCCGGAGTTTTTCGAGTTCTATCGCTCGCTTCAGGCGTATGAGCAATCGATGGGTGGCAACAATACGACACTTGTGATTTCTCCCGAGAGTCCGTTCTTCAAATACTTCCAAAAGGGACAGTCCGGCGGCCGCTAGACTTTGCCGTAAACCGAAACTTTACCTCAAACAGCGCTGATCAAGAGGTTGGCGCTGTTTCGTTTTCAGGCTCGGGTTTTGGCGTGTCATTGACATTGAAGCAGGCTTTTCGCGTTGTTGGGCTGACCGGATTGCTGTGGGTGTTCCTGATGCCCGCGCACGCGCGCCCATTGCCGGATGGCCTATCGGATCTTGTGCAGCGCCTGTCGCCGTCCGTCGTGAACATCGGGGTTGTTCGTCCGCGAGGCGCTGACGGACAGGACAGCCGGGTGCAGGGCTCGGGCTTCGTCGTTGACAGTTCGGGACTGGTTGTCACGAACAATCACGTCGTTGAGGGGGCACGCGAGATCTATGTCGGTTTTTCCGACGGCAGCCGCCGCGTCGCGCGCCTTGAGGGCAGTGACCCGAAAAGCGACCTGGCGCTGTTGCGGATCGCGGCGGACAAGCAACTGGTTGCGCTTGTGCTCGGCGATTCCGATGCGGCGCAGGCGGGCGAGTGGGTGCTTGCTATCGGCAACCCGTTCGGGCTGGGTGGCAGTGTGTCTGCAGGCATCATTTCGGCCCGCAACCGGCAGCTGGATACCGATGCCTATGACGATTTCATCCAGACAGATGTTGCGATCAACCGTGGCAGTTCAGGCGGGCCGCTGTTTGACCTCGATGGAAATGTGGTTGGCGTCAATTCATCGCTGATTTCACCCAATGGCGGATCGGCCGGTGTCAGCTTTGCCATCCCGTCGAATACGGTGAAGTTTGTGCTTGCGCAGTTGCGCAGGTCCGGTCGCGTGCGACGCGGCTGGATCGGCGCCAATGTTCAGGACCTGACACCCGACCTTGCTGCGGCTTTTTCGCAAACGTCGGTGGGCGGGGCGCTGGTTGGCAACGTCACGCCATCCGGACCTGCTGCCGTTGCCGGTATCATTCCAGGCGACATTATTACGAAGATCGATGGAAAAGTGGTGCCCGACTCCCGGTCAATGCAGAAGGCCGTGGCTGAGGCCGATATCGGACGGGTGCTTGTCGTCAGCATGATCCGAAAGGGCGCTACACAACAAATCAGTGTGCGCGTATCGGGAAAGGCGAATGGCTCAGAGCAGAATGTGGCTACGCACGCAGCAGGAGATGGTCGCTTCGAGCAACTTCTTGGGCTGAGCACGCAACCGCTCAGCCCGCAAACGCGAAGCCGACAGGGGCTCGGTACCTCGGTAAATGCGTTGCTGGTGCTTGATATTGCGGCCGGTTCGCCGGGGGCAGAAGCAGACGTTCGCCCGGACGATGTGATCACGCAAATCGACCAGAAGCCAGTCTCGAGTGTCGCCCAACTCCGGGCCTTCATTTCAAAGGCCAGGAGTGAAAGCCGTCGCGCGGTGCTCGTGACGATGCTGCGTGGCGGGGAAATGATGTTCAAAGCGTTAAGATTGGGTAACCGAAAGGTTGATACTGCACTTGCATCGAGCAAAGCGGTAGCACCGCGTTAAGCCATACCGCGCGACAATGACCGCCTTATGGGCAACCTATTCGGTCTCTTTTCAGGCAGCAGTTCATCCGGGTTCGACTACTCGGTGCTCAACAGCTATTACGCTGCCAAGGCGCAGCCCAAAACGACCACATCAAGCGCTGCCAACAAGACAGCGCCGCCGCCATCGGCGCTCTATGCGCCGTGGGCCCAAAAACCGACTCTGACAACCGATATTGCAAAACTTCGCGATGCGCTGAGCGCTGCTTCCTTTGTGGACACACGGGACAGCGAATTCAACAAGATTGGGGTTGCTTCCGATCACAAAAAGCTGTTCGCGATCTACACGGGACTCTCACGGCTGAATGCGCTTGCGAACCGGGCCGCTGATGCAGCAACGCCTTCCGGTGAACGCAGTGCGCTGAGCAAACGATTTCAAGCTGGACTTTCAGAAATCAAGTCCTTCCTGACTGACAAGGGCTTTGAAGACCTGACGATGATGCTGGGCGACAAGGTTTCAAACATTGACAGTGGCTATCGCAAGCCCCGGTCACCTTCATTGTATACAGCCCCGACGATTGTCAGCGGTGCATCCACCAACCCTGTTTCAGGCCTGACGGGCAGCGAAAAATTCACGGTCACGATTGGCAAAAGCGCCGGCGACATCAGCGTTGCGATGGATCTGTCGGAAGTTGCAGGCGATCTTTCCGTCGACAACCTGATTTCCTACATGAACGGGAAGCTTGAGGCGGCAGGTGCGATAACGCGATTCACGAAAGCGACGGTGCCCGGCAAGACGGAAACTGATCCCAAGCGATTTGGCCTTGCGGTTCAGACGGTTGCCACCGAACGCGTGAGCTTTGCGGCTGACACGACGAAGCCTGCGATCTATCTGGGTGGTGTGGCGGGAACGGGCACGACGCAGGCAGGACAGCTCGTCAAGCTAACTGATGATGGCGGCGCTGCTGAAACAAATTTTACAAGGAAGATCACTGCAAGCAAAGGCGTCGCAGATGTCCGCGGCACGGCAACGGACAGCTCGGGCAATGTTTTTGCGGTTGGCTCTGCGACGGATGAAATCGACAATGGCATTGTTCAGGGTTCGCAGGATGTGTACCTGCGCAAATACGATGCAGCAGGGCAGCTGATCTGGAGCCGTATGCTTGGTTCGGCGAAAAGTGCGACCGGATATTCGGTTGCGGTGGATGCGAACGGCAACGTGGCCATTGCAGGAAAGGTGACAGACCATCTGGCGTCGACTTCGGTCGGTGGTGGGGAGGATAGTTTTGTTTCCAAGTACGATTCGACAGGCAAGGAACTGTTCACCAGACAGATATCGCCCCTGCTGGATGACCAGGCGAACGCGATTGCCTTTGCTTCGGACGGTTCATTGCTTGTTGCAGGACAGACAAAATCATCGATGAGTTCGGCGCTTACGCAAAGTGGCGGCACGGATGCCTATCTGATGAAGTTGACAACGGCCGGCGCGCTGGAGTGGGTGCGGCAGTTCGGTGGCACCGGCGATGATCGGGCCATGGCACTTGCGCTCGACGGAAGCGGAAACGCCGTGCTTGGCACGGTCGAAAGTGGCGTGGCAACGGTACGCAAGCTCAGTGTTGCTGACGGAACTTCGGCGGCGATCTGGGAGATGAGCCTGGGTGTGTTGGGGCAGGGCAGCCTCAGCTCGCTGGTAATTGACGGTTCGTCCATCTATGCGGCCGGATCGACGACCAACGCATCTCTTGATGCGGGAGGCCAGGCTTCCATCGTGACGGCGCATTCTGGCGATGCAGACGGCTTTGTCACAAAGATTTCGGATGCGGGTACCAGCAGCAGTGCTCTCTATACTACCTATGTTGGGACGACCGGGCAGGAAAGCGGACTTGGGCTTGCAGTGAACAATGGCGAGGTTTATCTCGCGGGTTCGACGAGTGGCAACCTGAGTGGCACAAGTTCGTCGGAAGGATTTGATGCGTTTGTTCGCAAACTTGATTCCGGCGGCAACACCGTCTGGACCCGACAATTTGAAAGTTCAGCCGGATCAAGCGTTGCGCGATCCATTTCCGTTGATGCCCAAGGCTCGTCCGTGCTCGACACGCTGGGCTTGCCGCGCGGTCAGATAGCGTTTGACGATGCGCGCTCGCTGATTTCCGGTTCCAGCATTCGCGCTGGCGACAATTTCTTCATCAAGATCAATGATGGACCAAAATTCAAGATTACTGTGGATGCTGGCGAGACCATGCGATCGCTGTCACGCAAGGTGAGCAACCTGCTGCTGCTGAAGGGCAGCGCGGAAGTAAGCCGTACCGGTGGCGACGGCATCAAGATATCCGCCAAGGAAAGCAACGTCATTGAACTCATTGCAGGCAGCGCGGGGCTGGACGCGCTTGCGGGCCTCGGTATCGAACCGCAGAAGCTCGACAACGTGAAAAAGAGTGCGGCGACAGCCGGGTCCCTGAAATCGTTTGCGCTTGGCCTGAAGTCCGATCTGGCGATCGCAGACAAGCTCAAGGCCAACACGATTACATATCAACTGGGTACGGCCATGGAAGTGATCAAGACCGCTTACATGACGCTGACGCATACGTCCCTCAAGCAATTGGGACCGGTCAATCAGCGTGCGCTGAATTCCTACAGCGCAGCGCTTGGTACTCTTGGGAAGTAATTTCTGATCAAACGGCCTGGTTCAGGGTCATCGCGGTTGCGCGTTGCGAGGCGTTGGATCTCGCGAACGCCCCGGATTTGGCATAGGCCGTCGGGGTTTCACGCGCGGCCACGACATCGGCCACAGCCTTGACCAGACCTTCCGTGACGTGGCGGAACCGGATCAACAGCCGGGTCTGTTCCTTGATGGCGGCGTGCAGTCTGGCGGTCGCCGTCTTCAGCCGTGTTTGAGTCGCGGGTGGGAGTACCGAGATGGCAGTCGGAGAGCGAAAGTCCGCTGTTGCCTTGCCGTACAACGGCATGGCTGTCGCGCGGTCGGCTTCGTTCTTGGCCAGCATTGCCGGGCGCTTGCCCTTCAACGTGGTGACGTCATCTTCAATGAGTGCTGCAAGCCTCGTGGTCAGAGCAATCAGCTCTTCGGCTTTTGAATGGCCCGTGCTCATTTGCGATTGCCCTCCTGCATGCGAAGCAGTTCAGACTTGACGTTCGATGCCAGACCGATGCCGCCCTGCTGGGCCATCTGCTTGCCGATGTCCTGTATCATCAGCGAGCGAAATACCGATTCTCCCATGCCGCCACCCATGGCGCCGTCAGTGGGTACTGTGTCCCACACGGTCTGAAGCATCTGGGAAAGGAACACGCTTTCGAAATCCTTTGACGCCGCTTCCAGTTTGCGCGAGGCCGTACCTGGCAGGTGCGGTGCGGTTTGCTGAAAGTTTGCAAGGTCGATTGCGAGATTGCTCACGTTACATGACCTCGATTTCGGCCTGAAGTGCGCCAGCGGTTTTTATAGTCTGAAGGATTGCAATCATGTCGCGCGGGCTGACGCCGAGCGAGTTCAGGCCGTTGACGAGCTGCTGAAGGCTGATGCCGGATTTCATGACGGCGATCTTGCGATCGGCAGGCTCTTCGATCTGAATGTCCGTGCGGGGAACAATTGTCGTTTCGCCCTGGCTGAACGGTTCGGGCTGGGTGACTTCAGGCATTTCAGTGACACGGATGGTCAGGTTGCCTTGTGCAATGGCCACAGAAGAAATGCGAACATCGGATCCCATCACTATGATTCCCGAAGCCTCATCAATCACAACCTTGGCTGGCAGATCTGGCTCAACGCGCAGCTGCTCGATGTCGGTGAGGAGCGATACCATGTTGCCGCGGCTTGAATCTGGTACGGTCACGCGGACTGTTGCGGGATCGTCTGCTACGGCCACGCCGCTGCCAATGAATGAATTGATTGCGTCTGTCACGCGCCTTGCCGTCGTAAAGTCGGGGTTTCGCAATGAAAGGCGCAGCGTCTTCATTGAGGCCAGATCGAACTGGATCTCGCGTTCAACTATGGCGCCGGAAGCAATCCTGCCGGACGTCGGTACACCTTTTGTCACCGAGGAGGCCTGACCCTGTGCCGAAAAGCCATTGATGGTGATCTGACCTTGGGAGATCGCATAAACATTACCGTCTGCGCCAACGAGAGGGGTGACCAGCAAAGTGCCGCCCTGAAGATTCTTGGCGTCGCCAAGCGCGCTGACGGTGACGTCGATCTTGTTGCCCTGAGTTGAAAAGGCTGGCAGATTCGCAGTTACCATCACTGCAGCGACGTTGCCGCTCGAAATGTTGGTACCGCGCGTGTTGATTCCCAAGCGCTCCAGCATGGCTTGCAGGCTTTGCTGGGTACCGGGTGCGTTGCGCAAACTGTCACCGGTGCCGTTCAAACCGACGACAAGGCCATATCCGACGAGAAGGTTGTCACGAACACCTTCAATGTCAGTGATGTCCTTGATCCGCGAATAGGCGTAAACGCCGGGGGCCGCTGCGGCCATGAGGCTTAATCCTGCCAGGATCGAAAGAAAACGGTGCATGTTTCTGTACTTCTCTGGTCTCGTTCTGAGCGCAAGTGCTGTCGAGTCCCAAAGCGAGCATCGTGCCACCGCAAAACGGGTTCTAACTCATTGATTTTGCTTTCTCGCAAGTGAACGTAAAGACGATTGTTCAGTTCGAACGGCAAAAAATGCCCGGCGTTTTCAGCCCATCTTAACCGCAGTCGGGCATGTTTAAGTTCGATTTAACTCGGGCAACACGCCAGAAGGGTATCGTTCAGGTGATGAAAGTCGACGGTTCCAGGCCAATCGACAATACGCGCATGGCGCGGGCGCGCGCTGCGACGTCGTCCGGTGCCGCGTTTGCGCCAACTTTTGCCGAAGACAGCAAGCCCGCGACCTCTGTGTCCGGGACCAGACCTCTTTCAGGTGTCGACGCCCTGATCGCATTGCAGGAGATGCCAGATCCACTCAGCCAACGAGCGAAAGCTGCTCGCAGGGGCCGTGACATGCTGGATCTGCTGGATGAGGTCCGTGTGGGCCTGATCGAGGGCCAGGTAAGCCGTGGAACCCTTCAGCGCCTGCTTTCGCTGGTGAATGCCCGGCGTGAGGACTTCATTGACCCCAACCTGTCCCAGGTTATGGATGAAATTGATTTGCGGGCCCGCGTAGAACTCGCAAAGCTCAATTTTGCAGGTGCACAGTAGCTCAGGGTACTGCTTACCTTATTTGAAATTCCTGCATTTCCTTAGTGATTTCTTCTGTTGCTGTGGCCGGGTCAGGCTCATATATTCCGCCGCGTTTTGCTGCTTCCGAGTTACGGGGAGGAGAAGGGTTCATGGGCGTAGTTCTGTCGCCTGACTACCGGCCGTCAGAAGATGAGCCATTTATGAATGAGCGCCAGCGGGAATATTTCCGCAGGCGCCTGATAAAATGGAAAGAAGAGATTCTTCGGGAGTCGAAGGAGACCCTGACCAATCTTGCGCAAGAAACGCTTTCGCATGCGGATCTGGCAGACCGGGCGTCGACAGAGGCCGAGCGAGCCAACGAGCTGCGCACGCGTGATCGCCAGCGCAAGCTTATTTCCAAAATCGATTCAGCCCTGAGGCGGATTGAAGAAGGAACCTACGGGTTCTGTGAAGACACTGGAGATCCGATCAGTCTTCGCCGACTGGAAGCTCGGCCGATTGCGACGCTGAGCATAGAAGCGCAGGAGCGTCATGAAAAGCGCGAACGCGTTTATCGCGACGACTAGCACCGGAGGTGCTGCAAAAAGAAAAGGCCGGGAGCGCTCCCGGCCTTTTTATCCTGATCCAAACCGGTGGTGGCGGTATTAGAACGGGAAAAGAATATCAACGATCTGCTGGCCGTATCTGGGCTGCTGCATGTCCGTCAGTTGTCCGCGTCCGCCGTACGAGATTCTGGCTTCTGCAATTTGTGTGTGCTTGATTTCGTTGGTGTAGCTGATGTCTTCCGGACGGATAATTCCAGACACAGACAAATCCCGCAATTCGAAATTCACGCGGACTTCCTGGTGTCCTTCAATCACGAGATTGCCGTTTGGCAGGACCTGCGTCACTACTGCGGCGACGGTCAACTCAACCTTCTCCTTGCGATTCACGGAACCCTGTCCAGCAGTTGACGTATCGGACCCCAGGTCGATTGCGGTGTCCGGGGCATAGCCCTTGGGCAACAGCTTCTGTCCCAGTGTGGTTTCGAAGCCAAGCAGGTTGTTGATACTTGCTGACTCATCAGCCTTGCGCGTACGGGTCGTCTGGTTTGAAACCTCAGCCTTGTCGGCGATATCGATCATGACGGTCACAATGTCGCCGATTTTTGACGCACGCTGATCCTTGAAGAAGGAGCGAGAGCCCGCAGCCCACAGTGAATTTACCTGATGTACTGTTGGCTCCTGATGCGGCATCGGCATCGTGATGACGCGGTCGCCATTGCGGTCTCGTGGGTCGATGATCGGGGTCATTGTCGGCGCCTGGCCAACGGTGTTGAGCCGGTCAACAGTGGTGCACGCGCTCACTGACGCTGCCACAAGTGTCATTGCAAGGATCGAGATGTTTTTCATTGTTCTACTCTTCATTTGCCGGCCGCGAGCGTTGTGCCGGGCGTTGTAATGACGGCGGTTCCTGGTCCAGTAATCCGGGCCTCAATCATGCGCTTCGATGTCGTATTCATCACTGTTATGACGTCGCCCCTGGCGGCATTGCTCATCGCCTGGGCCTGCGCCGACAACTGGATGCCGGGCAGCTCGAACGTGATCGTCAGGAGTTCGCCTTTTTTTATCAGGACAGGCTTCGCGAGATCGAAGGTGAATAGTGGGGTGTTGGCCTGCAGGTTGCGGCGCGCAATCTGGCCCACGAGTGTGTCTGCCGATGTGACAAGCGTTGAACCCATTCGAGCGGATGGAACTTCAATGCTTGTGATGTCATTTTGTGTGACTGCTTCACCTGCAGGAATATCATGCGAAAGTGCGGGTACCCCTACAACAGGGTAGGCTGATCCGGTGATGCTTGCATATTCGGCATTTCCGAGATCGTTGATGAAACTCAGCGTCGCCTGAAACGACTGCTGGGCGGGACTGTAAGTCAGGTTTGCGATCTGCCAGATTTCTCCAGTCGTGCCCGGTAGCTGGAGATGAAAATCAGAATCCGACAGCGTGATCTGGTAGCGGCCCGGTGCAGGCGCGCGCGCGGCAATTGCATTGGCAATGCGCGCTTGCACTGCGTCTGCTGTAACAGTCGTTGCCGCAAGGCAATTTCCAGCGACGGAAAGCGAGAGGAACGTTGACAAGAGTATTCGCATTTCAGTTTACCTCGTGAATTACGAGCGAGACAAGCGTGACGTCATCTGCATCATTTCGTCTGATGCCGTTATGACTTTCGAATTCATTTCATATGCGCGTTGAGCCGTGATCAGCGATGTGATTTCCTGAACGGCATTGACGTTTGACAGTTCAAGATAACCCTGGCGCAGTGTGCCGTACCCGGTGGATCCCGGCGTTCCAACCTGGGCGGTACCTGAGGCTGTCGTTTCAAGAAAGAGATTTGATCCCTGAGCGTCGAGTCCGGCCTCGTTTGCAAATGCAGCAAGATCGAGCTGGCCAATGTTCGTGTCGGTCGTCGAGCCTGCAATCTTGGCAAAGACCTGGCCTTGCTGATTGATTGTGACCTGTACCGTGCCATTGGGAACCGTAATTCCGGGTTCCACGGTGTAGCCATCACTCGTCACAACCTGGCCGCTGGCATTCAGACTGAATGCGCCAGCCCGCGTATAGGCTGTTTCTCCGGATGGCATGCGTACGCGAAAGAAACCCTGACCCTCGATGGCGAGGTCATATGTGTTTTCCGTGGGCTGCATGTTGCCCTGGCCCATGACGCGGTAGACCGATGCTGTCCGCACGCCTGAACCAACCTGAATGCCCGTCGGGATCAAGGTGTTCTGGTCGGATGAGCTCACGCCCATGCGTTCCAGAGTCTGGTAGAGCATGTCCTGGAATTCCGCGCGCTGGCGCTTGAACCCGGTGGTGTTCATGTTTGCGATGTTGTTCGAGATGACATCGACATTCAGCTGCTGGGCCAGCATGCCGGATGATGCGATTGCGAGCGATCTCATGATTTTACTTCCCTTTAAACTTTTACTTCGCCAAGCCGCTGAACAGCGCGACGGATGAGATCATCGGTTGCGTTCAGCGTTTCGGTCGAGTGCTGGTAAGCACGCGTGATTTCGATCATTCTGGTCATTTCGACGACCGGTTCGACGTTCGAACGCTCGATGGCGCCCTGGACGAGACGGGCCCTTGATGCTGGCGAAGCCTGTTCGGTCGATGTGTAGAGATTCGCGCCTTCCTTGCGCAGAGATGCCTGGGGCAGGGTGACAAGACGGAATTTGCCGACAGTGCCCTGAGCTGTGGAAACAGTGCCGTCTGCTGCGATCTTGATCGAAGTCTGGCCGGGCGGCACGGTGATCTCACCGCCGTCCGACAGCACAGGAAAATCGTCTGACGTGACGATTTTGCCGGAAGCGTCCAGCTTGAAGTGTCCATCGCGTGTGTAGCGTTCGCCATCTGGCGTTCGGACAACCAGAAAGCCTTCGCCTTCGACCGCCACATCAAGGGGGGCTTCTGTCTGAAGAAGCGGACCATTGGTCATGTCGCGGACGACACCCCAGTCCCGAACGAACGAGATTTCGCTCGGCGAGCCTTGGTCGGATTCGACCGGTACCAGCAATTCTTCGAACGCTGGGGCTTCCCGCTTGAACCCCGTCGTTGAGACGTTTGCAAGGTTGTTCGAAACTATTTCCATGTTTCGGCGCAGCGTCATTTGCGCCGTCAAACCGACGAGCAACGAATTTTGCATTGCGGCCACCACTCCGCTGGCACCTGCATGATCGCAGGATGCCGCAAACATTCACTGCAGGGGCTGTGCCACAGAGGAATCTCAAGCAAAGCCCCATGCTTGCCGGGTAACCTGTTGTTAAGAGGACGGAAGTTGCCCGGCAGAATCTGCCTTGCGCGAACCGAAATTTAACCAGGAGGGGTGCATTTTGAGCGACCGGAAAGGTAAGTAATCAGTATACGGAGTGGTGGGCCAGTCATGGCTAGCGATAAAGAAGCGGACAAGTCCAAGGCTGACGGCGAGGTGCCTGAAGGCGCTGAAGGTGCTGAAGCGGCAAAGCCGAAGGGCCGATTTGCGTTCCTGACAAACAAGAAAACGCTGATGTTTGTCGTGGCGCCAGTCCTTTTGCTGCTGATTGCAGGAGGCGTCTATTTCTTCCTGTTCACCGGCGGCGAAGAGGTGGTTGCGGAGGGCGGTGAAGCCGGTGCACATGGCGAAGCCCCGGCGGCTGCGGCAGAGCACCACCCTGTCTTCTTCGAAGTGCCTGACATTCTTGTAAACGTTGCTTCGAGCGACGGAAAGCCAGTCTTTTTGAAGCTCGCGGTGTCGCTTGAGCTGGAAGAAGGCACGGATGAAGCGGCAACCGCGGACCTTGAACCTGTAATGCCACGGGTTGTCGACCAACTTCAGACCTATCTTCGAGAGTTGAGGATTGAGGATCTCAGTGGTTCGGCTGCGATGTTCCGCCTGAAGGAGGAACTCCTGCGCCGGGTCAATCTTGCAGCAGAGCCCATCAAGGTGAAGAGCGTACTTTTCCGGGAAATGATCATTCAGTGATGGTGACTTGATATGGGCGGAGACGCTGACGAAGTGAAAATGGAAGACGTTTCGGACAAGCCCGAAGCGCCTGCCGCTGCTGATGCTGCTCCTGCTCAAGCTGCTGCTCCGGCTGGCGCTGACGACGCTGCTGCGGCCGAATGGGCGTCCATGTTGGACGAAAACAAGGATCAAGCTGCCGGAACGACCGAACGGGTTCTCAACCAGGACGAAATCGATTCCCTGCTCGGTTTTGACTCGTCAAATGACTCGGCCGGCGAAAAAACGGGCATTCAGGCCATCGTCAATTCCGCTCTGGTCTCCTATGAACGGTTGCCACTGCTTGAAATCGTTTTCGACAGACTGGTTCGCCTGCTGACGACAAGCTTGCGAAATTTCACTTCGGACAACGTCGAAGTCAGCCTGGACAATATTTCCTCGATCCGGTTCGGTGACTATCTGAATTCGATCCCGCTTCCGGCCATTCTGACAGTCTTTCGGGCTGAGCAGCTGGACAACTACGGACTGCTGACAGTCGATTCCAGCCTGATCTATTCAATAGTCGACGTTTTACTCGGTGGCCGCCGCGGAACGGCTGCCATGCGCGTCGAAGGTCGTCCATACACGACAATTGAGCGGACGCTGGTGCAGCGGATGCTTGAAGTTGTTCTGCATGATCTGGGCGTAGCCTTTGAGCCGGTTTCACAGGTGAAGTTCAGCCTGGATCGCCTCGAAATCAATCCTCGTTTTGCCGCGATCGCCCGCCCTGCCAATGCGGCTGTCCTCGTCAAGCTGCGTGTGGACATGGAAGACAGGGGCGGACGCATTGAGCTTCTGCTGCCCTATGCGACGCTGGAGCCCATTCGCGAACTGCTGCTGCAGATGTTCATGGGTGAAAAGTTCGGAAGAGACTCGATCTGGGAAAGTCATTTGGCAACAGAACTCTGGAGCACAAGTGTCGAGCTCGAGGCCGTTCTGGATGAAATGCCAATGTCACTGAGTGAAGTCATGAATTTTGAAGTCGGACAGACGCTGCTTTTGAATGTCGGTCCAGATGCACGCATCGAATTGCGCTGTGGTGGCGTCGGACTGCTGGGTGGGCGGATGGGCCGGATTGGTCATCAAGTGGCGGTCAAAGTCGAGAACCAGATCAGAAATCGTCGAGGAAATAGTGAGGCACGAACATGACTGAAGCATTGTTGATTGATGCCGTCGTTGTCATTCTGCTTGCAGCGACGATTTACTACGCGTTTCGTCTTGATCGCAGGCTGCAGGGCATGCGCAACGTCCAGGCGGAACTGGCTGGTGTCATCCGTGAACTCAATATAGCCGCGGCACGAGCCGAAGCTGGTATTCAGGGATTGAAGGCGGCAGCCAATTCAACGGGCCAGCAACTCGAAGACAAGATCAAGAATGCAAGAATTGTCGGTGATGAACTGGCGATTCTGCTCAAGCACACCGAGCGGGCTGGCCGTGCGACAGAGCCCTTTCGGTCGAGCGCACCAGTACCAGCCGCCCGACCCGCTCCGGCAGCAAGGCCGGCGCTTGACGCCCTGCGCGCCATGAACATTGCAAGCTAGGAAGATACTATGTCTACGCGCGTTCGATTGCTCCCAACACTGATTGGTGCCGCAGGTGTTTTGCTGTGCCTGCGTATTGGAGCAATGGCATCGAGCCCTTCGCCAGAGCAATCAGATGCGCCAGCACAATCCGATGCAAGTGGGGATCCAGCAGGAGCGGCAACAGATCCTTCGCTCAAAGAAAATTCTGGTGCCGTGTCAGACAAGCCTGCAACCGACGCAACAGGCGCGCAGCAGCAGCTTGCGCAAGCTGATGCCACCCCATCCGAAGTGACTGAATCAGTCGCGCAGTCCAAAGGCGAAGCCGAAGTTCTCCAAAAGCTGGGAGAACGGCGAGCCGCTCTTGATACAAGAGAAAAGGACCTGAGTTTGCGCGAGCAATTGCTGCTCGCGGCTGAAAAGCAGGTTGATGTTCGGCTGACCGAGCTCAAGCTGCTCGAGCAGAAGCTTGATGCCATGATGTCAAAGCGCAACGAGCAGGAAGAGACGCAGTTGCTGGCACTGGTAAAGACATATGAGGCCATGAAGCCTGAGGACGCAGCCCGCATATTCAACCGGCTTGAACGGACGATTTTGGTGGACGTGTCGTCTCGGATGAAACCTACAAAAGTCGGCGGGATCCTGGCAGCGATGGAGCCCGCCCGCGCGCAGGATCTTACCGTGTTGCTTGCGAAGCGCCTGAAGATCAGCCAATTGGCTGCACCGCAACCCACGTCGATGGCGCCGCTTCCTGTTGCTGCGCCAGTGCCCGGACCGGTTACAAATTCGCCAGGCGATGGGGCGACAACACTGCCAGTTGACGGGAGCACTTCTGAGCCTCCGGCATCTGCCGCGCCAAACGGTTGATCCTTAACGAGGGCTTAACTGCGGAATGGCTAGGTTCGGCGGCTTGGACTCATGCGGGCCTAAATGAAACTGCTTCGCCTGATAGCGATCTGTCTTGCTGTTTTTGCCGTTGCCTCTAGCGCTTCGGCTGAAGATGATGTGCGCGCGCGCGCCACAATCTCGGCCAGCGTGGAGACGGGTTTTGCACGTGTCATGTTTGATTGGCCCACTGAGGTTACGGGTTCGGCGAAAGTGAACGATGGTGTCCTTGTCATCAGCTTCGACAAGCCCTTTGACGCCGACACGGGAGCGATCGCCAAAGCACTTGATCCCTATGTGGCGCTCGTTCGCAGGGATCCGGATGGCAAATCGCTGCGATTTGCTCTCAAAGGGCCAATCAGGGTCAAGACGACGAACTACGCAATCAGATATGCTTTCGATCTGGTGCCACCTTCCTTCAGGGGAGATCCGCCTGCACCTGCTGCACCGGCAGGCGTAAAAACTCTGTCTCAACTCGTAGTTCGCGTCAGCGAGCGCGAAAGAATGACGCGCCTTCAATTTGATTTTCCCGGCAAGGTTGACTACAGCGCCAAGCTGAGTGACGGCAAACTTTCCGTCAGTTTCTCGAAACCTGCCAAAGTGAATCTCAACAGGTTTGACAGCAACCCGCCGGCATGGATCAAAGGTGCGCGCTCCCGGGTTTCCGACGGCAAACTGACTGTGGAATTTGATGTCGACAGGGAGGCGGACTATCGCGACGTGAGTGAGGGTGGCGACATTGTGCTCCTGCTCAAAGAGCCCAAGACCGACCAGGAATCTGCAGCAGAGGCCGGCCCTGCAGAAGGTCCTCCGCGTGTACTCGTTGAAGATGGCGTTCAGGGTGCTGCCCCGCCGCCACGCATTGAAGCCGAATACATCTCGCTTCCGGCCCCCCCCCGAAGAGGGGCTCCCGGGTCGTCGACGGCGAAAACGGACTCGGCCTTCAGTTTCAAAAGTGACTCGCTCAAGCTCAACACCGATGGTGCGGCGCTACAGAACGCAGCGTTGTCTGGTGTCATTGATCCGGGTGCGGTGGAACCGGTCACGAGTGACAGTCCCCTTCCACCAACCCTTCGACTTGGACAGTCTGATCTCACGGCAGCTCTCGCGCCACTTCCGGCGTCCTCCGCAGGCGTACCAGGAAAGGCGCGGGCCGAAATCTTTGGAACGATGCTGCGACTTGAGTTGCCATATTCCAAGCTGCCGGCTGCGGCGATATTCCGGAGGGGGTTGGCAATCTGGGTGGTGACAGAAACGTCGGAGCCCATGGATTTAAGCGGTCTCGCCAGCCTGCCAAATACACCGGCACGCATTTTGTCCGCGGTCACGGAAGTATCACCCGGCATTTCAGCTTTTCGCCTGGAAGCACCGTCGACGATGTCTGCGTCCGCTGCAGCGGTGGGAAACAGTTGGGTAATCGCCGTTGGCAATACGATTCCTGAACTTCCGGCCCAACTTCAGCTCGTCAGGCAGACTGTTGGTTCGACAACCAAAATGCGCGCCTTTATGCCAGGGCTTACTCAAGTTGTCTGGCTTAAGGACCCGGAGGCACAAGACCGTATCGCGGCGGTGATGGGATATGCCCCGGCGCGTGGAATGATCGAAGGTCGGCGATTTGTTGAATTCTCGGCCCTGCCTTCCCAACAAGGCCTGGCAGTGCAGGCGATTGCAGATGATCTCGCGGTCGTGGTGGAAGGCAACGAGGCAGTGATTGCAAGGCCAAGTGGTCTCAACGTTTCGGCGGCGCAGTTTGTGGATTCGCTGGCCACTTCGAAGACAGCGCTGCCCAAATCAGTGAGCCCTGCTGCGGTTGACTTCGTAGCCTGGGGAAAGCAGATCGCGCCAACGCATTCCGAGACGGTTTCGAGATACATTCTGGCTTCTTCGGAAACGGCAGGTGGCATGAGCGCACCGAGGATGGCATTGGCCCGGTACTATGTCGCTTCCGGGCTGGGGGCGGAAGCCCTGGGCGTGTTGCGCACAATTTCGCACGACGACCGGACAGCTGATTCCAGCATTCCATTTCGGGTGATCAGGGCAATCGCGAACATTGAAATGGCTCGCTACAAGGAAGCCCTTGAGGACATGAGCGTTGAGTCACTCGGTGACGATCCTCATGCAGCTTTGTGGCGCGGGCTTGCTGCAGCCGGTGCCCGTGACTGGCGCCTTGCGCGCAACAATCTGATCGTCGCGCTCAAAATCGTTTCGCGGTATCCTGCAGAATGGAACGCGAGGTCACGTGTTGCGCTTGCCAAGGCTGCTCTGGCGCTGGGTGAGACGGGCACGTCAAAACTCGCGCTTGACGACATGCCAAAGGCAAGTGTTTCCTCAGGTACAATCGCAGAAGCCACTCTGGTGCGTGCGTTGAACAACGAAGCGTTTCAGAAGAGAGATTCTGCGATTGCGTTGCTGGACCAGCTTTCGACATCACCTTTCAAGCCTGTCGCGGCGCGAGCGACGCTTGAAGGCATACTGCTCAAGATCAAGGCGGGAAAGCTCAAGCCTGAACAGGCGATTGATGCGCTTGAAAAGCTCAGGTTCCAGTGGCGCGGTGATCAAATTGAGCTGAAGACGCTGACGGAACTCGGCAAATTATACGTCGAAAACAACAAGATCCGTGACGGGCTGAACACGATGCGCCTTGCGGTGCGTCATTTCTCGGACTCTGATGAAGCACGACAAACTGCAGCACAGATGGCGAGCATTTTTGAAACGCTCTTTGTCGGTGGCAAGTCAGACCAACTTTCCCCAGTTCAGGCGCTCACCCTATTTTACGACTACAAGGAGTTGACGCCGGTTGGCTCCCAAGGTGACGAGATGATTCGCAAGCTGGTGGAGCGTCTGGTCTCGGTCGACCTTCTTCCGCAGGCAGCCGAACTGTTGCAGCATCAGGTCGACCAGCGGCTGGACGGCATTGCCAAGGCGTCTGTTGCAACGCGGCTTGCGCTGATCTATCTGCTGGACAAGCAGCCCAGCAAGGCGCTTGACGCCATTCGCTCAAGCAAGCAGACACGCCTGCCGGACGAACTCATCGTGCAACGGGACCTGATCGAGGCGCGTGCACTTGCAGATACCAAGAGCTTCGAACAGGCGCTGGACCTCATTTCGTCAGACTTGAGCACCGAGGCCGACAGGTTGCGGGCCGACATATATTGGGACTCTCAGCGCTGGGGGGATGCCGCAGCCAAAACCGAAGCGTTGCTGGGCACGCGCTATTCGGACGCCGCGCCGCTGACCGATGTCGAGAGATCAGACCTCATGCGAGCGAGCGTGGCCTATTCAATGGCAGGTGACGCGGCTTCCCTCGAACGCCTCAGGGCGCGTTTTGACGTGAAGATGTCGAGCACACAGGACGCCAAGGCATTCGCCATGATAACGCATACGCCGGATGTGACCAGCGAGGACTACAAGACGTTTGTGAAGCGACTGGCATCAGTGGACACGCTGGATGCATTTCTCACTGACTTCAAGTCCAGATATGGGACCGTCGGTAAAGTGTCGACGAACTAAACCGGCTTGAAGTCGAGCCCGAGATCCAGACATTTGGCGGAATGCGTAATCGCGCCCGACGAGATCAGGTCGACGCCGGTTGCGGCAACGGCCGCAATCGTACTCGCATTGATATTTCCCGACGCTTCCAGTAGTGCGCGTCCACCGGTGAGCTTCACGGCTTCACTCAATTTTTCTGGTGACATGTTGTCGAGCAGAATGGAGTTCGCACCAGCCTTCAGTGCTTCCTGCAGCTGTTCCAGATTGTCGACTTCGATTTCAACATGAACCATATGACCAGCAGTTTTGCGTGCGGCAGTGATCGCATTCGTGACGCCGCCTGCTGCAACAATGTGGTTGTCCTTGATCAGAATTCCGTCATCGAGGCCAAAGCGGTGATTAAATCCTCCACCGCAACGAACGGCATATTTTTCGAATGCCCGAAGCCCCGGGGTTGTCTTGCGGGTGCAGATGACGCGCGCTTTGGTGCCTGCGGTCAGCTTGACCAGATTTGCGGTAGCTGTTGCGACGCCAGACAGTCTTCCGAGAAAATTCAACGCGACTCGTTCCGCCGAGAGAATAGGGCGTGCCAATCCTTCGATCGTTGCGATGGTGTCGCCGATTCCGGCGTCAGCGCCGTCCGGGATCTCAACCGTGATGCGGATTGCCGGATCCATCAGGCGAAAGGCACTTGTGGCAACGCCCATGCCCGCAATACGCCCAGGTTCGCGCGCAGAGAGAATCGCACGAGCTGTTGCAGACGCGGGAATCGTTGCGTTTGTTGTTATGTCTCCGGCTTTGCCGAAGTCCTCAAGCAGGGCGGCACGAACGGCTGGTTCGATGATGATTGCCGGAAGGGGCCCTACGTCAACTGCTGGCCTTTTCATGCGCGTTTCGCCGATCTTGTCCTGGTGCTTTTGGGCAAGGAACCAATGACGGAGTCTGCAAGGGTGCGGACCTGATCGAGTGTCACAAAAGTTCTTGTCGCCCAAGCCGGGTCCGTCTCCGGGAAATCGTTGCGGTAGTGACCGCCGCGGCTCTCCTTCCGGCGTAACGCGCCGCCTGCGATCAGCAAGCAGGTCGCCGTCATGTTACGGAGGTCAGGATCGTTTGCGCCAGCCTTTTCCATCTTTGCGATAAAGTCGATTGCCTTGATCAGTTCGTGCTCGCAGCGCTCAAGCCCGACGTTTGAGGTCATCATCTTTCTCAGCGCCATTACCGATGGCGTGGCGGTGGCGCCTGATGAAGTCGGCCTGTCGGCTGCAGAAGCATGCGGTACTGCGGTCGGTTCGGAAAGCGCGATGTCGGATGCCGCGCGGGCGCCGAAAACTATGGCTTCAAGCAATGAGTTGGAGGCCAGCCTGTTGGCACCGTGAGCGCCCGTTGATGCGCATTCGCCGATCGCCCAGAGACCGGGAAGGGTGGTACGCGCATTTTCGTCTACTGAGATCCCGCCCATATGGTAGTGCGCGGCCGGTGCTACCGGGATTGGCATCGTGCGTGGGTCGATCCCGTCGACCTGGCAATTTGCGAACACTGTCGGGAACGCATCCGGGAAGCGGCTTCCGATATTTTTTGTGGCGTCCAGGAACACGCGCCGTCCGGCCCTGAGTTCCCGGAAGATGGCTCGCGCCACAATATCCCTCGGTGCGAGTTCTGCATCCTTGTGGATGGCGGGCATGAAGCGATCTCCCAGGTCGTTGACCAGGGTTGCGCCTTCTCCCCGCAGCGCTTCAGTTGCAAGAGGAGCAGGGTCGCGACCGACCGCAATGGCAGTCGGGTGAAACTGTATGAACTCGGGATCTGCGATCAATGCGCCTGCGCGAGCAGCCATGCCCAATCCCTGTCCGCGGGCTTGCGGAGGGTTTGTGGTCACTTCGAACAAGCCACCAACGCCGCCGAGCGCAAAAACCGTCGCGTGGCTGCGGATCAGAACGGGCGTCGCCTTGTCGTCGACTGGATGCGCGTAAACGCCGACGACCCGACCGTTTTCCATCGCGAGTTCGTAGGCGAGCAGGCCTTCCAGGATTTGGATGCGAGGCTGAGTTTTGACCTGCCTGATCAGCGTGGCCATGATCGCAGCGCCTGCGCGGTCTCCGGTAACGCGAACGATGCGGTTTCTGGAGTGGGCAGCTTCACGACCTTGCGTGAACTTTCCCGCGGTGTCTCGGTCGAATGGAACACCCAGGTCGGCAAGGTCATAAATGCGGTCTGTCGCTTCGCGAGCGATCAGGCGCGCGATGTGCGCGTCCACGATGCCGGCGCCTGCAATTTCCGTGTCGCGTGCATGCAGTTCGGCAGAGTCGTCGTTGCCGAGAGCTGCTGCGATGCCGCCTTGTGCCCAGGTGCTGGACGCACCGGAGCCGAGCGACACCGGGGACAAGACGGTGACCGGTCCCGGAAATTTCAGTGCAGCGAAGAGGCCTGCGAGACCGGCACCAACAATCAGTACACCGGCGGATTGAATGACGTTGTCTGCGGCGGAGCGGGGCACGGTCAATGCACCGCTTTAGCGGGTTTGCCGACGGCGAGCATGCGCTCAACTGCACGCTTCGCCCTTGCTGCAATTGCGGGGTCGACCTTCACCTCGAATGTCAGGGTCTGAAGCGAGTGCAGAATCTTGCCGAGCGTGATGCGCTTCATGTGCGGGCACAGATTGCAGGGCCGCATGAATTCGATGTCCGGATTTTCGGCCGCGATGTTGTCTGCCATCGAACATTCCGTGAGCAGGACAACCCGGGCGGGGCGCTTCGTGATGACATAATCGATCATCGCCGAGGTCGAGCCGGCAAAGTCGCATTCAGCAACGACGGCGGCCGGGCATTCGGGATGCGCCAGCACGACGGCTCCAGGGTTGTCGGCCCGGAAGCGCTTGATGTCTTCCGGTGTGAAGCGTTCGTGCACCTCGCACTGGCCGGCCCATGCGATGACCTTGATCTTCGTCTGGTTTGCAACGTTCTGCGCGAGATATTTGTCGGGGACCATGATGACCGTATCGACACCGCGTTCGGCGGCAATGGATTCAACAACGGCGACTGCGTTGGATGAGGTGCAGCAGATGTCGCTTTCGGCCTTTACATCAGCGGATGTGTTCACATAGGTGACGACGGGAAAGTTCGGGTATTTCTGCTTCAGCAAGCGAACGTCGGCACCTGTGATGGATGCGGCCAGCGAGCAGCCCGCTGCCATGTCAGGGATCAGCACCATTTTGTCGGGAGACAGGATCTTCGAGGTTTCAGCCATGAAGTGGACGCCGGCCTGCACTATGATTTTTGCGTCTGTCTTCGCGGCTTCGCGAGCGAGCTGCAGCGAGTCGCCAACGAAGTCGGCGACACAATGAAAAATTTCCGGCGTTTGGTAGTTGTGCGCGAGGATCACGGCGCCACGCTCTTTCTTCAGGCGATTGATCTCGGCAATGAGCGGCGCGAAGGCCGGCCATTCGATTTCCGGAATGACTTTCGACACTTTGGCGTAGATCGCCTTGGTGGCGGCTGCGACTTCAGGCGTATAGGCCAGGTCTGAGTGGGTCCCTTGAGCCATGTTCGCCTCCCTAGTTATGCTCAACTTGAGCATATATATGGTATCAAAAAACGGCGGCGCAAGCCCTCCGTTGTTTAAATGCTAGGATTGAGCATAAGCAAAGTCAAGCAGTTGTTGGTTCCCGTGCCGACATGTGCCGCGGTCACAGACTTTTTGATCGGGACTTGCCATGAATGAGCAGGCAGCAATGGGCACGCTTTTAAGATGTTGAACCTGATCCGATCCGTCATCCGCTATTTCCTGATCGCCGTTCTCTTCGTGTGTGCGATTTCCGTCGTGGGGGCTTGGACGGGGCAATATCACTGGACACTTGATCTTGCCGCGCAGTTCTTGCTGCCGGTCGTGATCATTGCCTGTTGTGTTGCGGTCGTTGCAGGGTTGGCGCAGTTGACTGGTGTCGGCGCCGGTGCCCTGGCGATCGCGATCCTGGCGTCAGTCAATGCCGGCCCCTGGACCGCGCCGTCCCAAACGGCCAATCCGACGGTGCCGAAATTCTCGGTGATGCTGTTCAACGTCTGGTACCGGAATGCCAGCGTGGACAGGATTGCCGCTGCGATCAGGTCAAAGAATCCGGACCTCGTTGTACTGGTCGAGGCGACGCCTCGTATTCGCGACGGATTGAGATCCATCATCGACTCCTACGCCTATCACGCCGATTGTCTTGATCATTCTGCGTGCGGGTTTCTGGTTTTCTCGCGATCGCGATTGCAGCCCAAAGACATACAGGTTGGGGGCAGTGCTTCGATGGTGCTGAGTGCCAGTCCGGCGGGATGTAATATGTCCCTTGTACTTGTCCATCTGACGCGTCCCTATCCATTTGACTCACCGCAAGCCCAGCGCGTGCAGGCCAACGCCATGGGAAGTGAAGTGGCAGCGTGGCAGGGCGCGAAGCTTGTGCTCGGCGATTTCAACGCGGCGCCATGGGGGTATGTCATGCAGACAATTGCCGCAAAGGGCGGCGTGTCGCTGCTGACCGGTTCCGGAGGGACGTGGCCAAGTGTTCTGCCCAAACAAATGCGCATTCCCATTGACCACATGCTCGCAGGGCCCGGGCTTCAATTTGTAGGGCGCGAGGTTATGGGAGCTGCGGGGTCTGATCACGTTCCGCTTTTTGCCGAGATTGCGGTGACGGACGCGTCGCAGTGTGCGCGATCCAACTAAGGCCTGGCTGTCCTCAGCATTGGAACACGGACGCCCGGTGTTGGGCGTTCGCGCAGGACTTCGCGCCTGAAGCGGAATTGCTCGGCGGGCCGGCCGCCGGCTTTGGACGTGCGCTTGCCCGTGCGTTCGACAAGACCGCCAGTTTCAACGAGACGACGGAAATTCTGCTTGTGAAGCTGTATGCCTGAAATTGCTTCGACGGTGCGCTGAAGGTCAAGCAATGTGAAATTGGCTTCCATCAGCTCGAAAACGATGGGTCGATACTTGAGTTTGCCGCGCATGCGGCCCATGCCGGTTGCCAGAATCCTGCGGTGGTCAAACTGCATGGCTTTGCCAAAGCGCAGCTGTTCTACTGCGTTTGGAGCTGAAGCGGGAAGGGTGCGTTCGTCGCGCCGGGCCTCAAGCACCAGTCCCGCTTCGTACATCAGTTCGTAGCGTTCGAGCACTTTTTCCTCGTCCCAGTGGCCGCCGTCGAGACCGAAGCACAATCGCGCGCGCTCCCAGCGAGTTTCAGTATCTGCAAGTTTCGACCAGGCAAGGAGGTATGGCCTGATCATGACGTCGATCAGCGCCGGTCGCTCGTTGCGCCAGTCTTCCCAGGGAAAGAAATCGTAGATGTTGTACCAGCGGCCGATCTTGCCATTGTCTTCAGTCGAACGGGTGAGTGCGAGATATCCAACAGAAACCACGCGCGCGCCTTCGGCGGGTCCGAGTTCGTGGCGGCCCCGGTCGCCGAAAGTGTAGAGCTGTTCGACGTAACCCAGGGACATGCGGGTTTGCTCCTGCACCAGATCGCGCAATCCGATTTCAAGGGTCCGGTGGCGCTTTGGCTCGAAGGGGCCAAACGGAAGGCCCTCAAGGTGGTCAGCCTTCTGATGCTGGGACTGCCGGACGACAAGTACGCGCGGCGTTTCACTGCCAACTGTTATGACACAGGCGTTGAGGCCTATGATGACAGAATTCGGGTTGATAGTGTTTTTTGCGGCGCTCATCAGTTGCGGGTCACTTCAAGATGGGCAATGAAAACAGCACACCCTCAAAGACAATTTTTCCAGGCCCCATTGCGTCCAGTGCGTCGACCATGCGGCCGTTACGGTCGAGAAGCTTGTCGGCGAAGGCGACAATCCTTGCGTTTGGCTGGGCGTGTGGTGCGCGCTGGCGAAGCAGCATTGCGATTTCCTGCTCGCGACCCGGTTCGCTCAGCATGCAGGCAATGGAAAAAGCAGAGGCCGTTGACCGACTGATGCCAGCCCAGCAATGCACCAGCATCGGCTGGGTCCGGTTCCAACCTTTGGCAAATTCAAGCAATTCGCGAATGTGAAGTTCGTCCGGCGGTGTCTGGTCGGCTGCATTCACCGTGATGTCGTGCATGCCCAGCCTGAGATGCCGCTGTCCGGTGATGCCCTCCGGCGTCGGCATTTCGTCATGAGGGTCCAGCAGCGTGACCAGGTGAGAAGGTCGGATCTGCTGGCTAACCGAAGGAACCTTGCTTTTTGGGCAGACGTAAATCGCGGGCAAAGTTATGTCCTCAACGGTGAACCTGGGTGGACGGCAGAAGTTCCCTGAAGCGCGCGACGTAGGCCGCTTGGGCTTGGCGAGTTGGCAACGGGTTCAATTTTACCGGTCGCAAATTCTTCGGCGACCCAAAAAACTCCATGGCTTCTTCTGTGGAGAATCCCGCAAGCTGCGTCGCTTCAAAATAAGCGGACGCCTTGTCAGCGCGCTTGATGAGTGCGTTCACGTCTTCCGACAGCAACGCCGGAAGACCGAAGCGCACATGGATTGCAGCAAGCAACTTGTTCTCGAGTGACTTGTAGTCGAGCCCGACCGCTGCCTTGAACGGGCTGATCAAGTCACCCACCACATATTCGGGGGCGTCGTGCAGCAGTGCTGCCAGTCGCCACTTATCGGATACGCCCGGCTTCAGCTGCCCGACACAATCCTCGACGACCAGGCAATGTTCAGCTACAGAAAACGCATGGTCGCCGTTTGTCTGGCCGTTCCACCGCGCGACCCTGGCCAGACCGTGAGCGATGTCCTCGATTTCGATGTCGAATGGCGACGGATCAAGAAGGTCAAGCCTGCGGCCCGACAGCATCCTTTGCCAGGCACGTGACTTCGGAGTTTTTTGAAGTCTGTTCATTGGGGGTCCGGAGCGTTACTATTCGGCGAGTTGTTGAGCGCATTTACTTGACTCAGGTCAAGGCGCGTGAAGAGCAGCGTACCTATAATTCATCAATCATCCTGGGAAGGGCATGATTTCTATGACTTACCGCAAGCTCCTGGTTCCCCTCAATGGCACAGAACGCGACAATCAGGTCCTAACGGCGGCTTTTGATATCGCAAAGCCCTGCCGTGCCCATGTCATGGGCCTGTATGTCAGGCCCGATCCTGCAGAAGTGCTGCCTTATCTGGGTGAAGGCATTTCGGCCAGCGTGTTGCAGGAGATCATGGACGCGGCGCGCGCGTCTTCCGGGCGCTCGGCAGCGGCCGCACGCGCAGCGCTTGACCAGTACGCCAAGCAGAATGAAGCTCCAACGCTGGACAGCACTGGTTATTCGGCGTCGTTCGCGTTGCGTGACGGTCCGGCCGATATCATGATTGCCGACGAGGCGCGCCTGTCGGATCTGGTCGTATTTCCGCTTCCCGGCGCCTCGGGGCATGTCAGCCTGCGGGAAATCATCGAGACGACGCTTTTGAATGGCCGCAGTCCCGTGCTGCTGGTCCCGAAGGAAAAGCATCCGATCTACAGCACCAAGGTGATGATCGCCTGGGACGGCGGTTCGACCGCGGCGCGCGCCGTTGCTGCGTCGATCCCGATGCTGAAGACTGCGAGCTCCATCGAGATCCTGAATGTTTCAACCGGCAGCATCGAAACGTCCGAGATGGACAGGCTGCGCGACTATCTGAGGCTCTATGGCCTGAGTGCGACAGAGCATGGCATCAATCCTGGTGGTCAAAACACCGGTGCAGCGTTGCTGGATGCCGCAAGCCGTGCGCAAGCAGGCGTGCTGGTGCTCGGTGGTTACGGACACAGCCGCATCCGCGAGCTTGTCATGGGCGGTGTGACAAGGCACGTTCTGGCGGAAGCCACTCTTCCAATCTTCATGGCACATTAGGAGGCACATGTGAGCCTTTTCCGGGTACGACTTGAACTGGCTCGCTCGAAGGAAGCCCCTGAGGGCGACGCCTTGCATGGCTATGTATTCGTGGCGCCGCTCGATTCCAAAGGGCACCTCGACCCCAGCGACTGGAAGACACACAAGTCGCGTTGCACCGTCGAAAGCTTCAAGCACGATGCGGCGCACCAGAAGGGTCACCTTGTTCATGTCGGACAGGGTTGGCATTTCGACTACGATGCCGGCAAGCGCGAGGACGATGAGCTGCTGTACAAGCTCGACAGGCACGAGATCAAGCAAGGTGAGTATCTGTCGGTAACGGAGCACGACGGCGTGCTGCGGACCTTCAAGGTTGTCAGCGTAACGGCTGCCTAGTCTTCGAAATCTGTCTCGATGGTTGCGGCTGCTTTCCAGCAGCACCATGCCGCCATGACTTGGGGGATCGTCATCGCCAGCAAGCCATAGCGCAGGCTGTCGGCGCCGACATGTGGCGCGAGCGTGTCACTGATTGCGCCGACCATCACGGGTCCAAGACCAAGCCCGATCAGTGTGCCTGTGACGCCGGCAGTCGCTGCCGCGCGTGCGCGCGTGTTGTGGCTGGCCAGACGCTGCAGCGCTGCTGCTGCCGGGGCAAGGCTCATTGTTCGGAACAGGGCTTCGCCCGACGATGAAATGAACAGGATCAGCAGTGTCGGCGCAAACAGGAAGCCCACACTGAACGGTGTTGCGAGGAACAGTACGAGTGCTGGCAGCCAGAGTTGCCATTTTGGATTTCGCTTTGAGAGGTAATCGGCAACGGGGCCTCCGAGCCAGGTTCCGCCCAGGGCAACAACGGCACCGAGTGTTCCAAAGACCGTGCCAGCCTGTCCCGGTGTCCAGCCATAGTACCGGACTACAAACACGACGCCCCAAACCAGTCCGCCGTAGATTGAAATCGATGCCAGCGCTCCTGATGCGATGAGGTATCGGAAGGCTGGCTTGCGAAGCAGTTCCCGGTACCCGGCCGGGTTTGCTTCGGTATAGGCATGTTTCTTGCGAACCGGTTCGGGCAAATACATTGAAGCAAACAAAGCAAGCAGGAGGCTTGCAGCACCCAGTGCGTATAGCGCGATCCGCCAACCGAAAGCGTCGGTGAGCTGGCCGCCGAGAATACCTGCTGCGATCAGGCCGGCCGGGCTGCCCATCACATAGATCGCCATCGCCCTGTTGCGCCGTTCCTTTGTCACGTAATCGGCGATCAATGATTGGGCGCAAGGGTTGCAGCCAGCCTCACCAACGGCCAGGCCCATTCTCGTCACTGCCAGATGTGCAAAGCTTGATGCTGTCCCCATGCCGATCGTACAAAGCGCCCAGACTGTCGCGCAGACGGTAAGGATGCCGGTTCGACTAATTCGGTCAGCAGACCAGGCGACCGGGATGGAAGAGATGGCAAAGACGATGGCGAAAAGAGAGCCCGTCAGGTAGCCAAGTTGTGTGTCGGTAAGATTGAATTCGTGTTTGAGCGGTTCTGCGATGATGGAAAGGATCTGGCGGTCCATCATGCTGAAGCCGATCAGTACGGCCAGAACGACGACATAACTTGTTGCAAGGTGCTGTGGCACCTCGGGGCTTTTATCTGACACGCCTGACGATCCCGGTTCGCGGGCCCACTATGGTGGAGGCCAGCGTCGTGTCCAATACAAATTTACATGAGGGGCGAGTGAATGCTCCGACGAGCAACCGTCAAGGGAACCGGTCTTGCTTAATTCGGTTTGCCGCCGAATTATCTAAGGCTGATAACCCTGGACGATGAGTACCTTGATGTCCTGAGTTGGTTTGAAATTGCGGGCTTCCACTACAAATGTGGTCGCGCCGGTCTTCCTCACGCCGGTGCCGCAGAACGACACGATGTTCCTCGGTGAGCCTTTGTCAATCGTGAGCCGGAAGTGTCCGATCGGACCTTTCCAGGTATTTGCCGTTGTCAGGACGTAGTCGATGACATGACCACCGCCACCATTCCGCGGAGTCAGGATTCGCTTGATGGCCCTTTCGGTTGGCGCGTCAACGCAGGTGTCGATCGCCAGCTGCCTGTCGTAGGCAAAGTGGTTCGACACCATCACAAAGCCGGAAGGAAACGGTTTGTAGTTGTGCTGGACGTGCACAATCCTTCCCGGGAAAAAAGTCTGTTCGCGCACGAAGATTGTCGACAGAAACCACTCAGGTTGTTCGAAGCTGGCCTCTTTTGAGTACATGCCACGCCTGCTCCAGTCTGCTTTTACTGCCGCCGGCAATCTGGCATAGGCGGCCCTGATGGCCCTTGCATCAAAGTTCAGGGGAAAGCCCGCTGCCCTTAATTCACCCGTGATGTCGGTCGCGTCCGTGAAGCGGAAGCGATCCCGGTGGTCCCAGTTTGCATTCTTCGGAAAGATGAATGCCCGCACGACAGGCCTTGATTTTACGACCTGTCCTTCGACACGCGTCTCGAACTTCAGCAGTTCCAGATCCTTTACGTCGTGAATGTCATAGCCGGTGTCGCCGTCGAAATTCACGCTGACCGGCAGACCCGGCATCGGGAATCCGATTTGTGCCGTCACGGGTACGGCGCTGACATTGCGGAACTGGTAGTTCACGCGAACCTGATCGAGCGACAAGTAGAGGTCTTCGTCGACCATCACGATGTCGGCCGATTTCTGAAGCGTAAGGCCGCCGGCGGGTAGGCCCAGGAAGCCGTCATTGGCAGACGCCATGCCCATTGCGCAAAGTGAGACCAGAACTGCACACACATAAGTACGCATGGCTGGAACCTTCCTTTTCCGGGACTACCGGATTTTCCTGACGATGACGCTGCCAGCGGAATAGCCGGCACCGAATGAGCAGATCACGCCAATGTCACCGGCCTTCAGATCGCTGTTGAACTTGTGGAAAGCGATGATCGATCCGGCAGAACTTGTATTGGCGTAGGTATCCAGAATGATCGGTGCTTCCTCGGGCTTCGGGTCGCGGCCCAGGACCTTGCGCGAGATGAAGTCGTTCATGTTGATGTTGGCCTGATGCAGCCACATGCGCGCGAGACCTGATGCGGGAATCTTTTCATCACCGAGGTGGGAGATGATCAGTTCGGCGACCATCGGCACCACTTCCTTGAAGACCTTGCGGCCTTCCTGGACAAACAGCTTGTCCGGCTTGCTCGCAGATTCCGGTGCGGCGCGGTTCAGGAATCCGAAGTTGTTCCGGATGTTGTTCGAGAACTGGGTGACCAGTCTCGTGCCGACGATCTCCCACGCGTTACTGCTTTTCACCTCTGATGCCTTTTCAAGGACGATGGCAGTTGCGACGTCGCCAAAGATGAAGTGGCTGTCGCGATCGCGGAAGTTCAGGTGGCCTGAGCAGATTTCAGGGTTGATGACGAGCGCGCGCGTCGCATTGCCGGCGCGGATCATGTCTGCCGCCGCCTGCATGCCAAAGGTCGCTGAAGAGCAGGCGACGTTCATGTCAAAGCCGAAGCCGCCGCAGCCCAGTGCATTCTGGACCTCGATGGCGATCGCCGGATAGGCGCGCTGCAGGTTTGAACAGGCGACTATCACGCAGTCGATCTCGGCGGCTGCGCGACCGGCATTGGCCAACGCCTGCTTCGCGGCGGTCACACCCATTTCGGCGAGGATTGAAATCTGGTCGTTCGAACGCTCGGGTATCCGGGGGCACATGATGTCCGGATTGAGGATGCTGTCCTTTTCCATGACAAAGCGGGATTTGATTCCCGAGGCCTTCGTCACGAACTCCGCACTGGATTCAGTCAGCGGCTGGACCTTGCCGTCCGCAATGTCGGCAACGTTCCTGTCGTTGAATTTCTTAACATAGGCATTGTACGAGGCGACGAGTTCCTCGTTACTGATGGAATTTGGCGGGGTAAACAGCCCCGTTCCGCTAATTGCGATCGCCGACACGTTAACCCTCACAAGACAGAATGTTTAAGGTGCGTGGTTTAGCCCATTGCGTGGCCGCGCGCATCCCCCCAATCTCCGGCCGATTTTTCATGCTGCAGGTGCGATTTGGCAGAACCGGGCAAGGCATTGGTGCTGTTTTCAGGCGGACAGGATTCTGCGACGTGCCTTGCATGGGCGCTGCAGCGTTTTTCCGTCGTGGAGACCATTGGTTTTTCCTATGGTCAGCGTCACGCGGTCGAGCTCGAGTGCCGGTCCCGTTTCGCTAGCGCGCTCAAGTCAGATTTTCCGGCGTGGGCGACGCGCCTGGGTGATGATCACGTGGTCGATCTTTCGGTGATCAAGCAGATGGGTGAGACGGCGCTGACGGCGGATGTCGAAATCGTCATGGGAAAGAATGGGCTGCCGACGACATTCGTTCCCGGGCGCAACCTTTTGTTCTTCACCGCGGCTGCCGCAATTGCATATCGTCGCGGCATCAAGCACCTGGTCGGCGGCATGTGCGAAACGGACTATTCCGGGTATCCGGATTGTCGGGACGATACGCTGAAGGCGCTGCAGGTTGCGCTCAACCTTGGTCTGGACAGCCGGTTCGTGGTTGAGACACCGCTCATGTGGCTCGACAAGGCAGCGACCTGGCGACTTGCAGAAGAACTCGGCGGTTCGAAATTGATCGGTCTGCTGCTCGAGCACACGCATTCCTGTTACAAGGGTGACAGGACCAGGCGGCATGACTGGGGCTATGGCTGCGGCGCGTGCCCGGCGTGCGAGCTGCGTGCCAATGGATGGCAGCGCTACAAGTCGGGACCCGGCGCGTCATGAGTTATGCAGTCAAGGAGATGTTCTACACGCTGCAGGGCGAAGGCATGCGTGCCGGGCGCGCGGCGGTGTTCTGTCGTTTCGCGGGATGCAATTTGTGGTCGGGGCGTGAAGCTGATCGCGCTACGGCACAGTGCACGTTTTGCGACACCGAGTTCGTCGGCACTGATGGCCAAGGTGGTGGCAAGTTTGAAACGTCGGCGCTGCTTGCCGATGCCGTGAGTGCGCTATGGCCGCGCGACAGCGATGGACGGCGTTACGTTGTCTTTACAGGTGGAGAGCCTCTGCTCCAGCTTGACGACGCGCTTATTGCAGATATGCATCGTCACGGTTTCGAGATTGCGGTCGAGACAAACGGCACGATCGCGGCGCCTGCGGGAATTGACTGGATTTGCGTCAGCCCGAAGGCGGGCAATGAACTGGTGCAGCTTCGCGGCAATGAACTCAAGCTCGTCTGGCCGCAAAGAGAGGCCGAGCCCGAGCGCTATGAAGCGCTGGCCTTTGACAACTTTCTTCTTCAACCCATGTGGGGTGACCGGACGCAAGAGAACATGCAGTCTGCGGCACGCTATTGCATGGAACATCCGCGCTGGCGCCTGAGCGTCCAGACGCATAAATGGATTGGGATACCGTGATCTCGATAACCAAGGAATTCCGCTTCGATGCGGCCCACTTTTTGCCGACGGCTCCCAAGGGACATCCGAACTCGCGGATGCACGGGCATTCGTTTGCGGTGGCCCTGACGCTTGAGGGTGCGCCTGATCCGGTCAAGGGCTGGATACGCTCGTTTGCCGAAGTCGACGATGCCGTTGCCAGCTTGCGTGACCGGCTGGATCATCATTTGCTCAACGAGGTTCCGGGCTTGGAGTTGCCGACGCTCGAGCGCATGTCACACTATATATACAGTGAATTGGTGCAGCGGCTGCCGGAGCTTGTTTCGGTGACAGTCCGTCGTGACTCGCTGGGCGAGTCAGCCACCTTCCGGAGGCCATGATGTCGAAGCCGAAAGACCTTACGCAGCTTGGGCAGGTTTCGAAGCTCCCGGCATCTCCCAATGAAGCGCGTCTTGAGCGTGTCGCCAATCCGCATGCGGGAACGGACTACCTGATCCGCTTCACGGCACCTGAATTCACAACGCTGTGCCCCGTGACAGGGCAGCCGGACTTTGCGCACCTGGTCATCGACTATGCACCGGGCAAGTGGATTGTTGAGTCAAAGTCGCTGAAGCTTTTCCTGAGCAGCTTTCGAAATCACGCGGGCTTCCACGAGGACTGCACGCTGCTGATTGGCAAGCGCCTGGTCGACGAGATCTCGCCGAAGTGGTTCCGCATCGGCGGCTACTGGTATCCGCGCGGCGGCATTCCCATCGACGTGTTCTGGCAGACGGGCAAACTGCCCACTGGTCTTTGGGTGCCTGACCAGGGCGTTGCACCGTATCGGGGAAGAGGCTGATGCCAGCACCGCTTGAATTCTGGTTTGAGTTTGCGAGCACCTATTCGTATCCGGCCGCTCATGCCATCGAGGCTGCAGCGACTGCCCGCGGGGTGAAGGTGGTCTGGCGCTCGTTCCTGCTGGGACCGATTTTCGCGGCGCAGAACTGGAATGACTCTCCCTTCAACATTTATCCGGCCAAGGGAAAATACATGTGGCGGGACCTCGCGCGGATTTGCGGCGTTCAAGGGTTGCCGCTCAAGCATCCGTCGCAGTTTCCCCGTGGCAGCCTTCTCGCCGCGCGCATCGCGTGCCAGTCCGCTGACGCGGACTGGATGCCCGAATTCGTGCGACGCGTCTATTCGGCGAACTTCGTGCGGGACCTCGACATCGCGTCGCCGTTCGTGATTGGCGAAATCCTGTCGACGCTGGGACAGGTGCCTGCCGAGATCATGAAGACCGCGCAGACGCAGGAAGTGAAAGACAGGTTTCGGGCCCAGTGCGATGCTGCCGTGCAGGCGGGGATTATCGGGGCGCCAGCCTGTATCGTCGAAGGCGAAGTGTTCTGGGGCGGCGACCGGTTCAATGAAGCGCTTGACTGGGCGTGCGGGAAACGGGCGCTGGCCTAGCGCTGGTGCGGGCTACCCCTTTCGGATGCGTCAATTTGTTCTCTTTTTGTTTTCGGCGCTTTCGGCTCTATTCGGCGCTGCAGATGGATAGTGTAGGAATCTGTGCCGAGTGGAATTCTGGGAGCGAATTGAGGTCTTCCAACACCCTGGCCGTTCTGGATAGTGATTTTGAACCACCAAGTACACCAAGACAATGTGCGGACCTGGTCAGGTTGGCTCGGTCGCTTGGTGTACTTGGTGGTTCAAATACTTTTTCAAGATCTGCAATGCCAATGGTGAGTGAACGCCCTATTTTTTCTTTCCAAGCTTCGCGCATTCCTTGTGGCGGAAGCAGTGGATTGTGTGGTCGTTGACCATGCCCACCGCCTGGGCGAAGGCGTAGACGATGGTCGGGCCGCAGAAGGTGAAGCCTGATTTCTTCAATTCCTTCGCAAGGGATTCGCTCATCGGGGTTTGGGCTGGAACTTTCTTGATGGCGTCCCAGCTGTTCTGCAGCGGCTTGCCGTCGACGAAGTTCCAGAGGAAACCCGAGAAGCCTTGCGGGTGCTTGTCCATGATGTCGAGCCAGGCTCTGGCGCTTTTGATGGCACCTTCGATCTTGCCGCGATGGCGAATGATGCCTTCGTCCTTCAGGAGTTTTTCGACTTTGGTCTCACTGTAGCGGGCGATTTTCTCCGGTTTGAAATCGTCGAAGGCGCGGCGGAAATTGTCGCGCTTGCGCAGGATGGTGATCCAGCTGAGACCCGCCTGAAAGCCGTCGAGCACAAGCTTTTCGTATAGTGCGCGGTCGTCATATTCGGGAACGCCCCATTCCTCGTCGTGATAGGCCAGATACAAGGGGTCGGAGCCCGGCCATGTGCAGCGCGGTTTGTCGGTCATGTGCGTCTCTGTCAAACGGTGAGTGGGTAAGGCGGGCGGCCGATGCGTATCTTCAACGCGCCGGCAGTGGCGAATTCGGCATCCGCCAGTTTGTCGAGGCGAATCTGCGCCAGGCCATTGGGTCCAAGCGAGCCCAGCATCTCGCCGACATCAATGTCACCGACGACGATCCTCGTACCTGTTGGCGGAAGCGGTTCGGTTGCCGCCACCGGCAGGATGCGGCGGCGGGAGGTTGCCCTGTGTTTCATACGTGAGGTGAGCTCCTGCCCCACATAGCAGCCTTTCTCGAAGTCGACGCCGTGCAGTTCTTCGAAATTGCAGTCGAGTGGAAAGTAGGTTTCCGGCTGCAGATCCCGCACGGAGTCGGGAATGGCGCATTCGATGCGATGACGCTCGTAGGTTTCCCCGGGTTCGAGTTCGATGCCGAGGTGTGCCAGTGACGCATCGAGGTTTTCACGCGACATGATCCAGCGAAAGCCGAGTGCTGCGCTTCTGGGGTCTGCGAAGGCGGTCGTTGCAAGCTTCGGGTCGCGGGGCGCTTCGGAGGCCGCAAGGACCACGAGGGACTTGCTTTGGTCCTCGATCGTGACCTTGGCCCTCAGTCTGTATTTCTTGAGGCGACTGGCAAGGTCGACTGAGCGGGCGATGGCGCAATCGAGATAGATGTCATCGGCCACTGACGACAGAAGGAAGTCACAAATGATCTTGCCCTGCGGTGTCAGCAAGGCTGCGTAAATGGGGTTGGCGGGTCTCAGTTTCTGAACATCGCTGGTGATCAGGCCCTGCAGAAAAGCGGGCGACTCGGGACCCGAGAGTTTCAGGATCGTGCGGTCGGACAGAATGGCTGCTTTTGTCATGCGGAGAGAACTAGTGCGGTGGTGGAGTCATTTGCAAGTACTGAACGGCATCCGGGTGGCTCGCGCAGGCTCGGCCTAGACGAAAAGCTGGTCTTGGCGTGTTGCCCTGCGACGTGTAGGGGTATGCCCCGAACACCCCTTCCCCTTGCGCTGAAAACTGTGAGCTGAAGAATGAGCCAGGAATTCGATCTCGTCCTGAAAAACGGAACGGTGGTGACGCCATGGGGCACCCATGCCTGTGACGTCGGGATCAAGGGTGGAAAGATCGCCGGGCTGGGATCGCTTGGCAACGCCAAGGCGAAGGCTACCCGGGACGTGAAAGGGCTGCATGTGCTGCCGGGCGCCATCGACTCGCAAGTTCACTTCCGCGAACCCGGCCCGACGCACAAGGAAGACCTGGAGACCGGAAGCAAGGCGGCCGTTCTGGGCGGCGTCACGTCGGTGTTCGAAATGCCGAATACGACGCCATCGACGACGACGGCCGAGCTTCTGAATGACAAGCTTGCACGCGCGCGCGGACGCATGTGGTGTGACCACGCGTTCTATGTGGGTGCGACGCCTGACAATGCCGAACAGCTCGCCGCGCTTGAGGTGATGCCTGGGGTGGCAGGCGTGAAAATGTTCATGGGATCGTCCACCGGCAGCCTGCTTGTGGCAGACGATGATCATATCGAGCGTGTGCTGCGCAGCGGCCGGCGCCGGGTTTCGGTGCACTCGGAAGATGAAACGCGCCTCAACGAGCGCAAGCCGCTGCGGGTCGCGGGCGATGTGCGCTCGCATCCTGTGTGGCGCGATGCCGAAACGGCACTGAATGCGACGCATCGGCTTGTTGCGCTGGCGCGGCGAACGGGGCGACGTGTGCATGTGCTGCATGTGTCAACCGCAGACGAGATGGTATTCCTGCGGCCGCACAAGGACATCGCCAGCATCGAGACGACGCCGAACCACCTGACGCTGATCGCGCCAGAATGCTACGAGCAGCTGGGAACCTATGCGCAGATGAACCCGCCGGTGCGCGATCGCGCGCACTGGGAAGGTATCTGGAACGCCGTGCGCGAAGGCATTGTCGACGTGCTTGGCTCTGACCATGCGCCGCATACGCGCGAAGAGAAGGACAAGGCCTATCCCGATACGCCTTCAGGCATGACGGGCGTACAGACACTGGTGCCCATCATGCTTGACCACGTGAATGCGGGAAGGCTCACGCTGGAGCGATTTGTCGACCTGACTGCGCATGGGCCGCAGCGCCTGTTCGGGTTGCAGACCAAGGGACGCATCGCAGTGGGCTTTGATGCCGACTTCACGATCGTCGACCTGAAGACCAAGCGGAAAATCGAGAACAAGTGGATCGCGAGCCGTTGCGGCTGGACACCGTTCGACGGTGTGACTGTCACGGGTTTTCCTGTTGGCACGATCGTGCGCGGCGAGACCGTCATGTGGGATGGCGCGCTTGCGGGCAAGGCGCAAGGCCAGCCGCTCAGGTTCCTCGAAGCGATCCAGGCCGCCTAGTGCAGACTGATCTCGGTTCCAACGTAGCGCACGTCAAGCGGGCACAATATTCCGCACTTTGCGACGCGCACGGAATGGAGCTTTCCGTCGAGTTTGGACTGCCAGAAGCTCAGGAACTTGTTCAGGACCGGAAACTTCGGGTCGAGATCGAGTTCCTGCCAGACGAAGCTCTGCAGCAGTTTCGGATGATCCGGCATGTGGTAGAGAATTTCGGCTGTCGTCAAGCGATAGCCCTTCAGCATCAAGTTAATCTGACTCACGTTCATCTCCCGCATTCGCTACGCCAAACTGAAAACTCCCGTCACCGGGGCTGCGGTCTGGCTGTACCCCATGCTTCAACTATGACGCACAGCCGTGAAGCAATCGTAGACACGAGTTTGCGATTACGTCGAGATGGAGCATGGCAGTATCATGCTGAACGCAACTTGAATGCGGGCGATTGCGCTGATGCTGCAACAGTGATTTCTAGTGTTAGCGCTTACCATTCGTGAGTGCCAATTGAGGTCTTTCAATGTCAAACAAGTTTCGATGCATTCTGGTAACCAAATCTGACGCCGGCGCGCGTGGCGCTATCGCCGAGTTTTCCGAGAGCGACCTGATGGATGGCGAGGTTGTTGTCGACGTCTCGCATTCCACGCTGAACTACAAGGATGGGCTGGCAATCACGGGTGCGTCACCCGTCGTGCGCAAGTTTCCACTTATTGCGGGGATCGACTTTGTGGGACGCGTGAGAAGTTCAACCGACACCCGGTACAAGGCGGGCGATCCGGTTGTCTGCAATGGCTGGGGCATGGGCGAGACCCATCACGGCGCCTACGCGACTGTCGCAAAGGTCAAGGCCGACTGGCTAGTGCCGTTGCCCGCCGCCATTTCATCCGTGAACGCCATGGCCATCGGCACGGCAGGCTATACATCGATGCTGGCCGTCATGGCGCTTGAGGTGCATGGCGTAACGCCTGCCCGAGGACCCGTGCTTGTGACAGGTGCGGCTGGCGGCGTTGGCAGTGTGGCAATCGTCCTGCTTTCAAAGCTTGGGTACAAGGTCATTGCGTCCACCGGACGGCGTGAGGAAGAGGCCTATCTGAAGAACCTGGGCGCTGCAGAAGTGATCGACAGGACAGAGCTTTCCGGCGATGTGCGACCGCTCGCGAAGGAGCGATGGGCTGGTGCGGTTGACAGCGTCGGTTCGAAGACGCTCGCAAATGTCCTTGCGGCCACGAGCTATGGCGGGACGGTGTCAGCGTGCGGGCTTGCGCAAGGCATGGACCTGCCGGGATCGGTGGCACCGTTCATCCTGCGCGGCGTAACGCTGGCTGGCATTGACTCGGTGATGTGTCCCCGCCCGCGCCGGCTTGAAGCGTGGTCAAGGCTTGCCCGTGATCTCGACTTCGCCAAGCTTGGATCAACGATCAGTCATGCGGGCCTGGAAGACGTTCTGGCTCTTGCGCCGCAAATTCTCAAAGGTCAGGTCCGCGGGCGTGTCGTCGTGGATGTGAAGCGCTAGGTTTCCTGCGCTCATGCAGGAAGTGTTAACCTGGTTAAGTCAGTTTGACCTGCAAATGAGCATTCCGGCCCCGTGCCAAAGCATGTATCATTGATCTCTACTCATTAACTCTTCTCGCGCCGGGGGCTGGTGCCAGTGAATCAGGGCTTGGACTGGCTAACGCTTATTGGCGGAGGCGCGGTGATTGGCATCATCGCGGCGGCGCCTATCGGCCCCGTCAATCTCATCTGCATCCGCCGCACTCTGTCTTACGGGCAGTTGAACGGGTTCCTTGCGGGACTCGGCGCTGCGCTTGGGGATGCCATATTCGCGTTCATTGCCGGTTTCGGCGTAAAATGGGTATTCGACGCCATTCAAGGCATGGGCGTGGTCCTGCAGCTCGCGAGTTCATTGCTGCTGATGATCTATGGCTTTCGCGTTTTTCTTTATGCGACGCCGCCGGAAATCATGCGCAATCCCGATGGCAGCATCCAGACTGGTTCAGTCGGAGACCTCGCGGCAGCGTTCGGAAGCACATTTGTGCTGACGGTAACAAATCCCGCGACAATGGTGGGATTTGCCACGATGTTCGGGGCTTTCCGTGAAGCCGTGGACTATCAGACGAGCTCGATTGCGACGCTGGTTCTCGTGTCGTCAGCTGTCGGGGGGTCGATCCTCTGGTGGTTCGTGGTCACTAGCATTACCGGCATTTTCCACCAGTCGATCGAGTCGGGTACGCTCAAGCGCATGAACCAGGCGTCGGGCCTGCTCATCTTTGCGACGGGCACGGTGCTTCTGGGCTATGCCGTCTGGAACCGAATACTCTGAGCTAGGCCTTCTGCCGGAGGGCCGCCATGCGTGCAATCGTGCTCTCGGCGTCTTTCATGATGGACTGAATGATTTCGGCGCAGGTCTGAACTGCATGGATTGCGCCCGAGCCCTGACCCAGGGCAAAGGCAGAGCGGTTCTTGTCCAGGCCTTCGATCTGTCCGCCGATGCCACCCATCACGCCTGCCTGGGACGAGATCATGGCTTGCATCGGGAACGGCTTGATGTCCTGCGGACGACGTTCCCAGTCGGCAACGTAATCATTCTTCAGGACGCGCATCGGCTTGCCTGAATAGGCGCGCGTGATGATCGTGTCCTCGTCTGTCGCGTTGACCACGGCATCCTTGTAGGGTTGGCCCGCGTGCGCTTCGGTTGAAGCGATGAAGCGCGTGCCCATCCACACGCCTTGCGCACCCAGCGCCAGAGCCGCCGCCAAGCCGCGGCCATCGACGATGGCGCCAGCGGCAAGGACCGGGATCTTCACGGCATCGACAACCTGTGGCACGAGCGCCAGGCCCGCGATCTTGCCGGTGTGACCACCTGCTTCTGTCCCCTGGGCGACGACTGCATCCAGTCCGCCGTCTTCGCCCGCCCTGGCATGGCGAACTGTGCCACACACATTCATGACCTTGAGGCCTGCGGCGTGGAATCGATCCACCAGATGGCGAGGCGGAATACCGAGGCCGGAGATGAATGCGGATGCACCTTCCTCGATGATGATGTCGGCGGCCTTTTCGAGGGACTCAGGAACTGCGGCGAGCAGGTCGACGCCAAATGGTTTCTTGGTCAATTGGCGCACCTTGCGCATCTCTGCGCGGATTTCTGACGTGCTACGACCTGCCATGCCCAATGTGCCGAAGCCGCCGGCCTCGGAAACGGCAGCACACACTTCTGCATAAGAGACGCCGCCCATGCCCGCGAGGAAAATGGGATACTTAACTCCGAACATTTCGCAGATCTGCGTGTGAATTGTCATGACACTTTCCTGATTGGCTGATTTCCCATATTCATTACAGTGCCCGGCAGATTTCACAAGTCGCGCAAACCCTGGAGTCAGGAATGAAACTCATAGCCTCGTTTGTCTTCGGCATGATTGTCGTAGTGGCAACCGCCTTTGGCGTTGCAGCAAAGGTGCCGGACAACGGTCCGCCTTATTCCGATGCGCAATTCCTCGCGATCTCGGATGAACGCACACCGGAGGGGGCTCGCGCCCAACTTCATGCCTGGTGGGCGCGGGCGCCTGAGTACCTGAGGAAGCACGTTCTCAGCTCACCGAGCGATCGGTGGCCGGGGATCATCAAGTGCAACTACATGGGCTTTCGTCCAGACGTGGAAGGCCCGATGAATTCCAAGAAGTGCGAGGACGAGGACTATGCCGGCGTTCAGCGCGGGAAAAAGATGTGGACTGCAGATGGCCAGTGGATCGGCCCCTCCGAAGAATGCATCAGGCGAGACAAGCGCAGCAAGTATGGCGAGCTGGTCTGCGACTAGAGAACATTGTCGATTGGAAGTTCAAAGGACAGTACCGAAAGGTACCGTCCTTTTTTTGTTCACGCAGTGATCGGCGACGCCGCGTCGTAACCCCTGAGAGCCTTGTACGAATAGCTAATCAGGGCCACCGCGAAACTGGTCATGAAGATATACACGATGAGACCGACGACGAAGATCACCGGCAGGTAGGGAAGCATTGTTTCCTGCATGTGGCGACGCATCTCAAACGGATTCTGGTGTTCGAGCATCTGAAGGCCCTTGACCGCCTCGAGGCCGCCACTCGTCATGAATACCACACCGATGCAGGCCATGATGATCCAGACAAAGAACAGGGTCACAATGAGCATGCCGATGAAGCGCAGCACGTTTCCGCGCATGAGGTTCCATGGTTCCGAAGGGCTGAGACTGCCAGTGGCGACAACCGAAGGCGGCCAGACTGCAAGGCGGACCGATACGAAGATCACCAGCAGCCAGGCAGCCGCATAGGCGAACATCAGAATGCCAAACTGACCGGATCTTACAAAGCGTTCCATATTGTTCGGAAAGTCGCTGAATTGCGAAAAAAATGTCTCGAAATTTCCGTTGCTGGCCACGTAAACTGCCGGAACGAGAAACGACCCAAGCAGAGACAGGGCGATCAGGGCCATGGACGCCGCCATCAGCATGTAGAGAAATTCCGTCTTGCCGAAAGCAAAGTTCAGAACACTGCCTTCACGTCGTTCGCCAAACAGGATGACGCGGTGAATGGATACGGCGACTGCTGCAATCACCAGTGCCTGAAGGAACAGCATGGCCAGCTCGACGGAAGCGAAGCGCGACCAGACGTCGAAGACGAATTGAAAGATCGCAACCGGGTTCTTGTGATTCACGACGTCGGTCATCGGGAACTTTCCCTCGAACTCGTGCGCGATGAACCATTGCAGCGTCTCGTGCACTGCGAACAGCAAGGTGAACGGCAACCACGCCAGTCGAAAACACGTGAAGAAATTCGAAAAGGCAAAGCCAAGCGCATTGCTGAATGTCTGAAATACTGGAAGCTTCATGATCAGCCCTCCTGTCATTGTGCCCCTGAATAGTGCTGATCAGGATACGCTCAATTGGGGCTGATTTGTGTCCCCGACCCGGTGGGTCGCAGCAATCCGGCGTTCGTCATTGCGGTTATTTGCGACATGACGCTTTGTTGCAACGGGCGCTAGTCTTCCGGAAAAGTGCATTCAACTCGCCTTCCGGGGGAAACATGGATTTCGATGCTTTTGTAAAGTCAGTGAAGGAATTGCCTCTGCCGAATCTGGCACTCACCGGGTTACCTGTTGAATTGAGTGCACTTGCCCTCGCGACAGTGCTCGGGCTGCTGCATTTGCTGATCGCAGCACGCGTTGGCAATAACCAGCGAGGCATTGCTTGGAATGTTGGTGCGCGAGATGCGGAACCGCCCAAGGTCAGTGCGCTTGCGGGGCGACTTGAACGCGCCTACCGCAATTTCATGGAGACATTTCCGTTCTTTGCTGCCGCGATCCTGATTGCGCATGTGACGGGACGGGATTCATGGATGACGATTCTGGGATCACAGATGTATCTCGGCGCTCGTGTCATCTATTGGCCGCTTTATGCGTTTGGCGTCCCGGTGGTGAGAACACTGGTCTGGCTGGTGTCGCTGATCGGCATCCTGCTTGTGATTGCGGCGTGCTTCGTGGTGCCGGTTCAGGTGCCGGTGGTCTGAGCGCCGGGATCGTCTAGATCTCGACCTTGGTGCCAACCTCGATCACCCGGTCAGCGGGGATGCTGAAGAAGTCAGGCGCACTCTGGGACAGCTTGTTCAGTGCGATGAACAGGTTTTCACGCCACAATGCCATGCGTGGATGGACCGACGGCACCAGGTTCTCTCGACCCAGGAAGAACGACGTCTGCATCATGTCGATGGCAAGCCCCTTGCCTTCGCATTTCTCGAGACCTGCTGTCACGTCAGGTTTTTCCATGAAGCCGTACCGAAGGATAACGCGGTAGAAGCGTTTCGGAAGGGCTTCGACTGTCAGTCGCGCGGCGTCATCCACGCGAGGTGTTTCCTCAGTTCTCACGGTCAGCATGACGATGCGTTCGTGCAGCACGCGATTGTGCTTGAGGTTGTGCAGCAGTGCGCTTGGAACGCTTTCAGTGTCGGGGGTCATGTAGACGGCAGTGCCGGACACGCGCTCGGCGGTTCCACCGCCAAGCGTTGAAATAAACCCGTCGAGTGGTACCGAGCCGCTCGCCCGCAATGAAAACAGGATCCCGCGGCCATCGCGCCAGGTCCAGATCGCAATGACCAGAGCGACGCCTGTTGCCACCGGCAACCAGCCGCCTTCGACAAACTTGAGCATGTTAGCCGAGAGAAAGGTGAGGTCGATGACCAGGAACGACGATGTCAGCGCCACGGCCCGCCACGTCGGCCACTTCCACACATCACGCATCACGAAGAAGGCGATAATCGAAGTCGCGACCATGGTGCCTGTAACCGCGATGCCGTATGCGTTGGCCAGGGCGGTCGATGATTTGAAAGCAAGCACAAGCCAGGCAACGGCCGCCAGAAGCAGCCAGTTAACCGCTGGCAAATAAATCTGACCGCTTTCCTGATGCGAAGTGTGCAAGACGCGCATGCGCGGAAGGAGACCCAGCTGAATCGCCTGGCGCGTCAACGAGTAGGCACCCGAAATGACTGCCTGCGAGGCAATGATTGTCGCAAGTGTTGCAAGTATGATCATGGGCAGAAGCGCCCACTCCGGCACCATCAGGTAGAAAGGGTTCTCGGCTTTTTCGGGATGCAGCAACACAAGTGCTCCCTGTCCTGCGTAGTTCAGGAACAGCGCCGGAAATACGAGGGCGAACCATGCGAGACGGATCGGAGGGGCACCAAAATGTCCCATGTCGGCGTAGACGGCTTCGGCTCCCGTGACCGCAAGGAAAACGGCACCAAGTGTCATGAAGCCGACGTGCGGATTTGCGGCGACCAGCATCGCGCCGTTCAGCGGATTGATGGCGGCCAGCATGACATCAGGGCGCTGCACGATCTGCGCAATACCCAGGACTGCAATCGCAATGAAGTAAATGGCGGTGATCGGGCCCGCGATCCTGCCGATGGCGCCGGTTCCCCGGGACTGGATGGCAAACAGCAGCACGAGCACAACAAGCGCTGCGGGAACAACAATTGATTCCATCTGAGGAGCGATCACTTCCAGACCTTCAACGGCGGACAGGACCGAGATCGCGGGCGTAATCATCGCATCGCCGTAGAACAGCGCGGCGCCGACCATTGCTGCACCCAGGATGACTGTCCTGCGGGCCTTGGCTTCCGGTCGCACCTGCAGGGCTTTGGCCATCAGCGCCAGGATGCCGCCTTCTCCCTTGTTGTCGGCCTGCATGATGAAAAGGACGTATTTGAGTGACACCACAATCGTCACTGCCCAGAAGACAAGCGACAGAACTCCATAGACGACAGTCTGGAGATCGGCGCCGGAGGCCTTCGCCGCTGCAATTGACTCCTTTACGGCATAAAGCGGGCTTGTTCCGATATCGCCGTAAACGACACCGAGCGCGCCCAAGGCAAGCCAAGGCAATGAGTTGCGCCCCGTTGGGGCGGTCTGAACCGCAGTCATTTTAACCTCTGATGTGGAAAATGCCGTGGCGCAAAGAGAGTCATGTTGGCCGCGAACTGGCGCGTGGCCCGGATGACGCCCGGCGTGCGAAATCGAGCGTTCAAGCTCCCCTTGCAGATCAGCGCGGGCGAAAGCTCCCGTGCCGATTGCTAGAGGTAAATGCTAGGCGCGTCTGTTGCAACGCACAAATTCCATTTTGCATGGTGGCCTTGTGTGAAACGCTGGCCATGGACTGGTTAATCCGCAGCGCGCATGGCAGTGAAACAAGGTCGTCCGAGAAACGGGCGGCAAATTTGTGAATGTCGATTCACTTGAACTGCCAAACTTCTTCAAAGCCGACACCGAATGCGATGGCGATGCGAAAGGCGAGTTCAAGCGTGGGCGCGTATTTTTCCTGCTCGATGGCGTTGATGGTCTGGCGCGTTGCACCGACGATCTCCGCTAGCTCTCCCTGGCTGAGGGCGCGTGCCGTCCGCAGCTCGCGGATGTTGTTTTGCACACGACCCTTTTTTGGCGTCATGAAGCGCGGTAGTTCCAGATGAGTGCAATGCGCTTCACGATTTCGGCGCCAACAAGTGCCACCATCAACGCAAAGGAAATCCCCGTCAGTGTCGTGAAGCTTGTCAGTGACAGTTGAGGGATCATCCGACCGCCAAAAGCCGCACCTGCCAGGACCTGGATTACGATCACGTTCACAGATGCGGCCATGAACCAGTAGGCGGCGAGATTTGCGCGCGATTCAATTGCGTGGTCACGCTCGTCCTTCACAATCCCCTGAAGGGCGGCAGCCGAAGCGGTTGATCCTGCGATGATACTTTCGGCGATGATGGCAAACACCGTCAGTGAAACATAAGTGCCAAGCAACTGCCCCGCGGATTGCTCGACAATCGTGAGACCGACAGACTGGCCAAGGATTTCCACGCCGGTCGTGAAGCGCATCCAGAGAAAGAGCAGGATTGCGATCCAGGCGACGAGTGAAAACCAGGCATATCGTTCGGCTTGTGCCATAGGGCGCTCCAGCTGCTATGTGTAAAAGATGTTTTACATATAGGAGGGGTGCGGAAGCCTGTCAAATTCTTTTTACAGGGGGTTACTCCACCTTGTTCACGATCGGGGTCTGGACGCATTTGGCGAGGTTGTGGATGCCGGCGTAGAGCGTGTGGGCTACGAGGTAGACTGCGCCATCGGGGACTTTGGTTCCTGCCGGGATCGTGATCGAGATTTTTTCGCCCGGCTCTGATGGCAACGCCATCGCAACGTGGTTCGTATCGCGGAAGCCCTTGCAGCTGCCGCCGTGGTCACCGTGTCCCGCGTCATCAGCGGTGCCCGGCGCGCCAACTTCGAGACCCCAGTGGACCATGTACATCTCGACGCCTTTTTCGTCCTGCGCGCGGCCGAGGGTGATGGCGCCACCGATCGTCGGACCAGGATCTGTGTCAGTGAACTCGATAGACGATGGTCCGTACGATGTGCCCGGAACATATGGATAGATCAGGTCCGGGCCGCCGATGAAGACGGCCGCAGCAAGTCCTGCGGCACCGACCAACAAAACACCCAGGATGCGCAGCAGCCATTTGGTCATAGTTTGTCTCCCCTTTGACCACATGTATGCACGATTTGAAGCTTCGGGGAAATGGCACACGGAATGACTGTGTCACCTCTCGATTGGTGACAAGGCGGCTTGTTCCATGAGAGAGTGCGGCGTTGCGTCGGCTGAAGGGGAAATGACATGCGGGAAACTGAACTGACCATAAGGGGCCTCGTGCTCGGCTCGGTCATCGCTGGAATCTTTACCGCGGCAAACATCTATCTGGGGCTGCGTGTCGGGATCACGATTGCGTCTTCCATTCCGGCGGCGGTGATCTCGATGGGAATCCTGAGGGCGTTCAATACAGGGACGATCCGGGAAAACAACATCGTACAGACAGTGGCGTCTTCGGGCGGAACATTGTCTTCAATCATATTCGTGCTGCCGGGCCTCGTGATGATCGGGTGGTGGCGGAATTTTCCGTTCTTCGAGACGTTCATGATCTGCGCGCTTGGTGGCGTGCTCGGGGTGCTATTCTCCATTCCGCTGAGGCGGGCGCTGGTGGTGAACTCACCGCTCCCCTTCCCTGAGGGCGTTGCCGCAGCCGAGGTGTTGAAAGTTGGGGCGCGTGATGATGAGGCACCTGCAAACGTGATTGAGCGCACGAGAGGGCCACTTGTGGTTCTCTACGGCGCAATCGTTGCAGCCGGGTTGCAGATCGTGACCTTCACAGGCGTCGCTGCGGCGAGCTTTGCGACTTACTTTCGACTGGGTGCGGGCGTGAGCGGGTTCAGCACATCCTATTCGCTGGCCCTGATTGGCGCTGGGCACCTGGTCGGGATTTCCGTCGGTCTTGCCATGCTCACGGGCATCATCATCGCGTGGGGTGTTGGCATTCCACTTCTGAGCCAGGGTATTGAAGGCGACATCGCAGAGATTGCCGACAGAATACGCGGATCACAGATCCGGTTCATCGGTGCGGGCACGATCGGCGTTGCTGCCATCTGGAGCCTGCTGCGACTTGTCGGGCCATTGTACCAGGGCATGATGCAGACCGCGCGGGCAGGCAAGGGTGCGGCCGCTGCGGAAGATGACCGCGACATGCCGATGGTGCTGATCCTGCTGCTCAGCGTCATATGCCTCGCGGCCATCGGCTGGCTGCTGATGCAATTTGTCGGGCAGGGACCGCTTGCCAGTGTTGCCATGCCGCTTGCGATTGGTGGCGTTGTGTTCACGGTCATCGTGGGTGCATTCATTGCAACGGTAGCTGGCTACATGGCGGGGCTGATCGGGTCGTCCAACAGTCCCGTGTCAGGCATTGGCATTCTTGCCATTGTCTCGGCGTCGCTGCTGCTGGCGCAGTTCATCCAGCCACAGTTTGACAAGAGTGCAACTGATGCGCTGATTGCGTTCGCGCTGTTTACCGTTTCGATTGTCTTTTCAGTCGCAACGATTTCGAATGACAATCTGCAGGACCTGAAGACGGGTCAGCTGGTTGGTGCGTCGCCGTGGAAGCAGCAGGCGGCCCTGATCGTGGGCGTGATCGCGGGTGCGCTGGTGACGGGACCCGTTCTTGATCTGCTGAACCAGGCCTATGGATTTCCAGGCGATCCGAACCGTGCAGCAATCGCGGCGGCGCCGTTGGGCGCGCCGCAAGCCGTGCTGATCTCGACGCTGGCGCGCGGGGTGCTGAATGCACAGCTCGACTGGAACCTGATTGCGATTGGTGCGTGGATTGGTGCTGCTGCGATCGTGGTTGATGAGGCGCTTGGGAATGCCAAGTGGATGCGGCTGCCTCCCATGGCGATTGGCATCGGCATCTACCTTCCGATGGATGCAACGAGTCCCGTGATCCTGGGGGCTATTCTCGGTTGGCTCTACAATGGATGGATCAGGGGATCCTTGAACCAGGGCATGCTTGAGCGCTTTGGTGTGCTGCTGGCGTCGGGGCTGATCGTTGGAGAAAGCCTGCTTGGCGTGATGAATGCGGGTGTGATTGTGGCAACGAACAACGCGACGCCGTTCCTGCTGGTGGGGCCGGAGTTCACGATGGCGCCGATGATCGGGGCCGGCCTGTTCGCGGTCGTTGTCGCGGTCAGTTATGTTTGGGTGAGCAGGCAGGCGAAGGAGTAGGAAGAATTTTTCACGCGAAGACGCGAAGACGCGAAGAAAGGATTCACGCGAAATCGCAAAAAAAGATAAAAGCGCTAAGGGTGTAAACGCGCTCCAGCAGAGCGGTATAGATGACAGTTCAGGCGCGCAAAGCGCGCCAAAGAAAGCATTCACCAAGCATAATGTGCGCAAACTGAAAGAACTTTTTTGCGTCATTAATTTTTTTCGCGATTTCGCGTGAATCCTTTCTTCGCGGCTTCGCGTGAGGCCACTTCCTCACCCGTAGCGCGACTGGGCTTCGAGGGTGAGACCAAGTGCTACTGACAGGAAGTCGTCACCGCGGCGGATGTCGGCGTCGGGAAGTTCTTCGCGCATCAGCGCTTCGATTGCCGGGACGCGGCTGGATCCGCCGGTCATGAACACGGTGTCGATGTCTTCCGCGTCGACACCTGCAAGGGCGAGGCAGTTCCAGACTGACAGACGAAGCCGCGTGATTTCGTTGTTGATGTCATCGTTGAAGTCACTGCGCGTCACATTTGCTTCGAGTGCGTTTTCGACGAACGACAACGGGATTGTGATCTTCTCGGCGTCTGTCAGTTCGATCTTTCCGGCTTCGACAGAAAACGCCATGCGGTGGCCCAGCTGTTTGGTGAGCGCTGTCAGGAGCCTTGCTGTCTTGTGGGGTTCTACCGCGAGGCGGTGAACCTCCTGTGCTTCGCGCATGATCTTTGGCGTGTAACAGAGGTTGATGGTCGGCCACCACGCGAGATCGGCAAAAGTCGAGCGCGGCATCGGGAGCTGCTTGGAAATCAGCTCCGTACCCAGCCCCAACAGCGGCATGACTGCATGCATGCTGAGGTGGCGATCAAGATCTGTGCCGCCGACGCGCACGCCCGTATTCGCGAGAATATCGTCCTTGCGGTCTGGACGCGCACGCCTGCCGGGACCGATGCGCACGATCGAAAAGTCTGATGTGCCGCCGCCAATGTCGGCCACCAGAATGAGCTGCTCCGAGGCTGCCGTCTGCTCGTACTGCGCGGCGGCGGCGACGGGTTCGTAGACGAAGGAGACTTCCTTGTATCCCGCTTGTCGTGCGAGGCTGCCCAGTGTTTCTTCGGCCTTGCGGTCCAGTGTGTCGTCACCCTCGACGAAGCGGACCGGGCGTCCGTGCACGACGGCCTCGATGGGCTCGCCTATCGCCTCCTCCGCCTTCAGTCGCAGTTGTCGCGAGAACATCGCGATGACGTCGGTGAGCGGGATGGAGCGCTTCGAGAGCGCCGTGCGTTCGTTGATGAGGTTTGTCGACAGAATGGTCTTGAGGCCGCGCATCAGGCGGCCCTCATTGCCATTGACGTAGGCGTCGACAGCCGCGTGGCCGTAATAGGGCTTGTCGCGTTCGGTGAAATCGAAGAACACGGCTGTCGGGATCATCGTGGCCCCATTTTCAAGCGGGGCCAGCGTGGCATGGTTTCCCCGGATGATGCCGATGGCGGAGTTCGAGGTGCCGAAGTCAAATCCTGCTGCGCGCATTTTGGCGGTTCCTTGTTGAAAGCAGGCAGTTCAACTAGACCGCAAAAAAGCATCTTGCCAGTCTATTTCTTTTGGCTAAGATCAAGGAGCCGATACGGATGAGCGGGTGCGCTAAATCACCAGTTCGGTTTCTTTATATCCCTGCAAATACAAGGCGGCCGAGAGGTCTGCATGGTCGAGGCGCGCGTGAGCGGCTTGGGCAACGACCGGCTTGGCGCGGTACGCAATGCCGAGCCCCGACTCCCTGATCATGTCGAGATCATTGGCGCCGTCTCCGATCGCCATCGTGTCACCGAGCGTGATTGACGCGTTTCTCGCGAGTTCGATCAGCGACTGGCGCTTGGCCTCGCGACCGAGGATGGGTTCGTGCACGGTACCTGTGAGCCTGCCATTTTCGATACCCAGCGTGTTCGCGCGGTTGATTGAGAAACCTGCGGCGTCTGCCACGCGCGAAGTGAAATAGGAGAAACCTCCCGACACGAGCGCAGCGGTGGCGCCTGCATCGGCCATTGTGGCGACGAGGATTCTTGCGCCAGGGTTCAGCCGGATGCGCGTCTCATACACCTTGGCGAGTGTTGCTTCCGGTAGGCCCTTCAGCAGACCGACCCGTTCCCTGAGGGCGCTTTCGAATTCGATTTCGCCTCGCATCGCCCTTTCGGTGATGGCCGCTATCTGTGGCTTGAGGCCGGCAAAGTCCGCGATCTCGTCGATGCATTCGACGTTAATGATGGTGGAGTCCATGTCTGCGATAAGCAGTTTCTTGCGGCGGTTTGCGCTGGCGACAACGTTTGCGTCGACGGGTGAGTCAATTAAGCTTGCGCGAACGCGCGAAATGATCTGAGGGTCGTCCGTCCGGAACTCGCAGGCAGTTCCTGGCGACAGCCAGTGCGGAGACTTTCCAATCAGGGCGGAGACTGTTGCGACGCTCGCATCGTCAAGTTTGCCGAGCGCCGCCGTGAGTACCAACATATGTGTCATGACTGAGCAGTTCGATTCGAGGAAGCGTTGAAGAAGCCTGATGCCTTTCTTATTGCAGGACCAACCGCGAGCGGCAAGTCGGCGCTGGCGATGCTGGTTGCCGAACGCTTTGGTGGCGCCATCATCAACGCGGACGCCATGCAGGTTTATCGGGAGTTGCCGCTGCTTTCGGCACGTCCCACGCGGGAAGAAGAAGCGCGCGTGCCGCACTTCCTCTATGGATTTGTAAGCGCGCATGAACAGTTTTCAGTCGGGCGATGGGTCGAGGCAGCGACGCAGGCTCTGAACGAAGTTCGCGCGCGCGGGTTGGTGCCGGTTGTGGTGGGAGGTACGGGTCTCTATTTCGCTGCCCTGCTCAATGGACTTTCGCCGATCCCGGAGATCCATGCCTCGATCCGTGTCGAAGCGCGGCAGCGGCTGGGCGAACTGGGCAATGAACGATTTCACGCAGAACTCAGCGCGCGAGATCCCGTGATGGGCGCGAGACTGAGCGTGGGAGACGGTCAGCGGCTTGTGCGCGCGTGGGAGGTTCTTGAAGCGACGGGGCAGTCGCTTGACGAGTGGCAGAAGCTCAAGGGTACGCCTGTGCTTACGGGTGATCTTGCGCGGTTCGTGCTGAAGCCGAACAGGGACTGGCTGCGTACGCGTATTCAAAAGCGTTTTGAAGTGATGATGGCGTCGGGAGCGCTGGACGAAGTGCGGACGCTTGGCGATCTGGATGGCGGGCTGCCTGCAGCGCGTGCGCTTGGCGTGCCTTCACTACGGGCGCATCTGAGTGGAAAATTCTCGCTGGAAGCCGCGGTTGAACAGGCTGTCACTGAAACGCGCCAATATTCGAAGCGACAGATGACCTGGTATCGCCACCAGATGCCGGACTGGACTTTCATTGAGCGAAGCGAGCCAAATGAGATGTTTCAGGCGATTTTGAGCTGTTTGGAGCGAGGCTCTTGACGCACTGCAGCAAAAAAGGTAGTTATTTGGTAATAAAGTTGCTGGAAAATGAGTTTATGTGGAATTTTATGCTTGTAGATGGCAGTGCCGCTAGTTCCTGGACCTGATGAGAGGTCTTTAGGAGATAGCGGCGTATTCGAGGGCCCCGACGGGGCCTTTTCTTTTGGTTTTTGAGAGCCTGGACAATGAGTTTGACGAACACACAGCAAGAGCTGACTGGCGCCGAGATTGTCGTGCGTGCGCTGAAGGATCACGGGGTCCATCACATCTTTGGCTACCCGGGTGGTGCGGTACTTCCGATTTACGACGCGTTGTTCCAGGACAGCGAAATCCAGCACATCCTTGTTCGTCACGAACAGGGTGCTGCGCATGCCGCTGAAGGCTATGCACGCTCGACCGGCAGGCCTGGCGTGATGCTGGTGACGTCAGGTCCGGGCGCCACGAATGCGGTGACAGGATTGACGGATGCGCTGATGGATTCCATTCCTCTCGTCTGCATCACGGGTCAGGTGCCCACGCATCTGATCGGCACGGATGCGTTCCAGGAAGCAGATACGGTTGGCATCACGCGGCCCTGCACCAAGCACAACTGGCTGGTGCGCGATGTCCGTGACCTGCCACGCATCCTGCATGAAGCGTTTTACATTGCGACGACGGGGCGACCGGGTCCGGTGCTGATCGACATCCCGAAAGACGTGCAGTTCAAGCGGGCGCCTTATGTCGGGCCATCCAATATCAAGCACCGCACCTATCAGCCGCGCATCAAGGGTGACCTGAAGAAGATCGAGCAGGCGCTGGAGCTCATTGCTGCAGCCAAGAAACCTGTGTTCTATACAGGTGGCGGCGTCATCAATTCGGGCAAGCTTGCGTCTCACCTGTTGCGCGAATTTGTCCGCATGACCGGGTTTCCGATCACATCGACGCTGATGGGGCTGGGTGCGTTTCCTGCATCTGACAAGCAGTGGCTTGGCATGCTGGGCATGCACGGCACCTATGAGGCAAATCTTGCGATGCATGACTGTGATCTGATGATTGCGGTGGGCGCGCGCTTTGATGACCGCGTGACGGGACGCCTTGACGCGTTTTCACCCAATTCGAAGAAGATTCACATCGATATAGATCCGTCATCGATCAATAAAACGGTTCGATCCGATGTGGGCATTGTGGGCGATGTCGCGCACGTGCTTGACGACATGATCCGTCTCTGGCGCGCCAAGCAGCTGCGCGTGGATGGCGCCGCGCTGAGTTCGTGGAAGCTGCAAATTGATGGCTGGCGTGCACGCAAGTGCCTGACCTACAAATCGTCCGAAGACGTCATCAAACCACAATATGCGATCGAACGGCTTTATGAGCTGACCAAAGGGCGTTCGACCTATATCTCAACCGAGGTTGGCCAACACCAGATGTGGGCGGCCCAGTACTACCGGTTCGAAGAGCCAAACCGCTGGATGACGTCAGGCGGTCTTGGAACGATGGGTTACGGCTTGCCTGCTGCCATCGGTATCCAGACCGCGCACAGGGACGCACTCGTCATTGATATTGCAGGCGAAGCCAGCGTGCAGATGGTGATGCAGGAACTTTCTACCGCGGTGCAGTTCGACCTGCCGATCAAGATTTTCATCATCAACAACCAGTACATGGGGATGGTGCGCCAGTGGCAGCAATTGCTGCACGGCGGGCGCTATTCACATTCCTATTCGGAAGCCCTGCCAGACTTCGTGAAGCTGGCTGAAGCCTATGGTGTCGTTGGTCTGCGGGCTTCGAAGCCCGGCGAGCTTGATGACAAGATCAAGGAAATGATCAACGTGAACCGCCCGGTCCTGTTTGATTGCGTCGTCGACCAGAATGAAAATTGCTACCCGATGATCCCTTCGGGTGCTGCACACAACGAAATGATCCTCAATGATGCGCAGGACGACGCCAAGGTGAGCGAAGCCGGAAAGGTACTGGTCTGAAACATGAGCGGTTCCAAGAAAGAGCAACCCAAGTCTGCCTATTTCCTGGTTGACGACAAGAGTCGGGAAATTCGAACCACGTTCTGTGTCCTCGTGGACAACGAAGCTGGTGTGCTTGCGCGGGTTGTCGGCCTGTTTGCAGGTCGTGGTTACAACATTGAAAGCCTGACGGTGGCGGAAGTCGACCACCTCGATCATACTTCGCGGATCACGATCGTCACGTCGGGCACCTTCGAAGTGCTTGAGCAGATCCGGCACCAGCTGGAACGCCTGGTCCCGGTGCACAAGGTTTATGATCTTTCGGCCGAGCATCCCGGCATTGAGCGCGAGATGGCGCTGGTCAAGGTTGCGGGCGCTGGCGAAAAGCGCGTTGAAGCGCTGCGGCTGTCGGAAGCGTTCCGGGCGCGTGTCATCGATACGACCCATTCAAGTTTTGTCTTCGAAGTGACCGGTAGTGCCGAGAAGATCGATGCTTTCATCGATTTGATGAAACCGCTGGGCCTTGTTGAGGTTTCGAGAACTGGTGTCGTTGCCATCAGCCGCGGCGCGGAGGCCATGTGAGCCTCCACGCCAGATTTTGTGCCAGTCAGGCGCGCCGATCAGGGTCCGACGCGCGTGATCACCATTGTGCGATTGCTTTCGTTGTAAACCTGGACCGTGAACAGTCCGCCCGTCAGCACACCGCGTGTGATGGTGTCCCAGTTCTGGGCTTCGGGCGAGATGGTCGCTCCTTCGGCATTCACTCGCGGTCCGGTGGTGTCGTATACGACGCGGCCGTTGCCGGTGACCTGAAACGCAAATTCAACGTTGGCGGAAGAGATCCACATCGACTCGGGTTCGCCGGGCCGGAATGTGCGATCCATCCACACGCATTGTCCACGGGGCGGCGGTGCAACCGAGCCCGGCGTGCTGGCGGCATTGAAGAACACTGTCATGTGCGTCGTGCCGGGTCGGCCAGCGCCGTCAACGTCGTGATTGACCATTATCTTCATGTTGCCGCCGCCACGACAGAGAAGCGGGTAGCTCGGCGGTTCGGCGAAGGCCGGGGTCGCGAACCAGCCGACTGCGGCCACGCCAATGGTGGCCAAAACCAGTTTCATGTTCATTTGAGTCGTCTCCGTTTGAAGGAACACCGCGAGAGGCGTCGTTTGATGACCGGAAAATCGGTTGCGCGTGCGGTTCTTCCCTGCCACCAAAGCTCGCTCTTCCCGGCGTCACCTTCAAGTGCATTCGGTCACATGGTGATCCGTCAGGCCAAGGTTTTATTTCTGCTTTCTGAGACATATGAACGGAGATGAATATGCGTGTGTATTATGATCGCGATGCAAATGTCGGACTGATCAAGGGCAAGAAGATCGCGATTATCGGCTTTGGCAGCCAGGGGCATGCGCATGCGCTGAACCTGCGAGATTCAGGCGCGAAGGAAGTTGTTGCAGCGCTTCGCCCGGGGGCTTCTGCCAAGAAGGCCGAGGCCATGGGCTTCAAGGTGATGGATGTTGCTGAGGCTGCCAAGTGGGCTGACGTCATGATGATGGTGACGCCGGACGAACTTCAGGCCGACATCTACAGAGACAGCCTGCACAAGAACATGAAGCAGGGTGCGGCACTCCTGTTTGCGCACGGGTTCAACGTTCACTTTCGCCTGATCGAGCCACGCGAAGACCTCGACGTGCTGATGGTGGCGCCAAAGGGGCCCGGTCACACAGTACGTTCCGAGTATCAAAAGGGTGGCGGCGTGCCCTGCCTCATCGCGATCCATCAGAATGGTAGCGGCAATGCACATGACATCGGATTGTCCTACGCAAGTGCCATCGGTGGCGGCCGCTCGGGGATCATTGAAACTTCTTTCCGCGAAGAATGCGAAACCGACCTGTTTGGCGAGCAAGTCGTTCTCTGTGGTGGCCTCGTCGAGTTGATCCGCGGCGGGTTCGAGACGCTGGTTGAGGCAGGTTATGCGCCTGAGATGGCCTATTTCGAATGCCTGCATGAAGTGAAACTGATTGTCGACCTGATCTATGAAGGCGGTATCGCCAACATGAACTACTCGATCTCGAATACGGCCGAGTACGGGGAGTACGTCACGGGTCCACGCATCATTACGGACAAGACGAAGGACGAGATGCGCCGCGTTCTCAAGGATATCCAGTCAGGCAAATTTGCACGTGACTGGGTGCTTGAAAACAAGGCCGGGCAGGCGAGCTTCAAGGCGACACGCGCCAACAACGCGCAGCATCCCATTGAAGAAGTTGGCAAGAAGCTTCGCGGGATGATGCCGTGGATCACCAAGAACAAGCTTGTTGACCAGGACAAGAATTGACCTCGCGTCCGCCCATTCCGCAGCCACCCCACAAGGGCGGCTGCCTCTGCGGCGCGGTGCGCTTTCAGCTGAAGGCGCGACCGCTTGGCGTGAATGCCTGCCACTGCACGGATTGCAAGAAGCTGACCGGGGCTACCAATCTGCTGATGGTGCTGGCTGAACGCGGCGCGTTCGTCCATGAGCAGGGTGCCATTCAGCGCTATCGCAAACGCGCCGACTCTGGCAACGAAATTGACATCATCAGGTGCAGCGCCTGCGGCGTGCGGATGTGGCATGAGCCCTTGTCGGCGCCGCAGCTGGTGTTTATCGCGGCGGGCACGCTGGATGATCCCTCCTGGGTTATGCCTGCCACCCACATCTGGTCGAAGCGTGCTTCTCCAGGTGTCAGTTTTCAGGAAGACGCGCTCGTGTTGCAGGAAGGTCCCCAGAGCCGCGAGCAGCTTTTTGATGCCTTCACGCGTCTTTATGCCTCCTGAGCTGGCGTTGCGAGATGCGACCTGATCTGCTGCCGTGCGCCCCGGCGCTGCGGGAAAAACCGCGCATGGGCGAAGATGATTAATTTTCTCTGATTTGGCGGCTTCGTGACCTGAAAATCTCCTCTCAGGTGAGTTTTGGATTCGTGTGTGATCCGTCCGCTACATCGCTGCGTCTGAGAAGATCCCAATGTTTTCAGCACCGCAAATTTGTTATTTTGCGGCACTTGTTTCGGGGGAGATGCAAATGCTTGGTTGGGTTGGAAGCCGTGTCGTCGCTGTGATTGCGCTTACATGGCTTGCATGTGCGGCAGCGCCGTTGGCGCAGGCGAAAATTCCTGTTGAGGAGTTCGTGAAGGGGCCGATCATGGAGCAGCCCGTGCTGTCTCCATCAGGCAGGTACATGGCGCGGGCGCAGGTCATTAACCGGGGAACCGACAACGAGAAGTTCGTCATTGCCGTGACGGACATGGATGATCCATCAGCGAAGGTAACCGGCACCGCGATGCCGGACGGCGTGAATGTGTATTCGGTCAACTGGGCCAACGACAACCGCCTGCTTGTGTCCGGATACAGCTGGGAGTCCGTTCGGATCATCGCGCTGGATCGAGATGGCAAGAACCTGAAGTCGCTGTTCAACAACAAGCGATTGGCCGAGTCTGGAGTGATTTTTGCAGAGTTTGTGCATCCGCTTCCGAAGGAGCCGGACTATGTGCTCATGGGCACTGGCGACGACAGCGGCTATTACAACCTCTATCGGGTGAATGTGAATGACGGCAGCGCCGAGATCGTGAACAAGGGGACACGCGAAACCTACCGGTGGCTGACCGACCTGGAAGGTGTTGCGAGGGTTCGGCTGGACGGCGATTTCACGACCGACGACCGCAAGGTGTTCCTGCGCCGGGGCGACAGCGATCAGTGGGATCTGGTGGCACGTTACACTGAACAGGATGTGGCCGATTTCAGCATTGTCGGTTTCGCAGATGATCCGCGATTGGCGTATGCAGTCACCCGGAACGGGGGCGACAAATTTGGAATTTATGAGTACAACCTCGTCACGCGCAGCCTCGGCCGATTGTTGTTCCAGGATCCGAATGTGGACCTCTTCGGGAGCAACGAAGGCGCCATGGTGTACGATCCGTACACAACCAAATTTCTGGGCCTTGAGTACGTGGACGATGTCTGGGTGTCGCACTATCTGGATTCCGCGATCGGCGGCGTTCAGAGTTCGGTCGAAGGAAACTTTCTGAATGATTCAAGGGTCAGCCCGGTCAGCTGGTCCGAGGACCGAAAACGGTTTGTCTTCGACGTGCATGGGCCAAAAAACCCTGGTACGTACTACTATGTGAACCTGGAGAAGCGACAGCTCTCTCTTATTGGCAAGATTGAGCCGTCCATTCCGGAATCGGAGCTCGGCGACGTCGCCGTCATCAAGTATCCGGTGCGGGACGGCTCCAAGATTCCCGGTTATCTCACCTATCCGATCGGGAAAGGGAAGCAGAACCTGCCCATGGTCGTGCTGCCCCATGGCGGTCCGGAAGCGCGCGACTTGGTGGATTTTGATCAATATGCGCAGTTCCTTGCGAACCGCGGCTATGTCGTATTCCAGCCCAACTTCCGCGGGTCAGGCGGTTACGGCGACGCCTATGCCAAGAAAGGGCATCGGCAGTGGGGCCGCCTCATGCAAGATGATGTCACCGATGGGGTCAAGGCCCTCATCAAGGACGGAACTGCGGATCCAAACAGGATCTGCATCGTTGGCGCCAGCTACGGCGGATACGCCGCGCTTGCCGGTGGTGCGTTCACGCCCGACCTCTACAAATGCGTGGTAAGCATTGCAGGGGTGGCCGACATTCCACAGCTGATGCATGACGAGAAAATCGCAAAGGGGGCGGACAGCGAGGTTTACAAATACTGGATGAAGTGGCTGGGTGACCCACAGGCCGATCTGGCGGAAATGAAAGCGTTTTCGCCGGCGCTCAATGCTTCAAAGTTTCAGGCACCCGTTCTGCTCATGCATGGATTGTCCGACCGAATTGTTCTGCCAAACCAAAGCAATCGCATGGAGAAAGCCCTGAAAGCTGCCGGGAAGCAGGTCGAGTATCTTGAGTTTCCGCATCAGGGCCATCCCTACTTCGGGGGCAAGGAGGCGAACACCAGGTTCTATACGGAGCTTGAGAAGTTCCTGACTGCACACATCGGCAACTAGCCTTCGGGCAAAGGCCTTCAATCAAGCAGATCGCTTGTCCGGCGGGTCATTCCGTCGGATGAGCCGCTTCCCCGAAGCGGTCGCACGCATCTTGCCTGTGTCAAGCCTTTGCTGACCTGTGGTTATCTTTGCGGACGATGTTGCCGAACCGGGCTTGCAGTGGAAAATCGCATCGTCTTTCGAAAGTACGGGATCATGACAAAATTTGGCACACCACTCTCTCCATCCTCCTTCAAAGTCATGATGCTCGGTTCCGGGGAGCTTGGGAAGGAAGTGGTGATCGAGCTGCAGCGTCTGGGTGTCGAAGTGATTGCGGTGGACCGGTATGCCAATGCGCCGGGGCATCAGGTTGCCCATCGCTCGCACGTGATCGACATGACAGATGGCAAGGCTGTGCGTGATCTCGTGCTGCTGGAACAACCCGATCTGGTTGTGCCGGAGATTGAAGCGATTGCCACTGATGAGCTGGTGCGGATCGAAGCTGATGGGCTTGCACGGGTGATCCCAACGGCGAGTGCCGCCCACATCACCATGAACAGGGAGCGGATCAGGCGACTTGCCGCTGAGGGCTGTGGTCTGGCCACGTCCCGATTCGCGTTCTGCTCGACGCTTGAAGAATTGCAGAAGGCGATTGATGACGGCATCAGGTACCCATGCTTTGTGAAACCGGTGATGTCGTCTTCCGGAAAGGGGCAAAGCCGGATCCGGGAGCGAGATCAGGTGGCAAAAGCCTGGGACTATGCGATGGCAGCCGGGCGGGTGAAACAGGCACGGGTGATTGTCGAATCCGAAATCAGATTTGATTTCGAAATTACCCTGCTGACAGTCCGGCATGCGGGCGGAACGTCGTTCTGCGCGCCCATCGGGCATGTGCAGGTTGACGGCGACTATGTCGAGTCATGGCAGCCTCAGCCGATGTCGCCGCTAGCGCTCGAGCGCTCGCAGGCCATGGCCCGCAAGATCACGGATGCGCTGGGGGGAACCGGGATTTTCGGGGTGGAACTGTTCGTGAAGGGTGACGATGTCTGGTTTTCGGAAGTCAGTCCGCGTCCGCATGACACGGGACTGGTTACGTTGGCCACTCAGCACCAAAGTGAATTTGCCCTGCATGCGCGAGCCATATTGGGTCTGCCGGTCGATACCGGGTTGCGTACGCCGGGGGCCAGTGCGGTGATCTATGGTGGGCTTGAACGGCGGGGCATCGCGTTTGAGGGCGTGGCGGAGGCCCTGAAAGTTCCGGGCACGGAACTCCGGCTGTTCGGAAAGCCGGAATCATTCACAAAGCGGCGCATGGGCGTGGCTGTCGCCCGGGCTGACACGATAGAGACCGCCCGCGCCAACGCCAATAAAGCTGCATCGCTGGTAAAGCCGGTTGCGGGCTAGGACCTGTCGAACCAGACCGCTGCATCGTCAGCGTATGGCAAGCACGCCAAGAAGGCTGGAGTAGTCGTCGGTCCAAACCGTCGACCTCACGTCGGGATGGAGTGGGTGCCAGTTCCCTGTTTCCGCAACGCGTTCCAGCGCGCCAGCGCTGTCAGACAGTGCGATCCATTGCGATGACGTCACGAGCTTTTTCTGCTGCAGCTCACTCGCCAGGTACACCTGTGAAATGCCCAGCAAGCCGGCGGCGCGTGCGGTGTTGGCGACCACAGGCTCAAGTCTGAGATAGCGATTGGATATATTGAACAGAATTACGCCGCCAGGGGCCAGCTTCGTTCTCAGCAGGCTCAGCGCTTCGCGGGTCATGAGATGGGTCGGGATTGAGTCCGAACTGAAGGCGTCCATGATGATGACGTCGAATGCCGAATTTGCTTCTTTTGTCAGGGATAGCCGGGCGTCTCCAACCACGATGCGAGCTGCAGGGGCACACTCTTTCATGTAGCGGAACGAGCCTTGTTCCTTTGCCAGCCGGACAACCAGCGGATCGATTTCAAAGAAGGTCCAGAGATCGCTGGGTCGGGAATGGCATGCGGATGCGCCTGCTCCCATGCCCACGACACCGTACCGCAAACTGAGCTTTGCGGTACGCATGGCGCTGATTGCCTGACCTAGCGGTCCTTCGGCGACGTAGTACGTAAGCGGCGATGGGCGAACCTGGATGGTCGACTGCGCGCCGTGAATTGTCGTGCCGTGGGACAGGATCACGAATTTGGCGTCCTGGGCGTTATACACCCGGTACGCGCCGAAGAAGCTTCGGGCTTCGATGATGGTGTTGCTGTCTGACCTGGCGTGCAAAAGCACAAGCATCGCGCACAGACCGAATGAAAACCGCCAGGCGCTTGCCTGAAAATGGTAGACGGATAAAGCAAGCGCGGCGATCGCCACGACCACGACCGGCAATGGAATGTCGTCAGCATTCGTGTGGGTGGCTCGCAAGGTCATGGCGCCAGCGATGGCGATGACAAGCAGCACGAAATCGGTGATGTGAAGGGACTTGCGCCGATCCGCGGGAACCAGGAGCAGGCGAGTAAAGCCTGCAGCCACGAGCGTCAGCGGGTATTCCGTGATCCTTGAAAACAATTCCGGCGCCACCACGGCGTTGAAAATGCCGCCCAGTGCGCCACCGGCTGACAGCCAGAGATAAAACTCAGTCAGTTGTCCGGCTTGTGGCTTTGTCGATGCGAGTTCGCTGTGCCTCGCAAGTGCAATGACAAAGAAGCCCGCAAGGCTGATCGCGAGGCCGGCCGAATTTGAACCGTCGAACCACATCATTGCCGCAAGGATGACGAGCGACAGGGCCTCGGCCTTCAGCAGCACGTGACGCGGGATCATGGCCTGGGGAGTGAATGCGACAATGAATGTGACCAGGTAGAGCGCAAGCGGAACCGCCCACAGCAATGGCATCGCTGCGATGTCGGTGGTGATGTGCGTGGTTACACCCAGCAGCAAGCTGGATGGCACAAATGCAAGCGCAACCCAGCGAAAGCGGTCGAACCATGACGCAGCTGCCGATCTTGCGAACGACGTCGAATTTCCGGTGCCAATGAGTTGCAGGCAGGTGCCCGTGATCGCGATCAGGGCGGTGAGTGCGAGGAAGCCTGTCGACCACAGGACAGATTGCAGAGCGGCGCCAGCCACAGGTTCAACCAGAAGCGGATAACCCAGCAGCCCGATCAGGCTGCCCGCATTGCTTGCCGCATAAAGCCTGTAGGGATTTGCGGCGGCTGCATGCGAAGACAATGAAAACCAGCGTTGCAGCAACGGAGACGTGGCGGCGATTGCGGTATAAGGGGCGCCGACAGTCACAGCGAACAGGCCAATCAGCCAGAGGGCAGGCATTCCCCCTGACGGAGGCATTGTGTTGGCAGGTACGCCGATCGGTAGGCAGAACGCCGCAAGCAACAGCACCATCGTGTGCACGATTATCTGGGCTTTCAGCGGCAGATACTGGCCGAGCAGGTGAGCGTACAGGTACCCGAGAAGGAGGGCCGTTTGAAAGAACAGCAGGGCCGTTGTCCAGACTGCCGGGGTGCCGCCGAGCAATGGCAACACAAGTTTTCCGAACATGGGCTGGACCCAGAACAGCAGTGTTGCGGCGGAGAAGATGGCGGCTGTGACCAGCGGGTATGCGTACTGAATCAGTTGGTCAAGCGCGGCATCAGAAATGAGCTTGCCGCTGAGTTGTTTCGGTGACGCAATATCGCCCATGGTGCTTCTTGATCCTGGCTGGCTTCAGCCGATCAAAGCATGTGGTTGCTCTCTATCGCGTTAGCAGGTGGTTGATTTGGAATTAATTCTCGACGCGTTTTTTCATCCTGCGCATGATCCATGTCCGCTTGCGTCGAAGTCTCCGCTTGCGGCCGGGAGCGAAGCGATTGGGGACTTCGGGTTGCGGCGGCGGATCCGGCTGGCGGTTGCGATGATTGTCCGTATGCGGTTGTTCCAGGCATCCGCCGCTGAAATGTCCGTTTTCCGCCATTTTCAAGAGCGGGCCTTGGGGCATTGAGCCGGCAGGCACGCGGGGTTGTTGGCAGGTGGCAGGTTTGAAGGTGCCGTGACAGGCCCTTCTTGCCCAAACGTGCAGGCACGCCGACGTTGCCGGGGGCGAAGCCCGGCGCCATAAAAGATGAAAATCTTTCTGTGGCGCTTGAATGTCATTGCGCAGGACGGTCGATTCGCTCTAATGATTCTCCAGCGGTTGCGCTGTTTCGTCCGGAAATTTCACCTGACTTTAACAGCGTTTCCATATGGTCAACGCCAAGTTATTGCACTGGCGCGTGAGGCAAAGACGGAATGGTTCAGTGTTGCACCAGGAACGGCGAAGTCGGAGGCATTTGCCTTCGTGCGCGTTCGTGTGCGCGCGTGGACTCGCGTCTGTCTCTTCGGATCAAGCTTGGACTTTTGCTTAGAAGCCCCTAGGCGCGAAAAGCGGCGGCGGAAGAGGCTCAAGGGCTACGCAGCTGGTGCTTAGGGGACGAGAAAAGTGAATACCCGAGCAAGACATTCGAACCGCGATTGAGTGCGGGCAGAGAGAAAAGACCATGTCAGGTTCCAGCAAGATTACAGTTTTTGACACGACGCTGCGGGATGGCGAGCAATCGCCTGGCGCTGCAATGAATCTCGAAGAAAAATTGAAGATTGCAACGATGCTTGATGAAATCGGCGTTGATGTGATCGAGGCGGGTTTCCCGATTTCATCCAACGGTGACTTCGAGGCCGTTCAGGAAATCTCCAAAATCGTCAAACGCGCCGTTGTGTGCGGGCTTGCACGCGCAGGCATGAAGGATATTGACCGTGCGGGCGAGGCACTGAAGCTTGCGAAGCAGTCTCGCATCCATACGTTCATCTCCACGAGCCCCGTGCACATGAAGCACAAGCTCCAGATGGAACCACATCAGGTCCTTGAGGCTGTGGCGGCGAGCGTCACCCGCGCCCGCAATCATGTTGCTGATGTCGAATGGTCGGCTGAAGATGCAACGCGTACAGAGTTCGAATTCCTGTGTCGCTGCGTCGAGACCGCGATCAAGTGTGGTGCGACCACGATCAATATTCCTGACACGGTCGGCTATGCGATCCCGTCAGAGTATGGCGAACTGATTGCTTCACTGATTGCCAAGGTGCCGGGCGCCGAAAAAGTAGTGTTCTCGACCCATTGTCACAATGACCTGGGACTTGCCGTTGCCAATTCACTGGCCGGTGTTGCAGCAGGTGCAAGACAGGTCGAATGCACGATCAACGGCATTGGGGAGCGGGCAGGGAATGCCGCCCTCGAAGAAATCGTCATGGCGATGAACGTGCGTGCCGATATCCTGCCGTATCGCACCGGCATTGAAACGCCCGCATTGTCGCGCGCTTCCAAGATGGTCTCGAACGTCACGGGCTTTCCGGTTCAGTTCAACAAGGCGATTGTCGGCAAGAATGCGTTTGCGCATGAGTCCGGCATTCACCAGGACGGCATGCTGAAGCACACTCAGACATATGAGATCATGACACCGGAATCCGTTGGTGTGTCAAAGACCTCGCTGGTGCTCGGGAAACTGTCTGGCCGCCACGCTTTCAAGGACAAGCTTGAAGCCATGGGCTACGAGCTGGGTGCGAATGCGCTGGAAGATGCGTTCCGGCGCTTCAAGGATCTGGCCGACAAGAAGAAGCATGTGTTCGATGAAGACATTGTGGCGCTTGTTGATGATGAGATCGCGCGTGGGCAGGATCGCATTCAGTTCGTGAGCATGCGCGTGGTTGCCGGAACCTTCGGACCACAGAGTGCGGAGCTTGAGCTTTCGGTTGATGGCCAGACGCGCATAGGCGTTTCGCGCGGCGACGGTCCGGTCGATGCCATCTTCAACGCCATCAAGTCGCTCTATCCACATGAGGCAACACTCGCGCTGTTTGACGTCCATGCCGTGACCGAGGGCACCGATGCGCAAGCAGGTGTCACTGTGCGCCTTACGGAGAACGGCAAAAGCGTGACAGGGCGCTCGGCTGATACAGATACGCTTGTGTCGGCAGCCAAAGCCTATGTTCACGCGCTGAACAAACTTCTGGTGAAACGTCAAATGACGTCGCCTGAGACCCTTTCGGCAGCGCGATAGCGCTGCTCAACAAAAGGCGGATGGCTCGACAGGTCATCCGCCGCATAAAAAGAAGCTGGAGAAACAGATGTTTTCGAGTCTTTTGGGATTACTGTCTTCAGATATGGCCATCGATCTTGGTACGGCCAATACGCTGGTCTATGTCAAGGGCCGCGGCATTGTTCTGAACGAACCGTCCGTCGTTGCCATCATGAACAAGAACGGCAAGAAGCAGGTTCTGGAAGTGGGCAACGCTGCCAAGATGATGCTGGGGCGGACACCGGGAAACATCGAGGCCATCCGGCCCATGCGCGATGGCGTCATCGCTGATTTCGAAGTTGCGGAAGAGATGATCAAGCACTTCATCCGCAAGGTTCACAATCGCCGCTCGTTTGCCAATCCCATGATCATTATCTGTGTGCCTTCGGGCGCTACAGCCGTGGAGAAGCGGGCCATTCAGGAATCGGCTTTGCAGGCGGGTGCGCGTCGCGTCTATCTGATTGAAGAGCCAATGGCCGCGGCGATTGGCGCAAACCTTCCGGTGACGGAAGCGACCGGTTCCATGGTCGTTGATATCGGTGGCGGCACGACTGAAGTTGCAGTGCTGTCGCTTGGCGGCATTGTGTATGCCCGTTCAGTGCGCGTCGGTGGCGACAAAATGGACGAAGCGATCATTTCCTATATCCGCCGTCACCACAATCTTCTGATCGGTGAAGCCTCGGCCGAGCGCATCAAAAAGGAAGTCGGATGCGCGAAGGCGCCGGACAATGCCAGTGAAGTCCGCATTGATATCAAAGGCCGCGACTTGCTGAACGGCGTGCCGAAGGAAATATCAATCAGCCAGGCGCAGATCGCTGATGCCCTGCTGGAGCCCGTGAGCCAGATCGTCGAAGCCGTCAAGGTTGCGCTCGAGGCAACGCCGCCCGAGCTGGCAGCCGACATTGTGGACAAGGGAATTGTGATGACCGGTGGTGGCTCGCTGCTGACCAATCTCGACCAGGTCCTGCGCGATCAGACAGGGCTTCCGGTTTCCATTGCGGACGAACCACTGTCATGCGTCGCGCTTGGAACGGGCAAAGTGCTTGAGCATCTGAACACCCATCGACAAGTCCTGTCGTCCGTCTACTACTGATCCGGACAAACGAAGACCATGGCGTGGACCTCAAGGCGCCGCAGATCTCCATCCAGCGTCTGGGCATTCATTGTCCAGAACCCTGTGCTTGGTGTTCTGGTGGTGGCTGCCGTCGCACTGCTGTTTTTGAGCCGTAGCCAGGAAGAAATCGTGCAGGCGGCCCGTTCGCTGTTCGATGACGCCAGTTCATCCGCGCTGGAAGCCGTGGCAAAGCCAACAGCCGAAGGGAAGAGGTGGCTTGAAGGTGTCACTACTTTCTTTTCCACCTACGAAGAGAACCAACGCCTTCGGGATGAAAATGCCAGGCTTCGTACTGCGCAGAGCGAGCTTGCTGAAATGCAACGCAAGGTCGGCCGCTACGAGCAGCTGCTGAAGATTCCTGCCGAATCTCCGGTGACTTCAATCGCCGGCCGCGTCATTGCGGATACGTCGGGTCCTTTTGTTCGCACTATTCTGGTGAGCGCAGGTCGTGACCAGGGCGTCGAAAAGGGACAAGCTGTCGTTGATGATCGCGGTTTGCTTGGCCGTATCATCGGCGCGGGCAAACGATCTGCACGGGTCTTGCTGCTAAGCGACCTGAACAGCCGCATTCCCGTGATCGTGGAAGGCGCAAACCTGAAGGCAATTCTGGTTGGTGACAACTCGGACCGCCCGACGCTCGAGTACCTGCCCCCCGGTTCGCGCCTGGTTGCGGGCGCGCGTGTCGTGACGACGGCTGATGGTGCGGCTCTGCCGCCTGGCGTGGCAATCGGCATCGTGGTCAAAGGGGAAGGTTCACCGAAAGTCCAGCTATTCACGAGTGAAGGACGCGCCGACTTTGTTCGTGTTCTGCATTACCGCATCGAAAATGATGTGGACGAGGAGGCGCCTCAATCAGCGCCGACCGATCCTGCAAAGCCCCGTATTGATCCAAAGGCTGCAACGCCCAAGCCAGCCTCGCCTGCAGGCAATGCCGGACCGGGAGCCAGGCCTGCAACGCTGATGCGGTTCCGGTGAGGAGGCGCGAGTCCGATGGTTGAGTACCTGCAGCTTGGATATGTCTGGCTACTGCAGTTTGTGTGGCGGGCTATACCGCTTGTCGCGACGTTCTTGTTGATGATGCTGGCTGTGGCTCCGCTCAACCTGTTGCAGGGCTGGGTGACGGCGCCGGACATTGCGCTGATCAGTGTATTTTTCTGGGCGATGCATGGGCCGGCTTTCCTGCCACCATGGGCCGTATTTGTTATCGGTCTCACCGAGGACTTCCTCATCGGTGCCCCGCTTGGTTTCTGGGTTCTGCTTTACCTGTTTGCCTATGGCTTTACATTGTCGCAGCGCGTGTTCTTCAAGGGCCGGACCGGCATTGGCGTGTGGCTGGGCTTTGCAATCGTGGCTGCAATCAATGCTGCGTTGGCGTGGTTGCTGGGTATGCTGGTTTTCGAGAGGTGGTTGTCACCTATGGAGGTTGGATCACAGGCACTGGTTTCGGTGCTGGTTTATCCGGCCTTTGCCCGTTTGTTCGCGATCGTGCGCAGGTCCCTGACCAACGCGCCGGAAAGTTTGTGAGGGCCGTGGTTCCATGATGGATGGCCGTGACAGTGTTCGATACAGAACGTTCACGCGGCGTACCGCCATCCTGTCGGCGGGCACGACCGGGTTGTTCGCGCTGCTGACAGGTCGCATCTTCCAGTTGTCGGTGCTCCAGCGCGAGCAGTTCGCGATGATGGCTGAGGACAATCGCATCAACCTGCAGCTTCTTGCTCCGCGTCGCGGGCGCATCTATGACAGGTTTGGCGTCGAACTGGCCAAGACGGCCCAGAATTTCAGACTCCTGCTCATACCCGAGCGAACCAGGAATCCAAAGGCAGCGCTTGAGCGCGTTGCGCAAATCGTGCCTCTCTCACCGCAGCGCATCGCGCGCGTGCTGAAGGACATCGCCCGATCGAAGCCATTCAATCCGGTGCTCGTCACTGAAGGCATGACGTGGGATGATTTTTCAAAGATCAATCTGAGCGCACTCGAGTTTCCGGGGTTTGAACCTGATGTCGGCGAGTTGCGGTCCTATCCATTCGGACCGTGGCTGAGCCACGTGCTGGGCTATGTCGCGGGTCCGACCGATCATGACGTCGAGGAAGAGCCAGAGCTGCTTTCACTTCCAGGCTTTCGCATCGGCCGGTCGGGTGTGGAGCGTGCGGCTGACCGGGAGTTGCGTGGAAAGCCCGGGGCATCGCACAATGAGGTTGATGCGCATGGTCGCGTGATCCGCGAACTGGCGCGAACGCAGGGAACACCTGGCAAGGATGCCGTGCTCTCGCTCGACATGGAAGTGCAAAAGCTGGCGCAGGAAAAGCTGGCGGGACAGAGTGGCTCGGTTGTTGTCATGGACGTCAACACTGGCGAGCTCATCTCCATTGTTTCGGCGCCCGGATACGATCCCAATGCCTTCACGACGACCGTGACGCCAGCCATCTGGAGGCAGCTGAATGTGGATCCGCTCAAGCCACTGCTGAACAAGGCGATTACGGGGATGTATCCGCCGGGCTCGACGTTCAAACCGGTCGTGGCGCTCGCCGCGCTGGAGTCGGGACGGATGGATCCGTCGACGCGCGTGCATTGCTCGGGCTCGGTTTCCCTGGGCAACCACGTGTTCCATTGCTGGCGGAAGGGCGGCCATGGCAGCATGGACATGCACCTTGCGATCAAGAATTCATGTGACGTTTATTTCTACGAGTGCGCCAGGCGCACCGGCATTGATGCGATTGCGGCTGTCGGACACAAGTTCGGCCTGGGACAAGCCTATGGGCTGGAAATACCCGGCGAGAAAAAGGGTCTGATGCCAGACCCCGAGTGGAAGCAGCGCGCGCGCAAGGACATCTGGCGCGATGGCGACACCTACAATGTCGGCATTGGCCAAGGCGCCGTACTCACGACGCCACTGCAGCTTTGCGTGATGTGCGCGCGGCTGGCGAATGGCGGCAAGGCCGTGATCCCGCATGTCATCAAGTCTTATGATGGCGTGAACTACGTGCGGCCCGTGCCCGGGGACCTGGGTTTCAACCCGGAACACGTTGCGGTCGTTCACAGCGGCATGGACGCTGTGACCAATCAGGGTGGAACGGGTGCGCGTTCGAAGCTTGCCGTCGAGGGCTTCGACATGGCCGGCAAGACCGGCACAGCGCAGGTGCGACGTCTGACGGCTGAACTGCGAGGACGCAGTGCAGATTCAATTCCCTGGGAGTTTCGCGACCACGCTTTGTTCATTGCTTTTGCGCCAGTCATCAATCCGCGCTACGCCATTTCAGTGGTTGTCGAGCATGGCGGTGGTGGTTCGCGAACGGCGGCCCCGATTGCCAAGGACATCATGACCCTGGTTGGTCAGCGCGATCCCGTGCGGCAGAAGCTGTTCATTCCGCCTTCACGTACGGCTGACAGCACACCAGCGTCCGGAACAGGATCCCATGCCACTTAACGAGCAATTCGCCTCCGGTGGCCGGGAACTTCGCGTTGCGGGAAAATTGCGTGCGCTCAACTGGTCGATCGTCATCATCGTCACGATCATTTCATGCATCGGCTTTGCGCTGCTTTATTCCGTAGCTGGCGGAAGCTTCGAACCATGGGCCGGCCGGCAAATCGTGCGTTTCGGGATTGGCCTGGTGATCTTGCTTGCGGTTGCGATGGTTCATCTCAGAACCTGGTACCAGCTGGCTTATCCGATTTATGGCGTATCGCTCATGCTGCTGGTCGCGGTCGAGTTGATGGGGCGCATGGGAAAAGGTGCCGAGCGGTGGATCGATATCGGTCCGCTGCAGCTGCAACCCTCGGAGCTCATGAAAATTGCCCTGCTTCTGGCGCTGTCCCGCTTTCTGCATGGCGTGCTGCTTGATGATGTCTCGCGTCCGTCGCGCCTGTTTCCAGCGCTGTTGCTGATCCTGCTTCCGGCGGGGCTCGTGCTGATGCAGCCCAATCTCGGAACGGCGACCATTCTGATCGTGGGTGGTTGCGGTCTGATTTTTCTTGCCGGTCTCAGCTGGAAGATCATCGTGCCTGTCATTGCCGTAGGACTTGCTGTCATTCCACTCGGCTGGGAGTTTGCACTGAAGGACTATCAAAAGCAGCGCGTACAGACGTTTCTTGATCCTGACAGCGATCCGCTTGGTGCGGGCTACAACATTACCCAGTCCAAGATCGCACTCGGGTCTGGTGGCGTGTTCGGCAAGGGCTTCGGACAAGGCACGCAAAGCCGCCTGAACTTCCTTCCCGAAAAGCAAACGGATTTCATTTTCACGGTGCTGGGCGAGGAATTCGGATTGTTCGGCCTGATCATCCTGATGGGGCTTTACCTGCTGCTTCTGATGCAGGGGGTGAATATCGCGATGGAGACCCGAAGCCAGTTCGGGAGACTTGTCGCCATGGGTGTGTGTCTGAATTTTCTGCTCTACATCCTCATCAACACGTCAATGTCGATGGGGCTCATTCCGGTGGTCGGTATTCCGCTGCCTCTCGTTTCGTATGGCGGCACGGCCCTGATGACCGTGTTGATGGGGTTCGGGCTGCTGCTGTCGGTGCAGATCCATCGCGGAATAGAAATTCCAAGAACCGCCTGAGATCATCAGGATTTGCGTGTCCGCCTCCAGATGAAGCGGATGCCGAAAAAGCCGGCCAGGAAAACCGGAATCCAGGGAATGATGCCAACCACCAGGGCGATGGCGCTGGCCGCGCTTTCGCCGAGCAGGCGCAGCGAGCCCTGCCATACTTCCCGAACGGGCTGGAAGGCATCGCTGGCGGTCGACTGGGCCTGGAAGGATATTGCCAGGTTTTCCTTTGCGATGCGGTCGGCCAGATCCCGTCGCTGACCTTCGATCTGTTCGATCTCGGCCTGGGTGCGCGAGATCTCGCCTTCGATCTTGATCAGGTCATCCGTGCCGGCGTTCCGGCGTTTGGACAGTTCCTCCATCCGGTCACGATAGTTCCGAAGCTGGCTCAGACGGCTTTCGATGTCCCTGACCTGGTTTGTCACGTTTTCGGCTGTCGTAGTGCGGGACTTGATGACGAGGTCGTGCTTTCCCTCACCGGGAAGTGTTTCCATCATCGTGTTGATGAAGGCGTCGACACTTTCATGAGGCAGCGCCACACGCAGGTTTGCCACCGGCAGCGGCGCGTCCGGTTCACCGAGCACTTGGTACGAGGCGCCCGTTACCTTGCATTTCAGCGCCAGGTCGTTCTGGCATTTGTCGCGGGCGCGCTCAAAGCGAACCTTGATGAACTCACTGGCCATCGAGACTGTGAGGTTATGGTCGTAGACGTAGGACTCTCCACTTTGCCGGGTCGCCGTGGCTCCCTTGTCACCGGTCACGGCGTCGGTCGCAACACCTCCTGCCACCATGAATTGTGCGGAGGGAGGCTGCATTGGCGCCGAGGCTTCCGTGGCTGGTGCGGGAGCAGACTCTTCGCTTTGGCGGTTGTCGCAGGCCGCGAGCGCGAGGATCGAGCAAAACGTCACGATGTGCAGGCGGTTCATTGCGGTGCTCCCAAACTGGCTGTGCGTTTCAGCCTAGAATTGTGGCGAGGGGTGGACAAAATAGCGGCGGTCGGACAAACGTGGCGCCGTGTCGCAAGGGAGTATGAATATGTTCAAGGGTCAAGTGTGGTGGGTCACGGGGGCATCATCGGGTATTGGCACGGGTCTGGCAGAAGCCTTGTCCCGGCATGGCGCCAACGTGATCCTTTCCGGTCGCAATGTGAAGGCGCTTGAGGCGGTTTCTTCGCGCTGCAAGACTGCCTCGCTGATCCTTCCATTTGAAGCGACCGACTATGCAGAGGTTCCAGGCATCGTTGAACAGGCATGGAAATGGTCAGAGCAACATGGCGGGCGCATTCAGGGTCTTGTCAACAATGCAGGCATATCGCAGCGGTCGCTTGCGGTTGATACGGTCTTTGACGTCTACCAGCGCATCATTGCGGTTGACCTTCTGGCGCCAATTGCACTGACCCAGGCGTTGCTGCCACGCATGGTCAAGGGAGGTGGCGGGAACATTGTCGCCATCTCAAGTGTTGCCGGCATGGTGGGTGCGCCCTTGCGCAGCGCGTACAGCGCGGCCAAACATGGCCTGATCGGGTATCACGACAGCGTTCGCGCAGAGACGTCCCATCTTGGCGTGAATGTACTGGTGGTCGCACCTGGTTCGGTTCGCACCAACGTGTCGAAGAATGCGCTCGACGCAAAGGCGACGGCGCGCGGAGAAAGCGATCAGGCAATCGAAAATGGAATGCCACCGGACGTGGCAGCCGCGAAGATCCTCGAGGCAGTCCAGGCTGGCACGCGGGAGCTGGTTCTGGCTGAAGGAATGGAAGCTGAAATCGTCAAGCTTCGCCGCAAGGACCCGGACGCGCTTTTCGACCTGATGGCCAATATGATCGCCGGAGGCTATGCCCAGCGCATGGGGGCAGAAAGAAAGCCGGGGTAATTAGGGCTTGCGCGCGGATTTGCGCAGGGTTTTTGGCTATTTCGGCTGCCGGATTTCTGGACAGGGCTGGGCGCGCTTGCTATACGCACGCCCTCTCATGCGGGGCTTTGGCTGTTGGCCGACTTCCTGGCGCGAGATCGCCTTCAAGCGGCGTGGATGGGTGATTAGCTCAGTTGGTAGAGCAGCTGACTCTTAATCAGCGGGTCGCAGGTTCGATTCCTGCATCACCCACCAAATTTTTCAATTAAATCAATAAGTTATTGCGAAGATGGAGATGGGTCTGAACCCCACCGTAAGTGATACACTGTGATGCACACCTTCAAGTGTTATCGGGCAACCGCTTTCCGCGGCTCGCTCAGCCGCCTTACGAGCGGTTTTGGGCGTCGGACGCGTGATTGTGCGCGAGACTTTCCGTAGACGATTTAGAGGGCTTTGGGGTTGGTTTCGGTGTGTCTGAGAGGGGCTAGGAAGTGGCAGAGTTCAGGAGAAGCAAAACGGTGCCCCATGCTGCGGTGAAAAGGATGTTGAGGAGGGTCAGTCTGCTGAATGCAACGCTGCTCCGATTTCCAAATGTAAACACGCCGCTCAAGTCCAACAACGGTGCCAATATCGTTATAGAACTAACGCCTAGCAGCAAAATCTGAGACCAGTCCCTAACCCAATCGAGCCTATTGGGCACAAATCCCGAATATCCAAACCAGTCCTGGACGACGCTACCGAACGTGATGTTGTAGCCCGCGTCCAAAATATAAATAACTAAAGCAATGACCGCCGACGCGACGAACACCGTAGGCAAGCCGCGATACAGGACTGCAGCCCGCACAATCGCAGCAATGAGGACAAGGCTTAGTACAAACATGGTTTTTCGTCCCCCGTAAGATCCAAATCGACCCACGAGAACGGTAACATCAAAAAGTCCCGCACCGCTTCATAGGTCTGCGACAGACCCAACAGAACTTCCGAGACTTCCGAGTTCGTTGCTTTCAGCAATAACTTCCAGACCGCGAATCCAGCTAGAACAGAGCCAACGAATAGCTGCCCCCACGCGAAGGATGCTTTCACATCTGAAGCCTGACTCTCGTCCCGTTTCTCGCCCGATATTGCCGTCATCGGTCCCATCCTAAAATCTCACCCAAGGAGAAGTCTCGGGGACAATCTTGTCAACATTGTGGGTGGAAGGGCGTTGTGCAGTGCGGGAACTACCCATCGAACACTAAAATAGTCAGCGACAGCGTTTTGTGGCAAATGTGCAAGGACATGAAAGTCAGAAAGCAGATTTCATAGCAACAGGATATAGCAACTCATGAATATTGAAAGATTCAACGCAATCGCGCGAGCCATTTTGGCGGACTTAGGGTCCTTCAATTCCAACGTGAAAGTAGCTGAACTCCTCCAGCATTTGCGACAACGAATTGCAGAGCCAGGTAGCGCATCCGTCGTAAAGACGTTTGATCAGGCACTCATAGAAATGCGTGAAAGGCTGCCCAAATTGGAATCAAACATGTTTTCGCCAACGTGGGCACAACACATGCGAGAGCATTCGCTTGATCTGTTTATCGGAGCTGATCTGCTGGATAGAGTAGAAGGTGCGTTGGGACAGATGTCGCTAACGCCCTCCGTTGCAGAAAAGGAGTTGGGTATCATCTCTCAGCACTTGAGCGACCAAGTCACCGCGTTGCAAAACTTTGTTGCTGCTATGGACCGATTTAAGGTGTCCTCAGAGCTATTAGCTCCTGGCACAGCGGAGTTGGGAGTGTTGATTCCACGCATAGCGGTAAGCAACGACGTCAATACGTTTGGCAAGGAGTTGATCAGGATATCTCAACTGGTCGGCGTCTTTCAAGAAATCGCCACAGGCAGTAGGGCGGAACTCAAAATCGATTCCGTTTCATCCAGCGACTTGTCGATTTTCTTCACGGTCGATCCCGTAACGGCAAAGCTATGGTTGGATGCACTTAACGGAATACTAGATACGTTTAAGAACATCATTGACATACGAACCACCATCCAAGATTTGCGCAGTAAGGGCGTCCCTGATCAAGCGATTGAGGGTCTAGAAAAGCATGCCAACGAACAGATGGAAGCCAAAATCAGCAAGACTGTCGATGAAACTCTCAATGCTCAGGGAATCGTGACGCGGCGAAGAACCGAGTTAGTTATGGAACTGAAGATGGCGCTCAATGGCATTGCAGTCAAACTCGACAACGGCTTCAACTTCGAAGTTAGGTCAGAACCGTTCGAGGCAGTCTCTGCAGACGACGAAGATCAAGCGGCAAGACAAGCTGCACTAAAGGCAGTAAAAGCTGGCGCTGGCAAATTGCGATTTGTCAGGATTACAGGTCAGCCGATACTGAAGCTAGCCGCGCCGGCAGCCAACGACGAAGTAGATGCGGCAACTGAGAAAGCAGAAGGCAAACCTGACGCGACGGTTCGTAAGCCGAGGCGCAAGACCGAAGGTAAATCTGCCAAATGACAAGACTTGAGCTGTACAGCGCTCAGTTGGGTGGTTTTCGTAGAAGACACGCGCGGACTGAAGCCATTTGACGTGGCTAAGGTTCATCTGAGGGTGGAAAGCTTCCGCACCAACGACTCCAACTGCCGCTAGTATTCTCTGTGTCGCCCCAACGCTGACATGAAGCTGTTTCGCATTCTAGAACTCACGCCACATGTGCTTCGATAGGAAGCGTGCCTTGGCGTCCTGCTGTTGGCGAACGAGGGCAAGGCGGCACGCGAACGCCTGATGCCGGAGCGGCTGTTCGAGGAGCCGCGCCGGTGAGGCAATGACGGCAGCTACAATTCTGTGCGGCGTTACACCAGGCGCTGGAGCAAAGAACGCGGGGAAACAATGGTCACAGCCTACGTGCCGCGGAGTTTTGAACTTGTCGAGGCCTACCAGTTTGACTGAAGCCACGAAGTCGTCCTGCATAATGCCACGACCGTGACGGTGGAGGCCGCCCATGGTGGCGCAATACAGGGAAATCAATACAGGGGAATTGGGAGGGGAGTAGAGACGATGATTCAGTAGAGGTAGTTGGTGCGGTTTTTTCCTTGTCAGTATTGAAAGCAGCGAATGCGGCTTGCTTCATACCCGTCGGAGAGGAATTCCATACGAGAAAGGGGAGTGTCGCGAGTCGAATTCTTCTATGACGGGAAGCGTCGTAAGGAGGAATGCTCTCTTCTATTGTCAAATGCGACAAATTTCGATTTCGTATTGAAGGGTTCACTACCAATTGGTGGTGAACGATTTTTCTCGGGGGCTTCATGTCTTACAAATCAAGTCTTGTCGTGGTCGGAGCTTTAGTTTGCAGTTCCGCGTTAGAGTGCACTCCAGCATTTGCGAGCGATCCACCAATGTGTGTAGCAGATGTTGAAGCGACGGAGCACGCGGCTAGCGCGAGCTCCAAGTCGGGTTTCATTCCGTTGAAAGCAGAGGACGGATTCAAATTTAGCGAATTGTATTCTCAGGTCGTCGTTGAAGCTGACATTTGCGCGAGACTAACGACTAGGGAAAAAGAAATTTGGAACAAACTTGGAAAGGCATTTGGTTTCAAACAGGCAGGGTTGTTCACAGGCGAACTTACTGTCTCTGGTTTATCTGGAACGACATTCCCGCATCTGTATCCGTATTCATATACGTATGACACGGACAAGGCAGAGTATGACACGAAGCTCGCCGCTCGATATACGTTACCTTGGCAAGTGGGCAGCTCCGGATACAGCATAGTTTACAAGAACAAAGTCTCTAAAACAGCAGATAGCAAAGTGGCTGCCGTGCTTGCGAACCTAACGACCAAAATTCTGGACGTAAGCCCCGGAGGGACGCTTATGTCTGCGGCAACTAAGGGCTATATCGATTTGGCTAGCTCGGTAGTTGATAATACAGCAACCATCATGCTGACAGATGGCGTAAAAAGTGATGAGGTGAGCACGACCATAGATTTCAGCTCTAGTTCGCCTTCTAGTCGTGGAATTATATTCAGATTGCGCGACAATAACGCACCAAAACCCAGGCAATATGCGGCAGTCAAAGTCACCGTTGCGTTTAAGCGATCGTTGGTGGAGGACCTGCTGAAGGAAAAAGTGGGCGCGGATGGAACTAAAAAATTGATGTTTTCGACTTGGCCGAATATCGTTGACCTGGTAAGGGCTCCCGGACCGAATTCGACTGCGATGACGCTAAGAGAATTATTGCTATTGTCAAAGACACAATCGTATCTCTATTTGGTCAAGGCAAATGATTCCACAAACGTTGACGAATACCATTCAAAGTGTGAAGACCTGCGGAAAGAGCTTAGCACTAGCTTTGGTCTCAATTCTTTTGATGTCGCCCTCGCGATGGGGGACATTTTGAGAAGCACAAATTATGTAACAAGTTCAAAGTTGTCGGGGACTGAAGCTGCCTGCATCAATCAGGGAGATTTGGCTACTTTAGCTTCAATGGATCTTGCGGTAAGGAAATAGGAATGGCGGTTAGAAATCAGGCTGGGGCGCCGAACAAAGGTGCTTCAGCTTTGTTCTCGAAACAGTTTTGGTATTTCGAAATGCGATCCCAGATATGGCATGGCTCACGTCAGTGACCTTAAAGCCTCCACAGACACAGCCTCGCCTGTATCGCGAGTAGCGCAGAATCGACTAAGCGTTCCAAGTCAATCACTCATCCGAGGAAAAAATGGAAAAATCCAGATACGCAACCGTTCTCGCGCTGTCAGTTATCGGAATTCAGATATCGGGGTGTGCATCAATTATCAAGGGTTCGTCGGCTGCGATCAATGTTACGACTCCGCCAGTTACCGGTGCAACGTGCACGCTCAGTTCATCTCAAGGGAGTTGGCAGCTGGTGTCGCCAGCCTCGGTGACGGTTGAACGCAGCAAAAACGATATTCAGGTTCGCTGTACCAAAGAAGGCTATCAAGACGCCTCAGCGGTGATTCCGTCGAACTTCGAAGGGTGGACAGTTGGCAACCTGATATTCGGCGGCGTCATCGGCGTTGGTGTCGACGCTGCGACAGGCGCACTCAACGACTATCCAAACGCTTTCCAGGTGCCCATGTTCAAGCTGGATCCGGCTCTGTCTACGCCGGTGGTTGTGCCAGAGACCAACAAGCCAAACACGACCAAGCCGAAGTCAAAACCTGGCACGTAGTTGATGGCTGAATTTCAGCAGTAACTTACTATCATTCTGGCGGCACGCCCAAACAGCGTTCCGCTCGGAGTTTAGATACTCGAGAAATCGCGGTCAGCGTTCGCTCACTGCGTCCTACGCCGGCCCATGATATGCGGCGCCAATTCCATGCTGATGGGCCCAGATGGCGGCCTGGGTGCGGTTTGTGACGCCGATCTTGCGCATCAGAGTCTTGATATGCGCCTTTACGGTGGACTCGGTGATCGAGAGTGATTGTGCGATCGACTTGTTCGGGAACCCTTCCGCGATGTGTCGCGTGATTTCGAGTTCCTTGGGAGACAGCGGAACTCCACCGATACCCTGAAGTGTCGTGTCGCTCTCGCCCGACGCGGGCCTGAAGTGCTGAATGAGGCAGCACAGATCGCTGGGAAATACCTTCTCGCCAGACAGGGCCAGTCTCAGGGACTCTATGAGCGCGGCCGGCCTGATGCTTTTCAGCAGGTAGCCCTGTATGCCGCACGCAAAAGCCAGTGAGAGGTCAGGTAACGTTACTGTATCGGCCAGCGCGATTACTCGCGCCTTTGGATATGCAGAGAGTGCCAGCTCTACTGCAGAGGTTCCTTGCGCAAAGTCGATGATGACAATGTCTGGTTCCGCGTGCTTCTCCGCATACTCTTTTGCTTCATCCAGCGTGGAGCCTTCCGCGCCGATGGAGAAACCTGCCGAAGACAGATGTGCGCGCAGGCCTGAACGACGCAAGGGTTGCGCATCGACCAGCCACACGATCGTGCGGGCTAGTCCATTCGTGGCGGTTGACATTTTTTGATCTCAGGTAGGGGAATGTTCGATAGTACTTAGGTGGGAATGAAGTCTCATCATTGCAACGGCACATGTGCGGAAGAATTGCACACTCATCACACTTCTCACTGTTGAGGTTCACGCTGATACTCATTCTCACAGGTGTGGAACCCGTGCGTGTTGCGAACGGGTGGCGCGACCGGTGACGCCGCTCATTAACCTCGTTTTTACCGTGTCCCCTGCAGTTCCGCGTCGTCGGCCGGTTTCACTGATTTAAACGGATTTCTGGCAGAATGAGGCTGGTTTTGAACTGATTGGAGATGTCTCATGAACCAGCCGTTGCTTGTTGAACAACTGGACCAGAGCCTGCGGGCAAATGGATCTATTGAAGCCCAGCACGCGATGCAACTCAGACGCATGATCTATGCGAAGGGTACCGTGTCGAAGAATGATGCGGACGTGCTGTTTCGCCTTGATCGCGTGTGTGCAAGAAAGGATCCGGCATTTGCAGCCCTGTTTGTCGAAGCGCTGACCGACTATTTCGTGTGGCAAACCGAGCCAAAAGGTTACGTCATGCCCGACCAGGCCCGGTTCCTGATCGACAGCATTGCAGGTGACGGTCACGTCTCGGGCAAAACAGAACTTGAACTGCTTTTGAACGTCGTGCATTGGGCGCGAGATGTTCCCGATGAACTCTCAACGCTGGTCATCGAATCCGTGCGGCAAGGCGTTTTGCTTTCGAGAGAGGCCCCGTTGGCAACCAATCGCCCGTGCGTCGGGATTGGCGAGGGTGATGTTGTCATTCTGCGAAAGGCGCTTCACGCGCCTGCGGGTGACGGAGGTCTGCTGGTTTCGCGCCGCGAGGCGGAGCTTTTGTTCTCGCTGAACGAGGCTACGACCAGCGGGGTCAACCATGTGTCCTGGACCGAGTTCTTTACGCTTTCACTTGCAAATCACCTGCTCAATCCGTCCGATGGTCCGGTCACGCCAAGTCTCGCCGATGCAACGCATAGGGAGCGCTGGCTGAATGAGCGTGGCTCGATGGGTGCGATGCTTGGGAGTGTCGGTCAGGCATTTGCACGCGGTGATGTCTCGTTCTGGGAGGTATGGAAAGAGATCGATCCAACCGGCGTCGCGAAAGCCCAACAGGAAGCTGCGGCAGACAGCGCAGCGACACGGGTCGCTCTCGCGCGCGAACAGGTGGATGCCGAAGAGGCTGCGTGGCTGTCCGAGCGGATCCTGAGGGACGGTACAATAGACGACAACGAGCGTGCGCTTCTGACATATTTGCGGAAGGAAGCACCCCAGGTGGATGCAGCTCTCGAGCGTGTCATTAAGCAGGCCGGGATCTAGGCTGACCTTCGCACGAATGTGTGGCGCGCGTGACCGTTGTTTAGGCTGCGCGCGCCTGCTACATCCGCATTTCAAACATCATGGCTGAAAGCGCGATGAGTTCCTTTGATTTTGATCTGCTGACGATTGGTGCAGGTTCCGGTGGTGTGCGTGCAACACGGATGGCTGCCGTTCACGGCGCGCGCGCCGCTGTGGTGGAGGAGTACCGTGTTGGCGGGACCTGTGTCATCCGGGGGTGTGTACCGAAGAAGATCATGGTCTATGCCAGCCGGTATTCCGAGGACTTCGAGGATGCAGCGGGTTTTGGGTGGACTGTCGGGCATCGCCAATTTGACTGGGCAACGCTGATTGCCAACAAGGACCGCGAGATTGCGAGGCTTGAAGGTCTTTACAAGAAAAACCTGGCGGGGGCTGGTGCCACCCTTTTCGAGGACCGGGCCGTGGTTCTCGACCAGCATACGGTTCAACTCGTCAAGTCCGGCACGCGCGTAACCGCGAGGACGCTTCTGATTGCCACTGGCGGCCATCCGTTTGTGCCACCTGAAATTCAGGGTCGAGAGCTTGCGATAACGTCGAACGAAGCGTTTCACCTGAAGAGCCAGCCCAAGAGTGTTGTCGTGGTTGGCGGCGGCTACATCGCAATCGAGTTTGCGGGAATATTCAACGGCCTGGGTACGAAGACCCACCTTGTGCACCACGGCGAGGAAGTGTTGCGGGGCTTCGACCGGGAAATCCGGGAGCGGATGCGACACGAAATGCAGAAGCGTGGTATCGACGTGCACCTCAAATCTTCGGTGGTGTCGATCCGTGCAGAAGGCGGGCGCAAGCGGGTTCGATTGTCCGACCACTCGGAAATGGTTGTCGATGAGGTGATGTTTGCCGTCGGGCGCAGGCCGAATGTCCAGGGGCTTGGCCTGGAAACGTGCGGCGTGCAGATGGATGCGGCCGGTGCTGTGCGCGTGGATGCCCACTCCCGGTCCAGCGTCGATAACATCTATGCCATCGGCGATGTTACCAATCGTGTGAACCTCACGCCGATCGCTATCCGTGAAGGTGCTGCCTTCGCGGAAACGGTGTTCAACAACGCGCCGACAGCGGTTGATCATGCTGACATTCCGACAGCCGTTTTTGGCACGCCTGAAATTGGCGTGGTCGGCCTGACCGAAGAAGCCGCACGAGTCCTTTGCTCAAGCGTCGACATCTACAAGACGGCATTCCGGCCAATGCGAGCCACAATGTCCGGGCGGGACACCCTGATCTTCATGAAGCTTGTTGTTGATGGGGAGAGCCAGCGCGTGCTTGGCTGTCACGTCATCGGGGAAGCTGCGGCAGAAATGATCCAGTGCGTTGCGATTGCCGTCAAGATGAAGGCGACCAAGCAGGACTTCGACGCGACTGTGGCCCTGCATCCGTCCGCGGCAGAAGAGCTCGTGCTGCTCAAGACGAAGTCCTAGGCCTTCGTCGGTCGCCAGCCCATGATTGCAAGGGCGTTGCCATCCGGGTCTTTGAAGAATCGGATGGCGTGCTCCTTCCCTTCCGTGCGCTGAACGATCTCGGCGGGGCGGTCGAATTTCAGTCCGCGGGCGATGAGTGCGTCTTCGGTCTGGGACCATTCGCCGGCATCGAAGTACACATAGGTATTATTCTGAAGGGGAGCGTCGAGACGGGCCTGGCCGATCATGAGACGGGTACCGCCGATGTCAAAGAACGCCATGCCTGACACTTCGAACATGAGCTTGAGGCCCAGCGTGTCACGATAGAATGCAACCGATTTTGCCAGGTCGCCGGTTGTAAGTGCGATCTGGGCGATTTTTTCCATTCCGGCCATGCTTGAATATCTCCCTTGCCGTGATATGATTAGCTTTGCTAACTAACTATGTAAAGGGTTCATGGCAGGCCGGGAAGCAGAAGGGCGCCTGATCGCCGAACGCATGCATTCGGCGGCCATCCGGTTGCTCAGGCGGCTGCGCAAGAGTGACGCCGCATCGGGTTTGCCGGGACCGAAGCTGTCGGCCCTTTCCGTTCTGGTTTTTGGCGGGCCCCAAACCCTGAAAGAACTGGCGCTTGCCGAGCAGGTTCGCGCTCCCACAATGTCCAGGCTTGTGATGGAGCTTGAAGCGCTCGGGTTTGTCATGAAGACGAGAGACAGACAGGACAAGCGTCTGGTGCGGATCCAGGCGACGAGCAAAGGTCGGGCTCTGCTGGAAGCCGGCAAGGCACGCAGGCTTGAAACCTTTGCCAGACAGATCGGCTCGCTCGATGTGCACGAGCGTCGCGTTCTGGGAATGGCTGCCAAAATCCTGACGCGGCTGAATAGTCCAGAATAGAGAAGGCCCGCCTTGAGGACGGGCCTTTCGCAATTGTCGCTTGTTTACTGACCCTTTGGGATCTGCAGGAATGGTACCGACGAGCCGGGCACAAATGTGGTGGGCAGTTTACCGTCCCATTTTTCAGTTGCCGACAGGGCGACAAGGCTTGGGTTTTCTTTAAGTGCGTCGGCCTTGGCCCTGATTGCGGACGCTTCTGCTTCGCCTTTCAGCCTGATTGCGTCCGCCTCGGCTTTGGCCGCTGCTATCCGCGCCAGAGCGTCGGCGTTGGCCTGGACAACCACTTTTTCAGCATCGACTTTCTTCTGTTCGAGTTCCTGGCGGGCCTTGCGTACAAAGGCTTCCGCTGTGGCTGCTGCTTCGATTGCTTCTTCGTAGGTCGCAGAGAAATCGATATTCTCGATCTGCACACCTTCAATGATAATTCCTGGAGGCATGTTCTGACGGATGTTGTTTTCCACCTCGAGACCCAGCTTGTCGCGCTGGTTCACGATATCGGCAGCATCATATTTTCCAAAGATTTCCTTGAAACGCTTGTAGATGACCGGGTCGATGATGCTGGCAGCATAGGATTCGCCATAGCGCGAATAGACGTCGATCGCGCGCGCAGGGTCCATGCGGTAGTTCACCGTGATAAGGTTGTCTCCCTGCTGGATGTCTCGCGAGTACGAATTCACCTTCTCGTAGGTTCGCTTCTGTGTCCGGGTTGTGAAGACCACAACCTGCTCCATTCCAGGAACGACAACTGTCAGGCCCGGCTGCAGAATGCCAACCGCCTGTCCCCAGCGCAGCTTCACGCCAACATCGCCCTGGTCAATCGTCCTGAATGGCCAGGCAAGAAATATGATCACTGCAACCACCGCCAGAACGATCAATGGCGTGCGAAAGAGCGAGCTCGTGCCGACCGGCAGCAGGGGGCCGCCCTTGTTCGGGTTGCCGTTGGTTCGAGGTGTGAAGATGTTCGACATTCAAATCGTACTCCTCAAAGTATTTGCGGCGCCCTGGACCATTTTCCGGCGCAGGCAAATTAAATGGGGGTGGAAAACCGTGGTTCAATTGTCCTGCAAAACGGCTAAATGGTTGATAATAGTTGCAAATGAAACTATGTTGCGACGTCTTGGAAGTTAAGGGAGTGCTGAAATGGCTGATTTGTTCGAAAATCCGATGGGAACAGACGGGTTCGAGTTCGTGGAATACACGGCGCCAGACACAGCTGCGCTCGGGCGATTTTTTGTGAACATGGGGTTCCGCGCCGTCGCACGGCACCGCTCGAAGAACGTCACGCTGTACCGTCAGAATGACGTCAATTTCATCGTCAATTCCGAGCCCGACAGCCACGGTGCACGGTTCGCCAGGGCGCACGGACCTTCTGCGTGCGCGATGGCGTTCCGGGTTCGCGATGCCGGCAAGGCCTATGCGCAGGCGCTTGAGAAAGGGGCAAAGCCGTTCCAGGGCAAAGTTGGTCCGATGGAGCTCAACATTCCGGCAATAGAGGGCATTGGCGGGAGCGTCATCTATTTTGTCGACCGATACGGTGATCGTGGCGTTTCAATCTACGACATCGATTTCGTACCTACTGACGCATCGAAGGGATTCCAACACGACGGCGCGGGCCTTGTCGACATTGATCACGTCACGCACAACGTCTATCGCGGCAACATGAATTTGTGGGCCGGATTTTATGAGCGGCTCTTCAATTTCCGCGAGATCAAGTACTTCGACATAGAGGGCAAGCTGACCGGCCTTAAAAGCAAGGCCATGACGAGCCCTTGCGGAAAAATTCGCATCCCCATCAACGAAAGTTCCGACGACAAATCCCAGATCGCGGAATATCTGGATGAGTACAAGGGAGAAGGTATCCAGCACATCGCGCTGTCGACTCACGACGTTTATCGAACGGTTGAGCAACTGCGCAGCACCGGCATCGCATTCCAGTCGACGAATGACGCGTACTATGAAGGTATTGAACACAGGGTGCCGGGGCATGGCGAAGATCTGGCAAGGCTGAAGCAAAACCAGATCCTGATAGATGGTGGGCCTGAAGACGGCCTGTTGCTTCAGATCTTCACTCAAAATGCGATCGGGCCCATTTTCTTCGAGATCATACAGCGCAAGGGCAACCAAGGCTTTGGAGAGGGAAACTTCAAGGCGCTGTTTGAGTCTATCGAGCTTGACCAGATCAGGCGTGGAGTGTTGCGGGCATGAGCAAGAACTGGATCAGCTTTCCAAAGGTGGAAGGCCGGGTGTCGCGCCAGGCGCACGCCGATTTGCCGGACGGTACCTATGAGCGCGAGATCGGGCGCGAGGGCTTTTTTGGTCCGGCTTCGCACATGTTCCACAAGCACATGCCTACGGCGTGGAGTTCCTTCGAGGGCCCATTGCGACCAAGGCTTTACGATACGAACAGGCTTGGGGCGTCAGAGGGCTCGCCATTTGCCGCGAAGCTGCTGCTTGCGAATGCGAACACGCAAATCCGGATGTGGCACACGAGCGGGCGCATGCGTGAGCTCGCCCGAAATGGCGATGGAGACGAACTGCTGTTCTTTCATAGCGGCGAGGGAGATATTTTCTGCGACTTTGGACGCCTGAGTTTTCGGGACGGGGACTATGTTCTTCTGCCGCGTGGTACCATGTGGCGGCTTGAAACGAAGGGGGCTGCATCTGTTCTTCTGATGGAAGCGACCGACAGCGCGTATCGTTTGCCTGACCGTGGCATGCTGGGCGACCACGCGCAGTTCGATCCCGCCATTCTTGAAACGCCTCGTATCGACGACGCGTTTCTGGGGCAGCAAGGGGAACAGACATGGAAAGTTCTGGTCAAGAAGCGCGGGCAAATCTCGACAATTACCTATCCTTACAACCCGCTTGATGCAGTTGGCTGGAAGGGAAATTCGGCGCCGGTGAAGTTGAACTGGCGGGACATTCGACCCATCGTGAGCCACCGCTATCATCTGCCGCCTTCGGTGCACACGACGTTCCTCGCGGACCGGTTTGTCGTCTGCACCTTCGTGCCACGGCCGATTGAAAGCGATCCCGGCGCATTGAAGGTTCCGTTTTTTCACAGCAACGATGACTATGATGAGGTCATTTTCTATCACGCCGGCAACTTCTTCAGCCGGGACAACATCAAGGCCGGCATGATGTCATTTCACCCGGCGGGCTTTACACATGGCCCTCATCCCAAAGCCTTTGCCGCGGGCGCAAAGTTTGAACGCAAGGAAACCGACGAGGTTGCCGTAATGATCGACACGCGGGGCGCACTTGACCCGACAAGGGATGCGGAAGCGATTGAGGACAGTGCCTATGTAGAAAGCTGGCGGGGAGCGAAATGAAGCTCGCCTCACTCAAGCAAGGCCGGGATGGAAAGCTGGTCGTTGTCTCGCGCGACCTGAAGCACGCAATAGCAGCCGAAGGTGTTGCGCCGACGATGCAGAACGCGCTCGATCACTGGGAGCGGACTGCGCCGCGGCTTCAGGCATTGTACAGCGACTTGAACGATGGCGCGCCGCTTGGTCGATTTTCGTTCAGGCCTGGTGACTGTGCCTCGCCTTTGCCGCGCGCATATCAATGGGCGGACGGTTCGGCCTATGTGACCCACGTCGAACTGGTCCGCAAGGCCCGTGGTGCTGAAATGCCCAGGACATACTGGACTGACCCGCTGATGTACCAGGGTGGGTCGGACAGCTTTGTCGGACCACATGACGACATTCTCGCACTGGACGAAGCGTGGGGGATCGACATGGAAGGCGAAGTTGCCGTGATTACCGGTGATGTTCCCATGGGCGCCAGTGTCGAGCGCGCCAGTCAATCCATTCATCTTGTCATGCTTGTGAATGACGTAAGCCTGCGGAATCTCATTCCGGGTGAACTCGAAAAGGGCTTCGGCTTTTTCCAGTCCAAGCCGGCGAGCGCATTTTCGCCCGTTGCCGTGACTTTGGATGAGCTCGGGTCTCACTGGCTGGATGGTCGCCTGCACCTGCCGTTGCTGGTGGACCTGAATGGCGAAAGATTCGGGGCGCCCAATGCGGGCGTTGACATGACATTCTCGTTTCCGCAACTGATTGCGCATGCGGCCCGAACGCGCGAGCTGGAGGCCGGCTCGATTATCGGATCCGGAACCGTTTCGAACGCAGATCGCAAGAGTGGATCAGCGTGCATCGCCGAACGGCGAATGCTTGAGACGATCGAACAGGGCAAGCCCGTGACCGGGTTCATGAAATTCGGAGACCGTGTGCGGCTTGAAATGAATCTGCCTGACGGAAGTTCCGTGTTTGGCGCCATTGATCAACGAGTGCAACGCTATGGGGGCGCCCAATGAAGCTTTACGACTATGGGTTTTCGTCCGCTGCCTATCGGGTCCGCATTGCCCTGAACCTCAAGGGTATTGCCTATGACCGGGTTGATATCGATCTGATCAAGGATGGTGGGCAACAGCATTCGGCTGCGTACAAGGCGATCAATCCGCAAGAACTGATCCCGTCTCTTGAGGCGGACGGTCGTGTGCTGGGACAATCACTGGCCATTATCGAGTATCTTGACGAGACCTATCCTGACCCTCGACTGCTGCCGACCTATCCGGTTGAGCGCGCGCGAGTGAGGCAACTTTCATACGCGATCGCCTGCGACATTCATCCAATCAACAACCTGAGCTCGCGCCAGTTGCTGAAGCAGATGGGGCATACTGACGATGAAATTCTCAGGAAGTGGTACTATCACTGGATAACCAAAGGGTTCACGGCACTCGAAACGCTGGTCAGCCAGTCAATGGAATCCGGCAAGTTCTGTCACGGCAATACACCGACACTGGCTGACATCTGTCTGGTACCGCAGATGGCCAATGCCTACAGGTTCAAGGTGCCGGTCGATGCGTTTCCGACGCTTGTTCGCATTGACGCTGCGGCGCGCGAACTTCCGGCATTTGCAGCCGCAGCGCCGGACAAGATCTAGCATGCGGGCAGAGAGCAAAAGCCAGGTGCAGGAAACACAACTGGTCCTGGAAGAGTTTCTTCCCTACCGACTGTCTGTTCTTTCCAACATTGTCAGCGGCAAGATTGCGCGCTCGTATGAGGAGCGCTTCCAGCTGACGATAGCGGAGTGGCGCGTGATGGCTGTCCTAGGCAGGTTTCCGGGACTTACGGCTGCAGAAGTGACCGAGCGCACCGCCATGGACAAGGTTCAGGTCAGCCGAGCGGTTGCGCGCCTTCAGAAGACCCGCAAGATCGAACAGCGGACCGTCGAGGGCGACCGGCGATCACGGCACCTGTTTCTTTCAGAATTGGGACGCAAGGACTACAGCGAAATCGTGCCGCTTGCGCGGGACTATGAACGGCGCGTGACGTCTGCACTGACCGGTCAGGAAAAGGTCCAGCTCGACCGTCTCATGGACAAGCTTCTATCTGCGGCGCTGTCGCTTTGATTTTCGGGGCAGACCGTCGCTGAGGGCGTAGGTTTGGTCGCGCAGGAACGACATCAGCTCTTTGCGGTCGCCAATGGCCTTGAGCGTTTCATATGGGATCCGCTTTCCTATGCGAATGGTGAGTTCGTTGCCAATCCGGTCGTGAACTTCCTTGAACAGGAGTGACAGGCGCAAAGTCATGCTGACGTGGCTTGCGATCTGGAACAGACGCGAATTCTGGCCATCGAAAAATACAGGTACAACGGGCGCCTTGCCCTGCACGATCATCCGGGCCGTGAAGGTTTTCCATTCAGGATCCCTGGCGTGCCGCGCGAGCAAGGTGGGAGTCGTAGACACCGTGCCGCCCGGGAAGATCACGAGTGCGCCACCCTTCTCGAGAAGGGACTTTGCTTCTGCGCGGGTCTTGATGTTTGTTTCGAGAGCCGCTTTAGTTTCCTCGAAGTCGATGGGAAGCAGGAACGGCTTGATCTCTTCGGCACGGTTGAGAAGCGCGTTGGTGAGGACCTTGAAGTCCTTGCGAACGCGAGCAATCAGCCAGCAAATCATCAGACCATCGAGGACGCCGAACGGGTGATTTGCCACAATGATGACGGGGCCCGTGGCGGGGATCTCGCTGATAGCGTCTTCGTTCAGATTGATCTGCACGCCAAGTGTACGTATTGACGCTTCCCAGAAGCTCTCGCCCGGGCGAGGATTGTTCTGGTGTTCCAGATACATGCGCTTGAGTTCGGGCTGGCCAGTGATGCGTTCAATGAGCTGGATGACCATGCGTTTGAAGCGAGGGTCTTCCGGGGACGCGTATGAGAATTCGTCGACTTCGACAGGGGTCTTTTTTTTGCGCATTTTGGCCAGAGGCAAATCACTCCATCGGGCATCATTCTGCCTAAAGGCGAGTTTCATTGCGACAGAATTGTAAGCCAGCCTGGCGTCAGCAAGCCCCGAATCGGGCTTTTTCGAAAAGCGCATGCATAGTTGCGCAACCGCACCACAAAACAAGAAGCGGCCTATTTGTGGCCGCTTCAAAGACTTCCCGACTTGGAAAAGGGGCGCTATTTGAACAGTGCGTCGATGTCATCCTGTGACGCAGCGCCGTTTGGCATCGCGAGCACTTCGTCTTGCTCGCCAGTAGCGCTGTTGAGCAGGCGGTCGACGTCATCCTGCGCCACGCCTTCGCCATCGCGTGCGGGTCCGTTGAGAAGGTGCGCATCCGGTCTGTTTTCGACAGGCTTGTCGACCAGCTTTTCGGCGTCTTCGGCCGTGATACCCCAGATATCGATCATCGCGTTCACGCGGGTTTCGAGGTAGCGAAGCGTGTTCACAACCTTGCTCATGCGCTGGCCCGTGAGGTCCTGGAACGAGCACGCCATCATCATGCTGGTGCCGAGCGTTTCCAGTTCGTCGCAAAGCGGATCGGTGATGCCCTTAGCCTTCAGTTCGCCGGCGATCGCCAATACACGTTCAACCGCCGTCAGTATGTCGGCCGTGGCACGTTCGGTCGACTTGACGACAAAATCCAGTTCTTCCGTAGCAGTCACTATGCGATTGCCGTCGGGACCTTCCGGTTTGATCGACGCGATTTCCTTGCGGGTCTGAGCGATTGACGACGCCATCGTTTCCAGTTCGCGGCGCAGAACGTCAAGACTGGATGCCGTGATGGACTCCGCAATCGAGCCCCGCAGCGCTTCAATTGCGCCCAGGACGCGATCCGTGTCGTTCGCGCGCACACGGTGCGCAAATTCGTTCAGGAAGGCGTTGCCGCGGGGCGTGCCGCGCACAGCCTTTTCCAAAGCGTCAAAATAGTCGTCGGACTGGTCGAGTTTCAGAGCTTGCATGATCTGTGAGCCCTAGTTGGGTTTCGCGGGCGTCACGACGGAATTGATTTTCTGCTGCAACGTCGCGGCGTTGAATGGCTTGACGATATAGTTGTCGACGCCAGCCTTTTTCGCTGCAATGACGTTGTCTGTCTTCGATTCAGCCGTCACCATGATGAAGGGAGTGGATTTCAGCTTGTCGTCAGCGCGGACCTGTTTCAACAGGTCGTAACCCGTCATCGGTTCCATGTTCCAGTCGGAGATGACCAGGCCGTAGTGAACCGCACGCAGCTTCTGCAATGCGTCGCCACCGTCCGAGGCCTCATCGATGTCGGTATAGCCAATCTGGGTCAGCAGGTTGCGGATGATGCGGCGCATCGTGCTGTAGTCATCAACGACAAGAACTTTCATGAAGCACCCCAATAGACAGCGGTTGGATGTTTTTTACGCTTGCCGAACGATAAACCATCAGCTGTTTCAGATTGGTTGATGTGGTACTTTCCGGGGACCGCGCGCATATCCAATGTTGTGCTGGTTACCCAATTGTAAAAATTTGAAAAGGTTGCGGAATGGCGAACAAACTTTCTGATGCCCTGCACGATTTGCCGTTGATTGCGATCCTGCGCGGGCTTGTACCGCAACGCGCGGCGGGAACAGCGTCGGTGCTGGTTGAGCAAGGATTTCGAGCCATTGAAGTGCCGCTGAATGGTCCGGGGGCGCTTGAGGCTATTCACAGTGTCAGGGCAAAGGTTCCGACACACATTGCGGTTGGCGCGGGAACTGTATTGTCTCGCACTCAGGCGCAGGAGGCGAAGAAGGCAGAGGCGGAGTACCTTGTCATGCCCAATCTCGATGCCGACGTGATGCACGCGGGGCGCGATCTGGGGCTTTCGTTGATGCCCGGCGTGTTTACGCCGTCGGAAGCTTTCATGGCGCTGAGCCTCGGTGCGTTTGCACTAAAGCTGTTTCCTGCCGATGCTCTGGGTTGTGCATGGCTGAAAGCGTTGCGCAGTGTGCTTCCCCAATCGCAGGCAATCATCTATCCGGTCAGTGGCATTGATGCCGGTTCGATGCGACAGTGGGTCGAAGCGGGTGCGGATGGCTTCGGGGTCGGCAGCTCACTTTTCAAGCCGGAATTCAGTGATCAGGAAATCGCATTGCGGGCTTCGACCCTGGTTTCAACGTGCAAGCAACTGTTGAGGAAAAAGCCATGAGCGTTAGTGGCAAGGAAGTTGTCGTAACCGGCGGGACCGACGGGATTGGCAAAGTCACCGCGCGCGAACTTGCGAGGATGGGTGCAAGGGTTACGATAGTCGGTCGGAACGCAGCCAAGGGCGACAGCGTTGTTCGCGAGCTGAGGGCGCGTACGAAGAGTGAAACAATTCACTTTGTGCAGGGAGATTTATCCACGCACAAGGGTGTTGCCCAGGCGTCAACGCAACTTATGGAGCGGATACAGAAGCTCGACGTGCTTGTGAACAATGCGGGTGGAATGTTTCAGTCACGTCAGGTAACGCCGGACGGGAACGAGCAAACGCTAGCCCTGAATCACCTCGGGTATTTCGGTCTGACTGCGCACCTGATCGGGTTGCTGCGCGCAGCGGAAAGGTCGCGGGTTGTCAATGTCGCTTCGGCGGCACACCTCAGCGCCATGCTTGATCTGGACGACCTGCAGAATGAACGGAAGTATTCCGGCTGGCGTGCCTATAGCCAGTCGAAGCTGGCGAACATCTACTTTACGTACGAACTCGCCCGTCGCCTTGAAGGCAGCAAGGTCAGCGTCAACTGCCTGCATCCGGGCTTCGTTGCGTCGTCATTCGGAAACAATACTGGTGGCTTTACACGGTTCGTGCTCTCGTTCGCAAAGAGCGTGGCGGCAATTTCAGAGGATGATGGCGCAAAGACCAGCATATTCCTGGCAAGCTCGCTCGAAGTGGACACTGTCAGCGGCAAGTATTTTGACAAGTGCCGGGCCATCAAGTCGTCGCCGGTGTCTTACGATACCGAAATTGCGAAGCAGCTCTGGACCGCGAGCGAGCGGCTGTGCGGACTAACCTTCAAATAGACTGAAGCCGCCCTTGCCGGAAATGCCCCGGACCATGAGATAGAGCAGCAGCCCGATCGGTCCCACAAGCAGTGTGATAACGAGGCATGGCGCCAGCGCAAGATGGTGAAGACCAACGCGCTGGGCGTCGCGCGCCTGCCAGGCACCAATGAACAAGTCGAATACGAGATAGTGCGCCCAACCTGCAACGAGGACAGTTTCGGAGGAGAACGTCTTGACGAGTCCATCCAGCGTGGCGAAGCTCGCGCCTTCCGGCAGTGCAGTCGGTCCGGCAATCGCGTTGGCCAGAAGCCACGCATAGGTTACGCCGAGTACGAGTGGCATCAGCGCGCTGTGGACCAGCACTTCAGTCAGTCTTGCGTGAGGCAACACGATCAGCAGTGCCCAAAACGGCAGAACGCCATAGTTCAGCACCAGATACATTGTTGCGGGGGTCAGGCCCTCGAAGTGCGGCATGAGTCAAATTGTCCAAACGCTTCGGACAGAAGTATAGCTTGTCCGTAAAGTTGCCGCAAAATTGTGGCTTTTAAGCCTAACCGAAGCGGCGTTTCAGCCAGTCAAGCATTACTGCGTTCAGTTCCTGCGGTTTCTCGGTTTGCGTCCAGTGTCCGCAATCCCGGATCAGGTGCTTCTGAAGATCTGGCACGTAAGCATCCATGCCGTCAGCCAGCGACGGACGCAGGACGATGTCGTTCTCGGCCATTACCATCAGTGCCGGACAATCGACACGTTGCGTTATGCCTTCCATCTGTTGCCAGTTGCGGGTGAAGTTTCGGTACCAGTTGATGCCTCCGGTGAATCCCGTCCTCGTGAATGTCTTCTGGAAGAAATCGTGCTCCTCGTCGCTGTGCAACGGGAGTCCGGGCCAGGTTGTCTCGTCGGCCTGCAGTCTATTGATCATTGACAGGTTGCGCTCTTCAGCCGGAAGCTTGTCGAACTCCTCGATGGTCATTCCGGACTTGCGATAGAAGAGCCGGAGCGTCTTGCCAGCGTCTGCGGCGAGTGCGGCGTCGGCAATTCCAGGCTTCTGGAAATACACGATGTACATGTCTTCGCCGTAGGCGGCGCGCATCAGTGCAATCGGGTCCATTGGCGCTCGCGGCAGGAACGGAGTGTTGATGCCGATCACGACCGCAACCCTTGAAGGATGAAGCAGCGGCATCGCCCACACGACAATTCCACCCCAGTCGTGGCCTGCAAAGACCGCCTTGTCGATTTTCAGATGATCGAGAAGTCCTACCAGATCATCGGTGAGATGCCGGATGTCATAGGAGTCGATCGATGCGGGACGGTCTGTGTGACCATATCCCCGCTGATCAGGCGCGATGGCGCGAAACCCTCCTGCAGCCAGAGCCGGAATCTGGTTGCGCCATGCATATGCCAGCTCGGGAAATCCATGGCACATCACAACGGGCATGCCACGACCCTGCTCGTAGTAGGCAAGTCTTATCCCGTTCGTTTGAGCGTAGCTCGGCGCGTTCCAGTCCATTGTCTTCCCCCAGAGTTCATTGTGCAGCGTTGCCCATCTTCGGCAGCCCGAGGGCGGACAGCATTTCGGTTCGATCTGGTCCGAGCTTCGGCGGATAGAGATCCAGCTTGGCGCTCTTGGGCTTGATCCACGTCAGAAGCACCCTGCCAATGATCGAGGGTCTTCCCAACCACTCGGTCGGCGCCTCCAGCATGTGAAAGGTCTTCATGATTGCGCGATAGACATGCAGATTGGAACGTGTCGCCGGACCGATGGCGTCCTCGGCAAAACTTTTGATCAAGCGCGCCTTCAGCCGGGGCTTGTAACCCGGCTGCTGTTCGTACTTTGCCCGTCTGATGGCGCCAATGTCCTGCTTGACGATCACGTCCCAGAACGGCCGGATCGCCGCGCGCGAGCGTCTTTCGAATTCAATTGAGCGCGCGCGTGGGTCTATCACTTCTGTGATCACGTCAGCCAGAATATGTGCATGAGACACGGCGATCGAGCATCCGCGACCATACAGGGGATTGGTTCGAATCGCGGCGTCACCCACGGCAAAGAAATTCAGCGCTGCAGCCTGGCCGTCCCTGGCAAAGTAGCGCCATACATTCTGAAGGTTGCCCATCCCAAAAACCTTGGTCACAGGTTCTGCCCGTTCAGGAGATGTCCATCGGCCAGCGCCCGGAATTCGTTCGCAAATCTTGTCGAACACCGCCGGATTGAGTGCTGCGGTACGCAAATCTGTTTCGATTTCCGGAACCGCCAGCGTGATCGAGAAGTGCCTGTTGTCGGCCGCGAAGACGCCAAACTTGATATAGCCCAGGTCACCCGCGCCAGGGATTGCGTCCCGGGGCGGTTCTTCCTGACCGGGCTTCAGCCGGTAGTGCCGCGTGAAGTAGAGTATTCCGGCAGGGCTACGGTCTTCGGGTATGTGGGCGCCCTGTTCTCGCAATGCGTCGGTCAGCAGACTGTTCCGCCCCGTGGCGTCGATCACGATATCTGCCAGCGCTTCATGGGGAACATCAGAGTCGCGCTCTACGACCACGCCCTTGACCGTGATTTGACCAGATTCTCGCGAAGTGACCAGGGACTTCACGCGCGCGTCTGTTTCGAACTCTATTCCCTGCAAGGACATCACGTAACTGCGCATTACATGCTCCAGCGTCGTACGCCTGGAGAACAGGAAGGCCATGTCTTCATCGCGGGCGTCAGCGATGTACTCCTTGCGCAACTGCACCGGCAGGGTATCAGCGAAGCCGATCTCGCGAGCGCCTGCCTGCAAAAGAAGTGCATGAAGGCGCGGGTGGCGCTTGCGGATGAGTGAAACAAGGCAACCCAAAAAGACGTGGCTGTGACGTAACTGAGTGACGCCCTTGCGCTCCCAGGCTTCAAAGGCTGTTTCCAGATCGGCGGAAGGTGGTGGGTCGCGGTCGAGAACCACGATGTCCCGGCCGTCCCGAGCCAATGCCATCGCTGCGCCCAAGCCTGCAATTCCGGCTCCAACAATGATGATGCGTTCGGCCATACCTTAGGCTACCCTTCCCGTCGCGTGACAGCGTCAGATGTAGTTGAAACATGGTGGAAGTCGAGAGATGACAGCGCATAACGCAAAAGTTAGTTGCGGGGTGTGGCGACGTGTTCTTGCCCGCTCTGTTGTGTTCGTTCGCCTGACTTTCGCCGCCGGAATTGCGATGATGTGCACCGTCGCGCCAGCGGTTGCCGATACGGCACTGGAGTATTCTGTAACCCCTGTCATGGATGCCAATGGACTGACAGGGCTGCAGGTTCAGATCCGGCTCGACGGAGAAGATGACGGCGATACGGTTCTTAACCTTCCAAATGAATGGGGTGGCAAGTCCAGGTTATTTGAGGGCTTGCGAGACCTGAGAATCGCTGGCGGCGAAATCATTTCGCAAAATGATCCGGCAAAGAGGCTGGTCCGGCATCGTCCAAGGGCGAAGCTGTTCATCAGCTACAAGGTCGTTCAGACCTGGGCCGGAGAGGCACGCGCCAACGGGGCCAACGAGTACCGCCCGATCATACAGCCGAAGTATTTCCATGTGCTGGGCAATGCGCTTTTCATAACACCAGAGCGCGATGATCATCCACCTGTCCGATTCGAGTTCAAGTCGCTACCCAAAGGGTGGTCCTTTGCTTCTGATCTAGAGCACGGTTCAATGGGACGAAAGCTCGTGATCGATGACGTTGTGGAAAGTATTCTGGTGGGAGGTGACTATCGGGTCCTGTCTCGCGGTAAAATCAGGCTTGCGATCCGTGGCAAGTGGTCCTTCAGCGATGAAGCGCTGGTGAACAGGCTTCAGCCCATCATCGAATCCCACCAGCGCTTCTGGGGAGATCCGCCTGAACCATTTCTGGTCACAGCACTTCCGCTGGCTGGCGATGAAGGGGTGATATCCCTTGGCGGCACAGGCAGGGACGATGCTTTTGTTTTCTTCGCAACCGACAATACCGAGAGTGCCCAGCTCAATCGAATTCTGGCGCACGAACACCTGCACACATGGATACCGCGCCGAATTGGTTCAATGCCGAAGCAGGACGAGGCGAAGGACTACTGGCTGTCTGAAGGTTTCACTGAGTTCTACACGGGGCGCCTATTGCTTCGGGATGGGGTCTGGACGCTCAAGGAGTATGTTGACGCATTGAATGACGCGTTCCGTGACTACGCCGTTTCAAAAGTGAAAAGTGTGCCCAATACAAAGATTGTGAATGATTTCTGGAAGGATCAGGAGACGCAGCAATTGCCATATCTTCGCGGTCAATTGCTGGCCCAAATCTGGGATCAACGACTTCGCCAGGCAAGCGATGGAGCCCGGGACTTTGACGACCTGATGCTGGCAATGCGTGCCCGCTCCGCGTCGACGTCCGGCGACGACCCGCCTTTGGCATCACAGTTGTTTGTTGAGGAATCCAGACGCATGGGTCTGGATGTCGGACCAGACATGGCATCGCATGTTCGCGACGGTGAGCCGGTGCTTCTGGCTGCAGACATCTTTGCGCCATGTGGTGAGGTCGACACGTCAGATATTGCCGAGTTTGATCGCGGCTTTGACGCGGACAAGACCGCCGAGAACGGTAATGTGATTGTCGGTCTGAAAGGCGACAGTAACGGATATCGCGCGGGCCTTCGCAATGGAATGAAGATTATCAAGAGGGAGTCCGGAAAGCCCGGCGACAGCCGTGTGCCACTAAAATATCGTGTGTTGGAGAACGGCAGGGAGCGATTGATTTCGTATGCGCCTGAGGGTGAGCGACGTATCACTTTGCAGGAACTCAATCTCGCCTCGGGTCTGGATGATGATACCCGAAAGGCTTGTCAGGCCCGGCTTGCAGGACTTCCGGGACGCTACGATACCGGCTTGTGGGCGAAGGTCCGGCGGTGGGTGCCGTTCTAGGGTCGCCTGAGCATCGCGCTTGCTGCCGCAAACAGCACCCAACCACACATGAATGCGACACCGCCAACCGGAATCAAGGGCTTGACCGCTGCAGCGCCAGGTCCAAAAGCAGCGTAGATGCCGCCGCAGAAGCAGATGATGCCGACCAGGAACGCGAAGCCTGCAAGGTTCAGCAGTCGCCCGCCGCCAAATTGAACACTCACGATTCCCACCGAAATCAGTGCAAGGGAATGAACGAAGTGCATTTCCCGTGCGGTGTCGAGAATTTGCCTTACGACTGGAACGAATTCTCCCTGGAGCGCATGTCCAGTGGCCGCTCCGACTGCGAGTGCTACCAGCATGTTCAACGCACCTGCAGCAAGCCAGAAACGAAACATGGATTTGACCTTTTCAGTTCCTTGGGTTTGTAACAGTATCCGAAAGGCTGTCCAAATTGATAAGTCATCATCGTATCTGCCATAATTCAGGAAAGACCTAGCCACGCATGCTCACCAAGGCCGACGATTTTCCGATCCACCAGACATCCGAGCCCGTTGCCTATGCAGGCACGGACAGGAACTTTTATGACCGCTACTTCTTCAATGGCTACTCACCCGACGGCAGTGTTTTCTTCGCGGTAGCGCTTGGGGTCTATCCTGCGCTCAACGTGATGGACGGTGCATTTTGCGTGGTCATCGACGGGGTTCAGCACAATCTGAGAGTCTCGCGGATCATGCACATGGAGCGCATGGATACCCGTGTGGGGCCACTCTCGGTTAGCGTCGTTGAACCGCTGCACTCGCTGCGGGTGAGAGTGGACAGCAACGAGCACGGGATCAGTGCTGACCTTCTCTTTCAGGCGCGCGCGTCCGCGATCGAGGAGCCCAGATTTACCTATCGCATCGGCCCGCGAACGGTCATGGACTACACAAGGCTCACCCAAAACGGCATCTACACCGGCTGGATAGATGTCAAAGGCAAGAGATTTGACATCGGCGAGAACTTCTGGGGCACCCGCGACCGATCGTGGGGTGTCAGGCCGGTTGGCGCATCGGATTCGCAAGGTGTGGCGCCAGCGAGGCCGCCCCAGTTCTACTGGTTATGGGCACCCATGAATTTTGAAGACCGCATCACGCTCTATCACAACAATGCGGATGGAGAAGGACGTCCCTGGAACACCCATGCCGTCATGGCGTCAACTGGTGCGTCAGACATTGTGCATATGGCGTCATGCGGCGCTGATACTGTTTACCAGGCAGGTACGAGGCATGCGCGTGCGGCGACCCTCAATTTTTCGGATGAAAGCGGTGGCCAATACACCATGGAGCTGAAGCCGAAATGGAATTTCTACATGAGCGGCCTTGGGTACACCCACCCTGAATGGGGACATGGAAAGCTGCACGGCGAGTTGCGCATTGGGTATGACACTCTGGACCTTTCGAAAATGAAACCAACCGAGATGCACTATCTGCACGTGCAGGCATTCTGCTTTGCCACGCTGCATGGTCCGAACGGTTTGAGGCGGGAAGGGCGAGGCGTTCTCGAGCAACTGGTGATCGGAGCGCACAAACCCAGCGGATTCTCGGGCATGACGGATATGGCGAAATAGAGAGGCAGGATGTCAGTGGATCTCGAGCATCGAGTCGTTCGTTACCTTCACCACCGTCTGCCAGACGAGGGCGCGTTTTCAGTCCTTGCGATTTCGCGCATTCATGGAGGCGCCAGCCGCGAAACGTTTCGCGTACGGGTGCAATCGGAGCGAGGTGGCGAACGCGGTCTCATTTTCCGACGCGATCCTGTGTCGACGCTGATCGAGACAGAACGTGAAATCGAGTTTGCGGCCTATCGGAGTTTTCAGGATTCGGGCGTGCCTGTTCCGCGCGCGCTGTTTCTGGAGCAGGGAATGGACTGGCTTGAACGCCCGTTTTTTGTGATGGAGGAAGTGGAAGGCTGCACTGCAGGTTCGATCCTGGCCGCTGATCCCTATGGCCCGCACCGCAGGACTATCGGCGAGCAATTCTATGACTTTCTGGGGCAAATCGCTCGCCGCGATGTGGACTCCTCGCCACTGGCGAAACACATCGCGACACCTTCAGCATCCGATGCATGGCGTGGCGAGGTTGAAAAATGGGAGAAGGTGATCGATGAGGACGAACTTGAGCCGCAGCCGATCGTGCGAGCGGCGATTCGGTACCTGAAGCGCAACCCGCCGCCGCCGGCGCAGCGCGTGTCGGTCGTGCATGGCGACTACAGGAACGGGAACTTCCTGCACGACGGTCAGGGCAACATCCGGGCCATACTGGATTGGGAAATGTCGCATATTGGCGATCCGCTCGAAGATCTTGGATGGGCGCTTGACCCGCTTTGGTCACCTGATCGTGACAACCCCGGGAGCATGATCCCGCGTGCGGATGCGATCGCAATCTGGGAGAAGGCCAGCGGGTTGAAGGCTTCGGCCAAGGCGCTCGGCTGGTGGTCGATCTTTGCTGCGCTCAAAGGCGCTGCGATCTGGATTTCGTCTGCGAAGGAATACCAGGCAGGAACGAACTCGGATCCGGTGATGGCATTCTCTGGTCTGTACTGCCTGCCATTCCACAACAAGCATCTTGCCGACCTGCTTGTTGCGGCAAACGAGGTTCAATCATGAAGCCGACACCGGAACTCGTTCTGAACCAGGCCTTTGGCCGGATTGCGTTCGAGATGGGCCCTGCGCTGCCTGCCGGGTATGGTCAGGGATCAGCCATGCTCATCGGCGTACAGCTGCTGCTTGTCTCACAGGAATTCAACCGCGCGGCTGCTGTGCGCGTTACAGAGAACGATGCCATGCGGGACCTCTTCGCCGAGTACTGCGGCAAGGTTGAACCGGCATTGAGAGGTGATCTCAGGCAGGCTGCCGACAGCAAGGACGCCGACATTTTGGTTTCCACGCTTGAGAAGTCCAATGCCGAGCTCAAGAAGGTGCTGATCCGATTGCAGGAGACTGCCGAAAATGCATCGGACAAGGTGCTGGAAGCCAGGATCCTTGCGATGCTTCAGGCATGGGCTGCTGCGCGCCAGGTATTCCTGCCCGCCATGTAGAACGGAAAAAGTGCGGGGGTTGCGACGTCTGCGTACGTGCCGCCGACGCATCTGACCGCTAAGGTCGGCACAACCCTTACTATTCGTTAGAAAAGTTCATGGCGTTTCCCCCGTTGCCACGGCCTCATCCCCAGGCGGTGCGCTTCGTACCGTTCTTCATTGGTATCAATTTGATCGGCGGCGTCCACCTGCCTTTCTTTCCTGTCTGGCTTGAGAGCCGCGGGTTCTCGCCGGAGTCGATCGGGCTGTTGATGATGGTGATGGGGCTGGTGAGGGTATTCACGGGCCCGGCGCTCGGATTCGCGGCTGATGCATTTTCGGCACGTCGGCTGGCCATCATCGTTCTTATCGGTGCAGCGACCGCATCCTATTGCGGGTATGCGGTTCTTACCGGCGTTGCGTTCGTGGTGTTTTTTTCGGTCACGTCGAGCATTGCGTTTTCTGCTGTCGGACCACTTATTGAAGGTGTGACGCTGAAGACTGCGATCATGCACAGGTTTGACTATGGGCGCGTGCGCTCGTTCGGTTCGGCAGCCTTCATTGTCATGAACTTTGCGAGCGGGATTTATCTGGCCCGGATGGGGATCGACTTCTTTCTCGTGATCATCATCAGTGCCGCAGGCTTTGCCTTCGCGATGTCGTTCCTGCTTCCTGCCGACGAACGCCCTGAGCGCCCGCACCACAAAAGTGGTGTAGGGCGCGAAGTCATGGCGCTGGTGAGACAGCCGGCGTTCGTGGTGTTTCTTCTCGCCTCGGGTCTGGCGCAATCCTGCCATGCCTTCTACTACGGCTTTGGCACCCTGAACTGGAAGGCGCTTGGTTATGGACCGGACCTCATCGGGTTTCTTTGGGGTTTGGGGGTTGCGGCGGAGATCATACTGTTTTCATTCTCAAACCGGGTTGTGAAGTGGATCGGACCCGTCCGGTTGCTGATGATCGGCACCGCCTGTGGTATGGTGCGCTGGACGCTGACCGCCATTTCACCGCCGCTATGGATTCTCATTCCGGCGCAATGCCTTCACGCCGGTACGTTTGGAGCTGCTCACCTGGGGGCAATGCACTTCATTGCGCGCGCGGTTCCCGGGCATCTGGTCGGGACAGCGCAGAGTATCTATTCAGCGGTAACAATTGGTCTGTTCATGTCGACCGGGCAATTCGTGTCGGGGCATCTGTTCGCCGAAGTTGGAGCGCAAGGATACCTGCTCATGTCAGTGGTGAGCTGCGTTGCCCTCGCATTCGCTGCACTGCTGGGGCGCCTTTGGCACGGCGGTGAGCTTAAAGATGCGGCGTGACTGCATGGACGACCGGTTCAATTTCGCTTACGATTGGGCGAAGTGCTGGAGGAATGTGCATGGCTTATCATCACCTGGCGATGGTCACGCGGGACATGAAAGCGACCGACCGCTTTTACCGCGAGGTCATGGGATTTGACCTGAAAAAGGTCGAGATCGGACCGACGCCACAAGGCGGATGGGCCAAGCATTTTTTCTACGAAATCGAACCGGACAAGTTTATCGCGTTCTGGGAACTGCACGGCGACGCCTTTGACAAGCTGCGCGAGACCGGGCTGTCAAAGGCGATGGGCTTGCCTGATTGGGTGAACCACGTGTCGTTCTATTCGCCGACGGAAGAGCATCTGCGGCAGAAGCGTGACATGTGGCTTGCTGGCGGTCATGATGTCATGGAAATTGACCACAACTGGTGCAAATCAGTCTACACACGTGATCCGAATGGAACGCTCGTGGAATATTGCGTCACCGTTGGAGTGTTTACGGCAGAAGACAAGGAAGCCGCACTGAAGGCGGTGACTTCGAATGACATTCCGCAGTCACGGCCGCCCAAGTCGATCCAGGTGCACAAGGCCAGCGAGTATCGCAAGGCTGCCGAATAGGCGGGTGCACTCAGCCGCCGATGCGGCGAAAGCGGAAGCCGGGCTTTGTTGCAACTTCGCCCGCGAGATCCTTCATGCGTTCATGAAGCGGGGACAGGGCACAAGCCGGATCGGTCGCGCTGGCGTCACCTGCTATGCCGAGAGCCTGGCAGCGGCAGCCGCCCCAGTCGACTTCTGCACGATCGCAGCCCTGGCAGGGCTTTGGCATCCAGGCTGTGCCGCGAAACCTGTTGAAGGCCTCGCTACGGTTCCAGATATCAGGCAGCGAGGTCTTGCGCACATTGTCGAACGTCATGCCTGGAATGCTTGCCGCTGAGTGGCAGGGCAAAGCGCGACCATCCGGTGTGACGACGATGACCTGCCGTCCCCAGCCGCCCATGCAGGCCTTTGGCCTTTCGGCGTAGTAGTCCGGAATTACATAATCGATGACGAGAGAACCTTCGAGGCGCGTGCGTGCGTCGAACACAATCTTGTCGGCGGCCAGGAACTGTTCACGCGTTGGCATCAGGCTGGCTCGGTTAGGTATCGCCCAGCCGTGATACTGGACATGCGCCACTTCCAGCCGACCTGCGCCGAGCTCTTCGGCCATGTCGATCAGGGCAGGCAGTTCGTCGATGTTGTCACGGTGCATGACAGCATTGATCGTCAGTGCCAGTCCTTCCTCGACCACACGCTTTGCCGCTTCGCGTTTGGCCTTGTTCGCGCCCTTGAGGTGGGCGACGATATCCGACCTGACCGGGTCGAATCCCTGGAAGCTGATCTGGACGTGATCCAGGCCAGCCGAGCGGAGTTCAGTCAGGCGCTGGTCGGAGAGGCCAACGGCCGATGTGATCAGGTTTGTGTACAGCCCAGCCAGATGCGCAGCGTTGGTGAGTTCTGCCAGGTCAGGACGCACCAGCGGCTCGCCGCCGGACAGATGCACATGCGCAATGCCGATATCTGCGGCTTCGTTGAAGACGTTGATCCAGGTCTTCGTGTCGAGCTCGTTGCTGGCGCGGGTCAATTCGATCGGGTTTGAACAATACGGACAACCAAGCGGGCATCGATGGGTCAGTTCAGCCAGCAACCCGAGAGGAGTAGGCGCTTGCGTCACGGCTTGACGTATCCTTTCGCGGCGAGGTCCTTCAGCAGATTGTCGATATCGGCGCGGATGACGTCGGCCTTTTCGTCGTATTCCCTGGCGAGACCTGCTGCGATCTCGGAGATGCGCTTCGTGCCATCAAACTGAGAGACGATCTGCTGTGCGATTTCGTCCAGCTCAAGCACACGCTCGGGACCCAACAGGACCGGGCCGCGCCTGTCGTCAATGCGCAGCTTCACGCCGGGAGCCAGCCTCGGTTTCAAGTCGTCAGTCATGTTCCCAACGCGCCGGGCGCGATGTGACCCGGTGAAACGTAGGCATAGTAGAGCGCATCCAGCATTGCCCATAGAACATGACACTTGAACTCGAGCGCCGCAAGGCAAAGGTCTTGCTGATCACGCGTCGCTGCATTTGCGGTGCAGTAACGCAGGGCGAAGTCCGCGTCGCGGGGTGCCTGGGTTAACCTTGCGCCAAAGTAGGTCAGTGTATCCTTCGAGACGAAGTCATAGTTGGCCAGCATGCCTTCCACGCGTTCGGCGATGATCGTGGGGGCAAACATCTCGGTGAGAGAGGATGCTACAGCTTCGAGAAGAGAGCGGTCGCGTGTGAAATGGACATAGGCGTCTGCCGCGAAGATCGTGGCTGGCAGCGCCTTTCGTTCGCTGATCACGTCGTCCCGCGACAAGCCTAGGCCATCCGTCAGTTTGAGCCAGCGTGCAATGCCGCCGTCCGTGCCATCGGTGCCATCATGGTCCTCAATGCGCGTTCGCCAGCTTGCCCTGAGCTCTGGCGTTGGCAGGCGCGAGACGATGATGGCGTCCTTGATCGGGATGCGGGCCTGGTAGATGTACCGGTTCAGCGCCCATGCCTGGACCTGCAGCCGGTTGAGCCTGCCGCTGTGGAGCATGTGATGGAAGGGATGCAGGCTGTGATACCGCCTTGCGCCAATGGCACGCAGGGTGGCTTCAAACTCGGCTGGCGTCAGCAAACTCACAGGTCAATCCTCATGCCATCCTCGGCGATCTTCCAGCCGGCCTTCTCGATGATCTTGCGTTCGTCGGATTCCCGGTTCAGGACCGGGTTGGTGTTGTTGATATGAATGAAGTACCGCCGCTTCGCCTTGACATCGCGCAAGTGGCTGATGGCGTGATCCATCGAGACATGTCCCATGCGGCGGCCTGTCTTGGCGCCTTCTCCCGTGCGGACCATCTCGTCGTCGACGCAGAGTGTGCCGTCGAAGAAAAGGGCATCCGTGCCCTCAAGAGCCATCATGATGTCCAGCGTGATCCCGGCACAGGCCGGCATGAAGACAGCAGTCTTTGCGCCGGGGGAGGTCATTTTCAGGCCAATAGACGAGCCCTCAACGGGGTCGGTGCCGTCTACGGCCTCGAGATAGAGCGGCGGTTTGCCCGGTGTTGAAACGGCCACGCAGGTGAGGCCGGGCAGGGGTTCGAACGTGTGCTCGAGGCTGATTGACCTGAAGTGCACGAGTTCCCGGTTCAGCACGTTGAAGACGGGGTTGGAACGAATGACATTGAGCACATAGTCCGTCGCCCAGACGGTCAGTGGCTGTCGCTCGCGGAGTGTCAGAAGGCCTGCGATGGCATCAATGTCTGCACCTGCCAGGATGACGGCCTTGATGGGCGAAGAGCGCGGCGCGTGAGCAGGGTGCAACTCTGGTGTGGCGATGATCTGCTGACGGAGGTCAGGGCTCGCGTTCAGGACGATCCAGTCGTCGCCGTTGACAGAAGCCGCGAGGCTGCACTGAGTCGCCGCTGGACATGAAGGGTCCTGCGCGAACGCTTTGCGGTTGTTGGGACTTGCGACGTTCCATTGCGGGAATCCGCCACCGGCCCCCGCACCAAGGACTATCAGTTTCATGGCCGCCTGGCGCCCCTGAGCGCCAGCTGTCCTACTCTGCTGAACAGTAGCAGTTGATTTCCATTGCGGCCGAGATTTCGCGGACTTTGGGCTTGCGCCAGGACTTTTTCATTGCGGCACCTCAAATGGTTTACGACCGTGAGTGTGTCCCAAGGTCCTGGGCTGTGCAATAGGTGTTATTCCGCCTCAAGGCCCTGAATGGCCTGCACGATCACACTTTTTCCGCGGCTCCACACCCTGTCCTTCCAGTCGTCCAAGTCGGGGTAGAAGGCCCTTCGGACGTGTGCCTTTATCGACGGCCCGTCGGGGTGGCCTGTGCCGCCCGTCGTGTGGAGCCAATTGTCAGCCCTGAGGGCCTGAAAGACCTCGAGGGTCGAATAGGTACCGAATTCGAGGCAGATCATCGTGGTCTCGGCGGGGATGAAGAGCTGCGGGATCGCCTGGTCGAGGCTGCCGTAAACCTGTGCCGAGACGGAGTCTCCACTGCGTGTCGAGCAAACTGTTTCGCCCCACCAGTCGCGGGCACGCCTGTAAGCGGGGGCGTCAGTGAAGTCTTCGCTGATCAGTTCGGCTTCGCCGTAGGACCCGAGGCCCGTGTGAATGTCGATGACAGCGGCGCGCCTGCAGCCTCCAACGTGCTCGGCAACGATCCGGCGGAGCATGCCGGCTGACCACTGCTCGCGATTGCCGCCGTAGTACATGCCGTCGGGCTGGGTGTACTGTCCCTTGCTGATCGTCTCCTGCATCGCGAAGGCGCCGTGCTCCTTTGCATAGTTGCGCAGGGCCCGGCTGGCAGCGTCGAGGGCTTCATCGTCCAGGCTTGCCGGTGCGATGGCGCTGCTCAGCATTTCGTAGTCCGGGTTTGGCGGTGGCGCCGAGTGGTCGATGAAGTTGCGGTTCAGATCCACGTTGTCTTCGGTCACGCGGCGGTTCCAGGCAAAGCCATGGGGGTTCAGCGCGTGAATGAAGATGAGGCGCATGTTGCGGCCTTGCGTTCCGCGCTCGCGCAACCAGCCGTTCTGGATGGCTGATCCGGCATAGCCTTCGACGCCGTGGGTGCCCGAGATCACGAGGAGCGCGCTTGATGCGTCCTGTGGTCCCAGTATCGCTACGTCGATGAAGAGGTCTTCACCCTTCGGGCCTTTTGCGTGCGGGTGGCGATAGGTCGCCAGTGTTGCGTCCTGCGCCTGGGCAGCAAACAGGAACTTTTCGCGTGCCTCGAAGTAGTCGGCTGAGAACAGTTCTGACGCCGTCATTGCTTGATCCCAGGGTTCATCGCTGCGGGCACCATAGGTTTCAATTCTGAATTTCGTGTTGAGTTTGAGTGTTTCGAGGTCGGGCTTGAAGGTGACAGTGTCACCTTGGGTGTTGCCCGGTTTTTGGCTTTACTCTGCTGCTCTCCTGGTTAAAAGGTGACAAAAATGTACGAAGGTTGTCGTTTGCCACTGAGGCTTTCCGAATTGGAGGGGCTGTGACCCAAACAGATCGCTGCGCGCTCGTACAGCTAGCATGACAGCATCGACTTGTAAAGAACAAAAGTGGAACATGTTGACGCGGGCATGATTCCCCCTGATTTTCGCGCCAACAGCGAAGCGCAGCCAATCGTGCACGCATGGTGATCTCGGGGCACGCATGCAAGTAGAGCCAGCGTCGCAACAATTCGCCCCACGGATGTGATCGTCACAAAGTCATGCAGGAAAAGACGCTTGGCGCTTGAGACTGCGGGAGAGTGCGACTAGCGTCCGGTCCCGAGCTTGCCATTTGGCACGCACAGTCAGGCCGACGACGGAAGCTGGTCCAATATTCAGTGGGAGAGAATTCATGCGCTATCTCGCAGCAGTTGCCGCAATTGCACTCCTGGGCGTGCAAGCCAATGCAGCGACGTTTGACACGTTCACCGAAAGCAAAGCCACAGCAATCCTGTCCGCCGCCGGCGGTGCAAACGTCAAGACTGAAGTGATCGAAGGGACAACGTTCATCAGCTTCGACATGGACGGTCTGACCTACAGTTCATCGCTGCGCCTGTGCGACAAGGACAAAACGAAGGGCTGTCTGGGACTACTGCTCGCGGTGGCGTTTGAAGCGGACGGAACTGATTCCCTGGAGGTCATCAACAGGTTCAACACCGGCGCGCCCTTCGAAACTGCAGTGAAGGTCGACGAAAAGACAATCGCGTTTGGACGCTTTGTCCTTGCATCTGGCGGGATTGAGCCTGCGAATGTGGCGGCCAATCTTGCGGTACTGAAAGCAGCGCCGTCGATCTATTTCGAGCTGAAGAAATCCCAGATTGTGGCTTCAAATGGTCCGGGTGGCAGCACCACGATGCTGTCCCAGAATGCGCGTCAGATCGGACCACTGCGGCCCGTACGGCTCAACCAGGCACAGCTTCGCATCCTGATGAACGATGCGATGGCAACCGGAATCAAATTGCACTAGCAAACAGCTGCGCTACCGACTTATTTCTCTTTCGCCGACCACGAACCGTCCCAGCCTTCCGGCGGCGGTTCAAAGGAATAGTGCTGGATGCGGTCTTCGTAGGTATCGAAGATTTCTTCCGGCGCGCCGGTCAGGGTGCGGCCATGCGCGATCGCGGCGCGAGCGCCTTCCCAGTCCTTGGTGCGGAAAGCCATGAACAGCGTCTGCAGGGCGCTGTTCAAATCCTGGAAGGCCTGGGTCTCGCGGACGTGGGCATGACCCATGAGCGCATAGAGATAAGTTGGCGTTGCACGGCCCTTCACCGCGATGAAGTCAACCTCGAGGAAGGCGAATTTCTCGCTGACCTGGGCTTCGGTATCCTCGCCGATGACGATCGGGAAGCCGTAGTTTCCGGCGAATGACTGTATGCGGGCCGAGATATTCACCGCGTCACCCAGCGCCGAATAGTCGAAGCGCAGTTCCGATCCCATGTTTCCGACGACGCAAGTGCCCGTGTTCACGCCGATTGAGACGTCGATCATGGCGACCTTGTGCGACTTGTAGAATCCCTCTGCCGTCAGTTCCTGGTTCAGCGCGACGAGACTGTCCATCATGGCGAGACCGCAGTTACAGGCATTCGTCGCATGATCCGCATCATCGAGCGGCGCGTTCCAGAATGCCATCACGCAGTCGCCGATATATTTGTCGATCGTTCCGCGGTGGTTCAGAACCTCGCGCGACAAGGGCGTGAGAACGCGGTTGATGAGGCGGGTCAATCCCTGCGGGTCGGCGCGGAAGCTTTCCGCGATTGGCGTGAAGCCGCGGATATCGCAGAACATGATCGACAGTTCGCGCGTGTCGCCGCCGAGCTTCAGCTTTGACGGATCGTTGGCAATGCTGTCCACGACATCAGGTGGCAGGTATTGCGCGAACGCGCTGCGCACCGTGCGACGCTCGGCTTCCGTGCGCATGAATTTCACGAGGCTTGCAGAGGCAAACACGAGTGCGATGTTCAGCGACGGCGCGACCGGGTCCAGCAGCCAGTGCTGGTCGGTGAAAGCCCACCAGGATACGCCGCACGCAAAAACCACAGCGACAATTGCCACGCCCGCAATCCAGAATACGGGCACGCGAGAGATGGCAAGCAGCACCAGCAAGCCCATGATGGCGGCGAACACCAGTTCTGCGCTATCGGACCAGTCAGGTCGCCCAAGGAAGTGACCCGTCAGCATCTGTTCAAGCGCCTGGATGTGCAGTTCGACGCCAGGCGAATTTGACTTGCGCGGGGTTGCCCGCAAGTCGAGCAGGCCCGCAGCGCTCGTTCCTACAAAGATCGCTGCGCCTTGCAGGTCCGGCATCGCCTGTGGCGCCTGCAGCACTTTCCAGGCTGGTATTCGGCGCGAAGGAACGTCGTCAGTGAAATGGATCCACATCTGGCCGTCGGTTGTGGACGGGATCACGATCGGTCCGACTTTCACAAGTACAACGTTGTTGACCTGACCCATGGCCAGTTCGCCGGCGCCACCAGTCATCGTGGTCTGAATCGTCGGGAAGTTACCGCCGTTAGCCATGCCGATGGCGATACGCAAGCTTTCGAGCGCCAGTCCCGGATAGGCCTTGGCGCCGCGCTTGTTCTTGAGCGCAACAAACAGCGGCACGCGGCGAATGATGCCGTCACTGTCAGGGATGGTGTTGAACGCGCCGGCGCCGGGGGCTGCTTCCTGAAGCTGGTCGAGCGAGACCGTCGCACCGGCAAAGGAATGAATCGCATCAACGAGTTTGCTGTCAACGTCTCCCACCTGTGCCGTGCCAGCTTTCAGGATTGGGGTTCTACCAGAATCCCTGTCGCCCAGGATGAACCCCAGAACAGTTGGCGTTTCCTTGAGCGTCTTGGCAAATTCCGCATCGTTGTTGGGCAGCGCCGAAAGCTGTGAACGGGTCGCGTCCCATTCGATGCCCAGAGGCAGAGTTCGCGCGATCAGTTCAGGCGAGGTCCGGTCAGGTTCGGGGAAGGCCATGTCGTAGGAAATCACGGCCGCACCTGCGGTGCTGAGGTTGTGCGTGAGCTTTGCGAGTGTTGTGCGCGGCCACGGCCACTGCCCGATACGTTTCAGGCTTTCCTCATCGATGTCGACAAACCTGACCGAGGTGTCGACATAGGTTCTTGGCGATGCGTTCTGATAATAGTCGAAAACCTTGTTCCGCTGGGCTTCGAGCAATCCGCCGAAGTCATTGGCCTGGATGAGTAGTGCTAAAAGCAAAACGGCCCACGGCACGATGCCGAGCACACGCATGATTCCGGCGATGCCGGACATGGCCATTGCGCTGTCGCGTGATGAGGCGTCGCGTTGAGACATCGTCTAGACGTTGGCTCCCGTATGCGTTGCCGGGGGCACCGACGACGAACTGCTCGTAAAGTCGTAAAGACGATCCCATAGCATGTCGAGGCGCGAAAGTGCGTCATTCAAGGGACACACAGTCATTTTCGCGTCCTTTTGGGTTAAGAGGCCGAGGCCCTCCAGCTTGTCGAGAGCATCGGACACTTCGAAGTCGATATCGACGTTGAATTTCTGCAGCAGCCAGGCTTCAACGCGCCGGTCGAGATCGGTGGAGTTTGCGACCGGACCCTTCGCCAGCATCGAATGGTAAGCGAGGATGACTTCCTTGACCTCCTGCTCTTCGGCAGTGGAGATCAGCGTGTCGAACACGCCGGTGTCGTTGTTCACATTCTTGAAATAGACATTGTCCGCCAGGCGCTTCTGGTACTTCAGCTTGCGGAAGGAATAGTTCGAGTACTGGCGGAACATGAAGGCGCCGGCACCGATCAGGGCAGACAAGGCACCGACTGCCTTCATGAGCTTGTCCTGTGTGACCGTTCCCGAGAATCCGAGATAGGCGCCGATCACCACCAGCACGACAGACAGGGCGGGAAGGATGTTCAACGCGATCGGAATGCCGCCAATCAATGCGGGACCACCGAGGAACAGGGCGTCCTTGCGGCTCATCACGACCTGCACGTCGGGCAACAGCATGGGAAGTTCGCTGCGCGCTATGTTGCGGAACGACTTGATCAGAACGCTGCCCGGCGTGACGCCTTCGGGAAGCTTTGTCCTGCGGCTCAAAAGCTTCTGCCTGCCGTTCGATTTGCTGTCTTTGCGAAAGCGGACGAAGACCACAACATCGTCGAATACTTCCTGCGGGATTTTCCTTTCGGACAAGGCCGTCTTCTGCGTGAAGGTCTCGCGCCGCAGACCGCGGTAGAAGATGCGAACGGATTCATACAGGTCGAGCGGTGTCCTGGTCTTCACATCAAGCAGCGGATTGTCGCCGCCGAGTCGCTCGACGTCGGCCATGCCGAGTTCGATGAAGTTGCCCCGGTGCAGTACACCGGAAAAAGTGTCGGACATGACGGCGAACCGGGCATCGACTTCCTTTTCCGGTGACATGTTACCGGCCTGCGTGAACAGGGCGAAATGGTCTTTCAGTTCGGTCAATTCGTCGTAGAAGTCGTGATGGTAGTAGGCCCCCAAAAACGTGCAGAGCGTATGGAAATCGCGTGATTGCTCGCTTGTCAGGCCGTCAGTTGCGAGCGCCGCGACGAGCTCATTCCTCCTGATTGGAATGAACTGCATGCTGGGGCAGTGTTGCAATTCGGTTGTTTCACTGGCGCTATCGGTTTGTTGTGCGTTCATCATTTCGGTTTTCATCGGGGCCGGACCCGAGGTGGCACGAGTGTTCGCATTGAATTTTTCTCATTTTTGGCAGGGTTTAAGCCTAATACAAGGACGGAACGTGTGGTGACAGTCACGCACGTTCGTTTCGTGACTTTCATGTGACGCTTTGAACGCCCATAAGCTTGCCCGGCCTGCGTGTGGCGGGCACACTTGCGAATCAAGACACGTTACGAACTCAGGGTGCGGCGTTAGCGCATGTCAGACCAGGCAGTTGGATCCCAGACATGGTTTGATGTGTCTGAAGACGCGGCGTCCATTTTGCTCAGGCCAATGGGCGACTGGATCGTTGTGCACGCGGCTGCGATCGACGCGGCGCTGCTGACGGTGGATGTGTATGGCCGCAAGGCTGCTACATTCGACCTGTCGCATCTTGGCAAGCTCGACACATCCGGTGCCTGGCTTTTGTATCGCACGACGCGGACGCTGGAACGCGCCGGCACGCACGTCACCGTGGCTGGCGCATCAGCGGCTCAGGCGACACTGCTCAACGCAGTGGCTAAAGGCGACAAGCCCATTCACCCCGAGCCGCCGCTCGGCAATGTCTTCACCAATATTGTCGTGCGCATGGGACATGCGCTGGAAGATGCCGCACACACGACGGGCGCAATCGTCAGCTTCCTGGGACTGGTGCTGGAGACGCTGTTCCGGACGCTGCTTGATCCGCGGCGGCTGCGCATCACATCGACGGCCTATCACATGGAACAGACTGGCCTGAACGCCGTTCCCATCGTGTGCCTGATTACGTTTCTGATTGGCGCCGTCATGGCTTACCAGGGGGCGGAACAGTTGCGCCGCTTTGGTGCGGAAGTCTTCACGGTCAATCTTGTTGCAGCGGGCTTTCTGCGCGAGATCGGCATCCTGCTGACTGCAATCATGGTGGCGGGCCGCTCCGGCAGCGCCTTCACCGCGCAGATCGGCTCGATGAAGCTGCGCGAGGAAATCGATGCCATGCGCACCATGGGGCTTGATCCCGTAGAAGTGCTTGTCCTGCCACGCGTGATTGCCCTGATCATCATGGTGCCGGTGCTGGGGTTCATTGCCGCCATGATGGGGTTGATGGGCGGTGGTCTTGTCGTGTGGCTTGAACTGGGCATGTCGCCTGCGATGTATATCGAACGGCTCTATGAGGCAGCAGATTTCTGGGATGGTGCGGTTGCCTTTGTGAAGGCGCCGTTTTTCGGCCTGATGATCGGGCTGATCGGCTGCTTTGAAGGGCTGAAAGTCGAAGGCAGTGCCGAGTCTGTTGGCCAGCGAACGACGGCGTCGGTTGTTGAAGGTATCTTTACGGTGATAGTGGTTGATGCCGTGTTCTCGATCATGTTCGTAAAGCTGGGGATCTGAATCATGGTGCGGGAGGCAGTCATTTCAGTTCGCGGCGTGCGCAACCAGTTTGGCACCCAGGTCATTCATGACAGGCTCGATCTCGATATTTTCCGTGGCGAAGTTCTGGGTATTGTTGGTGGCTCTGGTACGGGCAAGTCGGTGCTGCTGCGAACCATCCTTGGGCTGAACAAGCCGGCGCTGGGACGGATTGAACTGTTTGGTCACACACGCGGAGACATGACGCCGGCGCAATCGAAGGCTGTCGAGCGGCGCTGGGGCGTGCTGTTCCAGGATGGTGCCCTGTTCTCGTCGCTGACGGTCGCACAAAACATCCAGGTTGCGCTGAAAGAGCATCTGAGCATGCCACAGTTTCTCCTGGAGGAAATTGCTGCGGTGAAGATTGCCCTTGTCGGTCTGCCGCCGGAAGCGGGACCAAAATATCCGTCAGAACTGTCAGGCGGCATGCGCAAGCGGGCCGGTCTTGCCCGGGCGCTGGCGCTTGATCCGGAAGTTGTTTTCCTCGATGAGCCGACAGCCGGTCTCGATCCCATTGGGGCCTCGGCGTTCGACGAACTGATCAAGAACCTGCAGGCGACGCTTGGATTAACCGTCTTCATGGTGACGCACGATCTGGACAGCCTCTATGCTATCTGTGACCGGATAGCGGTGCTGGCCGAGAAGAGAGTGCTGGTGAACGGCACCATCCAGGAAATGATGCTTCAGGATCATCCCTGGATCAAAGAATATTTTCATGGTCCGCGCGGACGCGCTGCGGTCGCTGCCAAAGAGCGCAATGCGCTGACCTAGAGATTGAAGGAGCCTCGTTCATGGAAACGCGTGCACACCATTTGATGATCGGCAGCTTTGCCATCGGCATATCCGTGATGACGGTGCTGTTTCTGATGTGGATCGGCAAGTTTGAGTTCAGCCGGCAATACGGGGTCTATGACCTGCGGTTCGAGGGTTCGGTGTCCGGCCTGAGCAAGGCGGCTGACGTGCTTTACAACGGAATCAAGGTTGGCGAGGTGACGAACCTGAAACTTGATCCTGAAAATCCGAGCTACGTTTTGGTACGCATCCAGGTTGAGCGGACAACACCCGTCAAGACGGATTCGTGGGCAAGCCTTGAAACGCAAGGGTTGACAGGAGTCGCCGCGATCCAGATTGCCGGTGGCACAAAAAATGGCAAGAAGCTCGTGGCGCTGGACCGCGAGGAGTATCCGATGATCAAGACGCAGAAGTCGACGTTCCAGAAACTGTTTGCGGGGGCACCCGAGCTCATCAATCGTGGCAATGCCGTGCTCGACCGGCTGACCACATTCCTGAGCCCCACCAACGAAGAGAAGTTCGGAATGACGATCCAGCATGTGGAACAGTTGACCGCGAACCTGGCCAAGGCATCGACCAAGTTCGACTCGATCGCCGCCAATCTCGACAACATTATTGCCGGAGATGCGAAGGGCACGCTTGCAGATGTGCGCAGCGTTGCGGAGGACATTCACAATATCATGGCTGACGCGCGCGGGCCGCTGAAGGATTTTGCGCGACGCGGGTTGCCAGAGCTTCTGCTCGCAGTCAGCGACGCGCGGCAGATGATTGCTTCGGTCGACAGGGCGGCGCAGCGGCTTGAATCCAGCCCGTCTTCACTGATCTTCGGCGACAAGGCCGTCGAATACAAAGGAGGCCAACGCTAATGCGCATGTACCGGATTGTCATGGCGGGCCTGACCACGCTTTCCCTGGTGGGCTGCAGCCTGCCGGATCTGGGATCCGGTCCGCCTCCGGACCTGTACGTCCTGTCACCCAAGAGCACGTTCCCGGATGATCTGCCCGCGGTTGACTGGCAGCTTGTGGTCGATGAGCCATCGACGGCCAAGGGTATCGACACGGACCGCATTGCGATCGCGCCCCTGCCACTTGAGGTGAAGTACATGGGAGGCGCCAGATGGGCTGACCGTGCGCCACGCATGATCCAGCAATTGCTGATCCAGTCGTTTGAAAATACGCAGAAGATCGTATCAGTCGGCCGTCAGTCAATCGGGTTGCGTTCGGATTTTTCGCTCAAGGTTGAGCTGCGGGAGTTCCAGGCCGAGAAGACAAAGGACGGTGCAACGGTTGTGCGTGTGCGGCTGAACCTGAAGCTTGTGCGCCCCGCACTTGGCATGATCGTGGCCTCGCAAAGCTTTGAATCCGTCAAGGCAGCTGGCAGCGAGAACGTTCCTGACATCGTGGATGCATTCGACGAGGCGGTCGGCGCGGTGCTGAAACGCGCGGTCGTGTGGACGCTCAAGGCGGGCACCGACAACAAGACCAAGCAGCCCAAGGATTGGGAGTGAGAAGGTTAGCCAAGCATAGCGTCTTGCGCACAATCTGATTTGCAATCCAAACACAAACACGCGACACGGCCATGACGAGATTCATTTTATGCTCAGGCGTGTTTGGGGGCGCAGCGCGTGCGCCCGATTTGGTGCCCTGTGCGCTAACGTTTGAGTTCGAACAGCATCAGCAGGTTTTGCTGCAGCGGCGCGTTGAAGTTGTCGTCCGAGATTGCATAGACGAGCGTCTCGCCGCCGGCGCCGGTGCGCACAGATAGTCCTTCCATGTTGTCGATGTTGAAGTTCATCGCGGCATCGGCGACGAGTGCGCCGTCAATTGGCGCTCCAGGCTTCAGGCTTGCCTGCGCAAACCTGCGCATTTCAAATCCAACACCCCCGACGCGGTTGAAGCGCCGCTCAAGTGTAAGGATGTCGCCGTCGGGCAACTGGCGCGCATCCGTGATGTCGAAAGGTGCGCGACGACGGAACAGAAGGTCGACAGGTGACTGGCCATTCAGACTCAGGAGCCAGCCCTTGATGTTGCCGTTGTCATCCAGATACTCCTCGGTGATGGCAAGCAGCCGTCCGTCCTTCAGCAAAGTGATTGCTTCTAGCCCGTTGTTGTCGGGCGCGTTCTGAAGGTCTTTCGGGGTCGGCACCAAGCTCGGTTTTGCGGCGAGACCTTTGGTGCCAAAGGGATAACGCCAGAGGCGATGGTTGCCTTCGAAGCTGACATAGACATCGCCGTCGAGTGTTCCGGCCAGGCCTTCTGCATCGCCCTGCTTGCCGACCAGAGCCTTGCCATCGAGATCAAGCAGCGGGCCGATCTCGGTTCCGGTCATGCCCGTCAGGCGCTTGCCCGTGTATTGCAGCTCTCCGGTCAGCCAGTGGCTTGCGTCTGTGATCGCCAGGAACTTCCTGCCATCCGGCGCCACAATCAGGCCCGAGATGCCACCGAAGTTTGGATCGGGGGACGTCAGTCGCAGCGAACCGAGGTGTTGCAGGTTGCCAACCGATTGAGGTGCGTCGTCACCCGTCGCAAACGGGATGGGCCTCGACATGATTTCCAGGGGGCGCGTGTGTTCGTCGGCGCAGGCCGTCATGCTGAAGGTGCACAGCAGCAGCGTGGCAAGCACTGGTCGATATTGCTTCACGTTACCTCGCGGCGGCAGGCTGGGTGGATTTGCGGCGCAGCGCCGTCGTTGGCGTGCGGACGGCCTTGGTCATCGGCTTTGCAGTTTCCTCGTCGAAGAGTTCTGCGAGTTTGTCCGTCATGGCGCCACCGAGCTGTTCGGCGTCAACGATGGTGACGGCGCGCTTGTAGTAGCGCGTTACATCGTGGCCGATGCCAATGGCGATGATTTCGATCGGCGAGCGCGTTTCGATGGTCTCGATCACCTCGCGCAAGTGCTTTTCGAGATAGTTGCCTGAGTTCACTGACAGCGTGGAGTCGTCGACCGGCGCGCCGTCCGAGATCACCATCAGGATCCTGCGCTGTTCGGGCCGTGCGATCAGTCGGTTATGCGCCCACATCAGCGCCTCGCCATCGATGTTTTCCTTGAGCAGACCCTCGCGCATCATCAAGCCCAGGTTGCGGCGCGCGCGGCGCCACGGCGAGTCTGCTGCCTTGTAGATGATGTGGCGCAAATCGTTCAGGCGGCCCGGCGTGGGTGGCTTGTTTTCCTGCAACCACTTGTCGCGTGACGAGCCGCCCTTCCAGGCCTTGGTCGTGAAGCCCAGGATCTCGACCTTTACGTTGCAGCGCTCCAGCGTGCGGGCCAGAATGTCGGCGCACATGGCAGCCACCATGATCGGGCGGCCGCGCATCGAGCCTGAATTGTCGAGCAGCAAGGTCACGACCGTGTCACGGAAATTCATGTCCTTTTCGACCTTGTAGGACAAGGGGTGCATGGGGTCAGTGACGACGCGTGACAGGCGCGCGGCATCAAGGATGCCTTCCTCGAGATCGAATTCCCAGGTGCGGTTCTGCTTGGCCATCAGCTTGCGCTGCAGGCGGTTCGCCAGGCGCGAGACGACGCCCTGCAGGGCCTGCAGCTGCTGGTCGAGATAGGCGCGCAGGCGTCCGAGTTCCTCGAGGTCGCAGAGCTCTTCGGCGGTGATGGTTTCGTCGAACTGGGGGGTGAAGACCTTGTAGGTTGGCTCGTTGCGGCCAGGCAGCTGGCTGTCGGGTCGGAACGGCATCTTGCCGTCCGTCATCTCGTCGGTTTCCGATCGCGAGGCACGTTCTTCGGATTCCACTTCGACGCTTTGCTGCTCGCCTTCCTCGCCGTCGCCTTCCGACATTTCGGTTTCTTCGGCCGAGGCGCCCTGCTGGTCGGCGGCCTCGCCTGAGTCGCTTTCGGTATCGTCCGATTGCTGCTCGGACTGGTCGCTGGATGCATCGTCATCCGCGCCATCGGGATCGTCGCCCAGTTCATCACCCATGCCGAGATCGGTCAGGATGCGGCGCGTGGTGCGCGCAAAGGCTGCCTGGTCGCGGATGATGTCGTAGAGTTTCTCGAGATCGGTGCCTGCCTTCTGCTCGATGTGCTCGCGCCAGGCTTCGAGCACGGCCTTGCCGGCTTCGGGGACAGGGCGACCGGTCAGGCGCTCGCGCATCATGAGGCCAACAGCTTCGGCCAGCGGCGCTTCGCTGCGGTCACGGACCTTTGCATAACCCTTCTGCTTCAGGCGCTGGGCGAGGGCGGCGTCGAGGTTCTTGGCGACGCCCTTCATCGCGTTCGCGCCAATCGATTCCACGCGCGCCTGCTCGGCGGCCTCGAAAATCGCGCGCGCGGATGAACCCGGCGGCGCGTACTGTGCGTGCATCTTGTCGTCGTGGAGCGCGAGGCGCAGTGCAAACGCGTCGGCGGCGCCGCGCGTCTGGGCGACCTCGGCCTTTGTCAGGTCGCGGCCGGGCAGGGGAAGGCGGGCCTTGAGGCCCTTCAGCTGCGGGGCTTCGGTGCCGTAAGTCACTTCAAGCTCGGGCTCAGCCCCCATTGCGCGGAGCGTGTTGCGCACTGCGTTCTTGAAGGGCTCAATCGGGCTTTCGGGTTTGGGGGGCACGGCTGTCTTTTATGCCACCATCACCTTGGCGGCGGATTCGGGGAGTTCTTCGCCGAAGCAGCGCTGGTAGAACTCGGCGACTGTGGCGCGTTCGAGTTCGTCGCACTTGTTCAGGAAGGTCACGCGGAAGGCAAAGCCCACGTCGCCGAAGATCTCGGCGTTTTCAGCCCAAGTCAGCACCGTGCGCGGGCTCATGACGGTCGAGATGTCACCGTTGATGAAGGCGTTGCGCGACATGTCTGCGACGCGGACCATGGCTGCCACCTTTTTCTTGCCCTCGGCCGTGTTGTAGGCGGGTGCCTTGGACAGCATGATGTCGACTTCCTTGTCATGCGGCAGGTAGTTCAGCGTGGTCACGACGTTCCAGCGGTCCATCTGGCCCTGGTTGATCTGCTGCGTGCCGTGATAGAGGCCTGTCGTGTCACCGAGACCGATCGTGTTCGTGGTCGAAAACAGGCGGAAGGCAGGATGCGCGCGGATCACGCGGTTCTGGTCGAGAAGGGTGAGCTTGCCCGACTGTTCGAGCACGCGCTGGATGACGAACATCACGTCCGGGCGGCCGGCGTCGTATTCGTCAAACACAAGTGCCACGGGGTGCTGCAGCGCCCATGGCAGGATGCCTTCGCGGAATTCAGTGATTTGTACGCCGTCCTTCAGAACGATTGCGTCCTTGCCAACGAGGTCGATACGGCTGATGTGGCTGTCGAGGTTGATGCGGATGCATGGCCAGTTCAGGCGCGCCGCAACCTGTTCGATGTGCGTCGACTTGCCGGTGCCGTGATAGCCCTGGATCATGACGCGGCGGTTGTGTGCGAAGCCTGCGAGGATGGCGAGCGTGGTGTCGCGGTCGAAGCGGTAGGCCTGGTCGAGTTCCGGCACATATTCATTTGGCTTCGAAAAGGCCTTTACCTTCATCGAAATGTCGAGGCCAAAGGTCTTGCGAACATCAACCGTGGTGTCGGGCTGGCTGTCGGTTGCCAGTCCGCTTGGGTTCGTCGTCGTCATGAGGTTTCAGGCTTTCGTTGGCAAATGGCTACGCGATTCTTTTACAGCCCCCAAAGGTGCGGCCGGAAGCGCGTTTGGTCACACTGGATCACGTATAGCCCGAGGACCGGAGTTGCCCATAGGCCTTGATGACCTGACGCAGACGCTCTTCCGCGCCGCGATCGCCGCCGTTGGCGTCGGGATGGAAGCGCTTCACCAAATCCTTAAAGCGGGTTTTGACGTCCTGCAAGGTTGCGTCAGGCTCAAGGTGCAAGGTTTCCAGAGCGGCCAATTGCATTTTCGAGCGCTTTCGCTCGTTTTTATCCTCGTTGACCTTACGGTTGCCCTCACGGTCTTCGCCGGGCGCCGTCTGGGGTCCGTCGTTGAAGACGAGAGATGGATCAATGTAGGCGCCGCGGAAATAGAACTGCAGCTTGGGGTTCGGGCCGGCTGAACGTTCGCCCAGTTTCCAGGTCGGGCGCAGGCCAACTGACGCGGCACGCTGATAGGCGTCGACTTCGCCCGGCGACATGCCCTTGAAGTAGTCCCACGAAAGATTGTATTCGCGCACGTGGCTGAGGCAGAACCAGTAATACTCGTTCAGCGAGGTCCGGCTTTTGGGCGCGCGGTGTTCGCCCGCGGCGCCGCAGCCGGGTATTTCACACGCGCGCGTGGCTTTTTTGACCGGCTGGCGCTTTATGCGCAAGTCGCTCACCCACTTTGGTGTGTTTTTCGTACCTTCGGCCATGACATGCTCAGTATGGGAATGACTGGTAAAGAAGACAAGAAAACCTCTCGCTTGACATCGCCCAATTGTTTCCTCAAGTCAGACCCAAGATGATCCTCACAGAAACCATACGGACGAAGCTTCAGGCCGCTTTTTCACCGATTGAATTGCGGATCGAGGACGAATCCCGTTTGCACGAAGGTCACGCGGGATCGCGCGCAGGTGGTGAGTCACATTTTCGCGTCATGATCGTGTCGTCCGTGTTTCAGGGGTTGACGCGCCTTGAACGGCAACGGCGTGTGCATCTGGTGCTTGCCGACGAACTGAAGTCGCGGATTCATGCGCTCAGCCTCAGCCTGTCGACGCCGGCGGAGGCGTCAGGCGCGGGATGAGGCTTCGATTGCCTGTTGGGCTGCCGTCAATGGCGTAATCCTGAGACCCGTGATCTGGTTGCGCTGCTTGCGCAGGATCTCAAACTTGAAGCCGTGGAAGCTGAACGCCTGGCCAACTTCGGGGATGGCCTGTGCCTCGTGAATGACGAGACCTGCCACTGTCGTCGCCTCTTCATCGGGCAATCTCCAATTCATGATGCGGTTCAGCTCGCGGATCGTTACCCAGCCATCGACGTTGGTTGTGCCGTCTGGCTGCGGTCGGACGCCTGATACCGGCACATCGTGCTCGTCGCGGATTTCGCCGACAATTTCTTCCAGGATGTCTTCAAGCGTGATCAGGCCCTGCAAGGCGCCGTACTCGTCGATCACAAGCGCGAAATGGGTGCGACGCTGCAGGAACGCGCGAAGCTGGTCGGTCAGGAGCGATGAGTCCGGGATGAACCATGGTTTGGCGATCAGCGAGACGACGTTGACGGTTTTCATATTGCCTTGTGCGCGCGACAAGGCACGCAGCAGGTCCTTGGCGTGCAGAACGCCGACAATGTTTTCGCTGTCACCTTTGTAGACGGGCAGGCGGGTGTGGGGTTGTGAGAGGACGCGCTCGATGATTTCTTCGGGCGGCAGGTCACCGTCGATCATGGTGATGTTCTTGCGGTGGATCATCACGTCCGAGACCTGCAGGTCCTTCAGGTCCAATACGCCGCCAAGCATGTTGCGGTCGGTCGTCTGCACGGCGCCCTGAATGTGGTGCAGATCGATGGCACCGCGAAGTTCCTCGTGTGCCATTTCCTCACGGTCTTCGACCAGACCCTGCGACTTTACGCCGAGTGCCCTGAGCATGATTGCGACGATCCATGCGACGGCGTTCACGACCGGTGAAAAGACGGTAACGGCTATGCGGACAGATCTGCCGAGGCGCAGTGCGGTTTCATCAGGGTTCGCGATTGCATAGGTTTTGGGAAGTACTTCGCAGAAGATCAGAACGAGTGCTGTTGTGACCAATGTCGCGATGGCGACACCTGCGTCGCCGAAGATCGTCAGCAGGACGCTTGTCACGAGTGCCGACGAGGCGATGTTGACGAATGTGTTGCCCAGCAGCATGGAGCCCACCATCTGCTCGCGGTGAGCGATGAGCCAGTTCACGTGCTTTGCACGCAGTTCGCCGTCTTTCTCGAGCTGGTGAAGGCGCGCCCGGGACGCCGCAGTCATCGCAGTCTCCGAACCTGCAAAAAACATAGAAAACAGCATCAGCACGATCGTGATCACGATCGAGATGATCAGATCGCCGGCCGAAAGCTGATGTGCGGGAATTAGGGGTTCTTCCATGGTTTTTGTCTTTTTGATTACAACCTGGGTTGCGAAAGGGCGTCTTTGTAGAGGGCGTGAATGGCCTGTGCGTCTACGTCCTGGGCAACAAATGCCTGACCGATGTCGTGCGCGAGGATGAGGGTGAGCCTGCCGTCCTTTGCTTTCTTGTCCTGAAGCATCAGCTGGATCAGGTCCTCGGGACCGGCACCGAGTTCGGGCAGTTCGGCAATCGAGGTTGGCAATTTCGCCCTGGCCACCATTTCGCGCACGCGGTCCGCACGGCCTTGCGGGCACAGCTTCAGGCGTTCGGAGAGTTCAAACGCCATGATAAATCCAACTGCGATAGCTTCTCCGTGAAGGATGCGGCCGGAATAGTTCATGCAGGCTTCGATTGCGTGGCCAAATGTGTGGCCCAGATTCAGAAGCGCGCGCTGGCCCTGCTCGCGTTCGTCGGCCTCGACGACGCGCGCTTTCATTTCGCATGAGGTAACGATCGATCTTGTACGTTCGGCGCCAGGCGCCTGAAGAATCTGGTCCACATTCTGCGTCAGCCAGTCCGCGAATTTTGCGTCTGAGATCAGCCCGTACTTCAGGATCTCGGCATAGCCGGATCTCATCTCGCGAGCAGGAAGCGTTCCCAGAACGGCGGTGTCTGCCAGCACCAAAATCGGCTGATGAAAGAGACCGACGAGGTTCTTGCCCTGCGGCGTGTCGATGGCTGTCTTGCCTCCGACTGATGAATCGACTTGCGACAGCAAAGTGGTTGGCAACTGTACATAGTCGAGGCCACGCTTGGCGATACCCGCGGCAAAGCCTGCAAGGTCGCCTATGACGCCGCCACCGAGTGCGAGCACCAGGTCGGTTCGTTCAAGGTTCGCTTCGAGCATTCTTGTCACGACATGCTCGAGCATTGCGAAGCTCTTGCTGGCTTCGCCGGGAGGCAAAATCACTGCTGTGTGGGAGATCGACGCCTGGTCGAGCGACTTTTTCAAAGTGGGCAGGTGCAGTCGTGCGACGTTTTCGTCCGTCACGACAAAGGCGCGCCTGGCCTTTTTCAGCTTTGATATTTCGCTGCCGGCTGCTTCGAGAACGCTGGCACCCACAATGATGTCGTAAGCTCGCCCGCTCAGGTCGACGTGAAGTCGTTCAGTGCTCATGCTTCAGATTTTTCGATGGTTGCAGTCAGTTGGGTGATGATCTGCTGCACGATTGACTCGTGAGGACCGGCATTTGAGTCAATTGTGACGTCGGCCTGTGAATAGGTCGGGTAGCGCTCATTCATCAGCCGTTCCATTGTGGCGCGCGGATCGCCGGTCTTGAGCAACGGCCTTGTCTGGCGTTTTGAAACCCTGGCCATCAGCAGATCAAGGTCGGCCCGTAGCCAAACTGATATGCCGAGATGCTTGATGATCCCTCTCGTGGTCTCATCCATGAAGGCGCCACCACCCGTTGCCAGGATGTGGCGGGGACCCGCCAGCAAGCGAGCGATGACACGCCGTTCGCCCTCCCGAAACGAGGGTTCTCCGTACCGCTCAAAAAAGTCAGCAATTGTGCAGCCGGCAGCCGTCTCGATTTCGTGGTCCGCGTCGTGGAACGGCAAATGCATGGCCGCTGCCAGCCTTCGTCCCACGGTGCTCTTGCCTGCGCCCATCAACCCGACCAGCACAATCGACCGCCGGCTCATCGGTGGGCCGGGAGGAAGAGTTTCCGTCTGTTCCTGCGGTTGCATATTGTCTAATCCGTTCAGAATCAGCATGTACAGGAACCGGCGGGGTCCTGCCAGAGACCAGGAAACGCCACGAGGGGGCCAAATCCGATGCGCCGCAGGAGGCATTTCCGCGATTTTAATCGACCGAGCGGCTTGGTTCAGCTTGGCCGCCTGTTCGTTGCAGCCCTAATAATATTGATAATCGGCGCCGGAGGGCTTGCATATTATGGTTCGACCATGAAGCCTGAGCGCCACAAGGTAGAAAAGGTTCTGCCCGATGCCCGGTTCCCGCGGTAAGGCCTTCGTTTGTGCTCTCGCCGTCTGTTTATCCACTTCGCTGGTCTTCGCCGAAGATGGCAGCGCGCCTGCAGCGTCGGGAGTTCCGCGCGGGTTGACGCCACCACCGGCGCAACCTGATGCTGCGCCAGCGACGGCTATACCAGAGACATCGGATGTGCCCACACCCGATCAGGAGCCAACGGAAGAAGTGCTTCCCGATCAGGTCGGCAAACCACGTGGGCCGCGAGTAACGGTAAGCGGGCTGGCGCCGATTGATCCGTCCGGCGCGGGTCTGCTGGACCAAAGCAGTGGCAGCTTTGCACGGACGATCTGGAATGGCACACCGCGCTCGGTGGTGGTCACGCGAATTTCGCAATTGCCTGCAGCGCCAAACTCACCTGCGATGCAAGGCCTCTTGAGGCGTATCCTGCTGTCTTCGACGAATCCACCGCAAGGCGTTACACCACCAGACGAACCCGGCATGCTGGCGCAGCGTCTGAACAAGCTGATCGCGGGGGGGCGTGTCGGAGAAGCCGCGACGCTTGGTGCCCAAAGCGGGCGCGATGATGCGTTCGCGCGCCAGGCCTGGGCCGAAGCGCTGCTGCTCCAATCCAGGGATGAAGACGCGTGCGGTGAAGCGACCGACATGCGCCAGTCATCCAGTGAACCGTTCTGGCTGAAGTTGCGAGCCTTTTGCTACATCGTTGGCAATGACAGAGATGCTGCGCAACTGACCCTGGATGTGATGCACGAGCGCGCTGTTGCCGATGATGCGTTCTTTTCACTTGCGGCAGCGGTGAACGAAGGGGCGAAGGCCAAAGTGGATGTGCTACCTAACCCGGGTGGCGTGCACATTGCGCTGCTGAACCGTTCCGGTGTCACCCCACCGTCGGCGCTTGCGGCGTGGCTTCCTGCCAACCGGTTCTTCCTGCAATCAACGGACCCGGCGCTCAAGCTTGCCGCCATCGAACGCGCTGCGGTGGCGGGACTGACTTCGCCTGCAGAACTTGCTGACGCCTACAATGCTGAGACGTTCACACCGGACCAGTACGACGATCCGGACGAGTGGGCGCCAAAGCTTTCCACATCAAAGGCGAATGCACTTTACTTCCAGTCGATTTCCAAGCGCACTCGTCCTGCTGCACGAGCGGCGGCATTCGCTGCAGCGCTCGAGCGCGCCGACAGCCAGAATCGGTTTGCAATCTTCGCCCAGGTCAGCCGTGGCCTTGCCAGACAAACACCAGCGGTTGCTGAAACGGCATGGCTGACGCCGCACATCATCAGGGTGCTGCTCTACAATGGTGACGCCAAAAATGTTTCGCTCTGGCTCTCGTTGTTGACGTCGCCGACTGATGCACCGGTTGTAAATTCGATCAGGATCCAGGCGGCAGTTGTTTATCCCTCGGCCGAGAATGTCGCTATGCTCGAGCCTGCGCTCACCTGGCTGGGACTTAATGCGCAGAAGCCCGGTGGCGGAAAGGATGTACTGATGGCGCGCGCCCTGCGTGAGATCCCCTTGCTCGATGCGCTGGGCTACACCATTCCCCCGGAGGCACAGTGGGCGGTATCACCGCCCGCTGCAGGCGCGACGCAGCCGGGACTGACGACCGAGGCGCTTGCTGCACTCACGCGTGCCGTACAGCAGCGGCGTGTTGGTGAAGTCGTGCTGGATTGCCTCGTGGCTCTGGGCAGTGCTGGTCCGGCCCGCGCTCCAACGAATGTGGTTGCACGAGTTGTTGACGGACTTGCCACTGTGGGATTGCGTGATGAGGCGGGGGCGATTGCATCGGAAGCGATGCTTGGTGCCTCACTGCGTCCTGCGAAATGAACGCAAGATCCGAAAGCGGACTGCATCACCTCGAGGCCTTTCTTGAAATGATGAGCGCTGAACGCGGCGCCTCTATTCATACGCTTGACGCCTACCGTCGCGACCTGCTGGATTTCCTGGCGTTCGTCAAATCCAAAGGGCGTTCGCTTTCTTCGGCGACGGCAGACGATGTGCGCGGCTACCTGGCGTCGCTTTCACACGCTGGCCTGAAGTCATCGACCCAGGCGCGTCGGCTGTCGGCGATCCGACAGCTTCATCGCTATCTGCTGGACGAAGATATTCGTGCAGACGATCCGACATCGGTGATCGAGGCGCCGAAGCGGGGAAGGCCCTTGCCCAAGATTGTCACGGAAGAGCAGACCCAAAACCTCATGTCAGCTGCTGCCGAGCTGGAAGGGCCGGAAGCGCTGAGACTGCTGTGTATCGTCGAACTGCTTTATGCATCAGGCTTGCGTGTGACCGAACTTGTGACGCTTTCCGTCAATTCTGTTTCGAGCGAACGCAAGATGCTTTTGATCAAGGGCAAGGGTGGCAAGGAAAGGCTGGTGCCGTTGGGCATGCCCGCGCGTGAAGCGATCACAGCCTATCTCGGTGTCAGGCAACTTTTCTTGCCCAAACTCGAAAAGGCGCAGCGCTTCCTGTTTCCGTCGCGAGGCGTGGAAGGACATCTGACGCGGCGCCGGGTGGCGCAACTGATGAAGGATCTGGCCGTGCATGCAGGCGTCGATCCATCGAAACTGTCGCCACATGTCCTGCGTCATGCCTTTGCCAGCCATCTGGTCGCGCACGGGGCAGACCTGCGAAGTGTGCAGCAACTCCTCGGGCATGCCGATATTGCGACAACCCAGATCTATACCCACGTTCAAGATGAACGGTTAAGACGATTAGTGGCAGAAAAGCACCCTTTGGCGGTCCGCCGAAAACGTTGACTGTGCAGTGCAGCAAGCCTAGCTTCCCGGCCTCGCGGAGAGGGAGTCCCTGCAGAATTGTGGGGGCAAGAAGATGAGCTTCACCAACGTTGAACGTATTGCGCCGCGCCTGAACCGGTCGCAGCTGTTTGTTCCAGGCGTTCGCCCCGCATTATTTGAAAAAGCAGCGTCAAGCGACGCCGATGTCATCTGTCTTGATCTGGAAGACAGCGTGGCACCTGCCGACAAGCCACAAGCTCGCGCCAACATCATCCAGGCGCTGAAGACTGTGAACTTCGGAACGAAGTCGGTCTCGGTGCGCATCAATGGCCTTGATACACACTGGTGCTATCGCGATGTCGTGGACATCGTTGAGCAGAGCGGCGAGCGTCTTGACCTGATCATGATCCCGAAGGTCGGCGTTGCAGCCGACATCTATGCGATCGACATGCTGATCACGCAGATCGAAATGGCCGTTGGCCGGAAGAAGCAAGTCAAGCTTGAGGTCATCATTGAAAGCGTGCTTGGCCTGAACAATATTGACGCCATCGCTGGCGGATCCAGGCGTCTTGAATCCCTGCACTTCGGTTCGGCGGACTATGCGGCATCGGCCGGCATGCGAACGACCAATATTGGCGGGCCCAACAAGGATTATGTTGTGCTGACGGACAGGAACGCGGCTGGTGCGCGCGACACGCACTGGTCGGACGTGTGGCATTACGCGACGGTGCGAATGGTTGCGGCGGCGCGCGCTCACGGGTTGCGTCCGATCGACGGGCCGTTCGGTGACTATTCCGACGCAGACGGCTTTCTGGCCCAGGCGAGACGCTCTGCGGTAATGGGTTGCGAAGGCAAGTGGGCCATCCATCCTTCCCAGGTATCCCTTGCCAATGAAGTGTTCACGCCGCCAGCCGATGAGGTCGAACGCGCCGAGACCATTTTGAGTGCCATGAAGGAAGGCGCGCAGAAGGGGATGGGCGCCGTTGCTCTTAACGGAAAGCTTATAGATTTGGCCTCTATTCGCCAGGCTGAGGTGATTGTGCGTCAGATGCAGATGATCCGCGAGCGAACTAAGGGCTGAAGCAGATTTATCTGCCTGAAGAATTCCCATGGATTCATCTGCCAAAGAACAGAAACACCATGCCGCGCGCCAACGTTCGCTCGCGCTTGCGGCTCTTGGCATAGTCTTTGGCGACATTGGTACCAGTCCCCTCTACATGATGCGAGAGACCTTCGGGAAGACTGGCGGGATGGCGCTGAACGCAGCATCCGTCTACGGGGTCCTATCGCTCGCATTCTGGTCGCTTATGATCGTTGTGTCCTTGAAGTACTGCGCATACGTCATGCGCGCTGACAACAAGGGAGAAGGCGGCGTGCTCTCGCTCGCCTCACTGGCCCTGCGAACCGGACACGCGGCCCCCAAACGCCGCAAGCTGATTTCAATGCTGGCCCTGGCTGGCCTTGCGCTGTTTTACGGTGACGCACTCATCACGCCTTCGACATCAGTGCTCTCCGCCGTCGAAGGACTGTCTGCCTCTGACAGCTTCAAGCCCTATGTCGTTCCGCTCGCCACAATCATCCTGATTTCGCTGTTCCTGTTCCAGAGTCGCGGCACGCACGGTGTCGGGCAGTTCTTCGGTCCAATCATGGTGTTGTGGTTCGGGGTCATCGGGCTGCTTGGACTGCTGCAGCTGATCGAGCAGCCGCAGGTGCTGATGGCAATCATTCCGATCTATGCGTTCGATCTCATCGTCGCGCAGCCGTGGACGGCATTTGTCGCGCTTGGCTCCATTGTGCTGTGCGTGACCGGTGCCGAGGCACTCTATGCAGACATGGGGCACTTTGGTCGTGGTCCCATTCGCACGGCATGGGCCGGGGTCGCCATTTGTCTGGTGCTCAACTATTTCGGGCAAGGAGCGTTGTTGCTGTCGAAGCCCAGCGCACTTGAAAATCCGTTCTACCAGATGGGACCAAGCTGGTCGCTTTATCCGATGGTTCTACTCGCGACGTTTGCGACTGTCATCGCCAGCCAGGCGGTGATCTCGGGCGTATTCTCCCTCACGCGTCAGGCGATCCAGCTGGGCTATCTCCCCCGCATGGACATCAAGCACACGTCTGCAACAGAAATGGGGCAGATCTACATTCCGCAGATCAACTGGCTCCTGATGATCGGCGTTGCCATCATCGTTGTCGCGTTCGGCAGTTCGAGCGCGCTGACACACGCATACGGTCTTGCAGTCACAGGTGCCATGACAATTGACACAATCCTTGCGGCGATCGTTGCGCGCTGGTTGTGGGGATGGAACCGCTGGATGACGTATGTCGTTTTCGGGACCTTCTTTGCTGTCGACTTCACGTTCCTGGCGTCAAACACACTGAAGATCCCGACGGGTGGCTGGTTCCCGATCGTTGCTGCCAGCGCCGCGATGACGGTGTTTGTGGTCTGGAACCGCGGGCGGGAAATCCTGGTTTCAAAGCTTTATCGTGACGCGATGCCGATCCGGGATTTCCTGGAACACTGGGATCGCACGGTTGAACGCGTGAGCGGCACGGCAGTGTTCATGACATCCAATCCTGCTGTTGTTCCAACTGCCTTCCTGCACAACCTGAAGCACAACCACGTCGTCCACGAACGCGTCGTGATCATGAAGGTGAATGTCGAAGACTTCCCGCGCGTCAATGATGCCCAGCGAATCGAAGTCGAGAAGCTCGGCAAGGGTTTTCACCGCGTGACTGTGCACTACGGTTTCATGGAGCGGCCCGATGTCCCCAGAGCCCTGGAGCTGTGTCGCCAATTCGGCCTGTCATTCGACCTGATGCAGACCACGTTCTTCCTCGGACGCGAAACACTGATACCTGCAAGCCGTTCCGAACTTCGACGCTGGCAGGCAGCATTGTTCATCGCGATGCAGACCGCAGCGCTGTCGGCAACGCGATTCTTCCGGATCCCCGCCAATCGTGTTGTCGAGATGGGAACGCAGGTCGAAATCTGACCTGTTTTTGTCCCGGAAACTCAGACTTTTTTGAGGGCGAGCGCCGTTCATCCTGCATTCAGGCGCCGGATTCCATTACTCCGCCCGAGCTTAGGGCTGGCTTTTCGGTTCCATTGGATACTCCAGCCCTGCAGGAGACTGAGCATGAACAAGATACTGGTTTCGGCTGTGACCGCATGCGCATTGTTCGTCGGCGCGGTTGGTTCGGCCTCCGCAAATCATGACGATGGCGGCTATGGACCGCCCCCGGGATATGATCCCGGATACGGACCCGGATATGGGCCCGACTATGGTCCGCCTCCAGGTTATGGACCTGGATATGATCGTCGCCATGATCGCAGGGATGATCGCCGAAGCTGCCGTGGCGGTGGTGGAGCCGTTGTTGGCGGAATTATTGGCGGAATAATCGGCAACAATGTCGCCCGTGGTCGTGGCCGTGGGCCTGCCACTGTTGCAGGGATCATCATTGGCGGGATCACTGGAAACGCCATTGAGCGTGACCGCTGCCGTGACCGCCACAGTGACAGGTACGACCGTCGCCATGATGACAGGTACGATGACCGATACGACGACCGTTATGATGACGGGCGGGGCTATCGCCGATAGAAGTTGAAACTCGCTGGTGTGAGTTGGGGCGTGCTGGAGAATTCCAGTGCGCCCTTTTTTATGACCCCTGCCTGTTCAATTGAAAGACAGGTGAGACAGCTTGTCGGGATTGCGAACGATAAAGATCGAATGGATCAGCCCGTCCGCCACATCAAGCTGTACGACCGTTTCGAACCCCTGACCATCCCTGAACCAGAGTGAAGGCAGTCCGTTCAGCGTAACGGGGGTAATGTCCGAGGGTCCACCTTTCGCAGAGGCCAGGTGCAAAATGAGACGTGCAACCTCTTCCGGGGACGAGACGATCCGCAATGCTGCCGGCCTCTTGCCTCCGCCGTCACTGACGAGCTGAATATCGGGCCGGAAAATTGAAAGGAGCTGACCGGTGCTGCCGGCCGCAACGGCCGACATGAACTGTCCGAGCAATTTCTGGTGGACTTCAGGTCTTGGCTCAAATTTGGGCCGCGCTGCCCGCACGCGTTCACGTGCACGCGAAACAAGCTGGCGAACAGCCGGCTCGCTTTTTCCCAAAGTTGCCGCGATGTCGGCATAGGATGAATCAAACGCTTCACGCAGAATGAAGGCAGCACGCTCTTCTGGCCCCAGACGTTCAAGCACATGCAGGAGACCGAGGGACAAGTCCTGTGCGAGGGACTCAGTGGATTCAGAACTGATCTGGCCGCCTTCGATTGTTATGACGGGCTCGGGCAGCCATGGGCCAACATAGATCTCGCGGGCGGCCCTGCTTTTGCGAATGCGATCCAGGCAAAGCCTGACAATGACCGTTGTCAGCCATGCAGCTGGTGTTTCGATGGTTTGATGGGTGGCGGCCTGCCAGCGCAGATATGCGTCCTGCACGGCGTCTTCTGCTTCCGACCAGCGGCCCAGCATGCGATAGGCGATTGAAGCGAGCCGCTTGCGCTCTGCCTCAAATGTCTCCACCGGACTTTGCCTGATCATGCTGCCTTGCCTGCCGGTGTTACCTGGTCATTTATGAGCACGCGTTCACAGGTGTCAGCGTAACCCATGCCGCGTTTGACGGCAGGATAGAATCGCGCCGTGGCAATCGTGAAGGCAAGTTCGATCAGTCCTTTTTCGCCCCATTGCCGGCGGATGTTGTCCCGAAGATCGTCTGCCATGATCCCTCGCGCGATTGCGTCGCCATAGCGAAATCCAAGTGCGATATCGGCCGGAACGCCGGCAAGCTGACGTGAGACAAGGGCTCGAAGCGTTTCTGCGCTCACACCGTCCTTCAACGCGAGATTGACGTGGATCTGTACACAGGGCCCACAATCCTCGACCATTGCCGCAGCGAGTCCCGCCGCGTGATAGACCCCGGGTGGCGTGAACTTGCGCGGACCTTCGACGGTCTTGATCATGGAAAAGCGCCACAGCTGCGATGGCATGACATCGCGCAAATGATACGCGTAGTCCATATTGACGCCACCAAGCTGCTTTTCACTCCACATCAGCAGTTTCGTCAGAAGCCAGCGGTTCATGATGCGTGTCCCCGGTTGAAGTGGGCTCTCTGCTGGAACGAGACAAAAATTGCGAGTGCAGCAGGGAGATGCACCGCCAACAGTTCGTTCAGGATCACATCGTGGTGATGGCCCTGAAGTGTTTCGCCAATGTGAAGCGCTGAATGCAGGGCAATGAACATGGCGCCCAGTGCGCTTGCGCGCCAGGTTCCGCCAAACTCGCTCCACACCAGGCCGCTGCCGGCTACCAGATAGGCCAGACCGATGTCGCGGATGAAATGAACGTTCAGCGGGCCCGTGTCGGGAACACCCGGTACGGCTACGTACCAGCCCGGAGGGTTGGCAAACATGTAGACGCCGTTGACGGCCAGCAAAACGCCTACGCCCACTGCAATGGTCCTGATCATGGTTCGCTCTCCTTCGCCACATAAGACGTTTTAGCAGAGCGTTTTGTGACAGGTGTTTACACGAGCCGCGCCGCGACGCCGGTTTTCAGGCCGAGGCGCATGATACTTCTTGGGTTAACTGGTTGATTAATCTGGAGAATTTTCGGGTTGGCAGCAGGCTGAAGTGGTGTTACCCAATTGCGAATGACGACCTATCTCGATTTCGAAAAACCCATCGCCGATATCGAAGGCAAGATTGAAGAGTTGCGCCGCGTCGCTGCGCAAGGCGAAGCCGTCTCGATTGAAGACGAAGTTTCGAAGCTTGAAGCGCGGGCCGCGCATCTGTTGCGCGATACCTATGCCAAGCTTTCGCCCTGGCAGAAGACGCAAGTCGCCCGACATCCGGAGCGTCCGCACTTCCTGGATTACGTGCACGCGCTGATGCAGGATTTCACGCCACTGGCCGGTGACCGCGCCTATGCGGATGACAAGGCAATCCTGGGGGGACTGGGCACCTTCCGCGGCCGGTCGGTCATGGTCATCGGGCACGAGAAGGGTAATGATACCAAGTCACGCCTGCACCACAATTTCGGCATGGCCATGCCGGACGGCTATCGCAAGGCCATTCGCCTGATGACGATGGCCGAACGGTTCAACCTGCCTGTCATCACCCTGGTGGATACGTCTGGCGCCTATCCAGGCCTCAGTGCTGAAGAGCGCGGACAGGGTGAGGCGATCGCGCGTTCAACGGAACGCTGCCTGACGCTGGGGGTGCCGCTTGTGTCGGTCATCATTGGTGAAGGCGGTTCAGGCGGTGCGGTTGCGCTGGCGACTGCCGACCGCGTGCTGATGCTCGAGCATTCGGTCTATTCGGTGATTTCTCCCGAAGGCTGCTCGTCCATTCTCGGCAAGGCCAAGCTTGGCGCGCCGCCGAGCTTCACGCCGCAGGATGCGGCCGTTGCCATGAAGATCACGGCGCAAGACCTGCAGCAGTTGCGCATCATTGATTCCATCATTCGTGAACCAGTTGGTGGTGCCCAGCGCGGGCGTGCGCAGGTGATGGAAGATACCGGTGATGCGATCGATCTGGCGCTGACCGAGCTTGAAGGCATTCCGCCCGAGCCGTTGCGCAAGGCGCGATGGGACAAGTATTTGGCGATGGGTCGTGTGGGGTTGGCTTGAGGGGCGGGCCCCCTTCGTCTGCAGAGCACCTTCGGTGGGCGCAGACGATAGGGGTCTTCAGCGCATCGTCCGGAAGAAATCCCGCACGTCATCGGCGAACAGCTTGGGTTCTTCCATGGCGGCGAAGTGGCCGCCGGCTTTCATTTCGCGCCAGCGGACGATGTTGTAGCTGCGCTTGCCCCAGCTCTGGGGCGTTGGTGGCAGCACGTCCATCGGGTAGTCGGAATAGGCGGTCGGCACAGTGACGCGTTCGCCGGGTTTCAGGGCGGCGCTGCGTTCGGCGGGGCCTGCCTTGTAGAGCATATTTGCCGAGTTGATCGTGCCTGAGAACCAGTAGATGGACAGTTGCGTGCACATGACGTGCATGGAAAAGCGTTTCTCCATGCCTTCCCAGGGATGATCTTTCTTCGTGTCACCGAGGCGCCAATATTTGTCGGCAAGCCAGCCCGCAAGGCCAACGGGTGAATCCATCAGGCCGAAGGCGAGTGCCATCGGTTTTGTCGACTGGATGGAACGGTAGCCTTCTTCCTGTGCCCACCAGGCCTTCATCTTTTCGATCCAGGCGGATTCGTCGGCACTGACTGGCGGCTGCGAGGCATGCTTCAGGTTTGGCCTGAGCGGCAGCATTGTCAGGTGTATGGCCTTCAGGCTTTCAGGATGCTGGAGGGCCAGTCGCGACGTGACATAGCTGCCCCAGTCGCCTGCCTGTGCGGCATAGCGCTTGTAACCCAGCACATCGTGAATCAGGCGATGCCAGAGGTCCGCGATCTTCGCCGGACCGATTGGCGTCTTTGGTCTGGAGGAAAAGCCAAAGCCCAGCAGCGAGGGCACGATGACGTCCATGCCGTCTTCAGCATTGCCGCCAAAGCGCTCGGGATGTGCCAGTGGTTCGACGACGTCGAGGAACTCCCGATAGGTCGATGGCCAGCCATGCGTCAGGATCAGGGGAAGCGGATTCCTGCCCGAGCCCTTTTCGTGGATGAAATGGATCGTGTGGGTTTCAGTGTCGGTTGGAAGGTCAACCGTGAACTGCGGGAAGCGGTTGAGTTCGGTTTCGGCCCGGCGCCAGTCGAACTCATCGAGCCAGTACGCGATGAGCCGCTTCATGTAGGCGAGGTTTGTGCCCCAGTCCCAGGCATCGTTGCCGGCGGGTTCATTCGGCCAACGCACGCGGGTGAGGCGGGATTTCAGGTCAGTCAGGTCCTCGACGGGAACCGAGAGGCTGAACGGCTTCGGCGCATTCACGACTTTTGTCCTGGCTATTTATGGAGTGCAGAAGCTCAGTGGTGATCGTAACTGATTACCCTTGAAAGGCGCCATGTGCCGTTCGTCTCCTTCCATAGCTGCACAAATTTTGCCGGTGCTCCGGGTGTCGTGCACTGGCCGGCCTTGTCCGTTGCGCAAAAGGTGTGGATTCCAATTTCAACGGCGCCGTAGTCTTTCAGTGGATAGGCTTCGAGCGTTCCGGGTGTCAGCGTGCGGTGGGTCTTGCCGCATACATATTTGCTGATGCTTTCGATGAAGGTTTTCCGGCCGACCGAGAGACCGGTCTTGTCGTGGTAGAATTCAAGGTCATCCTCGACGAGTGCTTCGAGCGCAGGCAGGTCGCACGCATTGTAGGCATCGAACAATTTTGTGTCGAGTGTCGTGATCTTGGCCGTCAGTTCATTGCGGTCCATGTCGGCGGCTGATGCGTTCGCCGCGAGACACAAGGCTGCAGCAAAGGCCAATCGCTTAAGCATCGATCTCTCTCCCGAACGCTCTTACGTCCTCGATGAAATCCTGCGGGCGTTCCATGGCGGCGAAGTGGCCGCCTTTCTTGAACTCGGTCCAGCGCGTGACGTTCATGTTGCGCTCCACGAGCGAGCGCGGCGGGAACGGGATCAGGTCTTTAGGGAAGCGGGCGATGCCGACCGGCTTTTCAATTCTTGCCTTTGGCGGGACGGGTGCGCCGCTCGTGTCCTCGAACAAGCCGCGATACAGCCAGGTTGACGTGCCGAACGTGCGGGTTACGAGATAGATCATGACGTTGGTGAGCAGCTGGTCCTTTGTGTAAACAGACTCCAGCTTGCCGTCCTCGAGGTCAGACCAGCCGTGGAACTTCTCGAGAATCCATGCAGCCGTGCCCACGGGCGAGTCCATCAGCGGATATGACAGCGTCAGCGGCTTCGTCGACTGCTCCCGGAAATAGGCGCCTTCCATGTTGAACAGCATCTCGGCGGCATGTGCCGACTGTTTCTCTTCCGGGGTTTCGGGCAGTACGCCGGGCGAACGCCAGCCGAACATGTTGAGGTGGGCTGCCCTGCAGCCCTTGCCCTCATAGCCCAGCCATCCGGAGACTGACGACCCCCAGTCGCCGCCCTGGGCGATGTAGTCCGAGTAGCCTAGGTTCTTCGTCATCAACTGGTCGAAATAGGTGGCGACCGTGCGCGGGCTGATGGGGTTCTGCGGCTTGCCCGAGAAGCCATAGCCGGGGAGTGAGGGGATGATGACGTCGAAGGCGTCGCTGGCCTTGCCAGCGTATTTCTCGGGATAGGCCAATGGCTCCATCACATTCATGAACTCGACGAACGATCCGGGCCAGCCATGGGTAATGATCAGCGGCCGGCGCTTGGGCGCATTCGAACGCAGATGGATGAAGTGGATGTCGAGGTCGCGCACCTTCGCGGTGAAGTGGGGCACGCGGTTCATGATTTCCTGCTCGCGGTACCAGTCGTACCCGTGCAGCCAGTACTCAACCATTTCCTTCATCGTCGAGAGACTGGCACCATAGGACCATCCGCCGTTGGCGGGCGCGTCTGGCCATTCAAACTGGCGCACGCGCTCCATGATGCGGTTGATCGTGCCCTGGGGAATTTCGATCTTGAAGGGCTTGGATTGAGGCATTGGTCGCTGCTCCCGTGGTCTTGGGCGGGAGTTGAGCGGGGATTGCAACGCTATGCAAGACCGCAATGCGTTCGGTCGACATTGCCGGATGAGGTTCCTTTCGGTACGTCACCCGGCCTCTGCTATTTGCGCGACTTCTTCCTGCAGGTGATGCGCTCGCCGCTGCGCTGGCGTTCCCGGCAGGATTTCCTCCAGATCGGCTTGCCCAGATTTATGTCGTCTTTTGTCGTGGCAACGCCTATCGCTCCACCGACCACGGCACCAACGACGGCGCCGGTTCCGACGCTTCCGCCAGTCACGCCGCCGATAACCGCACCCGTCGCGGCGCCGATTCCGGCGCCGGACAGGCCACGGTCAGTTGTCGACGTTCCGCACGCAGACAGGCTGAATGCTGCAAGTGTTGTCGCTACAAGCATGTAAGTTCTGATCATGGCACTTTCCAATTGTGTTTGTCAGACAGGGAACGCACTGGGTGCATCATGGTTCCGTACCTGTACGTCTGGAACTTTGATCCGGGCGCGTACTGGGATAGTTTCTATTCAACTGAAACCGAGAGGCTGCAAAAATGAACCACGCTGCAACAGTGAAGGTCCGGCAGGTGTCGGGTGCGCTGGGCGCAGAACTGTCCGGCGTCGATCTGGGTTCCGACCTGGGTGCAGCGGGTCTGGGCGAAATCAGGCAGGCGTTGCTTGACCACTGCGTGATTTTCTTTCGCGACCAGGTCATGACGCCTGATCAGCAACTGGCGTTCGCGCGCCGCTTTGGTGTCATCAGCATTCACCCCTATGGCCCGCAAGTGCCGGGTTTTCCGGAAGTGATGCGGGTGTTCAAGGAGAAAGACGACAAGGTCAATTTCGGAGGCGGGTGGCACTCGGACATGACGTTTCTCGAGAAGCCTCCGCTGGGCTCGATCCTCTATGCGAAGGAAGTTCCGCCCCAAGGCGGTGACACGATGTTTGCCAACCAGTACATGGCCTACGACGCGCTTTCATCGGGCATGAAGAAGACGGTTGATGCGCTGAACGCCGTGCACTCGGCAAATGCGCAGTATGGTGTTGACGGGTTGAGCGAAGCCAGCCGGCACAACGACATGCGCAGCATGAAGCCGAAGACCTCCGAGGATGCGAAAGCCGAAATCGTCCATCCGGTCGTGCGCGTGCATCCTGAAACGGGTCGTCGCGCCCTGTACGTCAATGTCGGGTTCACGCAGCGCTTCGACGGCTGGACCAAAGATGAGAGCCGTCCGTTGCTGCGCTGGCTGTACGAGCATTGCGCAAAGCCCGAGTTCACCTGCCGGTTTTCGTGGACGAAGAATGCGGTGGCGTTCTGGGATAATCGCTGTACGCAGCACTATGCACTCAACGACTATCACGGTTACAGGCGCGAGATGCATCGGGTGACGGTGGAAGGCGACCGGCCGCGGTAGTGATGTGTTGGCAGAGTTGAGCATCCGATGCTTGTGACTGTCGCGAAATTTCTGTTCGCTTACGAGGCGCACAACCTTGCATCTCGTTTGCGGGCAGAGGGCGTATTTGCGTTGTCCCAATATCAGGGGCTTACCTATGCTGACTGGAAGTATACGGCCGCAGTAGGCGGCTTCAGGGTTTGGGTTGCTGCCTCCGATTTGGAGGCAGCACGAGGTGTCATTCAGAGGTGTCTGGATGGAGAGTTTCGGCGAGAGTTGGAACAGGAGTTCGGTTCGCTTGACGAAGTTGCTTGTCCCTCCTGCGGCTCACTTGAATTCAGCAGCCGGAGTAACAGAGTTCACGTCTCGCTGGTGGCATTGATCTCTTTTCTGGGAATAGCGGTCACCGCACGGCCAGTCATATGTCGGTGTGACAATTGCAAGACCTGGTGGCAGGACTGCTAGTACATCCGGCGTACGATCGGGATCGCATTCTACAAAACAAATACCCGTCATGGCCGTGTCGCGCGGCAGCGCGCTCAGGATGACTGCGTGTATTCTGTTGTACTCCCCGCCATCGTCATCCTGCTCGCTATGCAGCACGCGAGTGCTGCGTTGCGAGCGGGAACCATGCGTGGTGAGACCTCTCCGGATGTGCATCACCTCGTATGGGTCCCAAACGCGCAGCACCGCTGCGCGCTGCAGTGCATTTAGGATGACGATATTTTGGGGGAACTGTTCAGCAGCATACTTCCGCTAGCTGCGTCAATTTGTTCTCTTTTTGTTTTCGGCGCTTTCGGCTCTATTCGGCGCTTCAACTGGATAGTGTAGGAATCTGTGCCCGGGCGGGCTGGCATCGAAATGGATGCTGCCTCGGCTGTGTTTCTGATTGCGGAATCCGGTCTCGGGCAAATGCCAACGGTCGCGCTACAGCGCGCCGTGGCACTGCTTGAACTTCTTGCCGGAGCCACATGGGCAGGGCGCGTTGCGCTGAACCTTGCCCCAGGTGGCGGGGTCGTCGGGGTTGACCGGAACCGGGCGGCCTGCAAGACGCGGGCTGTTCGTGGCCGGGCGGCCGGAATTGTCCTCGTCGAATTCGTTTTCGCCCGTGTCCGGGTTGATGTGCATGGCGCGCATCTGAGGCAGTGCGACTTCATCGAGTTCGGGCGGCTGTTCGATCTGCAACTGAACATGCATGAGCTGTCGGGTCACTTCCTGGCGAATGCGGGCCAGCAGGCCCTCGAACAACAAGAAGGCTTCAGTCTTGTATTCGTTGAGCGGATCGCGCTGACCATAGCCGCGCAGGCCGATCGTGTGCCTCAGGTGGTCGAGCGTCACGAGATGCTCGCGCCACTCGTGGTCGATCGTCTGCAGCAGGATCGCCCGCTCGATCTGTTTGATCGCATCCGGCGGCGCCGCCTGCATGCGCTCGTCACCGCGCGTGTCCGCGGCCTTGGCGATGCGGTCGATCATCTCTTCCTCGGCGATGCCTTCTTCCTTGCCCCAGGCCACGATTGGAAGCTCTACGCCGAAGAAGTCGCGGACGTCGGTCTCGAGGTCGGCCGTGCGCCACTGGTCGGCATAGGAGTTGTGCGGAATGTAGCGCTTGACCAGGTCGTCAACGAGCTGGTGGCGCATGCCCATGACTGTGTCATGGACAGTCTCGGCGCCGATGAACTCGAGCCGCTGCTCGAAGATCGTCTTGCGCTGGTCGTTCATGACGTTGTCGAACTTCAGCAGGTTCTTGCGGATGTCGAAGTTGCGCGCCTCAACGCGCTGCTGCGACTTGGCGACGGCGGCGTTGACCATGCCGTGCGAGATCGCCTCGCCCTGCTTGAGGCCCAGACGCTGCAGCATGCCGTCCAGCTTGTCCTGACCGAAAATGCGCATCAGGTCGTCGTGCAGGCTGAGGTAGAACTTCGAATGTCCCGGGTCGCCCTGGCGCCCGGAGCGGCCACGAAGCTGGTTGTCGATGCGGCGGCTTTCGTGACGTTCGGTGCCAAGGACGTAAAGACCGCCTGCGGCGAGGACCTTCTGCCGATCTTCGGCGACTTCAGCACGGATGCGTTCGGTGAGCGCCTTCTTTTCGGTTTCGTCTTCGATGCCGATCGTTTCAACGGCGACGCGCATGTCCGCATTGCCGCCGAGCTGAATGTCTGTTCCGCGTCCCGCCATGTTCGTTGCAATCGTGATCGCACCCGGGGCGCCGGCCTGGGAAATGATCTGCGCTTCCATCTCGTGGTAGCGGGCGTTGAGCACGTTGTGCTTGATCTTCTGCTTCTTCAGGACGGCAGAAAGGCTTTCGGATTTTTCAATCGAAACCGTGCCGACCAGCACAGGCTGTCCGCGCGTCACGCATTCCCTGATCGTTTCGACGATGGCGTCGTTCTTTTCTTCAATCGTGCGGTAGATCTCGTCGTCATCGTCGATGCGCGCGACATCGACGTTGGTTGGAATTTCGATGACTTCGAGATTGTAGATTTCCTGGAATTCGTTGGCTTCGGTCGACGCCGTGCCGGTCATGCCACCAAGCTTTGAGTACAGGCGGAAGAAGTTCTGGAACGTGATCGAGGCCAGCGTCACGTTCTCGGGCTGGATGGCGACAAGCTCCTTGGCTTCGAGTGCCTGGTGCAGGCCTTCCGAATAGCGGCGGCCTTCCATCATGCGGCCGGTGAACTCGTCGATGATGATAACCTTGTTGTCCTTGACGATGTAATCGCGGTCCTTGAGGAACAGCTTGTGGGCCTTGAGCGCCTGGTTCACGTGATGGACATAGGACACGTTGGCGATGTCATAGAGACCGCCTTCGGTCATGATGCCGTTCTTCGCGAGCCAGCCTTCGACGGCCTCGTTGCCTTCTTCGGTCAGCGTGACAGAGCGTGCCTTCTCGTCGAGTTCGAAGTGTTCGTCCCTGATCTCGGGCATGAAGGCGTCGATGATCTTGTAGAGGTTCGAGTGGTCTTCGGTCGGGCCCGAGATGATGAGCGGGGTGCGGGCTTCGTCGATCAGGATCGAGTCCACCTCGTCGACGATTGCGAAATTGTGGCCGCGCTGAACCATCTGCAACTGCGTGTACTTCATGTTGTCGCGCAGATAGTCGAAGCCGTACTCGTTGTTCGTGCCGTATGTGACGTCGGCCGCGTATTGCTCGCGCCGCTGTGCGTCGTTGAGGCCATGAACGATGCATCCCGTGGTCAGGCCCAGGAAGCGGTAGACCTGTCCCATCCACTCTGCGTCACGTCGTGCGAGGTAGTCATTGACGGTCACGACATGGACGCCCTTGCCGGACAAAGCGTTAAGGTAAACCGGCAGCGTCGCCACCAATGTCTTGCCTTCTCCGGTTTTCATTTCTGCGATGTTGCCATTATGCAGCACCATGCCGCCGATGAGCTGTACGTCGAAGTGGCGCTGTCTCAGCGTGCGCTTTGCGCCTTCGCGGACGACCGCGAACGCGTCGGGCAGCAGGTCATCAAGCTTGCGTCCTTTGGCGACCTGTTCGCGAAACTCGGCTGTCTTCTGGCGGAGCTGTTCATCGGTCAGCCTGGCGTATTCGGGCTCAAGCGCGTTAATCCTGGGAACTTTGGCATAGTAAGGCTTGAGTACGCGGTCATTGCTGGAGCCGAAAATCTTTTTGGCCAGCGAGGTCAAGCCCAACATTCGAAACCGTCCTTGAGAACGAGAGAATTAATTTCGGGCTGTTCGCCTGTCCGGTGTGGACAGTTCGCCTCCAAGTCGTATCGAAATGGTGGATTTCGCGCGAAGCCGTGGGGGACAGATAAGGTGGGAGGTCCCCCCTGTCAACGCGGCGGAGCAACATGGCTCCAGACGTGTTGCTTTGGCTCAAAACGGCGATTCTTGACCCGCAGGAATAGGACGGGTACTGACAATCACTATTCTGCGGAGTCCCTGGGGATGACCGACCTCGGGGCGGACGCGAAAGGAACTTGAGATGGCCCCGACAGCGGGCAAAAGTGCGAAGGACAAGGTGACCGCCAAATCCCAACCGGAGGCGGCACCAAAGGCGGCTAAGCAGGCGCATCCCATCTCGCCGCTTGCTCCGAAGAGTTTTGCCAAATTGCAGCCGATTTCCGGGGTTCGTCTGGGTGTTGGTGCCGCTGGTATCCGCTATGAGGGTCGCACCGATGTCATGATGGCGGTGTTTGCCACCGGAACGACGGTTGCGGGGGTTTTCACGAAATCGAAGACCAGTTCGGCGCCGGTGGACTGGTGCAGGATTGCACTGGTCGAAAAGTCGGCGCGGGCGCTGGTGGTCAATTCTGGCAACGCGAATGCCTTTACCGGCCGCGTGGGGTCAGAGGCCGTCAAGGCCACGGTCGATGCCGTCGCGCTACTCGTGGGGTGCAAGCCGCAAGAAGTCTACGTCGCTTCGACGGGTGTCATTGGCGAACCGCTGCCGGTCCGCAGGCTTACAAGCGTCCTGCCCGAGATCTACGAAAATACCGGTGCGACAGCCTGGGAGCAGGCTGCGCGCGCCATCATGACAACGGACACGTTTCACAAGATGGCAACCGCCAGCGCCCAGATTGATGGCCAGGTCGTGAAAATCAACGGTTTTGCCAAAGGCTCGGGAATGATCGCGCCAGACATGGCGACCTTGCTGAGTTTCGTTTTCACCGACGCAACCATACCGCAAGACGTGCTGCAGGCCCTGCTGACGCAAGGCGCGGAGACGAGCTTCAATTCCATCACCGTGGATGGCGATACGTCCACGAGCGACACGCTGTTGCTGTTTGCGACCGGCAAGGGGGCGCGGCACAATCCGGTCCTCAAGGCCAGTGACAAGCGCCTGGACGATTTCCGCCTGAAGCTGAATTCCGTGCTGCAGGACCTTGCGGTGCAGGTGGTCAAGGATGGCGAAGGCGCTACCAAACTTATCCGCATCAATGTCAGCGGTGCGGAGAGCCCGCAGGCGGCGCGCAAGATTGCGCTCTCGGTTGCTAACTCTCCGCTGGTGAAGACTGCGATCGCTGGTGGCGACGCCAACTGGGGCCGCGTGGTGATGGCGGTGGGCAAGTCCGGCGAGGCTGCCAATCGTGATAAACTTTCGATTAAGTTCGGTGGCCACAAGGTCGCGACGCAAGGCGTTCGCGATCCGAATTACAGCGAGGCCTTAATGGTCCGTTATATGCAACGTGGTGAAATAGAGATCGATATTGATGTTGGGATAGCCAAGGGGGCTGCAGGGGTTTGGACCTGCGATCTCACCCATGGCTATATCAGCATCAATGGCGACTACCGCAGCTAGTACTTCCCATCCAATCCGTTCCGGTCGAAAGCCAGTCATGATTGTGTTCCTGCGCGCCTTTGTTCGTGACTCTGCCGGTTCGCCTGCTACCGAATATGCGGTCCTTGCTTCGCTGATTGCGGTTGCCATCATCGGAACACTGCAGGCGCTGGGCATCACCGTCTCGGGGCTGTATGCCTCCGTATCGGCAGCATTTTAAGAAAAACGGCTTCAGCGCTCGTCTGCCTTGAAATGAAATGACGGCATGCGTTACTTGCGGTCGTGAGTGACGCAACAGCGGCGGTTTTTCAACGCGATGACTTCTCAGGTAAAAATACTGCTGGTCGCTGCGGCCGCACTGATCGATGCAGACGGCAAGGTGTTGCTGGCAGAGCGGCCCGCAGGCAAGTCCATGGCCGGACTCTGGGAGTTTCCCGGCGGCAAGATCGAAGATGGAGAACGCCCGGAGCAGACCCTGATCAGGGAGCTTGGCGAAGAGCTTGGGATTTTGGTTAAGGAAGAATGCCTCGCTCCGTTTGCATTTGCCTCACATGACTACGGAAATTTCCATCTGCTGATGCCCCTGTTCCTGTGCCGGCGCTGGGAAGGCATCGTTCAGCCACTGGAAAACCAGCGCGTCGTCTGGGTCCAGCCCAGGGATTTGGGGAATTACCAGGTCCCTCCGGCAGACGTGTCGCTGATCGCCCAACTGCGTGATTTCCTGTAGGCGCCTGCTTTCGCAATTTGTTGAAAATTCGAAGATTCATAGCTCGTTAGGACGCCGCGTTCACAGTGGTACGCGTTGAGTTTCGAGGTGTCCGATGACGGCGTTTGCTCGATTGTTGAAGGCGTTTGCAACTGATGAGAGCGGTGCGACGGCCGTCGAGTACGGGCTGATCTGTTCACTGATCTTTCTGGCTGTTGTGCCCATCGTGACATCGGTCGCCGGCAAGACAATTTCGATGTATGGCGTGATCGAAAACGCGATGTAGTTTATGCCGACGCCGATTGCCTAGCGCGGACCCTTCAGCGCGTCTGACAAAGACATTCTCGCACTGCCAGGCTTCAAGGGTTTTTGCTGGCTTTCGTGCGGTGCCCAGCCTGACAGATAGATTATTTCGAAAGTCGCGGGCACTGAGCCGTTGGCGGCTGCGAACCTGTCCCTGTAGAGCATCAGCGCCCGCAGCAGAATTGACTTTTTCAATGGCGACCTGCGCCGTTCGTTCAGTATGTTTGTCTCACCCATGTTGCGAAGGTCCCGCAGCAGACGAAACGGGTCGGCGTAGTGCACAGTCAGCGTGTCGGAGTCAGCGACCGGTAACGCGAAGCCCGCCCGTTGCAACAGGCCGCCCGCATCTTTCACGTCGACAAAGGGAAAAACGCGGGGCGACACGCCGCCATCGACTTCGATCTCGGCTGCGGCCAGGCAATCGCGAAGTTCGTGCAATGTGTTGCCGCCAAGCATGGCACCAATGAACAGGCCGTCAGGGGCAAGCGCACGGCGGATCTGGGCGAGAGCTCCCGGCACGTCGTTGATTGCATGCAGCGTCAACACACTTGTGAAGGCATTCAGCACGGCATCGGCAAACGGCAGTTCACCCTCGTCAAACACGATGGCCGGGAGCTTCACGGGGTAACTTAGCGTGTCGGTGCTGATGCTTGCCGTTGCGACATCTTGCGACAAACTTGATGCCCCGTGACACACAAAAGTCTGAAAGGAGCGGTTGATGGTGGCGATGCGTTCCGCCAGTTCAAGTGCCACGGTTTCGTGCAGAAATGCAGACGACGAGAAATGGTTTGCCATTCTCGCCTTGCGACGCCTGCGCAGTTTCTGGTCGAAGATTTGTGGAACGTCTTGCATGGTGGTCGGCGATATCACTCGATCTAACAACTGAAGTCACGGGTGTTTCATGAAGCTGACGGAGGTTCAAGCCGGGCGATTTTTCAGGGCCGCGGGCCGCAGAGTTCTGGACCTGATTTTACCACCGCTTTGCCTGAAGTGCCGTTCGCCAGTCAGTGAGCCACAATCGGTTTGTGGTGCGTGCTGGGCTGCGATCCGGTTTCTGGGGCCACCTCATTGCGTGCAATGCGGATTGCCTTTTCCGCATGATCTTGGTTACGGCGTGAAATGCGGGGCGTGCCTTGCACGTCCGCCGACGTTCAAATGGTTGCGATCGGCGATCGCGTATGACGATGCGAGCCGTGACCTGATCCTTGGCTTCAAGCATGCGGACAAGCTTGAAAATTGCCCTCTGTTTTGCCGGTGGATGAATACAGCGGCACGGGAACTGTTGCAGGAGAGCGACGTAGTTGTGCCTGTGCCGTTGCACTGGCGGCGCCTGTTTGTCCGCCGCTACAATCAGGCGGCGCTGCTGGCACACGGGGTTGGCAGGCTGTCAGGTATTGCAGTTCAATCTGCCTGGCTTGTCAGGGCCAAGGCAACGCTTAGCCAAGGCGAGATGGTTTCCGCCCGGGCGCGGCTCAAGAATGTTGCCAGGGCGTTCACAGTTTCGGCTGCCGCCCGGCAGAATCTGCGCGGGAAAAACGTGGTTCTGGTTGATGACGTGCTAACCACGGGAGCGACCGTCCAGGCTTGTTCCAAGGCGCTTTTCCGCTGTGGTGTGCAGAGTGTGTCGGTGATCACACTGGCTCGTGTTGTGCGCCCGTTAAATTTTTCGACGTAACCTCTGATGCAGACCAGCAGAGGGTCTGCGGGTTATAGTGCAGGGTCTCTTGTAGAGTCGTAGTCCTGTGTCGATGCAAAGCGCTGAAGTCAAAAACGCAGTTCGCAGCGAGGTCGTGGTTTATTCAACGCTGCTGTGTCCGTATTGCAATCGGGCGAAGGCGCTGCTTCGCAAGAAGGGCGTTCATTTTACAGAGATCGATGTCGGCATGGATGCCGAGAAGCGCGCCGAAATGCTGAAGCGTGCGAAGGGCCGTCACACGGTGCCCCAAATATTCATCGGGGAAACGCATGTTGGCGGCTGCGACGACCTTCATGACCTTGACGACAAGGGCCAGCTTGACTTGCTCTTGGAGCGGGTCCGCGGCTAATTTAAGCCGCATGAGCGGAAAATTTCGAGCGGCCTGTGTGCAGATGCGCACAGGCATGGACCTGACAGCCAACATCCAGACCGCGTGCTCCCTCATCAGGGAAGCGAACGCCAAGGGCGCCAACTTTGTTGCGACGCCTGAAGTCACGTCGCTGTTCGAGGCGGAATCGGACCGGCTGTTTTCGAAGGTCAGCGTCGAGGAAGACGACGTTGCGCTGAAGGCATTCCGAAATCTCGCAGCTGAACTTCAGATATGGCTGCTGATCGGATCAATGCCAATCAGGGTTGCAGAACGCCAGTGCGCCAACAGGTCGTTTCTGATCAGCGCTGCCGGCGATGTTACTGCGACCTACGACAAAATTCACATGTTTGACGTGGATCTGCCGAATGGCGAGGTCTATCGCGAGTCACGAAATTTTCGGCGCGGTGAGCGGGCGGTTGTGGCTGACATGCCGTGGGGCAAGATCGGGCTGAGTGTCTGTTACGACTTGCGGTTTCCGCAACTCTATCGGGCGCTTGCCAGGGCAGGCGCGTCGTTCCTGTCGATACCTGCAGCCTTCACCCATACGACCGGCATTGCGCACTGGCATATCCTGCAACGCGCGCGAGCCATCGAAACCGGATGCTACGTGATTGCAGCCGCGCAGGGTGGCAAGCACGAGAACGGTCGCCACACGTTTGGGCACAGCATGATCGTTGACCCGTGGGGCGCCATCATCGCCGAAGCTGGCGATGAACCATGTGTGATTTTCGCGGATGTTGATCCCGCGAAGGTCGTTGAGGCCCGGCAGCGCATTCCGGCGCTGACACATGACCGTCCGTTTTCAGTTGGCAGCCAGGCGAATGATCCATAACGCAGCCTTGGCCGCACTGGTTTTGATGACTGGATGCGTGCAAGCGGCTGCTGCCCCTATCGGCTTCAGCGAGCTGATGGCACGACCCCGCGAGACGCCCAACGAGACAATTCATTTCGGAAAGCATGCGCACCAGTTTGGCGAACTGTGGCTGCCGGCTGGCAAGGGTCCATTTGCAACGATCGTCGTTGTGCATGGTGGTTGCTGGCTTGCTGAGCTCCCCGGACCAGAGTTGATGGCCTACATGTCGGCGGCATTGCGTGACCGCGGTTATGCGGTCTGGAGCTTCGACTATCGTCGCATCGGAGACGAGGGCGGTGGCTATCCTGGAACATTCCTGGATGCAGCGTCGGCCATGGATATTCTTCACGCGCTTGCAAAAAAGCATCCGCTGGACCTGAGCCGGGTTGTCGCCGTCGGGCACTCCGCCGGCGGTCACCTGGTCACCTAGCTTGCCGGTCGCCGCAGCATCGCCAAGACATCCCTGCTGTACAAGGCGGACGCATTTGTGCTGCGGGGTGTGGTGAGCCTGGCGGGCATCAATGATCTTGAGGCCTACCGTGAAACAGGCCCCGACGCCTGCGGGGGACCCTCCACGATCGATGCGCTTGTGTCAGCGAGTTCACGCGCTGGAGCGGACGTTTATGCGGACACCTCACCGATGCGTCTGCTGCCATCGCATGTCAGGCAGTCCGTGATTTCTGGTGAACTGGACAGGATTGTGCCGCCGGAATTTGGTGACCGCTATGCGGCGCATGCCAAAGAGCAAGGTGATACCGTATACGTTCAGACGATTGCGGGTGCGGGGCACTTTGAACTGATCGATCCGTCAGCTGCGGCGTGGAACCACGTGCTGAGCGAGATAGAGGCCCTGCTGAAATGAGCATGGATCGCGCCCAGTGTCTGTTGATGGACCAGGCAGATCCCCTTGCGTTTGTTCGCGAGCGTTTCCGGCTTCCGTCAGGGGAGATTTATCTCGATGGAAACTCTCTCGGGTGCCTGCCGAAGGCGGTGAGCGCGCGCCTGACAAATGCGATTGAACACGAGTGGGGGCGGGGACTGATCCGGTCCTGGAATGAAGCCGGCTGGTATCGGGCGCCACAGCGCGTCGGCGCAAAGATCGCGCGGTTGATCGGCGTGCCGGCTGAAGACGTGATCGTTTCGGATTCAACATCTGTCAATCTGTTCAAGGTTTTGACGGCGGCTCTGCGCCTGTCGAAGGGCAGGAACAAGATCCTGGGGCTGGTGGCAGATTTTCCAACCGATACCTACATTGCGCAGGGTGTGGCGTCGTGGGCTGGAGCGGAACTCGTCAGGGTCAGGCCAGACAACCTGGCTTCTGCAATTGATGAGGGCGTGTCCATCGTGTCGCTGACGCATGTGAATTACAGGACAGGCTATCGTTATGACATGGCGTCACTGACACGCGCCGCACACGCGAAGGGTGCCATGATCGTGTGGGATTTGTCGCACAGTGCCGGTGCGATGGATCTGCAGGTCGCCGCGTGCGACGCCGACTTCGCGGTGGGTTGTGGCTACAAGTATCTGAATGGTGGCCCCGGTGCACCGTCGTATACCTACGTTGCCCAGCGACACCAGGGAGGCTTTGAACAACCGCTTCAGGGCTGGCTGGGTCACACTGCGCCATTCGACTTCGCCGATGACTATGTGGCGGCGCCAGGCATTAACCGGGTGCTGTCCGGCACGCCGCCGGTACTATCGCTTGTTGCCCTGGAAGCGGCGCTTACTGTCTTTGACGATATCGACATGACGCTTGTGCGTGCCAAGTCCGGACAGCTTTCAGAATTGTTCATGCTTGTGGCCGACGAGGTGCTGTCGCCATTTGAATTCAAGATCGAAAGTCCGCGAAACCCGTCAGACAGGGGTGCGCAGGTGTCGTTGTCCCACAAGCACGGCTACGCGGTCTGCCAGGCGCTCATACACCACGGCGTCATCGGAGACTTCCGTGCACCCGATATCGTTCGTTTTGGACTGGCGCCGCTGACGACCAGATTTGTGGATGTCTTCGATGCCGTGATGGTCCTCAGGAGCGTCATGGAGCAAAGGCTCTGGGACCGTCCCGAATTCCAGCGGAGAAAAGCGGTGACCTGAGTGGAGCGGGATTTGTTTCAAACGCGCTGAAATCGCCAAGAATCCGCAAGTTTACAAAATGTTAACCAGAACAGCGTGCCATAGGCGGACTTGCGGAGACTGACTTTCGTCGCCATCTTCGAGACTTCGTTCAACGCACAGTACGGCGTGTGGAATTCCGACGGGACATGATCCACTATCAACTCATCTGCAAAAAGAACCATGGATTTGAAGGCTGGTTCCGCGACAGCACCGCGTTCGAGACACAGGCGCAGAAGGGACTATTGTCCTGTCCGATCTGCAATTCGAAGACTGTGAAGAAAGCGCCCATGGCGCCAGCGGTCTCCAAGAAGAATGATCTGTCCAAGGCTGCAGCAACTGCCAAGGCGATGCGCGAATGGGCCACGCAAGTCCGCAAGCAGGTGGAAAAGGACGCTGAATATGTCGGCGAGCGCTTCGCTGACGAAGCGCGGGCCATTCATTTGGGTGATGCAAAAGAGCGCCAGATCTATGGCGAGGCAACGCTTAAGGATGCGCGTGACCTGATCGAGGAAGGAATTCCTGTTGCGCCGCTTCCCAATGTTCCACGAACCGATTCCTAGGCGCTCTTTTCGGATAGGACCATGTAGTTTACGTCCGTATCAGTGGAGAGGATCCACTGACCGGTCAGCGGGTTGAACATGACACCTGATTCAACCGTCACATCAAGGCCGGCGCGACTCAGGTCGGTATCGAGTTCCATGGGTTTGATGAACTTGTTCCAGTCGTGAGTCCCTTTCGGGATCCATCCCAGGATGTATTCAGCCCCGATGATCGCCAGGGCATAGGATTTTGCCGTCCTGTTGATGGTTGCGACAAACATGAGCCCGCCGGGCTTGAGCATCTCGGCGCACCGGGACAGGAACAGATTCCGATCCGCGACGTGCTCAATAACTTCCATGTTCAGGATGACATCAAAGCGTTCGCCCAACCCCGCCAGTTCCTCGGCACTGGTTGCGCGATAGTCGATGGGCAGTTCCTGTTCCCTTGCATGGGCTGCGGCTGTCCTGATGTTCTTTTCGGAGGCGTCCGCGCCTACAACTTCAAAGCCCATACGGGCCATGGGTTCACTCAACAAGCCACCGCCACAGCCTATATCCAGAAGTCGTAGCCCGTGAAACGGCGTCACGCTTTTGGGGTCCCTTTTGAAGTGGGACAGGGTGTGCTTGCGGATGAAGCCGAGACGGACTGGGTTAAATTTGTGCAGAACTGCAAATTTCCCATGCGGATTCCACCACTCGGCGGCGAGTGCCGAGAATCGGGCGACCTCGGCTTCATCAATTGTGGATTGAGACGATGTGACCACAGACACTGTTGCCTAGCTCCGTGCGTTGCGTGACAAAGTCAGGAGTTCTAACTATACCCCACCCGATGCCAAACAACCCCCTAATCACACGGACGTAACGCCGCGCTCTCCCATGCCTAGACTCGTCATGAAGTTCGGCGGAACGTCGGTCGCTGACCTGGAACGTATCCGAAATGTAGCCCTCAAGGTCAAGCGCGAGGTTGAGCGCGGCTATGAGGTTGCCGTTGTCCTTTCGGCCATGGCAGGCGAAACGAACAAGCTGGTTGGCTGGGCCAAGGAGCTGTCGCCGCTGCATGATGCGCGTGAATACGACGCTGTGGTTTCTTCGGGCGAACAAGTGACTGTCGGCCTTCTGGCCATCGCGCTTCAGCACCTGGGAATTCAGGCCAGGTCGTGGCTCGGCTGGCAGTTGCCGATCCATACCAACGGATTGCATGGGTCAGCTTCGATTACCGGGATCGACACCAGGGAACTCGAGACAGGCCTGTCACAAGGGCAGGTCGCGGTCGTTGCAGGCTTCCAGGGCATCGGGCCGGAAAATCGAATCACGACGTTGGGTCGCGGCGGTTCAGATACAAGTGCGGTTGCGATTGCCGCTGCGCTGAAGGCGGAACGTTGTGACATCTATACCGATGTGGACGGCGTTTACACGACCGATCCGCGCATTACGCCCAAAGCGCGGAAGCTGGAAAAGATTTCATATGAAGAGATGCTTGAAATGGCATCATTGGGTGCGAAGGTCCTGCAGACGCGCTCGGTTGAGCTTGCAATGATTCACCGTGTGCGCGTGCAAGTGCTTTCGAGCTTTGAAGACCTGCCAGGCACTCTGGTATGTGACGAGGACGAGATCGTGGAACAACAACTGGTCAGCGGCATCGCCTATAGCCGTGATGAAGCAAAGATCACGCTGGTGAAAGTTCCAGACAAGCCCGGGGTGGCGGCCGCGATTTTTGGCCCGCTCGCCGACGGCGGCATCAATGTCGACATGATAGTCCAGAATACGTCCGAGGACGGCAAGTTCACGGACATGACTTTCACGGTCGGGCGTGCCGAGTTCGAGCGCGCGATCCACATCATTGAACGCAACCATTCGACAATCGGACAGCAGAAGCTTCTGACGGACAAGGGCGTGGCAAAGGTCAGTGTGATCGGGGTGGGCATGCGCGTGCATGCCGGTGTTGCCCAAGCCATGTTCAAGACCCTTGCTGAAAAGGGGATCAATATTCAGGTCATTTCCACATCGGAAATCAAAATCAGTGTGCTTATTGCGGCAGAGTTCACGGACACTGCCGTCCGGGCACTTCACACGACGTACGGGTTAGACAAGTAGCGCTATGCCAATAGCAGGTCCTCGTGGTCTCCTGCGAAATATGCGCAACATCATGGGTGAGCGCATTACGGCGCAGGCGCGTCTGGACAAGATCGTGCACCTTATCGCCGCCAACATGGTGGCGGAGGTTTGCTCGATCTACCTGATCAAGGCGGGAGGTTGGCTTGAGCTGTTCGCCACCGAAGGCCTGAACAAGGACGCCGTGCACACAACCCGCCTTAAGATGGGCGAGGGAATCGTCGGCGACGTGGCGTTGCATTGCCGCGCATTGAACCTTTCCGACGCACCGACGCATCCAAGCTTCTCGTACCGGCCGGAGACGGGCGAGGACCCCTATCAGTCGATGCTTGGCGTACCGATCTCGCGAAGCGGGCGGACGCTGGGCGTGGTCGCCGTGCAAAACCGTACTCACCGTCACTACGACGAAGAGGAAGTCGAGGCGCTGCACACGATCGCCATGGTCCTTGCCGAGATGGTTGTCTCGGGGTCGCTCAATGACCTCGGCGAAATCGAAGCAGGGCCGCGCCGCGATCGACCGTGGCGCGGAAATGGTGTTTCCTTCTGCGAGGGTATCGCCATGGGACGCGCGGTGCTGCACGAGCCGCGTGTCAAGGTGGAAAAGCTCATCGCCGATGACATGGCAAGCGAGAGGCTGAGACTCGACAAGGCCATTTCAGAGCTGCGCGACTCGCTGGATGCCATGCTTGCCACTGAAGACTCGGTGATCACGGGTGAAACGCGAGACGTACTTGAAACATACCGGATGTTTGCTGATGACCGCGGCTGGCTTCTGAAACTGAGAGAGGCCGTGCACACAGGACTGACGGCAGAAGCGGCGGTCGAGCGTGTGCAAAACGACATGCGTGCGCGCATGTCACGGCAGGCGGACTCGCCACTTCTTGACCGCCTGCATGACCTTGATGACCTGGCGAACAGGCTGCTCAGGCATCTTGCAGGTCGCGCAGACACGTCGGCGCACGAGTCGCTTCCGTCCGATACGATCCTATTCGCCCGAAGCATGGGGCCCGCCGAACTGCTTGATTACGACCGAAGCAAATTGCGCGGCCTGGTGCTGGAAGAAGGGTCTCCCACCAGTCACGTTGCGATTGTGGCGCGGGCGCTCGACATACCGCTGATCGGCCGGATCGCCGGGGTGATCGACCAGGTGGAGCCCGGTGACTGGGTCATTGTGGATGGTGAGGCTGCCGATATCCACGTCCGGCCGACCCATGAAGTGCGCGAAGCCTACCGTCACAAGCTGGCCCTGCGGGCGCAGCGCCAGGCGGCCTTTGCGGCACAGCGATCCCTTCCTGCCGTCACGCTGGATGGCGAAAGAATTCGTCTCATGATGAATGCGGGGTTAAAGGCTGACCTCCCGCATCTGGCGGAAACAGGAGCTGAAGGCATCGGTCTGTTCCGGACCGAACTCCAGTTCATGATCTCAAGCGAGATGCCAAAGCTTCAGGATCTGGTGGAGCTGTACAGCGCGGTGCTGGACGGGGCTGCAGGCGGGTCGGTGGTGTTCCGGACGCTGGACCTGGGCGGAGACAAGGTGCTGCCCTACGTTCGTGCCGTGGTCGAGGAGAACCCTGCCATGGGGTGGCGGGCGATCCGTGTCACGCTCGACCGGCCAGCGCTGCTGCGCTACCAGATCCGGGCCCTGCTCAAGGCGTCGTGCGGTCGGGATCTCGACCTGATGTTCCCGATGGTGGCAGAAGTGGCTGAATTCCGCGCTGCGAAGGCGCTGGTGGAGCGAGAGCTGGCACGGCTGGCCCGCACGAATGGTGTGCCGCCTCGCAAGATCAGGGTGGGTACCATGCTCGAGGTGCCCGCGCTCGCGTTCCAGCTGCCGTCGCTTCTGTCGATGACGGACTTCATCTCTGTCGGGTCGAACGACCTGGCGCAGTTCCTGTTTGCAAGTGACCGTGGAAATCCAAGGCTCGGCAACAGGTATGACGTGCTGAGCCCGCCTATGCTTAATTTCCTGAAACTAATTTCCGACCAGGCCCGTGATCGTGGTGTCCCCGTGACAGTATGCGGGGAAATGGCTGGCAGGCCGCTTGAAGCCCTGGCGCTTGTTGGGCTGGGCTTCAGGTCCCTGTCCATGGCTCCTGCATCGATTGGACCGGTCAAACAGATGATTCTGGGCCTGGACAGCAGCCGGATCGCCGGGCTCATGAACACCCTCCTGCAGAAAACGGACCACTCGCTTCGAGAGCATTTGAAGGAATTTGCAATCAAAGAGCGTGTTGTCATTTAATGCTCAAATCAACCAGGAACTTGTTTGATTGTGGGCGATTGTTTTGCAATATTTAACCGGCGATCGTGTACATTTGATTTGGCGGATTGAGCAAAATACATCGGCATAGACCGGCGAGCGCATTCCGATAAAAGTCAAATTCCTGGGTAGAGAGTCGGGTGCGATGAGCATCGTTGTCAAATTGCCCTCAGCCAGTGAGCAGCGCGAGCGCCGCTTGCACCTGAGGGATGTTCTCGAAGAGCAGAGTTCGCAGTGCACGGGTCTCACGTTGCGCGAACGCCGGATCGAGCTCGGTCTTGACGAAAAAGCCGTTGCGGCAATGCTCAAGATCCGCGTCGATCAACTGAAGGCCATCGAACTCAGTGACTTTGAACGGCTTCCTGGCCGCACCTACGCTGTGGGTTTCGTGCGCGGCTACGCAAAGCTTCTCAGGTTGAACGTCGAACAGATTGTCGACCAGTTCAAGGCTGAAACAAACAGCCTCGAAAGCAGCAAACCAGCGGAACTTGTGTTCCCGGAGGTTGCTGTTTCGAATTCCCTGCCGAGTGGCCAGCTGCTCGTCGTAGCGCTTGTCATTGCCGTGCTGATTTATGGTATTGCCCAGATCACGATGCCAAAGCAGCAGCTGGCTCCTGCTGCGTCCCTGAATTCCGGTTCGGTGACGGTTGTCGAATCGCCAGCGACAAACTCTGCTCCGGCTCCCCATGCTGCCGTGCCACAGGTTGCAGCACCGCAAGTGGTTGCACCTGTTGAACGCGATGCAGCTCCGCTGGTCCAGCCCATAGTGCCGGTGATCGCCGACGGTGGATTTCTGACCGAGCGTCTTGTCCAGTCATTTGGCACGTCATTCAAGCAGAGTGCAGCAACTGCGCGTGGTGCTGCCGCGGTTCCGGCGCAGGCTGTGCCGGGTTCGTCGCGAATCACTTTGAAGGCGCTTGAACAAAGTTATGTTCAAGTCAAAGACCTTGCGCTCCGAAAACCTCATTCCATCCTGCTTGCTCGCGTTTTGATTCCGGGTGAGTCTTTTCAGGCACCAGACCGTGCAGGATTGGTGCTTTTGACGGGTAATGCCGGTGGCATTCAAGTTGAAGTAGATGGTCGAAGTGCCGGAGTTCTCGGCAAAAGCGGTCAAGTCATTAAGAGGTTGCCGCTCGAACCTGCGTACTTTCTGTCACGCATCAACACTTCCCAATAATTCAAGCGTTCAACGCTTGACCCTTTAGCTCTGCGCGAACACCCTTCTCTACGATGACTGATTCGAACGTCGCACGCGTTTGAATCGTTAAAAGTTCATTTCGTTTGAGGGGCTCCATGACCAATATCGACAACACAGAAAACAACTCGGTGACACGTCCACGCGTCGGACGCCCCCGCAGCGTTGAATCGCGCCGTGCCATTATTCAGTCTGCCATGAACATCCTGCAGAACGAGGGATACGCCGCTCTCAACATCGAAGCGATTGCCGCCAAGGCGGGTGTGTCGAAGCAGACCATCTATCGCTGGTGGGCATCGGCTGCGTTCATCGTGCTTGAAGCCCTGCTTGCAGATATGCCTGCCCAGGAAACAATTGCGCCTGACACAGGCTCGTTGAAGAGTGATTTGCTGGAACTCGTTCGTCCGACGGTGCGCGCGCTGTCACAGCGTCGCGGACCGGTCTTCAAGGCGCTCATTGCTGAAGCTCAGGCTGATGCCCGTTTTGCAGAGGCTCTCCGCAATTCGCTCATGGCAGCCCACCGTGAACTCGTCCACGCTGTCGTGGGTCGCGCCAAGCTGCGGGGCGAGATCGTATTTGACGTGGATGACGACCTGGCAGCAGACCTGATCTTTGGGCCAATCCTGTTCCGCCTGCTCAATGGGCATGCCCAGCTGGACGAAAATTTCGCTTTCCTGCTCGTCGACTCGACGGTGGCAGCCATGCGTTACGTCGAAACTGGTGCCCGCCGGTCGGCCGAAGCCGCCGAATAGACTGTTGCGCCGGGACAGTTTTACCTGTTGCCAAGCGACTTGATTGGACGGCACCATTTGATGGTGCCGTTTTTCATTGTGGGCGGCCAATGCAAGGGGCTGACCATGGCTGCAGACGGACGCCGACGCGGAGCGGCCATCCTGATTATCGGTGATGAAATTCTCTCCGGCCGAACGCAGGATACCAACACGTCCTACATCGCCCGTTGGCTTTCGCAACTCGGGATACCGGTCAGGGAAGTCCGGGTCGTGGCGGACGACAGGCACGAAATTGTCAATACGGTCCGGTCGCTGAGTGGTCGGTATGACTATGTATTTTCAACCGGCGGCATCGGCCCCACGCATGATGACATCACGGCCGACTGCATGGCTGCCGCGTTCGAAACCGGGATAACGTATCACCCCCAGGTATTTGCACAGATGGCGGCGCGCTACGCCTCGATGAATATCGGAACGTTCAACGAGGCCAGACAACGCATGGCGCGCATCCCGTTCGGGGCGAGCCTGATAGGCAACAAGCTGTCGGGTGCGCCGGGGTTCCAGATCGGCAATGTTTTTGTCATGGCGGGGATCCCGTCGGTGATGCATGCGATGCTCGAGGATGTTCGCGGGCGACTTGCCGCCTCTACGCCCCTGACTTCGGTTTCTGTTAGCGCGTATGTGGGCGAGGGGACGATCGCAAAGTCGCTGACGGACTTGCAGAAGAAGTATTCAGACATCCCGCTAGGAAGTTATCCCTTCTCGCGCGAAGGAAAATTCGGCACGAGCCTGGTGGCGCGCGGCTCTGACCCGGAGCGCCTGGCGGAGGTGAAGCAGCAACTGACCGAGCTCATCCGTGCGGCCGGCGCCGAGCCATTGGCCGACTAAGGCGTCCGCATGGGCCTGGATCTACCTTCCTGAACGGGGTCGAATTCGGCTGAATTTCTGCTTGCGTCGGCTGGTTGGATCGCACACTTTGCCGCCACGCTTGTCAGGGGCCCCTTGGCGGAACTGGTAGACGCAACGGACTTAAAATCCGTCGTTCGCGAGGACGTGCCGGTTCGAGTCCGGCAGGGGCCACCAGCCTTCGCCCTTGCGGGCTACGCGTGGTGCAGCCACGCGCTGGTATGAAGACGGGCTAGACGGTCTGGAGATGTGTAGTGACCAAGGATGGGCTGCCATCGCGAATATATGACATCCGGTTTTTTCATGGTGAACAACATTGCTATCTTGTTGGTCTCGAAGATGCAGTCGCCTATGGACGGCGCATCGCTATGTTTCTCAATGGAGAGAACTACAGTCTCGGCGCCTATCCCGCGCTTTACATTTTTCTGACGCCTGAGCTTGAGCCGGGTTCTGTCCAGGTCACGGACATAGGGGCGGAGTGGTGGCATCGCCACACGCTTGTTGGCGTTCCGGCGGACTTTCCGGTTATGGAAAACGCGTCGGATCTTGTGAAGAATGGAACAGTCAACGCCCTGAAGACGATTCGTCCTGATCTGTCAGCTGTCGTCGATTCCGCTGATCACATTGTGCGAACGCAAGGAGACGAACTGAGGTTTCTGCTCAGGTCTCATCAGACGAAGCGAAGTCTCGTCGAGATCTCTTTCAACGTTGGAACTTGGCCTGCGCCTTCAAACATCTTCACGTCACTGACCGATATGGAGACGGGCGACTACCTGGATGCGCCAGGGCTACCGATTCCCTTTTACAGTGAGGCCTTTGCCTACAATGGGCCGATCAGGATGTCGCAAATTGAAGCTGAGCGTTCGACGTTCGTCCGACGCCGTCGTCCAGTAATGTCCAAGCTTGTAAGACGGCGTGGCTAGCCGCCCTTGGACTTTCGGCCGCGGCCGATCGATGGCACGCGCCCCAGGCCGATCTTCTTGGCGAAAGCGGAACGCAGTCTTGCGTAGGCGGGTGCAACCATCGGGTAGTCGTGTGGCAGGTCCCATTTCTTGCGGTATTCTTCCGGGGACATGTTGTAGTGCGTTCGCAGGTAGCGCTTGAGCATTCGCAGTTTCTTGCCGTCTTCGAGGCAGATGATGAATTCCTCTGCAACGGACTTCTTCACGGGGACTGCGGGCCTGCGCTCGGTGTCAGTATCGGGTGCGCCGCCAGCGGCCTGTTTCAGCGAATTGTGGAACATTGCGATCAGGCCCGGGAGTTCCGACATCGGCACCTGATTGCGGCTCACATAGGCGGACACCAGGTTTGCCGTTAGGTCCACAAGATGATCGGGCGCAGCGCTTACTGGTACTTCAATCGCGTCGCCTTCGCCTTTGGATTTTCGAGCCATCGGATTCCTGCTCCTCCCAGTACCCTTTAGTGCCGGGTGTTGCATGTGTGGACGTGTCATTTAGGCTTGCAAGTGCAGATGTACACCTTACTTCGGGTCAATACTCAAAGTCATCGCGCACAATTGATCAGTACCAATAGGTATCTGAGGGGTGTCTGCCCAAATTCAAGCTGTGGAACATGGCAATTTTGGCTGTGTTGCTTCCGAGAATGTCAGCAACCTTTCAGTCGCAATCAATACAGGAGCATGACTGTCATGTTGCTTGCGCGATTTGACAGTGGTCATACGTTCTTTTGACCTTGGCGCCGGTCGCATGTGATCGAACCTCTTTTGCTGCAGTGCGGAATGGATTGCCGGGAAAATCAGGGCGTTCCGAACCACCTCGAACACGAGATTGTTTGGCCTTTGGGGTCGTTCAGTACATAGTCAGTGTTTGGCATAGCCCCGACTTGTGATGAGAGAGCAGAAAGATAGATGGCAGAGATCGACAATCGGAATGATCGAGTCAAACCTCTGTGGCTGCTCGCCTATTCCCTGCCAGGATTTCCGCTAGCCGCGATGTCTTTGCCTCTGGCCGTCCACCTGCCTCCGTTTTATGCGGTTGATGTCGGATTGGGCTGGATGGTTACTGGCATCATCTTTGGTGCCATTCGGTTCCTGGACGTGTTTCTGGATCCGGTGATGGGTGTGGTCTCGGACCGGACAAAGACCCCTTGGGGCAGGCGCCGGATCTGGATGGTGGTCGCGGTGCCGATCATGTGCCTGGCATCATTTCTGGTCTTCATGCCGTCGCCCGGTGCAACGTGGCCTTCTGTCGTGGGAGCCATTGTCCTGCTCTTCATCGGCTACACAATGGTGTACATCGCCCATCTGGCATGGGGCAGTGAGCTCAGCGGCGACTATCACGAACGCTCGAAGGTCACAGCCTCACGAGAAGGTGCCTATCTCGTTGGCATGATTCTGGTGCTGTTGCTTCCCGCGGTCATCCAGTCGCAAGGCGGCGACAAGTTTGCACAAGTGGCATCGATGGGCTGGTTTGTCATCTTCACGCTGCCGTTCGCGGTTGCTGCGGCTGTGTGGATTGTCCCGGAGAAAGCGCGGAAGGATCATCCGCGATTGCCGCTGGGCGTGGCACTCAAAGCGATGGCGAACAACCGGCCGTTGCGCTACGTGCTCGTCAGCGATCTGGTTGCTGGTGTTTCCGGCGGCATCGTCGCGACGCTTTTCCTGCCGATGGTCGCATTCGGCCTGGAATTGCCCAAGGCCGCCAACTGGCTTTTGCTTGTGTACTTCCTCATGGGGGCCATCGCCATTCCGCCAATGGTGTGGATCAGCAAGCGAATTGGAAAGCATCAGACTTTTGTCTTTTCGTGCCTCGCCAACGCGGTGATGATTCCATGCATTTTCTTCCTGCCCAAGGGAGACGTGATGGCAGCGCTTATCCTTTGGGTGCTTCTGGGGCTGAACATGTCGGTCGGTCCCTTCCTGTTCCGCGCGATCATGGCGGATGTTGCCGACCATGATGAAGTTGAAACAGGGCAATCGCGGGCGGGCGTGTATTTTTCATTGCTCGCGCTCACCAACAAGCTTGGATATTCATGCGCGATTGTCTTTTCATACAGCCTGCTTGCCTATATCGGCTTCAACGGCAAAGGGCAGAATGCACCTGAAACGATCTCGGCGATGATGCTGCTCTATGTCGTGCCTCCAACCCTTATTTCCCTTGGCATCGGCTGGGTGATGTGGCGTTTTCCACTCGATGAGACGAAGCAGAAGGAGCTTCGGCAGATCATTGAAGCAAGGGCGGTGGCGCAGAAAAACTCAGACGCAACCCTTGTTCAGACCGTGAAGGTTTCGCCCGCAGCGCCCTCGACTGTCGCCGAATTTCAGGCGTCCGCAGATTGAGTCACCCGGTTTCATTCCCATGACTGTGCTTGCCACAAACGGCGCTGACATCTTCTATTCCGACCAGGGCACGGGCGACGGTGTGGTGCTTGTGCATGGCTTTGCCGCGAGCGCGCAAGAAAACTGGATCAAGGCCGGTTGGGTGACCATGCTGACGCGAGCCAACAGGCGGGTTGTCTGCATTGACCTGCGTGGCCATGGACAAAGCTCCAGGCTTCATGACCCTGGCATGTACAGCCTTGGTGCCATGGCGGATGATGTCATTGCTGTTGTCGAGCACCTGCAAATCAAAAAACCTGATCTGGTGGGATTTTCGCTTGGTGCGCGGGTCACACTTGAGATCCTGGCGCGGCGTTCCGAACGCTTCTTGCTGGGCATTCTGTGCGGCGTTGGTGACGCTCTCCTGAAGCCTAGAGGCGAAAAGGAGCAAATTGCGCTCGCCGAAGCCTTTGACGCCTCGTCGGCAGATGCGCTCGTTCCTGGTATTGCCAAGCGGTTCCGGCAGTTTGCCGAGGCGCAAGGGCAGGACCTCAAGGCGCTCGCTGCATGTGCACGAGGTCTGAATGCGTCGCCGGTGGAATGGACCAGGGACAGGCTCGGGAAGATCCTGAACGAGATACTCGTGGTGGCCGGTTCGGGTGATGAGTTGGCAGGCTCAGCGCCGGGACTGGCCAGCGCCTTTCCGAATGCCAAGGGCAGGCAAATACCGGGCTGCGGGCATATGGATTGCCTGACGCAACCCATGTTCAAGGGTGCGGTGATGGACTTTCTGGCTGGTATTCCGGTCTAGCAACAGCCGCATCCTCCCGAGAGCAGAAAACCGTCCTTGTGGTAGGCGGAGTTGACTGCTGACGCGGAGTTGTCCCTGCTTCTGTCAAATTCGGCCCTTGCCGTCTCGCGCAATGATTTGCTGTCGAAATAGTCCAGTGCTGTCATGGCGAGCGCCTTCGCGCCGTCGATGATTGCCTGGTCGCCCTTTGGAGACCGCGCGTAGGTGGCAAACTCTGCGTTGTGGATGACAACACTGGGCGGAGACACGGCAATGAGCGGATGGATCGAAGGGACGCGGTGACTGACATTTCCCATATCCGTCGAGCCGGCCAGTCCGGCTGGGATCAGTGAGGGATCAACGAACTCTCGCCCCAGTTTCCTGGCGTTGGCTTCGTAGGCGCCTGCCAGCGCCAGGTTTGTCTTCAGGTCCAGACAATCCACCCGTCCCCAGCGAAGTTCCAGGCGCGTTCCGGTGGCCAGAGCTCCTGCTTCAAAGCATGCCTGAACCCGCTTCTTGAGCGCGGCCAGTTCGTTCCCATCACGGGCGCGAACAAAGAACCGCCCGGCTGCCCGCTCGGGCACAATATTTGGTGCGAGACCGCCCTCCGTGATGATGCCGTGTATGCGCTCGGTCTGCTGGATGTGCTGCCGCAACTGGGCAATCGCCTGGTAAGCTGTCACCAGGCCATCGAGAGCGTTCAGTCCCCTGAACGCCATTGCCGAGGCGTGCGCTGCGCGACCATGGTACACCGCCTCAACTTCTGCCAGCGCAATGGCTGGCATATGGGTCATGTCGAATCCGGCGGGATGAACCATCATCGAGGCGTCCACGCCATCGAATGCGCCATGACGGGCCATCACTTCCTTGCCGCCGCCGCGCTCTTCAGCAGGTGTCCCCAGATAGCGAACGCGGCCATTGAGACTGGTACCCAGTTTTGAAAGTGCGACAGCGGCGCCCAACCCAATCGTCGCGATTATGTTGTGGCCGCACGCATGTCCAATGCCCGGCAGTGCATCGTACTCGGAAAGTATGGACATGACGGGTGCACGCGCCGATCCGAACTCGGTGCAGTAGGCGGTCTGCACCCCGTACGCGCCGCGTTCGACGTTCATGCCGTGTTTCTGAACAGTCCTGGAAAGCAGGTCGGCTGCAAATTTTTCCTCGAATGCCAGCTCAGGATTTTCGTGAATGGCGTGGCTTACCGAAACAAGCTCGTCGCGCAGACCGTCGACGGCGTCGCACGCATGCTTCTTGAGAACATCCAATGACATTTGTTGCTCCTGGCCATGGTGAGCCGTATGGTCAGCCTTGCCCGCAATGATCAGGAACACAAGAGGAAATATGCCTTTTCTCGATGTCTCGCCAGCCATCCGCCTTTCATACGACGTCGTCGGAACCGGTGCACCGATCGTACTGGTGCACGGCTTTGCGTCCAGCAAATCGATGAACTGGCGGACGCCCGGATGGTATGGCGCGCTGACAGAGGCGACCCGGCAAGTGATTGCGCTTGATGTCCGTGGTCACGGGGAAAGTTCCAAACCTCATGACCGGTTGGCCTATGACGAAGGCGAACTCGCGCTCGACGTCATCAGATTGCTGGATCATCTGGGCCATGAACGCGCCGATGTGATGGGATACTCGATGGGGGGCTTTATTGCCACGAGACTGCTCCATGATGCATCATCGCGCGTGCGTCGTGCCGTGATCGCGGGTGTAGGCGAGAACTACTATGGCCGCGGGGTTCTGGAAGCCGGTGCGATAGCGGCAGGGCTGAGAGCACCGGATGCCAGTGCCGTTGCAGAAACCGTGCCCCGGGTGTTTCGCCTGTTTGCCGAGCAGGGAAGAAATGACCTGGAAGCACTGGCGCAGTGCATGACCAGACCTCGTCACTCTTTTTCGGCGAACGAGCTGTCGGGCGTGAAGACACCGGTGCTTTTGGTCTTGGGAGAAAAGGACAATATTACCGGACCCGCGGGCGCATTTGGCTCAGCATTTCCCGATGTGAGGCTCGTATCCGTTCCGAACCGCGACCACATGACCACGGTGGGTGACAAAGCATACAAGGCTGCAGTGCTTGAATTCCTTGCAGCCGACTAACTGATCCTGCAAACGAATTCTTCGAACTTGCCGTTCGTGCCCTTGGGCAGCCAGTCGCAAAAACGCGTAATGCGGAACTGGAAGTCACTTCCGAGCGCAGATGAGCAGATGGCAATCAACTGATCCTGCTGGATTGGCGTCAGCGGTTCGCGGACCACGACCCTGAATTCGATTTCGTCCAGGCTGTGCTGGATGAACTGGTACTGCTGAACCGGAGCGACATCCGCAAACCTGTGGAACCCGACGAGTGGCCAGTGGCGGTCGCCGTTGCGATGCCTGACGAGATTGCGTTCGCGACCCAGAATCCGTTTCAACGTGGGCAGCGTCCTGCCACACGTGCAGGACGGGCCAACCTCGGCTATATCGCCGATGTCATACCGGACTAGCGGTGCAGCGTAATTGTGAAGATCCGTAATGATGACACGTCCGCTTGTACCCGTGCTGCATGGGGTGTCGTTCTCATCAAGAATCTCGACAATGAGTGCTTCGCTCATGATGTGATACAGGCCGCCTTCAGGACATTGAATCGCAATGGGGCCAGCTTCCTGAGATGAGTAGTTGTCTTCGATTTCCAGGCCCAGAATTTCCCTGGTTCTCGTTCGCAATTCGGGACTGACGGTTTCTCCGATTGTCTTCAGATGTTTCAGGTGTGGCGCGTGCGCTGGTCCGCCGTTGCTCCAGGTATCGAGGAGTGCGCCGAGGTTGCTTGGGTACACAAGCAGGATGTCCGGTCTGAAGGTGTCGATGAGCTCAGCCTGCCTTTCGACAGGTGTCGTGATTGGAATGCCCTGGGCAGGTCCAGTCTTGAAGAGCGGGCTGACTGGAAGGCCCCATGTGTTCCATTCGACATAGCTGGACAGGTTTGCGCGGATTGCGCTCAGGCGGCCCAGAAAGTTGCGGTGGTTCCAGGCATGATCCCGGATTGTGAATGCGGACCAGAACATGCTGTTCCGTGCCGTCTTCGGCAACCCGACAGGCTCGCCCGTCGAACCGGATGTCTTGACCCTTCCAACGGGCAAATGACTTTCAGGGACATGACGTGCGGCAAAGCCTTCACCAGCGTCCTGTATGTCTCTTCTCCGGATCGGTGATACGGCCCGCAGGCTTTTCAGGTTGCCATCCCGGATGTTGGCCCGCAGCAGCCGCTCCCGGTAGGATGGTGAAAATTCGAAATGATGTGCCGACAAGGCGCTGAAGAGTTGATCCTGAAGCTTTCGGATCTCGGTCGCCGGTGCTCTTTCGGAATGGGAAAGGCTTGTGACAAGCCTTGCGAGGTTTGCCGAGGCTGTCGATGTTTCACCTGGCGGCCGGGCTGGCATTCGGACTAACCCGGCTTTCGGAATGAAAGTATCGGGCAGCATTCGGCCAGATCGTAGTTGCCACAATTGTGAAAGGTAACGTCGAGCGCCGAACCTGGAACTGTCTGCTCAAACTCGGCGCGGTCGGGAAACGAGTAGACGATGTTTGATCCTGCATAGACATCGATGGTGTCAATCGACTGGTGAGACCAGCCGGTTACGCCAGACAGCTGCTCGCGGTCCGGACAGAGGCTGTTGAATGACTGAAGGATGTCAATGACGGGAACATTGGCCCCACGACGTGCCGCCAGGTGCATGGCTATTTGCCATTTGAACGCGTGAAAATTCGTCACGGCTTTTGCCGTCACAGTGTTTTGCAGTTGTGCAATCGAAATTGCGGCGGCTGGTCGTTCGAACAGCCTGCAAGCAAAGACACCCCCTGGTTCGAGAAGGTCCATCGATATGTGCAGGAGTTTTGATATTTCGTCCGGCCAGGCGACGTTGTTCAGGCTTCCATCGCCTACGACTGCGGCAAACCTGCGCTGTTCGCTGGCAAGGTCAAGCCAGTCACCTTCGGTTGCGCGTTTGGTTGGCGTGTCACCGGGCCAGACGTTCCTGATCATCGCAGGGTTCTTGTCGACAGCAGTTACGTGTCCGAAGGCGTCCGCCAGTTCGGGCGTCACGCCAAGCAGCAGCACGGCGCGAGCAGATGGTTCGACAATGGCCTGAAGCCGTTCGATTACTTCTTCATTGGGGCGCAGCGGTGGGTGAATCTGCGACCAGCGCGCATGGTATTTCTGCCAGTGGCTCATATCCAAAATCTGCAAATAGAAAAGGGGCGGTCGGACCGCCCCTTCTTAGTACATGTTTGCCCTGGTGGGCCGTTGGAGAAATCTGCCGCCCGTTCGGCTTGAAATCGAGATTTCCCCTTAAACCGTTCTCGCCAAGTCGTTTTGATCCTTAGCCCGGAAGATCTGCTGAAAGCGACAGAACGACACCACCATCGCAAATGTGCGGATTGCCCGCGCATTCAGCCGTGTTCATGTCCGTGTCGACCCAGCGAAAATCAAATGAGAATTGTTCCCATTTCGCGGTCGCGCCGAAGTCATAATACAGGTAGTCCGTACTCTGATCGATCCACTGGTGTCCGACATGCGCCGACGCTTCCAGTCCGCCGGTGAAGAAGGCAAAGGTATCCATCACAGGGATCGACGCACCGCCAGTAACAGCCCATGCATCTCCGGTTTCGCCGAAGTAGTCCGGGCTGTATGCCAGATCGCCTGTCACGGTCACTGAGCCAAAAGTGTGTTCAAGACCACCAGCGAATTCCCAATAGTCATACTCGGGTGAGCCGCTTGGCGTGTCCGCATCGGCGTACCAGTAGTAGATGACTCGGACGTTGGCGCTCGTGTCGCTGCCGATTTTGAAGTTGTAGCCGCCGGTCAGGTCGACTTCGATCGACGAGTCGTACGAGGTCGAATCATTGAAGTCGATGCTTGAAGCCCAGAGATTGGCAAAGAAGCCAGAAGCGTGGTCATACTGCAGCCAACCCTGAATCGCTGCGTCGCGGTCCGACTGGCTTACGCCACGGAATCGATAGTCCGATGTCAGATTGACTCCGCCGGTGATTGGACCCCAGGGAGAATCTTCTGCCTGGGCAATCGGGGCCAAAGTGGACATCGCGATGACGCCCAGAAGTCCCAATTTGAATTTGCTAACTTGCATGCCGAACCTCTCGTAACTGTTATGTCGTATTGCTTTGCCAACTTGTTGTACTTGTCGAAACGCAGCTTGAGCCACAGAAACGGTTCGACTGAATTCTGCCTGTCAGTGTGTGCACTTCGTTGGTTGACAAGCTCTTAACGGAGCCCGGTCAACCTCAGTCGTGCGACTTGCTCGACACAGATGACTCTCGAATCAGTACCGATCCTGTCATGGTGCCTGCGATCAAATTTGTGCAAAGCGGAAAAAACGAAAAACCCCCGTGCTGTGGCACGAGGGTTTCTGTAATTCGGTTCGGATAGTTTTGTATTAGTCTCCGAACGAAAGCGAGCCCGTTACAACCACGCCGCCTTCGCAGCGATCGGTTGCACCGCAGTCGGCCTCGTTCAGGTCAGTGCCCACGTAGCGAACATCAAGCGCAAACACACCAGCCGATGCCGTCAGGCCGACGTCATAGAAGTTGTAGTCGCCGCCGGTTTCGTCGAAGGACTGGTGACCAAAGTGACCAGATGCCGAAATGCCGTCGTTAAACAGGTACACGGAATCGATAACCTGGGCTTCCACGCCACCCGAGATCGCGAGGGCATTCTGGCCATCGAGGTCAGGCGCGTAGTCAACTTCCAGAGACAAGCCGATCGAACCCATCTGGTGCGAGGCCTTCGCGATGACTTCGTAGTAGTTGAGTTCAGAATCGTCGCTGTTCGGGTACATGTAAGCAATCAGCTGGGCGCCGATGGTCGTGTTCTCGTCGAGCCCGTAGTCGTAGCCGGCATACACGTCAACTTCCGACGAAGCGCCAGGAAAGTCCACGTTGGACGCCCATGCGCCGACGTAGAGTCCGCTTGAACCCGTGTACTGAAGCCCGCCCTGGAGAGCGGCGTTTCGGTCGGTCTGGCTCACACCGCGAAAGCGGTAGTCAGACGTCAAAGAAACCGAACCCGACCAATGGCTCTTGGCGGCATCTGCGCCATCTGCCATTGCAGGAAGCGCGGAACCGATCAGTGATGCGGCACCCAAAACGCTCATTGCCAACAATCTTGCTTTCATAACAACCCCACTCTCTAAACTTGAAATGCCCCCGATGCCGCAAAAAGCTCTTCCCCAAAGCTATTTGTGTACGGCTCGCTTTCAAATTGTCTGACCGTCAGCGCTTTGACAACGGTCCGACCTCAAATTTCCGTGTCGCTAGCGCAACAGCCGGATCATTAAAGGCATTTTAGGGTCTGATTTTGGCGATTTTTCGCCTTTTGGCTGTGCTTCAGGCGACGGATGCCTATCGGCGCACGACGCCTGCCAGCGTGAGGTGGTGGCCCGCGTCAGTGAGCATTGTTTCGCCGGTTATGTGTCTGGCGCCTTCGCCGCAGAAGAAGGCTACGACTTCGGCAATGTCCTCGGGCGTGCCGGCACGGTGGAGCGGCACCGAGTTGACGTTGTGATCCACAATGCGGGCGTAGGTCTCGGGACCGAACCGCTCGCTGAACCAGCGTGTTCCGACAAAGCCTGGGCAAACGGCGTTCACCCTGATCTCGGGTGCGAGCGAGCGTGCGAGGGACTTTGTCATGGTGTTCAGGGCACCTTTTGAAGCCGCGTAAGCGACTGACGAGCCTACGCCGAGCACGCCTGCGATTGACGAAACGTTCACGACGCGACCAAAGCCGGACGCCTTCAGGCCTGGGGCGCAGGCCCGGATCATCTGGTAGGCACCAACAACGTTGACCTTGTAGATGTTGATGAAATCATCGCCGTTGAGTGCGTCGAGGTCTGCGTGGTCTGCAAACTTGGTCGTTCCGGCGTTGTTGACCAGGATGTCGATCCGTCCCCATTGATCAGTTGCGAGTTTCGCAATTTGACGGCAGTCCGCGTCATTTGACACGTCGCCCTGACCAAGTATTGCGTCAGCACCTGCAGCCTTGATACTCGCAATTGTTTCTTCTGCGTCCTTCAGGCTTTTGGTGCAGTTCACGACGACCCTTGCACCCATGCCGGCAAGCTTTGTTGCGACGGCTGAGCCAATACCGGTGGCTGAACCCGTGACGATGGCGACCTGATCTTTGAGCTGCATGTTGGTGTTCCGTTGGAATTGAGGGTGCAAAACAGATGCATGAATCAATGACCGCTGAACTGCGGCTTTCGCTTTTCGAGAAACGCCAGTCGGCCTTCGCGGTAGTCGTCACTCGAAGCGCAAACTGCGGCGGTTCGTTCCGCTGTCACTCTGTCGTCGTTGCTTGCAGTCAATGCATAGCGGACGGCACGCTTCGTTGCAGCCATCGACAAGGGTGCGTTTGCGGCGATCGCTGACGTATAGCCGACAATGACTGTATCAAAATCTGATACTGGCGCGACCTGGTGAACGAGACCGCGCATCAGCGCTTCGTGGGCCGAGTACACCTTTGCCGTGATAAGCATTTCAGCAGCCAGTGCTGCACCAATTTGTCCGACAAGCGTGGATGTGCCACCGGGTCCATAGGCTACTCCCAGCCGGGCAGCCGGAATGCAGAAACGGGCATCAGATGCGGCCACCCGCAAATCGCACGCCACTGCGAGTGCCACACCACCGCCAAAGCACACGCCACGAATGGCGGCCACCACTGGTTTTGAGCACTCAATGATCGCTGAAACTGCCGCCCGGGTTGCGTCGTCGTAAGTTTTCGCCGTTTCCTCGGTTGCGCGATTGGTTCCGAACTCCGATATATCTGCTCCAGAAGCGAAGGCCTCGGTACCTGCTCCGGTGACAATCAAGCAGCGTATGTCGGGGTCCCGGTCAAGCTGGTTCACGATGTCCGGAATTGCCTGCCACATATCCAGGCTAATGGCATTGCGCCTTTGTGGTGCGTTGAGTACGAGATAAGCTAGAGGGCCGCGTCGGTCAGTGATGAGCTTTGAAGTCATGGAAACTACGGGTGTGAAGGAGCTTAAGGTGCGCAGGCGCCGGCTGCGTCCGGACGAGAACCCCATCAGAGTTGTTCTGATCCGCCACGGCAAGCCCGATGTGGGCAAAAGCCCATGGCTTTCGCACAAGAAATTTCAGGACTTCATAGAAAAATACGAGAAGGCGGGTCTCGATCCTGAAAACCAGCCGCCAAAGTGGCTCATGGATCTTGTGCGCCAGACGCGCCGGGTCTTTTCGTCTGATCGGCCCAGGGCACGCGAAAGTGCCAGGGCAGTCGCTCCTCACGCAGACGTCAAGCTCAGTCCACTGTTCATGGAAGCCCAACTGAAATCGCCGCGGCTGCCGCTCGTCCGGATGAAACCTGCCGCGTGGGCGATCGTCGCCAGGCTCGCTTGGCATGTCGGCCATCACGGGGGCATTGAAGATTTCGGTGACGCAAAGGACCGCGCGGATCGCGCCGTCGACATGCTCACTGACGTCGCGCGGGAGGATGGCATTGCGGTGCTGGTTGCGCATGGCTATTTCAACGCCATGGTCGGCCGGGCCTTGCGAAAGCATGGCTGGAGACGGTTGGGTGGCAGGCACCGTGCGAAGTTCTGGAATGCGGTCGTTTACGAACGCAAGCTAGTTTGATCCAAAGTAGGTGACGACACTTTCCAGGCTTGGCCTCGGCCTGTCGACCAATGGTTCCTTTGGCTTACCCAAATGAACGAAGCCGGCGATGCGTTCCTCCGCTGAGAGTGCAAGTTTTGCACGGACCGTCGGGTCATAGGCGTACCATTCCGTGATCCAGCCGGCGACAAAGCCCATCGCGTGAGCTGCAATGCAGAGTGTTTGACAGCAGGCGCCTGCTGAGAGGATCTGCTCCCACTCCGGTATTGGAAGCCCGGCTTTCGCACGGCTGATGACTGCGATGACGACCGGCGCGCGGAGAAAGCGACCACGCTCTTGGGCGATGCGTTCTTCTGACGGTCTCGATTCAGTGTTGTGCAGGGCGCCGACCAGGATCTCTCCAAATTCTGCCCTTGCGTCGCCGGTGAACACGATGAATCGCCATGGTGCGAGCTTGCCGTGATCCGGGACCCTGGTTGCGCACACAAGCAGTTCCTGAATTTGACTGTCAGTCGGTCCGGGTCCGACCATGGCCTTGGCTGAGCCCGAGCGTCTGGACTTCAGCAGGTTCAGCGTGCCGGACGTTGTATCGTTAAGTGTGGGAGGGCTCATGAACGCAGATTCTCGCGGTTAATCAGGAACCAAGACTGCTTGATTCACTAACTGTTACATCCCATTTGTGCTAACATGTCTTCCATGGAAAAGCGCTCAATGCCTGTCATCGCTGAAAAGTTTGCGACGTGCGATCCCGTATGGTCGGATCTGCGAGAAGAGGCTGTGCGCATGGCCGCGGCGGAGCCCGCTCTCGCCAGTTTCGTTCATGCAACGATACTGACCCAGGAGCGCCTGGAAGAAGCCTTGGCCTATCACTTGGCGCAGAAGCTGGGTAATGACGATGTTGGCGCGATGCAGGTTCGTCATGCCTTCGATCAGGCATTTGCGGATGCGCCTCACCTCGGGGATGACGTTCGCGCTGACCTGTCAGCAATTTATGAGCGTGACCCGGCAGTAAATACTTTTGTTGAGCCCTTCCTGTTCTTCAAGGGCTTCCATGCGCTGCAAAGCTACCGCATCACCCATTGGCTCTGGACCAAGGGCCGCCGGGCGATGGCGCTTCATTTCCAGAGCAGGATATCGGAAGTGTTCGGTGTTGATGCGCATCCGGCGGCAAAGATCGGACGCGGCGTCATGATCGATCATGGCACAGGCGTTGTGATCGGAGAAACTGCAGTCATCGAGGATGATGTTTCGATGCTGCATGGCGTGACGCTGGGCGGCACCGGAAAAGAACAGGGCGATCGCCATCCAAAGGTGCGCCGAGGTGTCATGATCGGTGCGAACGCTACCATTCTGGGCAACATTGAAGTTGGCTCGTATAGCCGTGTGGGCGCAGGCAGCGTGGTTCTGTCTGCCGTTCCCGAGCGCTGCACGGTTGCAGGTGTGCCCGCCAGGGTGATCGGTTGCGCCGGTTGCGAAAAGCCTGCGCATGAAATGAACCAGCTCATCGAAGAATACGTGGGCGACTACCAGATCTGATTTCGCTGTCTGCAGAATCAAAAAGGGCCGCATTGCTGCGGCCCTTCGTGAGATGGGCTGGATTGGAGCCCTTTGATCTTGCGATCTTGAAAGTCAGGTTGAACCCAGAGGTTGCTCCAGTGTCCATGTGACCTTCAGGCTTCCACGTAGCACCAAAATCTCACTCGACATCGGATCACCTCCTTTCATGAGTTACGAACAGGGGAAAAGATTCTCACGAAATCGGATGATCGTCGAGTGAAAAATTTGATTAACCCAACCGGTCGCGCAGCGCATACCACAGCAATCCAAGCTGCAGCAGCGGCTGGCGGAACATTGCACCGCCAGGAAGCTGCGGAATCTTAAGATTTTCCATAATGTCGAACCGAGCGGACTGGTTGCCAATGGCTTCGGCGATCAGCTTGCCTGTCAGGGTCGCGATGGCGACGCCCTGGCCCGAATATCCTTGCGCGAAGTAGACATTGGCCGCTTGCCGCCCGATATGCGGCATCCGGGGCATTGTAATGGCGAGGCGGCCACCCCAAGCGTAGTCAATACGTATTCCATTGAGTTGAGGAAACACTCTCGTGATGCATGGCAGCACAATATGTTCTGCATGCGCGGAGTCCCGCGCTCCATAGGTTTCACCACCTCCGAAAATCAGGCGATTGTCAGCGGACAGCCGATAATAGTCGAGCACGAATTTTGTGTCCGCAACGGCTGCGCCTGATGGAATGAGCGCCCGGGCACGCTGTTCACCCAGAGGCTCTGTTGCGGCTACATAGTTCGAAATCGGCATGATCGTGGCGGCAAGCCTGCGGTTCAGGCCTTCAAGATAGGCGTTGCAGGCGTAGACGACGTAATCAGACGTGATAGTGGCAGCGTCTGTGCGTGTCCTTATTTTGGTGCCATGTTCGACGGAGATCACGCGAGAGTTCTCGAATATTTGCGCGCCGGAAGTCTCTGCGGCACGTGCGAGACCCAGCGCGAAATTCAGCGGGTGCAGGTGCATCCCCTGCTCATCGAAGAGGCCGCCCTTGTAGTTCTGTGTTGCTACAAGCCCTGGAATTTCCCGTTCTGGTATAAATCGCGCAGATTTGTAGTTGTAGTGCTTCTCCAGGTGCGCAACGTATTCCTGCAACTCAGTTGCGTGACTTGTCCTGACGGCTGCCGTCAAATGTCCAGTCTTGACGTCGCACTGAATTTTGTGCGCTTCTATCAACGAGCGCACGATTGATTGCGCTTCGAGCGCAAGATTCCAAAGCGCGCGGGCTTGTGTATCGCCGTAACGTTTTTTCAGTTCAATCTGATCCTGACGCTGTCCGGGAATGACGTGTCCGCCGTTGCGGCCGGATGCACCGAAGCCTGCGTACTCTGCTTCGAGCACAATCACCTTGTACCCAGCACCTGCCAGATGAAGCGCGCACGACAAGCCGGTATAGCCAGCACCAATGATACAGACATCAACGACCAGCTGCTCTTTGAGTGCAGGGCGTTCGGTTAGGCCAATGGCCGTTGCGCGATAGAATGACTCTTTTGATTTGTTTGACATGAGAATCTTGGGCGCGATATTTTCGAACAACGCATGAGCGTAGCACGCCCTTGCAAAGACCTACAGAAGGGTGCCTAGTAGCGAGAACATGGATAAAAACGGCGCAGTGATTGATGGACACGCGACGCATTGGGCTTCGGTATATCCCGATGAGCCTGACGCGATCCGTGCGCGCATAAAAAGCGTCGTGTCGAGATCGACAATCATAGCGCAAGTCGAATTGCCAGAAGAGCGGCCGATGCCAAACGGTGGCAATGCCGATACGCTTACGGCGATGGCAGAAGGTGATGGCGACCTGCGCCACATGGTTCTGTTGCTGACGGAAAGAAAGACAGCATCCGGCTGCGTGCTCACGGCATTTCCCTTTGCGGCAGGTGCCATCACGCATCCCGTGAAAGTCGAACATGTTGCCAGTGTCGGGTCCGGTGCAGAAGGTCAGGTCCGTGGCCGAACCGAAGATGGCGCAGAGCTTTCCTTCTTCGACACGTTGTTCTTCAAGAACGGTGGTGATTACCGGGTCGGGGAAAGTTACCAGTTTGCGCTGTCAGCCTTTGCGTATTCGGCGCGGCCCTATGGTCTGAGACTGGTGAAAGACTCCGACACGATGGTGCCGGTCGACGTCCTGAAGCCTGCGCGCAGCGGTGGCTGTGATGACTACGAGTTTCGCGCGACGGTGCAGCACGTTTATCCCATGCGGGTTGGTTCGGGCATTGTCTACCGAATGCGTGTAACTGTGGCGCGAAGCGGCCAATCCATGGTGGATGTTGCGTTGTATGCGGCCGAACATGTCCTGCCACCCGGATATTGCCCAAAGCCTGGGGACGAAATTACGGGCCGCCTGTGGTTGCAGGGCTACCTAGTTGAAGATTAAGGTCCGGACTGCGATAAACCTGATCATTCAACCGGAGCCCGTGCGTCGTGGACAGAACTGAAATCCTGCGAGTAGAGAAATATCTGCGTTCACTCTTCCGCCTTGACACCATCCGCATCGAAGCCCGGCCGAACAAGAAAGACTCCGTCGAAGTGATGGTCGGCGACGAGTTCATTGGCGTCATTTTCAAGGACACCGAAGATGGCGAGACCACCTATCATTTCGAAATGGCAATCCTGGATATCGACCTGCCGCCAGCAAGCGCAGTCCTGAAGAAGCCGTAAGTCTCGGGACTACCGCTTGGGACGGAGCGACTCGATGAGTGCCATCAGTCTGGTATCGGTCTCTTTCCAGTGCTCAAGCTGCGAGAGCTTGAACCGGTAGGTCAGTCCGATCTGGTCCCGCAGCCGGGTGACGCGCATGCAATTCGAACCAAAGTCTGCTGTCGCTGAAGCATCACAGCGCATCACGAGCTTCGATCCGTTGCCAAGGTCCGCGGAGAACCATTCCGTGTTTTCGTAACCGGTGCCGGCACTGAACTTGAAACGGGTCAATCCAAATGGACCGGCCTCGCCATCCGGATTGTCTGCAAGCGGACGAATGCCCTTGTCGAATTTATCTTCGTAGGTGAGCCGTGACCGGTCGATCGCAAGCGTGAAGCGGATCACGTGTGCATCTGCGAGGTTGCTTGAAAACTCTGCAGCCTTGGCTGCAGACCAGGGCTCGAGGTTTGGCAGCAATGCATGCAACGGAACGTCATCCTGGTCGCCGCTCGAGCGCGATCTGCGGTGCATGGTGTAGTTGCCGGGGATCCGGAAGAGCGCGCTGTCGATGCTGATGTCGGCGGGCGCCGGATCAGCCGTTGGCGAATAGGTGTTGCCCTGGAAGTTGCCCTGCACCTCTTCGACGGTGGGGCCTGCGAGAAAAACATAAACGCCAACGCCAATCGCTGCTGCAACCAGCAGGACTATGAGTGGAAGAAGCCAGCTGGAGTGGGCATGGACTTCCCCGCCACCCAGTGCTGCTTCAGCGTCTCGTTGATCGATCTTCATGACCGGGACTATTGCCTTGAGTCGTGCTTTGTTTGTCTGAAATTTCAGTGGGTGTGGCAGGACGATTTCACATCGTTGCGTCCGAACCACATCCGATTTCCCAACGCAGCGTTCCATAGCGTGCCCCCGCCAGTTCGCAGGCGCAATGGGGCAAGTGAACTGAATTGACACAATTTAGTGTCGCAGTGGAGCGCGATTGTGCTGCAGTGCAACGCTTTTTTCGATGGAATGCCAGAAAATAGCGATTTCCGGTGGCATCCGACGTGCGTCGAGGGGTTTCTGGCTCTCGGAGAATTCATGTCGTTCGACCTTCAAACTGTACTGGCTGCCCTGCTGGCGGGTTTTGTCCTGTCGCTCGCGATTTCCCAGGTTTTCCGACTGGTTCACGAAAGCGTGGACCTTGAAAAGGACAACGCCTCACGGTTGCTGGTCATTGGCCTCATGATCCTTGCCGGACCCCATATTCTGGCGGCTGCGGCCCGAAAACTGGGCCGCATGCGTGAATGGCCGACCGAATACGTAGCTGGAATTTATGCCGTAGCGGTGCTTTGGGCGGGCGTGCTCGGGCTCTGTGTGCTCGCGGCGCTTGGCGGTGCGTAAGTTCAAGAAGTAGTGATTTGGTGACGCTGGCGTCACTTTTGGCTTGAAACGGACGATTGAACACCATATTCCTTGTTCGCAGATGCAATATTACTCGCGGGTAGGGACCATGTTTGACCGTATCATCAGTTTGCTGACTGTCGCTTTGATGGCAGCGGTCCTCGTTCTGTTTGAAGTGGGCCAGGTTTCACCACGCGATGCATTCTTCGTCGCTTCGGCAATTGTAATCGTATTCACCGGTCAGCAGTTCATCGCACGCGAGGACATGGGTCTGGTTGAGGCTGCCAAGTCGATCGTGGCGCGGCCCCAGAGCTATCGGAGCCGCACTTCACTCGCTGCGTACACGACCTGCATTGCGGTTGGACTGTTCGTCGCCGTGCAGATCGTGGCTACGGCCTAAGCCCCTACAGCACTGTCAGCATTGCCGCCACAAGCGGGTGGCGGACGATGTCGCGTTCTTCAAGTCTGATGACGGCGACGTCCTCCAGCACCGACAATTTGTCTGCAACGATGCCAAGGCCGCTGATGCCCGGGAGCAGATCGGTTTGATCCGGATCGCCCGTGATTACCATTGTTGATTTCCAGCCAAGCCGTGTCAGCATCATCTTGAGCTGGCCATAAGTACAGTTCTGCGCCTCGTCGATGACGATGAAGGCGCCATTGAGCGTGCGGCCACGCATATAGGCGACGGGCGCAATTTCAATGATGTTTTCCACCATCAGGGACTTCAGGCGCTTGCCGCCCAGGCGTTCGGTGAGCGCGTCGTAGAGAGGCCGTAAATACGGGGCCAGCTTGTCTTCAAGCGATCCGGGCAGATAGCCCAGGCTTTCGCCTGCCTCAACTGCAGGCCTGGAGAGAATGATGCGCGAAACCTTGTTTTGCTCGAGCGCCTCTACTGCCTTGGCGATTGCGAGGTAGGTTTTGCCGGTGCCGGCAGGTCCTGCCGCCACGACAAGATTTTTCTGCTCAATGGCTTCGATCAGCTTTCGCTGGTTGTCCGAGCATGGCTTGATATTCTTTGTGTAACTTCGTTCTCCAAAGTCGCGTTCCAGTGGCGACCAGTTGTTTCCTCTGCTGAACAAGGCACGGACCTTCGAGTTCTCCTGATAGTCGTCACGCAAACGTCTTCGGCTTGCCTTCTTGCCCATCTGATACAGTCCTCATACTGAGGCCGGAGACGTGCTTGCTCACACGCCGCGCGGCCTTGCCACACAACTTGAAACGCAATTGTCTTGAGAGATTGGCGGAGGGATGTCTGTGCGCAAAGCCCTTGTGGGCTGCGCGTGGCGTGAAACTCATCCACCAAACATCAGTCACGTACGCTGTGACTCCACCCGAATCATTTCGGCTGAAACCAGCGTACGCGCGTTTGGAAATTTTTGTATGAATTTCATGCGACAGTTCCTTCCGCGTTGCGGAAAGGACTCATGGTTTTGCGGCGGTGTTAATGCGTGGTTGTATTAATTCCCAGCAGTCGGAAAAGCGCTGGTGCAATGATCGTTGCATAAAGCGGCATGAATACCATCTGCGCGGTGGCAACCATTTCCGCAGACTGTCCTTGCGCCTTGAGGTAATCGCCTCCGAACCTGAAGATCGCAAACATGCCAGCGATTGCAACTACGCTTGAGACAATGGCAACCAGCCAGTTCGCTGGGCGCCTATGACCAATCAGAGCGAGCTGGATCTTGTGACCCAGCAGCCAGAAAAACATGAAACCAACCAGTGTTATGATTGCCTGCGGTGCCGGAGATTTTGGCCAGATGTGGATGAAGACCGGTGCAAGGATCGCAATTCCGACCAGATAGAAAATGGGGTTCAGTTTCTGCAGGCGTTCAAAATCGCCAAACAGGAAACCGTAATAGATCACGACCGTGGCGATGCCGAGCAGTGTTCCTGCGATGACGTCTTCAACGTCGTGCACGCCAAGATAAAGGCGCGAAGCGCCGACGCCAGCGGTGATGATGATGGCGAGCATCCAGGCCCAGGTCCTGCGAACCTCGATTGCCAGCCAGATCCACATGGCCGTTGCCACCTGTGCATGTCCGGACGGCAGGCCGAAGGAATCACCGACGCGGGGATCGAGTGCGAACTCTGCGGGCGGGCGCGGGTCCTGGAACAGGTCCTTGAGATAGGTGTTCGTGAGTGCTGCGATGCCGATGAGTATGGCCAGCCTCGTAAACATCGGCTTGTCGAAGAGCCAGTAGCCAAGGGGCAGAAAAACAAGGAAGAACGGCAGATAGCCCAGGAAGGTGAAGCCGTTGAAAATCAGGGTCAGGGTGTCGTTCCGCAGTGACGGGACCCATGACAGGTCGTGCAAAAAGGCTTCCATGGCTTACTCCCCAGTTCCGTCGCTTTCTTGTTGCGGTCACCTTTCCCTTAAACGCCAAGAAGGGCAATACTCGGCCCGCAATGTTTTTGTTCAGGAAACTTCATGTCACGGCTAGAGAGTTCGATATCCACGCGGGATGAACGGTTCAAGGCGAACGCGGCCGCCATGGCAAAACTGACGGGCGAGTTGAATGCCCGCCTTGCAGCGTCTGCATGCGGCGGCGACGAGCGTTCGCGGCAACGACACGTCGAGCGCGGCAAGCTCCTGCCACGCGACAGGGTTAACCGGATTCTTGATCCGGGGACGCCTTTCCTTGAGCTGTCACCGCTTGCCGCATTCGGCATGTACGATGACGACATTCATGCGGCGTCGATCATCACCGGCATCGGCCGGGTCGAGGGGCAGGAATGCGTGATCGTCTGCAACGACGCCACGATCAAAGGCGGCACGTACTATCCCGTCACCGTGAAGAAGCATTTGCGGGCGCAGGAGATCGCGCGCGAGAACAATCTGCCCTGCATCTATCTTGTGGACTCGGGCGGCGCCAATCTTCCGAACCAGGCTGACATCTTTCCAGACCGCGAACATTTCGGACGCATCTTCTACAATCAAGCCAACATGTCGGCTGCCGGCATTCCCCAGATCGCGGTTGTGATGGGGTCCTGCACGGCGGGTGGTGCCTATGTCCCCGCAATGTCTGACGAAACGATTATCGTGCGCAACCAGGGCACCATCTTCCTGGGCGGGCCGCCGCTGGTGAAGGCGGCGACTGGCGAAATCGTAACTGCCGAGGAACTGGGCGGCGCGGATACGCATTCGCGCAAGAGCGGTGTGACCGACCACTACGCGCAAGACGATGGCCACGCGCTGGCGCTGGCCAGACGGATCGTTACCACGCTTAACCGCGCCAAGCGGCCGGATGCCGTGCTGCGTGAGCCGGTCGAGCCGCTCTATGATATTTCCGAGCTCGACGGGATCGTGCCGCAAACGCTTGCCACGCAGTATGACGTGCGCGAGATCATTGCGCGGGTCGTGGATGGTTCGGTGTTCGACGAGTTCAAGAAGCTTTATGGCACTACACTGGTCTGCGGTTTTGCGCATATCTGGGGCATGCCGGTTGCGATCCTGGGCAATAACGGGATCCTGTTTTCGGAGTCGGCGCAGAAGGCGGCCCACTTCATCGAGCTTGCCTGCCAGCGCGGCATTCCGCTGCTGTTCCTGCAGAACATCGCGGGCTTCATGGTGGGCGCAAAGTACGAGGCCGGTGGCATCGCGAAGGACGGTGCGAAGATGGTGACGGCGGTTGCCTGCGCGCAGGTGCCGAAGGTCACGCTCGTCATTGGCGGGTCGTATGGTGCCGGCAATTACGGCATGTGCGGGCGCGCCTATGGTCCGCGCTTCATGTTCTCGTGGCCGAATTCGCGCATTTCAGTGATGGGCGGCGAGCAGGCGGCAAGCGTGCTGGCGCAAGTCAAGCGCGACAGCATGGAAGCGCGCGGCGAGAAATGGAGCGCTGAAGAGGAAGCGGCCTTCAGGGCGCCGATCCGTGCGCGCTATGAGGATGAAGGCAATCCCTATTTCGCAACGGCGCGGCTGTGGGATGATGGCATCATCGCGCCCAGTGATACGCGGCGCGTGCTTGCGCTGGCACTGAGCGCCACACTGAACGCGCCGATCCCGAAGACGAAGTTTGGTGTGTTCAGGATGTGACGATGGTGGCCGCTGTGAAAAATGTCTTGCTATTCCCGTTCCTGATGATGCTGCAACTGGTGCGTTGTTGGGTTGTGTTTTATGTGTTTTATCTGCTGCTAGGCCTTTTGCACAGTATCTCGAATCCGGAAGTCGACAATTCCAACGTGGCGCTGGATTTGCTGAGGCCCGGGGCCATTTCATTTTTGCAGGTTGTTACAGTGCTTTGTTCTCCGGTGATCGTGTGGCCGAAATTTCCGCTAGTAACACCGATTGTACAATTGCTTTGGTCTATTGTTGTGGGGCACGTTCTCACTCAAATTGTGTGGTTTCTGTACGGGTTTTGGGGACAAGATATGGGGCTGTCTCAGTATCTCATCGAGTTCGTGCGATTTGGGGATGCTGACAGGAATTATTCAGTATTGGTGTTTTTGGCAGTGACTGTGTGCGCTGGCGCGTTCGCTGCGGCTGGCTATCTCGCGTTGGGTTCATTTCTTCACTGGTACTATACAGGGCTTCGGTGGGTGATGAGGCCGCTGCTGGCTTTGTTTCTGGGTTGGAAATCGGCAAAAGATTTCTTCGATCCGGCTGCGGGTCTAGAACCGTTTGCCAATTAGTATAGTGCACGCTCTGATATTTCAGTCGCGCATGCCTGTGAGTCAAACAGGCCCAAACATCAAAAAGTTTCGTCATGGCCGTGTCGCGCGGCAGCGCGTACCGGCCACCCAGTTGCGGCCTGAGTGTGTGTCGAAGAGCGCGCGGCGTTTCAATTCAGGCGTTGGGTGGGCTTGCGGAGATTCTGGGTGGTCGGTACGCGCTGCCGCGCGACACGGCCATGACGGGGTTAGGGATATTTAGCCCAATTATGCGCCGGACGCGGTCGCTGATAATGTCTACCGCTATCGGTGAATCAATCCGGACCTGATCCGCATGCCAAAGAATCCGCAGTCGATGTTACGGACCGCGCTTGCGGTGGTGCTGAGTGCCACGCTGAACGCGCCGATCCCGAAGACGAAGTTTGGTGTGTTCAGGATGTGAAAGACAAGGCTGTTACAATGTCGTCAAAGGGTCAAGGTTTCATCGCGTACGTCGTCGAAGTTTCCGCGCATCTGGTCTGGTGCTATTTTGTGCTGTCTATAGTGTTCTATATCCCTGTTGCTCTGGCTGCGGCTATCGAAGTGGTCAATGCGGGGCAGGAATTCAATATTGGTTCATTTTTCAGCAGCCCGTTTTTTGAAGTGTTTAGAGGAAACCTGCTGCTTGGCGTACACCTGATTTCATTCATGAAATTCAGATCCATCATTTGGCCTCGGTTTAGGCATCGTTCGCCGCTCGTGACGTATTTGTTGTCGGCGTCGCTGGGCTCGATACTTATGGGATCGCTGTTGGGCTATCTAACCGAATGGCCTTCGATCGAGAAAGGAATTTACTTTGCGGGTTTCCTTGCACTTCTGGGTGGAGCGGCTGACAGATTCCAATACCATTGGGGCGGTGGAAGTGGTGCGCCGCTTGGCATCGCCCGCTGGTTCGGCCGCTTGCTGGTTGGACGAGCGAACTATGATGCGTTTGTCGAGTGGGACGCGACAAGGCTTCATACGGAATATGAGGATCACGTCGAAAGCGTGAGGGCCAAGGGCGCCTGGTCGAAAAAGGATTGACACAAAACGGCAGCGCGTACCGGCCACCCAGTTGCAGCCTGAGTTTTTGTCGAAGAGCGCGCAGCGTTTCAATTCGGGCGTCGGGTGGGCTGCAGATGGACTTGTGGAGATTCTGGGTGGCCGGTACGCGCTGCCGCGCGACGCGGCCATGACGGGGTTTGGGATATTGAGCCCAATTATGCGCCGGACGCAGTCGCTGATAACATCTGCCTTCATCGGTGAATCATTCCGGACCAGACACGCATGCCAAAAAGTCCTCAGACAATGATCCGGACCGCGCTGGCGGTCATTTTGATGATCGGGCTTGCGCTGCTGCAGCAACGCTTTGGGTTTGGCGAAAGGCACAATACGTCAGTGCGTCCCGTTGAGGCCGCGTCACCGACACAGCCTGAGACAGTTCCCGTTTCAACAACCGCTCCAAAGGCTCCCGTCAGCGACGGCAACTTCGATTTCTACCTGCTGACGCTTTCTTGGTCGCCGACGCATTGTTCGGGCGATGAGGGAGCGGGGCGTGATGATGACCTGCAGTGCCGTTCGGGGCGGCCTTATGGATTTGTCCTGCATGGTCTCTGGCCGCAGAACGAGCGTGGGTATCCAGAGAGCTGTCAGAGCAAGGAGCCGCGGCGCCTCACCGGTAATGTGTTGCAGGAAGCGCTGAAGCTCTCGCCATCCGAGAACCTGGTTCAGCACGAGTGGGAAAAGCACGGCACCTGCTCGGGGCTCACGCAGGCCGATTATTATGCTGCGGCTGCACTCGCCGTGGATGGCATCAGGGTGCCAAAGGCCTTCAAACAGCCGCAAAGCGTGATAAGAATTACGGCCAACGATGTCAGGCGGGCGTTTCTTGACGCAAATCCGGGGCTTTCTCAGGCGGGTATTTTAGTCACGTGCCGCCGCAATGACATCGGTGAGGTCCGTGTGTGTCTGGACAAGGAATTGCAGCCGCGGGCATGCTCGCGAGAGACGTTGAAAAGTCATTGTGGCGGGCGTGAAGCCCGGATGCTTGATGTCCGGGGAAACTGGCCGCGGAACTGAATGGAGAGTGACATGGAACAAGCCAAAGAAGTTCTTCAGATCGTGCTGAGCTATTTCCAGACCGGGTTCTATCACGTCAACGGCGTGCAGGGACTGCTGATCGCGGCTGTTCTTGCGTACATGATGCCTAGCTGGCGGCGCCTTCCGGTCACGGCGATTGTGGCCGTGGTTGCGAATGTTGCCCTGACAGTGATGATCCCTGTGCTCGCCAATGGTGCTGCATTCAAACTGCCGCCGGTGGTCGAACTCGACTACTGGAAGTATCTCGCCTCGCTGTTTGCCGGCTATCTGATCGTGATTTCGATCTTCTTCCTTGTGAAGACGATCATGCTTGGTGGTTCCGGCGGCCATGCCCACGACAGCGGGCACCACTAGGCGGGCACTTATCCCTTTTGAACAGGCGAGTTAGCCACTGTTGGTCCTTCTCCGGGTAATGGAGAGGGGCTACAAGGATTTCATGTCCGATCCGAGGAGCTTGCCGCCCATGACTGAGGCCATCGAAGATACCGTCCTGCTGAACACCACGCGTGCCGGCGTTGCGGTGGTCACCCTGAACCGTCCCAAGGTGCACAACGCGTTCAATCCTGATGTGATCAACCGCCTCAAGGATATCTTTGAAACGCTGCGGACGGCTGACGGCGTTCGCGTCGTGCTGCTCGAGGGTGCGGGTCCCAGCTTCTCTGCTGGCGCCGATCTTGCGTGGATGCGAGCCGCAGCCGACTGGTCGGCGACTGACAACAAGGAAGACGCCGGTGACATGGCGGGCATGCTCCACCTGTTGCACACGCTCCCACAAGCGACGATCGCGCTTGTACATGGTGCGGCAATGGCAGGTGGTTGTGGACTGCTGTCGGCGTGCGACATGGCGATTGCCACGAAGACTGCGTCCTTCGCGCTGTCGGAAGTAAAGCTTGGCATTATTCCGGCCGTTATATCTCCCTATGTCATTCGCGCCATCGGGTCGCGCGCGGCACATCGTTATTTCCTGACCGCCGAACGCTTTGATGCATCGACCGCGCATGCGCTGGGTCTTGTCCATATCCTGGTCGAAGACAACAACGAACTTGCCAGGGAGTCCGAGCGTCTGGTGCAGCACATCTTTGCCTGTGCGCCGGGTGCCATCCATGCAGCGAAGGAACTGATCGACGCCGTCGAAGGCCGACCGATCGACAAGCACATCATGGCAGACACGTCGCGGCGCATTGCAGAGCGGCGTGCGAGCGATGAAGCCAAGGAAGGCCTGTCGGCGTTCCTGGAGAAGCGCAAGCCAAAGTGGGCAGAGTAGGGCGCTGATGTTTTCCTCACTTCTTGTTGCCAATCGCGGAGAGATTGCGTGCCGCGTGATGCGCACTGCGAAGCGGTTGGGCATTCGCACGATCGCTGTGTATTCGGATGCGGATGCAAATTCGCTGCATGTGGCGACCGCCGACGAGGCGGTCCATATCGGGCCTGCGGCAGCGCGCGAGAGCTATCTGAACATTGATGCGATCATTGCGGCAGCTGCAAAATCGGGCGCGCAGGCCATTCACCCGGGCTATGGTTTTCTTTCGGAGAATCCCGAATTCGCCGATGCCTGCGCCAAGGCGAAGCTTGTGTTTGTCGGGCCGCCCGCAAGCGCCATTCGCGCCATGGGGCTGAAGGACGCTGCCAAGGCGCTGATGATCAAGGCTGGTGTGCCGGTCGTGCCGGGCTATTTCGGCGAGGACCAGTCGATAGAGCACCTCGCGCGCGAGGCGGGCAAGATCGGCTATCCGGTACTGATCAAGGCTGTCGCCGGTGGTGGTGGCAAGGGCATGCGCCGCGTCGACAATGCGTCGGACTTTACAAAGGCACTTGAAGGGGCGCAACGAGAGGCGAAGTCCGCCTTTGGTGATGCGCGAGTGCTCATCGAACGGTATGTCCAGACACCGCGCCATATCGAGATCCAGGTCTTTGCTGACGCCCGCGGAAATGCGGTTCACCTGTTCGAGCGCGACTGCTCGCTGCAACGACGCCACCAGAAAGTCATCGAGGAAGCGCCGGCACCCGGCATGACTGATGCGATGCGCAAAAAGATGGGCGATGCAGCTGTTACCTGTGCGAAAGCGATTGGCTATCAGGGGGCGGGGACGGTCGAGTTCATCGTTGATGGCTCGCAGGGGCTTTCCACCGACAACTTCTTTTTCATGGAAATGAACACGCGCCTGCAGGTCGAGCATCCCGTCACCGAGATGGTCACGGGCCACGATCTGGTCGAATGGCAGTTGCGGGTGGCGCAGGGTGACAGGCTTCCGGTTCACCAGTCGGATCTTCGCATCGACGGTCATGCCGTTGAGGTGCGCCTCTATGCCGAGGATCCGGCGAAAAACTTCCTACCGTCGACAGGGCGACTTGCACGCCTGAGGTTGCCTGAACCACAGGAGCATGTGCGCATTGATGCCGGTGTCGCCGAAGGCGGCGAGGTGTCGATGTTCTATGACCCGATGATTGCAAAGGTCATTGCGTGGAACCGCACACGTGAAGGGGCGCTGGGGACGCTTTCGGACGCGCTTGAGACGGCAGAGGTTGCGGGCGTGCGGACCAATCTGGGGTTCCTAATCACCACGCTGCGCCATGATGCGATGGTGCAGGGTCGTATCGATACGGGCTTCATTGACCGGCACAAGGCTGAACTGATCGCGATGCCTGCGGGGCTTGCCGATGATGCGCTGACGCTTGCGGTGTCGAGCGTCCTGCTGACACGGCGTGATGCTTCTGACGCGCAGTCCCCGTGGGGAAAGCTTGATGGCTGGCGATTGGGTGCAGCGCCACGCACGGAAACGCTGAAGCTGAAGCAGGGTGGGGTTGATCGCGAAGTGACCGTTGCCTATCAGGGCGAAGGCTGGCAGTTCGGCGTGAATGGTAAAACCCGCGAAGTGACCGCGCGACGGATTGATGGCGCTTCGATCGAGGTCATCTGCGCCGGACGACGCGTGGCTGGCAGCGTTGTCACTGCGGGACTGATGTTCGTGATGGTGAAAGGGCGTACCTTCACCTTTGAAGTCCATGATCCGCTTGATGCCAGCGATCATGGTGCGATGGCTGCGAACGAATTGCGCGCACCGATGCCTGGCAAGATCATCCAGATGATGACGAAGGCTGGCGACAAGGTTCGAAAAGGCCAGGCGCTTGCCGTGATGGAAGCGATGAAGATGGAACACACGCTGACGGCGCCGGGTGACTTCACGGTGAAGAGTGCACCGTTCAAGGCCGGTGATCAGGTGAGCGAGGGAGCTGTGATTGTTGCGTTCGAGGCGTAGGACCCCATCGTCTGCAGCAGCGCGTTCCGCGCTGCGCAGCCACTTCCCCATTTCATGGGGAAGACAGCCAATCCGCGCCACGCATTGTCTTCCCCATGAAATGGGGAAGTACCCGCGCGTCGCGCCAGCGATGCTGCGGGGGATGGGGTGCGACGCTCTTGCGGGAAGGGCGTAACCCCGCATGACCCTTCACATCATCAAGCTCTGCGTCGGCGTTGATACAATCGACGACCTGCGCAGTTGGCAGAAGGAGCACATTGCTGCGCAGAAGAAGCGAGGGATCAAGCCTGAGCTCCGGCACACCACGCGCATGGTGCCCAAGCGACGGGATGAGGTGCTTGATGGTGGATCGCTCTACTGGGTGATCAAGGGCTATACTGCCGTGCGCCAACATCTCATCGACATCCGACCATTCGTCGACAAGGAAGGCATACCGCGCTGTCACCTTGTCTATGACAAGGAGATCGTGCTGGTCAGCCCGCGCCCACGTCGCGCGTTCCAGGGCTGGCGCTATCTCGATCCGAAGGAAGCGCCACCTGATATCGGCAAGGGCGCTGCGGGTGAGATGCCTGATAAGCTGCGACGGGAGCTGGCGGAGCTGGGGTTGTTGTGATGGCCAGCTGATCAGCAAGAAGTAGTCTCACACGAAGATACGAAGGTGCGAAGAAAAAGGGTTCACGCGAAATCGCGAAAAGAATTGAAACGCAAATAGAGTATCAAGTACCACGCGCATCAGCAGCTGAAGCGCCTTTCTTGGCGCGCTTCGCGCGCCGAAATTTTCAGGCACTCCGGTTTCGCTTCAATGCAACTGTTTGCGTTTTTTCCATTTTTTGGCGATTTTGCGTGAATCCTTTTTCTTCGCGTCTTCGCGTGAGACATTTTTTTTGCTCCGCACCTTTCCGCCGTCGCTGCCCTGCGGCAATTTGTTCTCTTTTTGTTTTCGGCGCTTTCGGCTCTATTCGGCGCTGCAGATGGATAGTGTAGGAATCTGTGCCCGGCGGCTCCGGGGATCACACAAGCCTTTGCAAACCCGGTTTGGGCCACCTGCCTTGCGCCATCACCCACAAGATTTTGCCCATCTCTTTTGATCTTGCTGTTTTGCAAGGCTCGCCAAAGCGGGTTAGATGCGCATCTGACATGATTGGCAATTCACACTGGCAGGGTGCGTTTTCGCCTGTTCTCCAGAAAACATGACCTGCCGGGAAGGTCCGCTGGGAGTTTGTAATGAGTGGCGCGTTCGTGGCCCCGACTGTCGAAACCGAGCGATTGATCCTGCGGGCGCACACGCTTGATGACTTCGAGGATTGTGCACAGATGTGGTCGGATCCCGCCGTGACGCTGTTCATTGGCGGGTCGCCGTCGTCCGTCCAGGAGACATGGTTTCGCCTGCTGCGGTACTCAGGACACTGGTCGCTGATGGGCTATGGCTATTGGGTGATCCAGGAGAAGACGTCGGGTCTGTTCGCCGGGGAGATCGGATTTGCGGATTCAAAGCGCGAGATCAGGCCGTCGCTTGCGGGCATGCCCGAGAGCGGCTGGGCCCTGGCGCCCTGGGCGCAGGGACACGGCTATGCCAGTGAGGCGCTTTCGGCGGTGCTGAAATGGGGAGACAAGGCGCTGCCGCAACAAACGACATGCTGCATCATCAGTCCCGACAATTTGCCGTCGCTTCGTGTCGCCGAGAAGAACGGTTATGTCGAGTTCGCACGTACAGCATACAAGGGTTCGCCGACAATCATCTTCAGGCGGTGAATGTCGCTGTTCATGCCGCTTGCAAGCACTGACGGACCATAGGAATGTCCCGTCCCATGAACACTGACTCTGCACGCCAGGTGATGGCGCGGCTCTATCTGGCGGACGAGACGTCGACCGTTGAGGCACTGCTTCCGCGCGCACGGCTGAGTGCCACTGAACGTGCGCAGACCGAGGCATTGGCGCGTGATCTCGTGCAGCGCGTGCGTGCGCAGCGCAAGCGCGGCGGCCTTGATGCGTTCCTGCACCAGTACGCGCTGTCGACGGAAGAAGGTGTCGTTCTCATGTGCCTTGCAGAGGCGCTGCTGCGTGTGCCCGACGCCGAGACTGCCGACAAGCTCATCAAGGACAAGATCGGCAGCGCGCACTGGGACAAGCATCTGGGACAGTCGTCGTCGGTGTTCGTGAACGCATCGACCTGGGCGCTGATGCTGACGGGACATGTCGTGAAGCTCGGCGAGGGCGCGCAGGACTGGACCGCGATTTTCGGCAAGCTAGTCCATCGCAGCGGAGAGCCCATCATCCGCCAGGCCATGACCACCGCGATGCGGATCATGGGCGGGCAGTTTGTGCTGGGGCGCACGATCGCCGAGGCGCTGAAGCACGGCAACGATGCCGCCAAGCGCGGGTTCCGTTTCTCGTTTGACATGCTGGGCGAAGCGGCGATGACACGCGATGATGCGGAACGCTATGCGCGGTCATATGCAGACGCGATCGCCTCGATTGCGAAGCACGAGCAGTCGCGGGCCGGTGATGTGTTCACGCGCAACTCGATTTCGGTGAAGCTCTCGGCCGTTCATCCAAGGCTTGAGTTCCTGAAGATGAACCGCGTGATGCCCGAGATCATGCCGCGGCTGCTGCCTTTGTGTGTGGCGGCCAAGCAGGCCGGGATCGGGTTTACGATTGACGCCGAGGAAGCAGACCGGCTTGAGGTGCAACTCGACATATTCGAGGCGCTGGCGGCGGCACCTGAACTGAAGGGCTGGGAAGGTCTTGGTCTTGCAGTGCAGGCCTATCAGAAGCGCGCGCCTGCGGTGATCGACTATCTTGCGGGTGTTGCCGCGCGCCATGCGCGTCGGTTGCCGGTACGACTGGTGAAGGGCGCCTACTGGGACAGCGAGATCAAGCGGGCGCAGGAGATGGGCATCGAGGGCTATCCCGTGTTCACGCGCAAGGCGTCGACGGATGTGTCGTATCTGGCCTGCGCGCGGATGTTGCTCGCTGACCGCAAGTCGTTCTTCCCGATGTTCGCGACGCATAACGCGCATACTCTGTCGGCCGTGAAAGCGCTGGCGGGCAATCGTGATGACTACGAGTTCCAGCGGCTGCACGGCATGGGCGAAGAGCTCTATGACGAAGCGGTGGGTGCCGAGCATCTGGGCGTGCAGTGCCGCATCTATGCGCCCGTTGGTGCGCATGAGGACCTGCTTGCCTATCTTGTGCGCCGCCTGCTCGAGAATGGCGCCAATACATCATTCGTGAACCGCCTTGCCGACGACGAAGCACCCATTGAATCCATCATCGCCGATCCGGTCGATCAGGTTGAAGCCATGTCCCAGAAATCGCATCCACGTATCCCGCTGCCGGTCAATCTGTTCGAAGACCGGCTGAACTCGAAGGGCGTGTTGCTCAGTGACCCCACGCGGGCCGAACCGCTTGTGAAAGCGATTGGTGAAGCGATGGCGCAGCCGGTTGATGCCTTGCCGCTTGTCAGCGGACAAGCGCAAGCTGGCACGTCGCGCATGATGTTTGATCCGTCGCTCAAGTCGCGGCGGGTTGGAAGCGTGATTGAAGCTACGTCCGCGCATGTCGACGCCGCGGTCAGGGCCGCGTCTGCAGCGCAGTTTGCTTGGGATGCGCAGGGTGGCGCGAAGCGCGCGCACATCCTGGCCAAGGCTGCGGACCTGTTTGAGCGCGACGCGGCCGTCCTGATCGGGCTGTGCGTGCGCGAAGCCGGCAAGACGATCTCGAACGGTATTTCGGATGTGCGCGAAGCAATTGATTTCCTGCGGTACTATGCGGGGCTTGCGCGGACCGAATTCTCGGGACCGCAAATTCTGCCAGGCCCAACGGGTGAGCGTAACGAGCTGTCGCTGCACGGGCGCGGCACGTTTGCCTGTATCAGCCCCTGGAATTTTCCGGTTGCGATTTTCACGGGGCAGATTGCCGGCGCGCTGGCGGCTGGCAATGCGGTTGTTGCAAAGCCTGCCGAGCAGACGCCACTGACGGCCTATGTCGCGGTGCGCCTGCTGCATGAGGCTGGTGTTCCGGCCGACGTGCTGCACTTCCTGCCGGGCGATGGCCCGACCGTTGGCGGTGCGCTTGTGCGCAACCCCGGCATTGCAGGTGTTGCTTTCACGGGTGGTACCGACACGGCGCGACGGATCAATCGCATGCTTGCCGAGCGCGATGGACCCATTCCGCCCTTCATTGCGGAAACGGGCGGCCTGAACGCGATGATCGCAGACTCCACCGCCTTACCCGAGCAGCTTGTGCGCGATGCGGTGACGTCGGCTTTCGACAGTGCCGGCCAACGCTGTTCGGCCCTGCGCGTGCTGTTCCTGCAGAGCGATATCGCCGACAAGGTGCTGAAGCTGCTCGCGGGCGCTGTTGCCGAATTGAAGGTCGGCGATCCGATGAAGCTTGACACGGATATCGGGCCGGTGATCGACGCTGAAGCTCTTGCCATGCTTGAAGCCCATGCCAAGCGCATGTCGGGCGAGGGGCGGCTGATTGCGCAGGCGACGCTGAGCGACGAGACGCGTGACGGATTCTTCTTTGCGCCCCAAGCCTATGAGATCGATGCGATCTCTCGTCTCGAGCGTGAAGTGTTTGGACCAATCCTGCACGTGGTCCGGTATCAGGCGAGTGCACTCGACAAGGTGTGCGATGCCATCAATCTCACGGGTTACGGTCTGACGCTGGGCGTTCACACGCGCATCCAGGAGACTGCCGATTTCATTCGTGCCCGCGCGCGCGTTGGCAATCTCTATGTGAACCGCAACCAGATCGGCGCCGTCGTTGGTGTGCAGCCGTTTGGAGGCGAAGGCCTATCGGGCACAGGGCCGAAGGCTGGTGGTCCACACTACCTGCACCGTTTTGCGGTGGAGCGTACGGCCTGCACCAACACGACCGCCGCCGGCGGCAATGCCAGCCTGTTGTCGCTGGGGGACACGGCGAGTTAGCAAATCGGGTCATCCTGGACGCATTGCAGCGCACAGCAGCACTTCGTGCCGCATGGCGAGCAGGATGACTGGAGGAATTTCGTCGTGGCGCATGGCAGTGCTAGTTTTCGAGGCGGCGGCGAATCAGTGCCGCTTGTGAATTTGCGTGGGGTGCATGCCGGGGTTTGCGACATCGCTGATTGTAGTCGGCAATGAGAAAGGCGGGTCGGGCAAGTCGACCGTCGCCATCCATCTGGCTGCGGGCCTGCTGCAGGCGGGGTTGCGCGTCGGCCTGATCGATCTTGATCACCGGCAGCAAACGCTGACGCACTTCTTTGCCAACCGCGTGCAGTGGTCAGACCTGCAGTCCAAGTTGCTGACGCTGCCGAAGCTGATCAGGCTGCAGCCATCGGACCGGGAAACCCGGACGCTTTCCGAAGCCGATGATGCGAAACGATTTGAGGCAGCGGTGAACGACCTGCGCGAGGAGTGCGATGTCATCGTCGTCGACTGTCCGGGGGCGGATACGGCACTCGGGCGTGCGGCTCACGCCATGGCGTCGACGATCGTGACGCCGCTCAATGACAGCTTTGTCGACTTCGACCTGCTGGCAACGCTTGATCCGCAGACCTTCGAGGCAAAGTCACCCAGCGTCTATGCGGAGTTCGTGTGGGAGAGCCGCAAGAAGCAAATGGTCCAGCAGCGCCGCACGATTGACTGGCTCGTCGTTCGCAATCGCATGACTGCGATGGAGACACATAACAAGAAGCGCGTGGCAAATGCGCTGCAGAAGCTGTCGCAACGCATCGGCTTCAGGCTTGCGCCGGGACTGAGCGAGCGCGTGATCTATCGCGAATTGTTTCCCAAGGGCCTGACGGTGCTCGACCTGATCGAAGGCAAGGAGCGAGGGCTCACCATGGCGCAGATTGCAGCGCGGGCAGAAGTCAGGGGGCTGGTATCAGCGCTGAGGCTGCCGCACCTTGGCAAGGCGTTGGCGGCAGGCTAGCGGACCGCGAGTGGTCGCGAGGCGCTGGCGTTTGACTGGTCCCAGGCGCCGTCGGTGACAACCAGACAACTGACCCCGCGCTTCTGGATCTGGTCACAAAGGTTCTCTGCTTTCTTCGGCGAGAATGCTCCAAACCTGACGCGGTAAAACGTGTTGCCGTTCACGTCCAGGGGAACGATTGCGCTACCAGCGGATGTCAGCAGGTCGCGCATCTGGTTCTTGACGGAGCGCATCTGGATTTCAGCGTTGTCACGTGAAGAGTGAGCGCCAACCTGTATGCCCCACTTGCCATTGGCTGCGGGCGGGGTTGCGCGGGTCTGATCCGCGGTATCGCCCTGACCGAAATCTGCCGCAGCAGCTGCGGGAACGAATGAAGCGGTGATGGGGCGAGACGATGACGATGGTTGGGCGGCAGCGTGTTCACTGGCCGACGGTTTCGTGTCGGTGGCCGAGTCTGCAGCCGCAGCTGCGGCTTCCTCTTCGTCAAGGACGAGCGGCGACATTGCCATGATGACGGGCGCCGCCCGACCAAGTCCGAGTTTGGAAAACTCGGTTTCCAGCAACTGGGCCGTCAGCGAATCCCGTTCGCGCGCCGTGCGTCCGCCCATCACGACTGAAATAAGACGCGTGCTCTGGCGGGTCGCGGAACTTGCCAGATTGAAGCCTGACATGCGTGTGTAGCCGGTCTTCAAACCGTCTGCGCCATCGAAGAATTTCAGCAGGTTGTTGTGTCCCTCATAACTCCTGCCACCCCAGACAAAACTCTGGAGCCGGAAATAGGGGTAGAATTCGGGAAAGTCGGCAACAAGCCTGCGGCTAAGCAACATGAGGTCAAACGCTGTAGAGCGCTGGTTTTCGTCGGGAAGTCCCGACGCATTCACGAAGCTTGTGTTCATCATGCCAAGTTCGCGTGCCTTGGCGGTCATCCTGGATGCAAACTGATATTCCGTGCCGCCAAGCTTCTCGGCTATGGCGACCGCAACGTCGTTTGCGGAGCGTACAATGATTGCCTTGATGGCGTCCTCGACCGTCAACGTGTCGCCGGCTTCGAGACCGAGACGGGTCGGGTCCTGTGAAGCGGCGTAAGGTGTCGCGGTGATCGTGGTCGTCATCGAGACGTTGCCCTTGTCGAGCTGCTCGAACAGCAAATACAGGGTCATCATCTTGGTGAGCGAGGCGGGATAACGCGTCTCATTCGCCATGCGCTCGTAGAGAACTTTGCCCGAGCTGGCGTCGATCACGATGGCCGCACCCTTTTCGACGTACGGTTCCGGTGCGTGATAGCGCTGGACCTTGTGGCGCTTCTTGCGGCCAGCATCAGCCGTCGCAGCCGTCAGCACGACCGCGAGCAGAGTAAGAATTGTCACAAACAGATAAAACGGCCGCACGCGCCTAACCATGTCTCGTTTCAGATCCCTTCACTGAGGAATTTCAACATGGCACACCAGGCAGCAATTCTCAGACCAATCATCGCGCCGAACGCCCCCTTGCCCGACCACAATTGCGGCAGTTTGTCAGATTTTGCCAGATTGGAAAGCATTAACATTTGCCAATCATCCTGAAGGGGTCGCGCCTGACGCGCTCGCTTCAGCGGGCGTGCCAAGGCCGCTAATCCTAATCATATGAGCAAATCCAGTTTATTTTTGGTTAATGTTGGCAGTTTCCGGGCTTTTTGTTTATTGTGCAGTGCACAAAAAATTCTTGACATACGAGCGGGCGACACCATATAACTCTCATGTTGCACTGCAGCATTTTCTGTCAGGGCGGCGCTGAGGCGCAGTTCCTGTCGGAAATCCGGCAGTCAGGATGGAGAACCCCGATCCCCGGCTTCGAAGCGTCATTGATAAGGCGCGATCAGATCCAGGGACATCGATTTGAAGAATGGGAGTGAAGCTATGAAGAACGGATTTGAGACAGTTACAAAAGGCCTCGAGCAATTTTCGAGCTTCGGTAAGGGTAATGTTGAAGCCTACATGCAGGCTGCAACTGTGTTCGCAAAGACAGCAGAACGCGTGAATGGCGAAGTGTTCAACTTCTCCAAGCAGCAGGTCGAAGACGGCGTTTCCGCATTCAAGGCCGTGTCGGGCGCGAAGAGCTTCCACGAAGCTTGGGAACTGCAAACGGATTTCGCGAAGTCGGCGCTTGATGCGTACGTCGCTCAAGCGACAAAACTGAACGACATGTGGATGGATGCGGCGAAGCAGGCTTCAGAGCCGTTCAGCACGCGCTTTTCGCAGATGACGGAAAAGATGCAGGAATTCAAGGCTCCGTTCAGCCGCGCTGCTGAATAAGCTCGTCCTCGCATCGTTTACGATGAATGCAAAGGGCTCGGGAGCAAGTGCTTCCGGACCCTTTTTCTTGTCATGCCAAACAGACTACAATGCGCATCATGAGCCAGATCCAGCGCATCGATTTTCCGACACTCAAGCGCGCCCGCACGCCGAACACGTTTCTCATGGCACCAGAGGGGCTTTGTGAAATCGCCAAGGTGGATGTTAAATCGCCTGTCTACGCCGTTGCTGCTGCCAGGCTTCGCCAGGAATTCCTTCGCGTGGCGATTGCCCAGCCGCGGGTGTCGCACAGTTTCAGCGATGACGCCGGGCTTTATGATGATTTCGTTGTCCGCTCATTCCTGCTCAGGTTTCCCGACCTGGTCGCGGTGAAATTTCTGGACGCAAAAGGCGGAAATTCGACGCTCGCCATCTATTCCAGATCGGTCTACGGGCGATCTGATCTGGGGGTAAACCGGGCGCGCAGCCTGGGCTGGGTTCGGGAGCTCAACCGCTCTATTGAGCCAATTTCCTCTTAAGTTTCCGCAACTTGCCAAAAAAACAAGTGCTTCCAATTTTGCGGACGCATCTTATGTAATAGAATGAACGAACAGCAGTTCGCAGCGCGGAATACATTGCAACACGCATGACTAAGCAAAATGGAGACCGGGACGGTCAGGGCCCATCGACGGGTCTGGTGACGAAAACGCGTCCCAAGACAAAGAAGCCAAGCCTGTACAAGGTGTTGATGCTGAATGACGACTACACACCCATGGAATTTGTAGTGCACGTCCTTGAGCGGTTCTTCAACAAGGGGCGGGAGGATGCGGAAGTCATCATGATGCAAGTGCATCGGCAGGGTGTCGGCATATGTGGTCTTTATACCTATGAAGTGGCGGAAACCAAGGTTGCGCAAGTGATTGCATTTGCCCAGCGCCACCAGCACCCGCTGCAGTGCACACTTGAGAAAGAGTGATAGTGTCGAACATTCCGGCAAAGTGGCGGTCCGGCAAAAGTGGCAGCGTTGGGTCAGTCCAGTTTTGAGAAAGGCATAGCCAGTGGCCAGTTTTTCTAAGTCCCTGCAAGCAACGCTTCACCGGGCCATGGCGCTCGCGAATGAGCGAAACCATGAGTACGCAACACTTGAACACCTCTTGCTGGCTCTGATCGAAGATCAGGACGCCACGGCCGTCATGCGGGCGTGCAACGTTGATATCGACGCCCTCAAACGGACACTGACGGGTTATGTCGACACAGAGTTGTCGACCCTCGTGGTCGATGACGGCGAAGACGCCAAGCCGACAGCCGGGTTCCAGCGTGTTGTCCAGCGTGCCGTCATCCACGTGCAGTCTTCGGGTCGTGAAGAAGTGACGGGCGCCAATATTCTTGTCGCAATTTTTGCAGAACGCGAGAGCCACGCCGCCTATTTCCTAAGCGAACAAAACATGACGCGCTACGATGCCGTGAGCTATATCAGCCACGGGATCGCCAAGCGCCCTGGTGCAAGCGAAACGCGCTCGGTGCGCGGTTCTGAAGACGAAGAAGACGGCGAAAAATCCGCCAAGTCGGGCAACGAGGCGCTTGAGGCCTATTGCGTCAATCTGAATGCCAAGGCGCGTCTGGGCAAGATTGATCCTCTGATCGGTCGCGAGACTGAAGTCGACCGGACAATTCAGATCCTCTGTCGCCGACAGAAGAACAATCCGTTGCTCGTCGGTGATCCCGGCGTGGGCAAGACCGCGATTGCCGAAGGTCTGGCACGCAAGATCATCAACAATGAAGTGCCCGAAGTGCTTCGGGACTGCACTATTTTCTCGCTCGACATGGGATCGCTGATCGCGGGGACAAGGTATCGCGGCGATTTCGAAGAGCGCCTCAAGAACGTCATCAAGGAACTCGAGCAGTTCAAGGGCGCGATCCTCTTTATCGATGAGATTCACACCGTGATCGGTGCAGGCGCGACGAGCGGTGGCGCCATGGATGCGTCGAACCTGCTTAAGCCTGCGCTGCAATCGGGTACGCTGCGCTGCGTCGGTTCGACGACCTACAAGGAATTCCGCCAGCACTTCGAAAAGGACCGTGCGCTTGCACGGCGTTTCCAGAAAATCGATGTGGGTGAGCCGTCAATTCCTGATGCGATCAAGATCCTGAAGGGGCTCAAACCCTATTTCGAGGAATACCACAAGGTTCGCTATACGAACGAGGCTGTGAAGGCCGCCGTCGAATTGTCGGCGAAATACATCAATGACCGAAAGCTTCCGGACAAGGCGATCGACGTGATCGACGAAACCGGCGCATCGCAGATGCTGTTGCCGGAAGCAAAGCGCAAAAAGGTCATTGACGTTCAAGAGATCGAAGAAGTGATCTCGAAAATGGCACGCATCCCACCCAAGTCGGTTTCGCAGAGCGATACGGAGTCATTGCGCGACCTTGAACTGAATCTCAGTCATGTCGTGTTCGGACAAGGCGATGCCATCAAGGTGCTGGCTGCGGCGATCAAGATGGCTCGGGCCGGTCTGCGCGATCCGGAGAAGCCGATCGGCTGCTATCTGTTTTCAGGCCCCACGGGCGTTGGCAAGACAGAAGTGGCACGCCAGCTTTCCAAGATCCTGGGCGTCGAACTTCTGCGCTTTGACATGTCGGAATACATGGAACGCCATTCGGTGAGCCGCCTGATCGGCGCGCCTCCGGGCTATGTGGGCTTTGACCAGGGTGGGTTGCTGACCGACGGCGTCGACCAGCATCCGCATTGCGTGCTGCTGCTCGATGAAATCGAGAAGGCACACCCAGACCTGTTCAACATCCTGCTGCAGGTGATGGATCACGGCAAGCTGACCGATCACAATGGCAAGAAGATCGACTTCCGCAATGTCGTACTCATCATGACGACGAATGCCGGCGCCTCGGATGCCGCCAAGGAGTCGATCGGGTTTGGCCGCGGCAAGCGCGAAGGTGAAGACAGCGAAGCCATCAAGCGTCTGTTCACCCCCGAGTTCCGAAACCGTCTGGATGCCGTGGTGCCGTTCCGGGCTCTCACGTCCGACACCGTTGAACGTGTGGTCGAGAAATTCGTGCTGCAGCTTGAAGCGCAATTGTCCGACCGCAATGTCACGTTCGAACTCTCTACCGAGGCGACACGATGGTTGGCCGAGCGCGGCTATGACGAAGCGTTTGGTGCGCGGCCGCTGGCGCGCCTCATTCAGGATTCCATCAAGAAGCCACTGGCGGATGAAATTCTGTTCGGGCGTCTGCTGCATGGCGGCACGGTCCGGGTGATGCTGAACGACGACAAGTCGGCTCTCACATTCGACATCATTGAAGCTCCGCCAATGCCAAAGAAGCCTGCGGAAGAGGGCGACGACGTCGATAACGGCGGCGCGCCCGAGCCTCAGGAACCAGAGCTGGTCAAATGATCCGCACCTTTGTCACCACGATCGGACTGTTGTTCCTGACCGGTGTGGCATTTGCCGAAGAGAATGTGAGCATCCGCGGAAACTTTCCGCAGTTGCTTGCGCGTGGCGAGACGACGCCACAAATGGCAAACCGGATCGCCGTCCTGCTGATCAATCTTGACCGGCTGATTGCGCCACCTTGCGGCATGAAGCGAACCTTTGAATTTGCGGGTGCTGACTACGTTGACGCGGATGACCTGTCGGTTCGCGTCGACCCGGCGCGCCCGGGTGTGTGGCGGTTTCTGGTGATTGCGCATGGTTGCTGGGCGAACAGGGCGCACAATGTGTTCGTATATCCGCGGGGTGCGGCCCCTGCGGACTTGCGTGCCGGCGTGCCTGGACGCTCTGTTGCGGGTCTCAAGTACCAGCAGCAGACGCTGGCACTGGTGTTTAGGCTCGCGAATGGCATGGCCAGTCGCTCGCACTGCGACGAGCGTGCGTTCATCTCGGATACGAACGTCAGCATGGTGCGAAAGCCCGATTTGCCGTGGCAGGAAATCTGGTCGGCAACGGCGTGCGAAGTCACAAGAAAGTTTCTGGTGATGTTTGCGCCGGAAGCCGGGAAAATGCGGATATCGGTTGTGCCGAATGGCTAACTGATCAGGACGGGCGCTTCGTGAATATTGATCCCGTTCCTGATGCACTCGCAAATATACTGGCCGACATCAGCCCTGCTGATGCTGCCGTTACGATATTCCGAAGGCTTCGCCAGAACCTGAACATGTCCCTTGCGCTTGCGATTGTTCAGCAAGCCAGGACGCAGGATTGTCCAGTCCTTGTGTGACTTCATGATCAGCGCCTCGGCGCGGTTCTTGTCCTCGTAGTTCCGGGCGAGAACAATCGGATACATGATTTTTTCATAGATGAAACCGCCACTGCCGCGGCTGTCACCTGCTCCAATGCCACTCAGAAACACCAGGCGCTTGACGCCCTGGCGGTTCATCACCGTCAGGATCGTTGTGACGGCGTCGGAAAACAGGGTGACGCGCTCGCGTCCGATTGGTGCTGCCAGGGTAACTGCCACGGCATCACAACCCTTCATCGCCTGTTCGAGCAGCAGCTCATTGCGCGCGTCTCCCTTGTACCAGGCGAGACGGGCGTCCTTCACGCCTGACTGTTCAGGGTTTCGCGCGACTGCGGTTACCGACCAGCCACGTGCAAGTGCGTCCTTGAGGGCCTCCAGTCCGCAGCCCCGGCTGGCGCCGATTATTGCAATCTTCGTCATGGATAGTGGCCTATTGAATGGCGGCAGCGATCCTGTCTGCCAGCGCCTTCAGTCTTGAGAAGTCAGCTTTGTCGCGCGCGTGCAGGCTCAGGTCAATGCCGGCAGACCTTGGAATAATATGAAAATGGATGTGAAACACCGTTTGACCTGCGGAGGCGCCGTTCAGCTGCGCCAAAAGGATGCCCGGGGCGCCTGTGACCTGCTTGACGGCGGCTGCGACCCTTTTTGTTGTCTGAAGCAGGGACGCCGCACCCTCGGTACTCAAGTCAAAGATGTTCTCGGCTGGTTCCTTCGGGATAACCAACGTGTGCCCTTCAGCCTGGGGCATGACGTCCATGAATGCAATGGTGCTGGCATCTTCAAAGACCCTGAAGCACGGAGCTTCGCCGCGAATGATTTTTGCAAAAATATTCTGAGGATCATAGGCCATGTTGGCGCTCCACTATTCTGGATATCGTTTGAAAGGGCTGTGCCCGGACAGGATTTCAATATTTTCACTTACCGCCACCCGCTCGTCCTTCAGGTAACGCGCGACAGCGTCGCGCAAGCCTGCGTGAGCGATCCAGTGCGATGAGCAGGTACGGACGGGCAGGTAGCCGCGCGCGAGCTTGTGTTCCCCTTGCGCTCCAGCCTCGACGGTCTTAAGGCCGCGAGAGATCGCAAATTCGATTGCCTGATAGTAGCAGAGCTCGAAGTGCAGAAACGGATGGTGTTCGATTGCGCCCCAGTTTCGTCCGTACAAGGTTTCAGATCCGATGAAGTTCAATGCGCCGGCGATGTAGCGCCCGTTGCGGCGCGCCATGACAAGCAGTGTGTCTCTGGACATGCTCTGGTTGATCAGGGAAAAGAACTCACGCGTAAGATAGGGTGAGCCCCATTTGCGGGATCCGGTGTCCATATAAAAACCAAAGAATGCGTCCCAGTGGTGCTCCTTCAGGTCGGAACCGGTCAGGAGTTCCACCTCGATTCCAGCGCACAGCGCTTCGTTGCGCTCGCGGCGCAGGTTTTTTCGCTTGATTGATGACAGGCGGGTCAGGAAATCTCCAAAGCATGTGTAGCCCTCGTTATGCCAATGGAACTGCTGGTCGTATCGTTGCAGAAAGCCCAGCGCTGCAAGAGCATCGGCTTCAGACTGGTTCTGAAACGTGATGTGCGCAGAGGACAGTTCCATCTTCACGGTCAACCGCTTGATTGTTTCGGTCAGCAGGGGAATGATCTTCGGGTTGTTGCCGGTCAGAAGTCTTGGGCCGGTCGCCGGCGTGAAGGGGACTGTGATCTGGAGCTTGGGATAATACTGTCCGCCCGCGCGCTCGAAGGCCTGGGCCCATCCATGATCGAAGACATATTCTCCATATGAATGGGACTTGATGTACATCGGCACTGCCGCGCACGCGGTACCGGCCTGCTCGAGCGTGAGGTGAGCCGCCTGCCAACCGGTTTCGGTGGTCGCAGAACCACTTTGTTCCAGCGCCAGAAGAAAGGCATGTGACACAAAGGGGTTGTACGGAGCATCAGCGGGATTGGCCAGCGCGTCCCATGTCGCCGCGTCGATCTCTTCGAGCGATTCGTGCAAACACGCTGCGGTTTCAGTCATGTCAGACCGCTATGCGATCTCGAAGACGGCTTCAACTTCGACTGCAACGTTGCGCGGGAGAGAACCCGCGCCAACAGCGGCGCGAGCATGCTTGCCGATGTCTCCAAACACCTGCACAAGCGTGTCCGACGCACCGTTGATAACTTCGGGGTGTTGTGCGAAGCCGGGGATGGCATTCACGAAACCTGTAACCTTCACGCATCGCGTCACGCGATCGAGGTTGCCGCTGCAAGCTTCCCGGATCTGCGCGATGATGTTCAGTGCGCACAGGCGGGCGGCCGCCTGGCCCTGTTCGACAGTAAAGTCCTTGCCAACCTGGCCGACATATTCAAGTCCGTTCGGGCCCAGCGTTACCTGGCCCGATACGAAGACGAGATTTCCGGTGACGACGAATGGAACATAGTTGGCTACCGGTGCGACTGCCTTGGGCAGGGTGATCGATAATTCCTTCAGGCGGGCATCAACGCGTCCGGTCATGGCAATTCCTTTTGAAAGCTGTGTGCAGCCTTTGCGATTTTGGCGCGGGCGTGCGAGAAAACAAACTCGCAAATTGTTCTGACGGTTGCAACTCGAGGAAACACCCGTTTCGATGACAAAGCGTCTTGACGCCGATGATCGTTGCCCGGTGCGGGATGGGCTCTACATGCCCGCCGAATGGGCCGGGCATGCCCGCACGTGGATGGCCTGGCCGTGCCGGCTGGAGCCCTGGGGCTCAGCGGAAGGGCTTCTGAGGGCGCAGGTCGCCTGTGCAAAGGTCGCCCGTGCCATATCCGGCTTTGAGAAAGTTACAATGGCGGTTCGGCCGCAGGATGTCGACGAGGCGCGAATGGCCATCGGACGCGGGATCGAAATAGCTGCCGTCGACATTGACGATTCCTGGGCACGCGATTCCGGACCCACTTTTGTGACCGACGGGCAGGAAGGGGTGGCAGGCGTGCACTGGCGTTTCAATGCCTGGGGCAACAAGTACCGCCCGCATGACAACGACTCGGCCTTTGGTGGCCGCATCATCGAGGCGCTGGACATGCGGTTGTATGATGGGCCGATGGTGCTGGAAGGCGGGTCGATTGCGGTCGACGGCGAGGGAACTTTGCTGACAACCGAGCAGTGTCTGCTCAACCCCAACCGGAATCCGAATCTGAACCGGCAGCAGATCGAAGAACGTCTTGCGCTCTACCTTGGTGTCACCAGAATTATCTGGATGGGCGAAGGGCTGGAAGACGACGAAACGGACGGGCACATAGACAACGTTGCCTGTTTTGCCGGGCCCGGAAAAGTGTTGGTGCATCAATCCAGATCGAAAGGCGACTTCAATGACCGGGTGATGCAGGACAATATTGCTCGTCTGGAGTCGGCGCGTGACGCGCGCGGCCGAAAGCTTGAGATCATCGAGGTGCCTGAGCCTGCACCGCGCGAGCGACATGACGGGCGGCGTCTCGACATGAGCTATATAAATTTCTACTACACAAACCATGGCGTTGTGCTGCCATCGTTTGATGACGCTGCAGACCACGATGCACTACGTATCATGGAGAAGAGTTTTCCGGACCGGCGCATTGTTCAGGTGCCGACGCTGGACATTGTGCAGGGGGGCGGCGGCATACATTGCATTACCCAGCAACAGCCAACGGGCCAAGCGCTTCGGCCGGACAGGTTTGAACCATGAGACAGGTAACGCTTGCGGCGACGCAAATGGCTTGCGGCGAAGACCGAGCGAAGAATGTCGCGAATGCAAAACGCCTGGTCCGCGAAGCCAGCGCCGGGGGCGCGCAGGTTATCCTGATCCAGGAACTCTTTGAATCGCCGTATTTCTGCAAGGACCAGCTGGCCAAGAACTTCGCCCTGGCTTCGCCGTATGAGGGAAATGCGCTGATCCGAGAGTTTTCCTCGCTGGCGCGCGAGCTTGGCGTGGTCTTGCCCATTTCGTTTTTCGAAAGGGCGAACAATGCACATTTCAACTCGCTGGCGATGATCGATGCGGACGGTTCGGTTCTGGGACTGTATCGCAAGTCGCACATTCCGGACGGACCAGGATACCAGGAAAAATACTACTTCAGTCCCGGTGACACGGGGTTCAAGGTGTGGGGGACCCGCTTTGGACGAATTGGTGCCGCAATCTGCTGGGATCAGTGGTTTCCTGAAAGCGCGCGGGTGATGGCATTGAAGGGGGCTGAAATCCTCTGCTTTCCGACCGCCATTGGCAGTGAACCGCCGCCGGCACCGCCTGTCGATTCCTCGGCGCACTGGCGCCGGGTGATGCAGGGGCACGCGGGCGCGAATTACCTGCCGCTGATCGCGTCAAATCGCATTGGGCGGGAAACTGGTGAGGCATGCGAGATTGCATTCTACGGCAATTCGTTCATTTCAGGACCGACAGGCGAGATACTTGCTGATCTGGGGCGCGATCGGGAGGGCGTCGCACTTGCGACGGTCGATCTCGATGAGATCGAACTGGCACGCAAATCCTGGGGGCTGTTTCGCGACAGACGACCTGAACTCTATTCTCCACTTATGACGTTGGACGGCGGATACTAGCGAATCGCATCCTTCGTCCCTATCTCTGGTGTTCGCTCAATCTGGAAGCAATGACCATGGCTAAAGACCCCTACACGGTGCTGGGCGTCTCAAAGACGGCCAGCGCAGAAGAATTGAAGAAGGCTTATCGCAAGCTCGTCAAGCAGCTGCACCCTGACCTGCACCCGGGCGACAAGAAGGGGGCAGAACGCTTCAAGGAAGTCTCGGCGGCCTACGACATCGTTGGTGATGAAGAGAAGCGCAAGAAATTCGACAAGGGCGAAATAGACGCCGAAGGTCAGCCACAACAACCCGGTCAGCAGTACTACAGTGACTTCGCAAATCGCGGCGGCGCGCGGCAGTACCACTCGCAGGCTGGCTTCGAAGATCTTGGAGATGTGTCCGATCTCTTTTCCGGCCTGTTTGGCGCCACAGGCAGAGGAGGCCCGATGCGCGGCCGCAACGTGCACTATCAACTTGAAGTCGATTTTCTGACGGCGGCGAACGGCGGTCAAACCCGCATCACACTGCCTGATGGAAAGCCGCTGAATGTTGCAATCCCGGAGGGTGTGACTGAAGGGCAGACGTTGCGCCTGAAGGGTCTTGGCCAACCGGGGCACAACAATGCGCCGGCGGGCGATGCATTGATTGAGGTGCATGTACGGTCCCATCCCGTGTTTGAGCGCAAGGGTGACGATGTTCTGTCTGAACTGAGCCTTTCCATTGACGAGGCCCTACTTGGTGCCAGGATTGAAGTTCCCACCGTCAAGGGCAGGGTCGCGGTTGTTGTGCCCAAGGCGGCTTCTTCCGGGCAGAGCCTGCGGCTCAAGGGCAAGGGTTTCAGGAACAAATCTGGCGGCCATGGTGATCAGCTGATCAAACTCAGGATCGTCAGCCCCAAAGTTATCGATGATGAACTGGAATCCTTCATGAAGAGCTGGCGGGAGCGCCATGCCTACAATCCCCGGCAGGAGGTGCCATGATCGTGACGATCCGCGAAGAGGATCTGGTGACACAGATCCAGAACCTCTCGGTGCAACGCCTGCATCAATGGATCAGGCTTGGCTGGGTGAGACCCGAACGCATCGAAGGCGCGCCCGTCTATCATGAAGTGGACGTTGCGCGCGTGCGGTTGCTGTGCGACCTCGAAAGCGGTGCTGAATTCGATGAGGACACGGTGCCGCTTGTCTTGTCCCTTCTCGACCAGATTCACGGCCTGCGGCACGAGTTGCGCGCGCTGGCTGCCGCGGTTGACATGCAACCAGCGGAACTGCGCGAGCGGATCAAGGCGACTTACCACCGGATCGCGGAAGCCGGTTGATCCGTTCGGCCGGCGGTACTTGGAACTGCTGTTCACAACTCTCGTTCTGCCGTATGGGTTGCTGCGCAGTTACCCCCGGAGAGTTCTCATGCAAACACGCAAGCTTGGACGCACAGGACCCGTCGTCTCGGCCATCGGGCTGGGCTGCATGGGGATGTCGGATTTCTATGGCCCCGCAGATGCTGGTGAAAGCATAGTCACGATTCATGCCGCACTTGATGCCGGCGTGAACCTGCTTGATACCGGCGACTTCTATGGCATGGGTCACAACGAAATGCTGATCCGGGACGCCATCAAGGGCCGACCGCGGGATTCCTATGTTCTGAGCGTAAAGTACGGGGCGCAGCGGCTGCCTTCGGGGGAATTCATTGGCTTTGCGACGGGAGCTGCCGCGACGAAGACCGCATTGACCTATAGCCTCAAGCGGCTGGGTGTCGACTACATCGACATCTATCGCCCGGCACGCGTCAATCCGTCTGCACCGATCGAAGAGTCGATCGGAGCGATCGCGGATCTCGTCAAGGCCGGGTATGTCAAACACATCGCCCTGTCAGAGGCAGGTGTGGAGTCGATCGAGCGAGCCGCAAAGGTGCATGATATTGTTGACCTGCAGATCGAGTACGCGCTTGCAACGCGTTCGCTTGAAAATGCCATCCTACCCAAACTTCGTGAACTTGGCATCGGTGTGACAGCGTATGGGGTGCTGTCTCGTGGGCTGTTGTCGAATGGTGCGTTGAAGGGCGAGAGCCAGTCTGGCGGGCGCCATCACCTGCCGCGTTTCCAGGGCGAAAACCTCAAGCACAATCTCAAGGTGGTTGAGGCGCTGTCTGATATCGCGTCCGCAAAGCGCGCTACTGTTGCACAAATTGCGATCGCATGGGTGCTGGCACGAGGGCAAGACATTGTCGCGCTGGCAGGTGCTCGCCGACAGGATCGCCTGACGGAAGCTCTTGGGGCCCTGAACGTGCAGATGTCGAACGCCGACCTGGATTCGATTGACGGGCTGATGCAATCATATTCATTTGCCGGTACGCGGTATGTTGCCGAGCAGATGGCGTGGCTGGACAGCGAGCGCACCTAACCTGGGCCAGGACGTCTGCCTGCGACGAAACTTCAATTCCCTGGTCAAGAAAGGTAACGACGATGACCTCAGATAACCTCAAGCGCTGGTATGAATACGTCAAGGCGCATGACCACAAGGCGCTTTGGGAAATGCTGCATCCAGATGTGGTTTTCGAAAGCCCGGTCGTGCACACGCCGCAAAGGGGGCGCGACATAACCTTCAAGTACCTTGCTGCGGCGGACAAAGTTCTGGGGAGTTCGGGGTTCAAGTATGTGGGCGAGTGGCAGAGCGCCAACGGTGCCGTGCTTGAGTTCGAAAACGAGATTGAAGGCATCAAGATCAATGGCGTTGACATCATCTCTTGGGATGCCAGAGGCCTGATCACGCACTTCAAGGTGATGGTGCGACCGCTAAAGGCTGTCAACATGCTGCACCAGATGATGGGCGCTCAATTGGCGAAGGGTTGATCGGGGGGCCTCAACGTTCTCGTGAGTTTGGCGTCCCATGATGCAAAAAGTCGCCTGGGAGTGGCGCTGACCCGAAGCCTGCCAGCTGCTGATTGTGTGCCGCCCCTCTCGCCTGGGTGCGGTTCGCGTGTTATTTCTTGCGACCGAAAATTGCCAATTTGAGGATGCCACCATGAAAAACTTCAAAGCCGCGTTGTTGCTCGGCTGTGCGCTGGCCACGGGAAGCATGATCGCCGCCAGCTACGGGGCGCCGCACAAGAAGGCGACTGCTGCCGACGCGGACAAGTTTGTTGCCGGGTTAAACGACGATATTCGCCGCATGACGCCATATCATCAATCATCCGCGTGGCTGCAGGCGACGTACATCACTGATGACTCGCAGATGATATCTTCCCGCGCGAATGAGGAATACCTGAACTGGCAATCCAGGAAGCTCGAGGAGTCCAAGCGCTTCAACAGCGTGAAGGGCATGCGCCCGGAAACCGCGCGCGCGATTATGTTGCTCAAGAACGTGTCAGCCCCTGCGCCTTCCAATCCTGTGCTCCAGGCTGAACTTGCAAAGATCCTATCCAGCATGGAAGCGAACTATGGTTCTGGCAAATGGTGCAAGACGCCGAATGAATGCCTGAACCTCACCGATATCGAAAAAATCATCAACGATCCCAACCAGACATCGGAAGCCCGCGCGGCAGCGTGGAAGGGCTGGCACGAGACAGCGCGTCCGATCCGCAAGGACTATCAGCGCTTCGTCGAGCTTGTGAATACTGGCGCAAAGGAAATGGGTTTTGCCGATACTGGTGAAGTCTGGCGGGGTGGCTATGACATGGCGCCTGAGGCGTTCGCCAAGGAAACCGAGCGCCTTTGGGGACAGGTCAAGCCGCTCTATGAACAGCTTCACTGCTATGTGAGAGGCAAGCTGAACGCAAAGTACGGCGATGCTGTTGTGTCAAAGACTGGACCGATGCCAGCCCATTTGCTCGGCAATATGTGGGCGCAGGAGTGGGGCAACATCTATCCGCTCGTTGAGCCGTACAAGGGAGTTGGCAGTCTTGACGTTACCGCTTCACTGCAGGTGCTGCGAGAAAAGGAGCTCGCGCGGCTGAAGGATGAAAATCCCCAGGCCAAGTCAGTCGTGGAACTGGCGGAACTGGAACACAAGGCCGATGCTGCAATGTCGGTCAAAATGGCGAGGACGGCAGAGGACTTCTACGTTTCGCTCGGCATGCCGAAGCTGCCGGATTCGTTCTGGAAGAAGTCAATGCTGACGAGGCCCCGAGATCGTGAAGTTGTCTGCCATGCCAGTGCCTGGGACCTGAACATGCAGGGCGATGTGCGCATAAAGCAGTGCATCGAGCCGGAGGAAGATTCACTGACCACCATTCACCACGAACTCGGCCATATCTATTATGACCTGGCCTATAATCCCCTGCCTCCCATGTTCCAGGGAGCGGCACATGACGGGTTCCACGAAGCGATTGGTGATACGATTACGTTGTCACTGACGCCCGGTCACCTGAACAAGATTGGCCTTGTGCCGTCGCAGGACATGGATCCAAAGGCCGTCATCAACTCGCAAATGAAGTGGGCGCTGCAAAAGATTGTCTTCCTGCCGTGGGGCAAACTGGTTGACCAGTGGCGCTGGAAGGTCTTCGCAGGTGAAGTCAAGCCTGACCAGTACAACGCAGCGTGGTGGAAGCTGCGCGAGCAGTATCAGGGTGTGGTTCCGCCGATGGGCCGCAGCGAGGACGATTTTGATCCGGGTGCGAAGTATCACATTGCTGGCAACACGCCATATACACGCTACTTCCTCGCGTTCATCCTGCAGTTCCAGTTCCAGAAGGCGCTATGCGATGCGGCTGGATTCAAGGGGCCGCTGAACGAATGCGACGTCTATGGCAACAAGGAAGCCGGCGCCAGGTACTGGGCGATGCTGCAAGCCGGTGCGTCGAAACCGTGGCCGGAGACTTTGAAGAAGCTCACGGGCGGCAAGGACATGGATGGCTCGGCGCTGATCGAGTATTTCCAGCCGCTTATGGGATACCTGAAGGAGCAAAACAAGGGCGCGACCTGCGGCTGGAACAGACCGTAGCAGTTTCGCAAGGCGAATAGCTGGACCACCGGCAGGTCGCTGGTGGTCCGTTTCGTTCAAGGGATTTTGGGCGGGGGATTTTCGTTTGTCGCAATCGAATCCAGATAGACCAGAAATGCGTCGGCCTCTGCAGGCGTGAGTTTCATCGGTGGCACTCGCGTGGTCGCCGCGTCGTGTTCCGCGATAATTCCAACCAGGAGCGCCTCACGGAGCTGGGATCGTCTCCATCGCTGACCGAGCTTTCTGAACGGCTGTGCCCCTGGATAGGGACTCGTCCCGGATTTTCCGACAGCGTGACACCTGGAGCATCGCTCTTCAACAAGGGCCTGACCCGGATCCGTAACCTGGATCGACCGCAAATAAGCGATCAGGTCATCTGCCGCGTCAGGGCGAAACCGAAACTGCGGCATGGGATCGTGGGTGACGCGCATCCCTTCAACCAGTTCAGACGCCAGCATTTCGGGGTTGTATCGCTTCAGAATTGTCCGGAACAAGGGGGCTTTCGGGTTGGGGCTTTGGCCCGTCGTTTCAACGGCGTGGCAGGCTGAACAATTGCCTTCGGCGACACCCTTGCCATCCTCTATCTGGGCCTGTGCGACTTCCGACGATGCCTGAGGGCCGATTTGTGGCATGTCGTCAACGCAGCTGGCCAGCAAAGCCGCCGTCAGGATGCAAGTGGCCGAGCGTATTCCCATGAGTGATGCCTTTCCTTGTTCAAGCCTAGTGTCGACCGCGTCAACGCACATTGACATACCGCAATCTGCCACGAATTGGCTTGCGTGGAAGCGTTCGCAGAGTTGATGCAAGTCAATCGCCTGAAGGCCGTCAGCGATTATTGTATACTAGGGTTGTGATTCAAAAGCGGACGAGAGTCGGTGATTATTGCACTGGGGCGCTGCAGTCGAGTGGTATCGCTTCTTCTGGTCATTGGGCTTGCTGGGCGCATATTTCTGCCATTTTGCGACGGCACTTCGACCAGGCAGCGCATCGGCTTGATGGCAGTATGCACTTCTTTCGGCGTGAGGTATCTGCCCTCGACTTCAGGCGGGGCTCCTGCGCAGCAGAACAAATCGGGACATTCTTCAGACCAAACAGGTTTGTGCGCCCATGCGGTCGCCGCAGCTTGGTGTGGTTCAGACCATCAGAACCGCCTGCCAGTACTTGCGTCCGTTACACCGTTCGTCGACATGCATCGGTCGACGCAAAAGGGGTTTGCGGTCGGCGGTGTTTGGCGCGCGCGCGGCCCGCCTCCTAGAGTGATCGCCCTTTCCTGATGGCTGCGCTGCCAAATTTTGCGCGGACCTTGTCCATCGCCTGTTCTGCTGCGTCCTTTCGCTTTCCCGATGTATCGATCAGATCCATCTCGTCGCACTGGCTTTCGGCGACGATGTCGCTGAGGCCTATGCCAACAAGTCGATAGCGCTGCCCCTTGGCTTCGTCTGCCAGCAGCCTGGATCCGACTTCAAAGATCCGGTGCGCCAGTTGCGTTGGCCTTTCCAGTGTCTGCCGCCGCGTGATGATCTTGAAGCTCGGCGTCTTGAGTTTCATCTGCACGACCCTTCCGCCTTGTTCTGCCGCTTTTGCTCTGGCTGAAACTTTCTCGCACAAACGCCAGAGAATATTGGACAGTTCCAAAATGTCGCCAGTGTCCGTTTCAAGCGTCGTCTCGGCGGAAATACCTTTGGCAGGCGACCTTGGTTCGATTTTTCTGGTGTCCTGTGCGTTGGCCAGCGACCAGATCCAGAAACCGCCATTGCCAAATTTTGCTGCCAGATCCTTTGGATTGCGCCGACGGACGTCTCCGATGGAATAAAGGCCGTCGCGCGCCAGCGATGCGGCGAATGCCTTGCCGACGCCAGGAATCAGAGTGACAGGCTTGGACTCGAGAAATGACAGTGCCTCAGTGCGTCCTATGACTTTCATGCCGCGTGGCTTGTCCAGGTCGGACGCGATCTTGGCCAGAAACTTGTTGAAACTGAGTCCGACGGAAACCGTGATGCCCAGTCTGTCTTCGACCAGCCGCGCCAGTCTGGCCAGGGTTTGTGCGGGGGACGCCTTGTGGAGCCGTTCAGTTCCGGAGAGATCCAGGAATGCTTCGTCGAGAGAGAGAGGTTCGACTTGAGGCGTGATTTCAAGCATCAACAGTTTAACCTCGCGACTGACGCCAATGTATTTCTGCATATCTGGTCGAACAACAACTGCGTGCGGGCACGCAGACAAGGCCTTGAACATCGGCATTGCGGATTTGACGCCAAAAGTGCGTGCAATGTAGCAGCACGTTGAAACCACGCCACGCTTGCCTCCCCCGATGATCACCGGCTTGTCGGCAATAGCAGGATTGTCGCGCTTTTCGATCGAAGCATAAAATGCGTCGCAATCGATATGGGCGATCGACAGGTCGAAAAGTTCCGGGTGTGTCGTGATGCGAGGACTCCGGCAATGCGGGCAACGTCTGACAGTCAATTCGTCAAATCGCTGAAAGCAGTCCCGGCACAACGCGCTCATGTCGGCTCATCCCGTCGACAGAGCTGACCGAATCCAGTGTTCGGCTTCCGGCCATGTATCAATGCGTGCATGTGCGTCCGGGCTGGCGTCTATCAGTTTTGCCAGGCGTTTATCCGCGACGAAATGCAGGCGATGGACGTGCGGTGTTGCTGCCGCCACTGAAGTGTGGTGTGGAGGAAGGTCGTCTATGAAAACAACGGGCGCGCAAATGCCTGCAACAATTTTCTGGACAATTGCGCCCTTTGGCCCTGCACCTGCGATCACCGGATATGGCATCCGGTGGCCAACGAGATTGTCAATGCGGGCCTGACGAGCGGAGGCAGGCAGGTTTGAAAGTACCAGTATCTGTGCGTGGCGGCTCAGGTTTTCGAGTGCATCAGCGGCGCCGGCAACGGGTTCAAGACTGGCTGTATCGGATGCGAAGAACCCGGCGATCAACCCGCTGACGGCTTCATCTGCAATCTGCGCATGAGAATTCTGATCCCTGACGTTTCCGTGAATGCGAAAGGAAGCGAGTTCAATGTAAAGACCCTTTCGGTGCAAATAGCGTTCAAGCCCGGCCATGAACTGCAGAAGGACCTCATCAGCATCGCAGATGATGAGCGGCAGTGCCGGGTCAAGCCTGAGGGTGTCTACCATGCTGTCGAGCCATGCGGATCAAGCGTGGCGCAGGCCTGCAGCAACCAGCCTGGCTTGAGTTTTTCTTCTTCAGAAAATTCCTTTGCGAGTGATTCGTCTGAAACCAGAAAATTGAGCGCCGCTCCGAGAATCGCAGGATCTGAACCTCGAGCCTGAAGTTCGTCGGGGTCAAGCCCGCTCACGGTTAAGAATCGCTGAACGTGTTCCGGCCGGTTAGCGAGGTAAATCAAGGCTCGTTCTGAGATTTCAATGGCAAGTGCACGCTTCATCGGTGGCTCTGTCTCATTTTGACCAGCTTTGGTTGCAATTCTTGTCGGTCTTTGCGGTAATCCGAAAAGCTTATTTAACATTGTTCGGGTGAAATATGACGCGAAAAACTTGTACCTCCAAAAGGGGGTGCGGATGACACAGAAGCCAATATCAGAGACGGGGTCTTCAACATCCCGTCCGGAGAGCAGAATGGATGCGAGTGCGAAAACTGTTCTGATCGTTGAAGACAACGAGCTGAATATGAAGCTGTTCCATGATCTGCTGGATGCACATGGATACAAGACGATCCAGACCCGCGACGGACTGGAAGCGCTGGATCTTGCACGCAAGCACACACCAGACCTCATCCTCATGGACATTCAGTTGCCAGAGGTATCAGGGCTGGAAGTAACGAAATGGCTCAAGGAAGACGACAAGCTGAAACAGATCCCCGTTATCGCTGTCACCGCTTTTGCGATGAAAGGCGATGAGGAGAAGATCCGTCAGGGTGGGTGTGAGGCCTATATCTCGAAACCCATTTCAGTGATGCACTTCCTGGAGACGATCCGCCGGTTCCTGCGATAACGGGTTGACGTTCCTATGACCGCGCGCGTTCTTGTCGTCGATGATATACCGGCCAACGTCAAGCTGCTTGAAGCAAAGCTTGGTGCGGAATATTTTGATGTTGTCACCGCAAATTCCGGCGAGCAGGCGCTTGCGCTGATCGAGAAGGAATCACCCGATATCGTTCTGCTGGATGTCATGATGCCAGGCATGGACGGTTTTGAAGTCTGCAAACGCATCAAGTCAAATCCGGCGACAGCGCACTTGCCCGTCGTGATGGTGACTGCGCTTGACCAGGTATCTGATCGCGTTCAGGGGCTGGACGCCGGCGCTGATGATTTCCTGACCAAGCCTGTCAATGACGTGGCGCTGTTTGCACGTGTGCGAAGCCTTGTCCGTTTGAAGACAATGGTCGATGAATTGCGTCTGCGGCAGGCAACCGGCGAAAGCATGGGGCTTGCTGATGCAACCGAGAATTCTTTTTCACAACAGCCCGGACGCGGACGCATCCTGATCGTTGAAGACCGCGAGCAGAACGCTCACCGCATGAGTGAAACGCTGGGTACCGAGCACGATATCGACATAGTGCCGCAAACATCCGAGGCGGTGATACGGGCCAAGGGTGGTGACTACGACCTGGTGATTGTAAGTCTTTCGCTCGACAAGCAGGACGGATTGCGGTTCTGCGCAACGCTTCGCAGCCTGGATGCGACGCGCCAGACTCCTATTTTGACGCTGGTGGATGAAGGCGACCTGAAGCGCATGGTGCGTGCGCTGGACATCGGCGTGAATGACTATCTCATGCGGCCCGTCGAGCGGAATGAGCTTGTCGCGCGTGTGCGAACGCAGCTGCGCCGCAAACGCTTTTCGGATCGCCTGAAGCAATCGCTGCAGCTAAGCCTGGAAATGGCAATCACGGATCAGCTGACAGGTCTGTTCAACCGACGTTACATGTCGCGTCACCTGAATACGCTCATGGCGGAAGGCAACGGCAAGCCCGTTTCCTTCCTGATGCTGGATGTCGATTTCTTCAAGCAGATCAACGACACCTATGGACACGACATCGGTGATGAGGTCTTGCGCGAGTTCGCGAGCCGTATCTCGGCGAACGTGCGCGGTATCGATCTCGCATGCCGATTTGGGGGTGAAGAATTCGTTGTGGTGATGCCAGACACGGATTTGAGTTTCGCCTACATGGTGGCAGAGCGATTGCGCCAGTCAGTAGCTGACGCGCCGTTCCAGATCGGAACCACGGTCAAGCCGCTGCCGGTCACAATCTCAATCGGTGTTGCTGCGAGCGAAAACGGCGACACGCCGGACGTATTGCTCAAGCGAGCAGACCAGGCGCTTTATCGCGCCAAGCGCGACGGACGCAATCGCGTCGTCGCGGATGCGGCCTAGGCGGCAGACTACTTGATCTTGCCTTCGGTGTACTCGACGTGCTTGCGCACGACGGGGTCGTATTTGTTGACCTTGAACTTGTCAGTCATCGTGCGCGAATTCTTCTTCGCCACATAGAAATGGCCAGTTCCTGCCGAAGAATTCAGGCGGATTTTAATTGTTGTCGGCTTGGCCATGGTCGTCTCACGTCAGGTTATATGGGTCGTCTATTTTTGGAGAGGCGAAAACTACTCATTCGGGTCTCGAAGTCAACTGCTGCTTCTGGCGCGGAAACGTCGCGGTCCGGTATGCTGTGACCGCAACAAAAATCGCAGGAATCAGCCCTAAAATGACGATCAGCCCGTGGGGGTTCCAGGCGTCCATCGCGAGGCCCCCCAGCGCTGGACCTGCCATAGTCCCCGCGGCATAAAGGATGGCGAAGGCTGAATTGGCAGCTGCCAGTTCCGATCCCCTGAACAGGGCGCCGAGGTGTGCGAGCCCCACCGCGTAGATAGCCGAGATGAACCCTCCCCAGAAAAAGGTCACAAGGAGGGCGGTCAGATGGATGCCGTGAACCGTTGGCAGCAGCAGGGCGGAAAACGTGCAGCAGACCCCGCAACCGATCAGGACGAACCGTCGGTCGGTCTTGTCAGCGATCCAGCCGATGAATGGGACGAGCAGCATGTTTCCGACCGCCCAGGCTGCGATGAGCAGGGTCGCGTCGGCTTCCGGGGCGCCAAGCCTGACGGCGTAGACTGCGAGGAATGCACCGGCGCAGGCCTCAATTGCGCCATAACACACGGCGGCTGCTGCCGCACTTGGCGAAGCGAACACAAAGCTGAACATGGCTCCGGCAGTGGCGTGTTCAATCGGCGGAATCAGTCGACGAGGAATGACGAGCAGCGGAATTAGCGCCGAAAGCATCGTGGTTGCGCCAGCAGCGAAAGGAGCCCAGCCTTGTGTTCCGAGTTCCTGGATGATGATCGGTCCGAGCGCAAACCCGGCCGAGAATACTGACGTGTAGATCGCGATCAGGCGCCCGCGGAGATGCGGCCGGGCGATCTGGTTTATCCAGACTTCGCTCGTCACAAACAGGCACTGGAGGGCAGTGTTCAGCGCAATGCGAAGCGCGAACCACAGAAGGAGATTGTCGGTGGCTTTGAACAACACCAGTGAAGTGGCGGCAAGGACGTAGCTGATTGTCAAAAATCGAGCGGTTCCCAATCGCGCTGCGATGGCGGGTATGAAGGGAGTTACGGCGATCATTGCCACGGCACCGAACATTGCATTGGCGCCATTTGTCGTGGCAGAGACGCCATTGCGCTCCAGTGTCAGGGAGAGAAGGGGTAGGGACAATCCCATTCCCAGGCCATTGGCAAAAATGCAGGCGTAGATCGCACTCAGGCTTGCAATGCGCTCCTGTCGCGTGAGGTCACTCGGCATCATTCGATGTCTGTCGCACAGGCTTGTTGCGGCGATAGCGGAAGAAGGGTGCCTCGCGCTGATGCCCCGCGTGCATGGACGCCAACTCAGTGAGTACAAATTTGGTTACATCGATTGCGGGAAACTCTCGCGCGACGTGAAGTGGATACCAGTCGAGCGCCAGCAGTTCGCCGTTGCCTTTCAATGTACCCGTGAGCCGTTCGCCATCTGCAAGAAAGAAGCGTGCATGGAATCGCACTGGTGCGGAAGCTGGCGTGATGGCGCGTCCGAGGAACCTCAGTTCGTTCAGTGCTGGCGCCAGCCCGAGACTGGCAAACTCGGCCCAGGTGCCTACGGCGTTGCCGGGATGTCCTTGCGCTGCCAACAGCAGTCCGGTTTCCTCAAATGTCTCACGGACCGCGGTTGTCGCCAGGCCGCGGGCGAGTGCAGGTGTGCAGCCACCCCGTTCGCAGAGGTCCTGCAATGTCTTTTCGGATAGTGGAGAACCTGGCACGATCCTGCTGTCGCCAAGGTCAAACCTGCCGCCCGGAAAGACGTATGCTTCGGGGAATACAGCCCTGGCGGGTCTGCGTCCCATCAGGACCAGGACGTCATCGTTCACGCGTTTTGTGAGGATCAGCGACGCGGCGTGCCGGGGTTTTACGGGGCGAGGTTTCATGCCGCTGGCGAATTCCATGATTGCGAAAGGTCGATTTAGACGACCCGTTCGCACTCATGCAATGTGGCAGACGCGTTGCACCAGTTGGCGCCTAGATGCAGACGCTGGCCAATGGCGGCATTCCGTTGAATGCGACGCTTGAATAGGTGGTTGTGTAGGCGCCCGTGGAAAGGATGAGCACCTTGTCGCCCGCTTTGAGTGCCAGCGGGAGGTGATAGTTGGTTTTCTCGTAAAGTATGTCGGCACTGTCGCATGTCGGTCCGGCCAGAATCGACGGCGACGATGGTCCACCGTCATGCGGCGTAAGGATTCGATACTTGATGGCTTCATCCATCGTTTCGACGAGGCCGTGGAATTTTCCGACGTCGAGGTACACCCACCGTCTTGCCTCGGTTCCGCCCTTGTGGGAAACGAGCACGACTTCGGACTGAATGACGCCTGCGTCTCCGACCACGTAACGACCGGGCTCGACGATCAGGTCCAGGTGCTGGCCAGGAAAGTGAGAGGCGACAGAAGCCCTGATGACAGCGGCATAGGCATCGATCGTTGGCACGTCGCGATTGTAGCGAGAAGGAAATCCGCCACCGACGTTGATCATCCGCAAGTTGATGCCTTGCGAGGCGAGAGCTGCAAATAATGCATTTGACTGAGCGATTGCGTTGTCGAACTGGTTCAGGTCGGTCTGTTGCGAGCCCACATGAAATGAAATCCCATAGGGATCAAGGCCCAGTTCCCTCGCTTTGCTGAGGAGTTCAATGGCCATCGGGATTTCGCAGCCAAACTTGCGAGAGAGAGGCCATTCGGCACCTTCGCAGTCGACAAGAATGCGACAGAACACTTTTGAGCCTGGTGCGCTTTCCGCCAGCTTCTGCAGTTCTTCGGCGCTGTCAAAGGCAAACAGACGGACGCCAAGCTTGTAGGCGGCGGCGATGTCCCGCTGCTTCTTGATCGTGTTTCCGAACGACAGCCGGTGAGGTTCCACGCCGTGGCGAAGGCACAGCTCGATTTCGCCGATGCTTGCCGTATCGAAACAGGATCCCAGTCCTGTCAGTCGCGACAGGATCTCGTCAGCGGGGTTTGCCTTCACAGCATAGAAGACTCTGGCCTCTGGAAGGGCTCGAACCAGGTCAAGATAGTTGTGTTCGACGAGTTCGATATCAACCACGAGACAAGGTGACGGAAGGACAGCCGTCTCCAGATATCTCGCGATGCGCGGTGGCAAGCCTCCCCGCTCGGCGGGCAATTCGCTTTCGCGCGCGACGGCGCGCAGAGTCACGAGATTGATCTCGCCTGCTCTGGATTGCCTGGAATCGAATGCGATCTTGCGGGCTTTGGAGCCCCCAGTCTTGGCCAACATCGTCAACACCCTTTAAGACCCGGCTTATGGCCGGCGTGATCGAAAAGGACGCCTCCGTCGTTGCTTAACCGAACAAGTTGGCCAGGGGCACGTGCGTTACGCGTCTTGAGAACGGTAGCAAATAATGCTTGCTGAACCGTAGCGCAAGACCTTGTTGTCTTTGTGCCTTCAGGAAAAGTTAATCTCAGCGGTGGTGTTTCTTGCGGCGCGGCGGCTTCTGATCCCGCTTTCCCTTTGAAGGAGAACGCGGTGGTGCGCCCGCATTGCCACCATCCAGCAATGCGAACCGGAGTCCGCCAGTCAGAGGTGTTGCTTCGTCCAAGCGAACCTTCACCTTGTCGCCCAAGCGATAGGTGAGGCCTGATTTTTCGCCGACTAGCGCGTGTGTGCGCTCATTGTGGGTGAAGAATTCCCGCCCGAGGGAACGAACGGGTACAAGGCCGTCCGCGCCAGTTTCAGACAGCCTGACAAACAGTCCAAAGCGGGTGACGCCGGAAATTCGGCCGTCAAAAGTTGCGCCGACCCGATCGGACATGAATGCGGCAATGTAGCGGTCGTTGGAGTCTCGCTCAGCGGCCATGGCGCGACGTTCGAACGCAGATATGTCCTGGGCAATCTTGTCGAGCTGGCCGATTTCCCTGTCGGAGAGGCCGTCATTTCCAAGCTTGAAACTGCGCACCAGTGCACGGTGAACGATCAGGTCCGCGTATCTCCGGATGGGTGAGGTGAAGTGGGCGTATCGTTTCAGCGCGAGGCCAAAGTGACCAATGTTTTCCGGATTGTACTCCGCCTGGCTTTGCGAGCGCAGGGTCACCACGTTTATGAGATCGCGGTTCGGCGTGTTGTTGGCTGCCTTCAGAATCTGGTTCAGCATTGTCGTGGTGACGGTCTGCGATTTCGGAAGATTTATTTTCATCGAATCCAGGAAGTCGCTGAGTGAAAGAAGTTTTTCAGCTGAAGGAGGAGCGTGAACGCGGTACACCAGTGGACATTTTCGGCTCTCAAGTGCTTCGGCAGCGGCCACGTTTGCCTGGATCATGAATTCTTCGATGAGCCGGTGGGCGTCGTAGCGTTCGCGAACGCCGATCGATTTTACCGTTCCATCAGTTCCGAGTTCAATCTTGTGTTCCGGAAGGTCGAGATCCAGGGGGCTGCGTGTGTCGCGCGCCTTGCACATGGCCCTGTAGCAGGCTTCGAGCGGTTTCAATATTCCCTGCAACAATGGTGCAGTCTTGGCGTTGGGCTTGCCGTCCAGGGCTTCCTGGGCTTCGTTGTAGGAGAGGCGTGCTGCCGAGCGCATCAGCGCGCGATCAAATCGATGCGATTTGAGCCTGCCATCTGAAGAAAATTTCATATGGCACGCGATGACGGCGCGATCCTGACCTTCCTTGAGGGAGCAGAGATCGGCGGACAATTTTTCCGGCAGCATGGGCACAACGCGATCTGGAAAGTAGACCGAATTCCCGCGCCGCAAAGCTTCACGATCAATGTTTGAACCAGGAGTGACATAGTAAGCGACGTCTGCAATCGCTACGATCGCTAGAAACCCGCCATTGTTTTGCGGGTCATCGTCGGGTGCAGCCCAAACGGCATCGTCATGGTCGCGTGCGTCAGGCGGGTCTATTGTAACCAGCGGAACTTTTCGCAAGTCTGTTCTGCCCTGGAGGGCGGCAGCGGTTGCGCGATCAGCCTCGTCCATTGCTGCTTGCGGGAACTGGTCGGGAATGCCGTGCGTGTGGACGGCAATCAGGCTAATCGTCCTTGATTCTGACGCTTTGCCAATTCGTTCAACAATGCGGGCGCGGGGAAGTCCCATCAGGCGGTCGCGGGTGGGCTCGATGACAACGATCTCGCCGTCGCAGGCGCCCGCAATATCTGCCTCTGCGATCTGGAAATCATTCCGCGCCTTTTTGTCGACAGGTTCAACGCGCCCCTGCCGGCCCAGTTTGCGAAACACGCCGAGCGTTTTGTCGGGGGCGGCGCCAAGCCGCTTGATGATCCTGGCTTCGTAGCCTTTTCCGCTTTGCGCAAGACGGACCAGCGCGCGGTCGCCGATGCCGAGTGCGCTGTTTGCAGAACCTGTTTCATTGCCAGGTGCCAGGATGATGCGTGGTGGGGACTGCTCACTGTCCCAGTTCGCGGGATTGCACAGCATCTCGCCATCGGTGTCGACGTCGATTACTTCGACGACTGACACTTCCGGGAGCTGCCCGGCGCGAATGAATTTGCGTCCCGGTTGGCGCTTCAGCACGCCTTCCTGGCTGAGATCTGCGAGGGCACGCTTGAGCGCAATCTTGGCACCACCCCTGATGTCAAAATGGCGGGCGATATCCCGCTTTGTGGCTTCCGGGTTTTGCTCAAGAAAGACGAGCAGCTCTTCGCGCGAGACTGTGCCGTCGTTGGGTGGCTTACGCGGTTCGCGCTCTTTTCTGCTCACGTCGTTTCAAGCACTTTCTTTTTTGACGGCGGCTTTTTGGGAGAAGATGCCTTGGCTTTTTCCTTGGTGGCCTTGGCTGGTGTCTTTTCAGTCTTGGCGGACTTTTCCGCCTTTGCTGGCTTTTCAGCTTTTGCCTTGGCAGACCTGGCCTTCTTCTTTTTCTTGCCGCCGCCTGCAGCCGCGCGTTCCTTCAGTAGTTCGACTGCCGCTTCAACTGCATATGTTTGCGGGTCAGCGCCCTTGGGAAGCGTTGCGTTCGTTTCGCCATCCGTCACGTAAGCGCCATAGCGTCCCGACATGATCTTGATGACGGCTTTAGTTTCCGGATGCGGACCGAGTTCCTTCAGGATCTTCGGTTCATTGAAGCGCCGGCCCGGATTGGCCTTCTTTTCGGCCAGTACGGTTACGGCGCGGTTCAAACCGATGGTGAAAACTTCATCGTCATTCTCAAGGTTGGCATAAGAACCATCGTGAAGAATGTAGGGTCCGAAGCGGCCGAAATTCGCCATGATGGGGTTGCCGGTTTCGGGATGGTTGCCCACCAGACGAGGAAGGGAAAGCAACTTCAGGGCAGTTTCGAGCGTGAGATTGGCGCGGTCGATGCCTCGTGGAATGCTTGCACGCTTGGGCTTTTCTTCGTCCTTGCCGCCTTCACCCAACTGCAGGTATGGGCCGAAGCGGCCAACGCGCATTGTCACGCCCAAGCCGGTCTCCGGATCGCTGCCCAGTACCTTTGTCTCATTGCCCGAACCATCGCCTGCGGCTGCTGCCGATAGCTGGCGCGTGTAGCTGCATTTTTCGTCGCCTTCGCCCTTGTAGTTGGAGCAACCAATGAAAGCACCGAACTTGCCCAGTCGTAGGCCGAGCTCGCCGGTTGCGCAAGACTTGCACTTGCGCGGATCAGTGCCTTCGGCGTTGGGCGGGAAGATATGCGAGCCAAGGACTTCGTTCAGCGTGTCAAGCACCTGTGTGATGCGAAGATCGCCGATGCCCTTTATGGCGGCGTCGAAGCCAGTCCAGAACTCGCGAAGCAGATCTTTGTATTTCAACTTGCCTTCCGAGACCTGGTCGAGCTGATCTTCAAGGCTGGCCGTAAAGTCGTACTGCACATAGTGCTGGAAAAAGTTCGTCAAGAACGCCGTCACGAGTTGACCCCGGTCTTCCGGGACGAAACGTGACTTGTCCATGCGTACGTATTTGCGATCGCGCAGGACCTGGAGCGTCGAGGCGTAAGTCGACGGCCGACCAATGCCTAGCCGTTCGAGTTCCTTGACAAGCGACGCTTCCGAGAAACGTGGTGGTGGCTCGGTGAAGTGTTGTTCTGGCTTCACTTCATTGACGCCCATCGCATCGCCCTGGGATACTTTTGGCAGACGGGCACTGTCTTCGTCTTCCGAAGGTTCGTCCTTGCCTTCCTGGTAGAGGACCAGGAAGCCTTCAAATGTCAGCACCGAGCCGTTCGCTCGCAGGCCCGTTTTGCCGTCACGTGTCTCGATGTCGATTGTCGTCCGTTCGAATTCCGCGGCTTCCATCTGGCTTGCAACCATGCGCTTCCAGATCAGCTCGTAAAGCCGCAGCATGTCAGGTTCGAGGCCGCGCAACGATTCGGGCAAGCGGTCTACGTCTGCCGGACGGATGGCTTCGTGCGCTTCCTGCGCATTGCGGGTTTTGGATTTGTAAACGCGCGGGCGGTCCGGCAAATGCCGGGCGGAAAACTTGCTGCCAATCAACTTTCGGGTTTGCGCAAGCGCTTCCGGAGCGACGTCTACACCGTCCGTACGCATGTAGGTGATAAGGCCTACGGTTTCGCCGCCAATGTCGACGCCTTCATACAGGCGCTGGGCCGTTCGCATGGTGTGGCTTGCTGAAAATCCTAGTTTTCGCGCCGCTTCCTGCTGTAGCGTCGATGTTGTGAAGGGGGGGTATGGATTTCGGCGGGCGGGTTTGGATTCAACACTCGTGACTGAGAACGTGCCCGTTTCAATTCTTTGGCGAGCCTCCAGCGCGGTCGCTTCGTTCGGAAGCGAGAACTTGTCCAGCTTTTCCCCGTTGAGTCTGACCAGGCGCGCATTGAGTTGCTCCTGAGACGGGGTCTTCAGGAGCGTGTCGACCGTCCAGTATTCCTGGGGCTTGAACTTTTCGATGTCCAGTTCACGCTCGCAGATCAGGCGAAGTGCGACGGACTGGACGCGTCCCGCAGAGCGCGAGCCGGGCAGCTTGCGCCAGAGAACGGGAGACAGGTTGTAGCCAACGAGATAGTCCAGCGCGCGCCGCGCCAGGTAGGCGTCAACCAGTTCCCTGTCGATCTGGCGGGGATTTGCCATACCATCCTGAACGGCCGATTTCGTGATCGCGTTAAAGACGACGCGTTCGACGGCAACGTCCTTCAAGAGCTTTTTCTGCGTCAGCACCTCAAGAAGATGCCAGGAAATCGCCTCGCCCTCACGATCAGGGTCGGTGGCGAGGATCAGTTTCTTGGCGCCTTTAACTGCTGCGGTGATTTCGCCGAGGTGTTTGGCCGCCCGGTCAGCAATTTCCCAGGACATCTCGAAGTCCTGGTCCGGCTTTACCGACCCGTCTTCTTCCGCGAGGTCGCGGACATGGCCATATGACGCGAGGACCTTGTAATCTGAGCCCAGATATTTGTTGATCGTTTTTGCCTTGGCGGGCGACTCAACGATCACGACGTTACTTGCGGCCACTTGTTCTCTTTATCCTTTTTGGGGGTCCCGTTTGGGGGGCGGACAGTGGTCCAAACTCCGGGCCAGAGTCAACCGAGCGAGCGGTGACCCCAATCCAGCGTGGCGAAAAACTCTTTATATTCAATAAATTAGATAGTTAACTCTGGCTGCCTAAAGAGACCTTTTGCCCGGGGTGACGGGTTAACAGGCCCGCGAACTCAAGGTCCACAAGGGCTTCAGAGATCCTAGGCGGAGGGGCGCCAATCAGTCTTATCAGTTCGTCAAGATCAACGGGCGTTCGGCTCAGCCGATCAAGAATCTCGCGCTGCAGCTGCTCGGAATCCGGCGTGCAAATTGTGGGCTTTGGTGCGCATTGTCGGCTGTGCGGCAGAAGTTGGCCCGGTTTCAAGATTGGCAAGATGTCGTCAGTGCTTTCGGTAAGGATCGCCCCTTGCCGGAGAAGGGCGTTTGTACCCCGGGCCCTGGGGTCGAGCGGTGAGCCGGGAACGGCGAATACTTCGCGTCCCTGTTCGCCTGCAAGGCGAGCGGTGATCAGGGAACCCGAGTTGAGGGTTGCCTCCACAACCAGCACGCCGCGAGCGAGGCCCGAGATGATTCGGTTGCGACGGGGGAAGTGTTGCGCGGTAGGAGATTGTCCGAACGCTATCTCGCTTATGAGAAGGCCCCGTTCGCCAATTTCGGCATGAAGTCTTGCGTTTTCGGTTGGGTATACGACGTTTACGCCGCCGGCCATCACAGCGATGGTTCCATGTTCAAGGCTTCCCCTGTGAGCGGCTGTGTCGATCCCACGTGCGAGGCCAGAGGCGACCACGAAGCCCGCTTCTCCCAATTCCCGGGAAATTTCCCGGGCAAATCTTTGACCCGTCGCGGATGCGTTCCGAGAGCCAACGACTGCAACGGCATCTCTGCCCAGCAGTTCAAGATTACCCTTGACCGTAATCAGGGGAGGCGGCGCATCGGTCGATGCGAGCGCAATCGGGTAGTCGCATTCATCGTGTGCAATCAGTCTGGAACCGTATGCCGATGTCGCTTCCAGTTCGCGCGCGATGTCGTCGAGCTGCGCCAACTTCAGCATGCCAGACTTGCGCATGCGCCTGGCGAGTGAGGACCAGTGATCTATCGCTCGTGTTGCGCTGCCGAAGCGCACAAGCAAGGCATGGAAGGTTACGGATCCAATCGTGTCAGTGCGAAGCAGTCGCAGTCGCGAAAAGCGTTCGCGGTCGGAAATTTTGGAAGCGGGTTGTTCCATGGGATTTCGTTTTGACCTGAATCAAAGCGCGAACCCCTTCGTACATTCAGAATTTCGTCCAAGGCTCGCTGGTGAGCCTTTGCAGGTGGAATTTGGCAACATGATGTTCTTTGCTATGGCAGGTGTCGCAATGGCCGTGTTTCTTGTTACATTGTTCACAGTGGCCTGGATAACAGACAACAGGAAACAGTAGTCCGTTCAGGACTGCCGGACAGTTGCCTGCAGACGTTGCTGCGAACTACTATTTGCTTTGCCCGAAACGCGGTTCCTGGCCGGCCGCAATGCGCGCAATGTTTTCGCGATGTGTCACGAAGATCAACGCAGCCAATACCGCGGAGCCAATTGCGTAGGTCGTTGGACCAACAATCAGCATGAAAAACGGTGACATGGCGGCCGCAGCCAGTGCGGACAAAGACGATATTCTGAAGACAAGGGCCGTGACGATCCAGGTGGCCGCGGTGATGAGCGCGACAGGCAGGTTCAGGGCCGCCAGGATCCCCAGATAGGTCGCAAAGCCTTTGCCACCCTTGAAGTTCAGCCAGACGGGAAAGATGTGTCCGGTGAAGGCGCCAAGGGCTGCAGCCATGGCAGGGATGTCCCCGAAATTTTTTGCAAGCAGGACGGCGACGACGCCCTTGCCGACATCGCCGATGAGGGTGAGGGCCGTGGCCAGCTTGTTTCCGGTTCGCAGCACGTTTGTCATGCCGACATTTCCGGAGCCGACTTGGCGAATGTCACCGAGTCCGAACAACTTTGTTACAAGAAACGCGAACGGGACCGAGCCGAGCGCATAACCAAGTGCGAAGGCGATGGTGGCGTAGATCATTTGCTTTTCGCTTCAAATACGGTTTTGCCAGCCACGATCGTGCGCAAAACCTGGCCTTGAAGCAAGCGTCCCTTGAAGGGAGAATTCTTTGAACGCGAGCGAAATGTTGCAGGATCGATTCTCTGCGGCGCGCCGGGGTCAAAGAGTATCAGGTCTGCAGGAGCGCCCTTTGCCAGTCGTCCGGCTTCAAGCCGCAAAACTCTGGCGGGATTGATGGTCAGGCGCTTCAGAACTTCCATCAGGCTCATGCCCGCCTCGTGGTGCAAAGACAGCGCGACCGGCAGCAGGGTTTCAAGACCCACGGCACCGTAGGCTGCCTGAGCGAATGGCACACGCTTGGTTTCCGCAGCCTGCGGGTCATGGCTTGAGACAATGACATCTATCAGTCCGCTTCGAACGCCTTCAACCATCGCCTTGCGGTCATCTTCCGAGCGAAGTGCCGGGGACACCTTTGCAAACGTCTTGTATTCGCCGACGTCGTTTTCGTTGAGTGCGAGATGGTGGGCTGAAACCCCGCAGGTCACCGGTAACCCTCTGGACTTGGCATTTGAAATTATGTCCAGCGATGCTGCGCAGGAAATCTGTCCGAGATGGTAACGTGCGCCTGTGAGTTCGACGAGGCGCAAGTCGCGCTCGACGATCATGGCTTCTGCAGCTGTGGGGATCCCACCGACTCCCATGCGTGCCGCAAGGGATCCCTCATTCATATGTCCAACGGATGCCAGCGCCGGGTCTTCAGCGTGTGCAATCACCAAAGCATCGAAATTTGCCGCATAGGTCAGGCATCGCCGCATGATCAGGCTGGACGCAACGGTGCGATCGGCGTCTGTGAACGCAACCGCGCCCGCTTTCTTCAGCAGACCCATTTCGGACATCTGGGCGCCCTTGAGGCCGTGGGTGAGGGCGGCTGTAGGCAGGATGTTCACTTTTGAAGTCGCGGCCGCGCGACGCATGATGAAGTCGACCAGCGCTGCATCATCGATCACGGGATCGGTTACGGGCATCATCGCAAAACTGGTCACGCCGCCTGCGGCAGCGGACTCTCCGGCGGAAGCAAGTGTCTCGCGATGCTCTGCGCCAGGTTCACCGGTAAATACGCGCAAGTCCACGAGTCCAGGCGCGAGTACCGCGCCGTTGCAGTCGATCACGGTCGCGCCTGCAGGCATTCCGTCGCTGAATAGCCGGGAACCCAGATCTGCGATCCTGCCGTTATCGACAAGCAACGCACCCATTTCATCGCGCCCCGTTGCGGGATCGATGAGTCTGGCGTTGATGAAGGCGGTTCGTGAGGTCATGCCTTGCGCTCGTCGTTCGGTAATTGCCTCGCAAGCGAGTCGAGCACAGCCATGCGGACAGCCACCCCCATTTCCACCTGTTCCTGGATGAGGCTTCGATCGATATCGTCCGCGATGTCGCTGTCGATTTCGACGCCGCGGTTCATGGGGCCGGGGTGCATGACGAAGGCACCAGGGTTGGCCAGCGAAAGTTTTTCCCGATCAAGACCGTAGAAGTGGAAGTACTCACGCTGTGATGGAAGAAATGAACCGGTCATGCGCTCCATTTGCAGGCGCAGCATCATTACGATGTCAGAGCCCTTCAGCGCTTCTCTCATGTCGTTGAAGAGTTCTGCGCCCCAGTCCCTTGCGCCTGCGGGCATCAGGGTCCTTGGTGCCACGAGACGAACCCGGGCGCCGAGTTTGGTCAACAAGTGCACGTTCGAGCGCGCGACCCGGCTATGGAGTATATCGCCGCTGATGGTGACGGTCAGGCCTTCAATCTGGCCCTTGCGCCTGCGGATCGTGAGGGCATCGAGCAGCGCCTGTGTGGGATGCTCGTGGGCCCCGTCGCCCGCATTGATGACCGAACACGACACCTTGTCTGCCAATAGGGCGACGGCGCCGGAATCCTGGTGGCGGATGACGATGATGTCCGGTCGCATCGCATTCAGCGTGGTGGCCGTGTCGATCAGGGTTTCACCCTTGCGGACCGAACTTTGGGCGACCGACATGTTCATCACGTCGGCGCCAAGGCGCTTGCCCGCAAGTTCGAATGAACTCTGCGTCCGGGTTGAAGGTTCGAAGAACAGATTGATGAGCGTGCGGCCGCGGAGGGTGTCGCGCTTTTTCTGAACCTGACGGTTGAGGTCAACGTATTCGTTGCCGAGGTCCAAAAGGGATTCGATTTGCTGGCGCTGCAGGGGCGCGATGGCGAGTAGGTGTTGGCGAGGGTTGGAGCCGTTCATCGCGGGCGAACCTATAGGAGGAGGGGGCGGCAAGTGCAAGCACTGACTAGGAAAAGACCCACAAGATTAGGGGCATGGTTACCATGGCTGCGATCGTTTGGGTGGTTGTGATCCCTGCCATCAGGGGGGCGTCTCCGCCAAGCTGGCGGGCGAGAATGTACGACGAAGGCGCGCCCGGGACCGCGGCGCATATCAGGGCTGCAGTTTGTGCAGCACCCGTAATGCCCAACACAAAGGATCCTGATGCCAGCAGGAGAGGCATGACCAGCAACTTCAGTATCGAGGCCACGATGATCGGAACTGGCCTGGTTCTTATATCGCTGAAATCGAGGCTCGCCCCAACCGCAAGCAGGCCCAGTGGCAAAGCCGCTTTACCCACAAGGTCAATCGTCGTGTATGCGATCGCAGGCAAAGAAATTCCAAGGACCTGAAACACGATGCCGGCGAGACACGCCAGGATCAACGGGTTTTGCAACATCTGTTTCAGGAGAAGCCAGGGACTTGCCTCTTTCTCGGACGCGTGGTGCATCAACACCATTACACAAAGTGCGTTTGCCAGTGGCACCATGACAGCTACGGCGATTGCGACGAGCGCAAGCCCCTTCGGGCCCAGTACTGCCGATATTGCGCCCAGGGCTACATAGCTGTTCCAGCGTACTGCTCCCTGAAACAGGCTGGAGAAAGCGGCGCCGCTCAGTGAGAGAACTGGTCGGAATGCATAGGTGATTGCGGCCATGACGAGCATGGCGCCGGACAGTCCAAGCGCAAGTCGGCCGATCGGTTCGCCTGAGAAGTTTGCAAAGGCAATCGCGCCAAACAGGAAGCAAGGAAACAGCACGAAATAGGTCAGGCGTTCGACTGAGCGCCACTGCTCATCGGTCAAAAGCCGGACTGAGCGGAGGATACAACCCAGTGCGATGATCGCGAATACCGGCAATAGCGCGGTGACGACATTGGTCATGAGGCGTCTGCCGAAATTTCTTCCAGCGACTTCTTGGCCGGTTCCGGCAGCATGGCGACGGCGAAGATGGATATCGGCGCGCTCAAGGTCATGAGAGCGATCGCCGTTCCGTGGTCGTTGAACAGCCTGAACAGTTGCGCTTCAAACAACAGACCCAAGCCGCCGGCGGTCAGCCAGACAAACAGCCGAATGGAAGATGCGAGAGAACGGTGTGCCGTGGGGAAGAGTTCTGCACCAAATGCTGCGATCATGATGTCGGCCGCCATGTAGGTGAACAGGGCAACTGTCCACAACAACACAAGCCAGGGGCCTGTGGCCCAGGTGTAGAAGGACGCGTATGCAACAACGGAAATGAGTATTGTTGCACTCAAGACCGTCTTGCGCCCGAACCTGTCGCTCAGGCTTCCGGCTACGGTGTTTCCAAGAATCGCGATGGCGCCACCGCCAAGGATCAGCGTGGTGACCTGTCCCGGAGCCCAATGGTGCACCTTCTGCAAGGTGTTGGTTACGAACAGAATTGCTGAAGCCATACTGAATGCGTAAGGGGCGGCGACACACACCAGAAGTATCAGGCGCCGGGGGTGGTGCCGCAACAAGCTGAGCAACGGGTCGATGCGCAGCGCGTGCGAATTGTGCTCCTGGAAGCGCCTGGTTTCAGGCAAGCTTTGACGAGCCCAAAGCAACCACAGCAGCGGCACCGCACCCAGGAAATAGATCGCCCGCCAACCGTAAGGCAGCAGATTGACAAACCCGAACACGACAGCGGCAAAGCCTGCACCAAGTGCTGCAAGCGCCCCAAGCTGCCCGACCGCCCACCCACGCGTCCGTTCGTTGAACTCTTCCGCGATGACAACGACGCACAGCAGTTCTTCCGTGTAGATGAACACGCGGGCTAGCGTCTGGGCGAGAACAAACTCCACAAGGTTCTGTGTGAACGCCGTCCAAACCGTCGCGAATGTGGCGCCTGCGAGTGTCACCATCATCAGCGTGCGACGGCCAACCCGGTCTGCAAGATATGCCAGCGCAATCGCCGGTATCATTCCCATCCTGAAAAACACAATCGGGAGGCCGATGTCCTTGTCTGCAATGCCGAAACTTTTCTGTATCTGCGGAATGGCGAGGCCATAGATGTTCACGTCGTAAGCAGAAATGAACCTGGCAGCCCCGACCAGCAGCAACAGGCTTCGATGTTCAGGCGGGATGGGTTCGGGAGCGCGAATGTATATCCGCTTGAACGCGCGTCGGAGTGACTGGGCGAGTGTCATGCCGGAGGCGGCCCGCTGCGGATGGCATCAAGAACACCCTGGAGGATGAAGCTTGCCGCCATCTTGTCGACCACCTCTTTGCGCCTGGCGCGTGACATGTCGGCCTCGAGCAGTGTTCTCGTCACTGCGGTGGTCGAAAGACGTTCGTCCCAGAACAGCAAAGGAATGGAGCGTCTGGTCTCGAAATTCCGTGCGAAGGCCCTGGCCGATTGCGACGAAGGGCCCTCTGTTCCGTTCATGTTGAGGGGCAGGCCTATCACGATCCCGCCAACTGCATGCTTTTCGATCAGTTCGACCAGCGTTTTGGCATCGGCGGTGAATTTGCCGCGTGAAAGGGTCACGAGCGGCGTCGCAACCGTGCGCAAAATGTCGGACAAGGCTATTCCAATGGTCTTTTCGCCCAGATCAAGGCCGATGAGGCGCTCGCCGGGCTTCAAAGATGCCGCCAATTTAGCGGGGGTTTTGACTATCACGCCTTTATTGTGCCCGTGCCTTGCAAGGTTACGGCAGGGTTGGTAGCAAAGCGCCCGTTTCGCTACAAGAAATTGATGTCATGTCCGTAGATAAAGATACAGTCCGGCGCGTGGCGAGACTCGCGCGCCTTGCGTTTCCCGAAGAGCGGCTCGAACCCATGGCGGGCGAGCTCAACAGGATCCTTGCCTGGGTGGAGCAACTCAACGAAGTCGATGTCTCGTCGGTGGAACCCATGACCAGCGCCGTCAAGGTCTCGGCGAAGATGCGCGATGATGTCGTGACGGACGGCAACTGTGCGGACGAAATCGTCAAAAATGCACCGCTGGGTGAAGACAATTATTTTGCGGTGCCGAAGGTGGTCGAATGAGTGACCTGACCTCATTGACGATCGCTGAAGCGCGCGACGGACTGAAGAAGAGGTCGTTCAGCGCGACTGAGTTGACGGAAGCCCACATCAAGGCGATCGAGAAAGCACGGTCTCTCAACGCCTTTGTCACGGAAACCCCGGAACTTGCCCGCGCCGGCGCCGCTGAAAGCGACAAGCGGATCGCCGCAGGCGCGGCGCGGCCGCTCGAAGGCATACCGCTTGGCATCAAGGACCTGTTCTGCACCAAAGATGTGCTGACCACTGCGGGTTCACATATCCTTGATGGGTTCAAACCTCCATACGAGTCCACCGTCACGCGCAATCTGTGGAGTGATGGCGCGCTGATGCTCGGCAAGCTCAACATGGACGAGTTTGCCATGGGCTCGTCAAACGAGACCAGCTTTCACGGCCCGGTCATCAATCCGTGGCGCCGCAAGGGTTCGAACACGCCATTGGTGCCTGGCGGTTCGTCGGGCGGATCGGCAGCATCGGTTGCCGGACGACTGGTGCTGGGTGCGACAGGAACGGATACGGGTGGATCAATCCGCCAGCCTGCAGCAGTTACGGGTATCGCCGGCATTAAGCCGACTTATGGCCGCTGTTCGCGCTGGGGCATTGTTGCGTTTGCGTCCTCGCTGGACCAGGCGGGTCCCATGGCGCGCACCGTACGTGATTGCGCGATCATGCTGAAGTCGATGGCTAGCCACGATCCACTCGATTCAACGAGCGTTGACCTGCCGGTGCCGGACTATGAAGCGGCAATGACCGGCAACATCAAGGGACTGCGCGTCGGCATTCCGAAGGAGTATCGAATTGATGGCATGCCAGCCGAAATCGAAGCCCTTTGGCAGAAGGGAATTCAGTGGCTCAAGGATGCAGGCGCCGAGACAGTTGACGTCAGCCTTCCGCACACCAAGTACGCTCTGCCGGCGTATTACATCGTGGCACCTGCCGAAGCTTCCTCAAATCTCGCCCGGTACGATGGCGTCAGGTTCGGCTTGAGGGTCCCCGGCAAGGACATCATTTCCATGTACGAAAACTCGCGAGCCGCGGGATTTGGCCGCGAAGTTCAGCGACGGATTCTGATCGGCACCTACGTGCTTTCCGCGGGGTATTATGACGCTTATTACCTGAAGGCTCAAAAGTTGCGGACACTGATCGCGCGCGACTTCGAGGACGCCTACAAAAAGTGCGATGTGCTGCTGACACCCACTGCACCGGGGCCCGCATTTGGCATCGGCGAGAAAACGGATGATCCGATTTCCATGTATCTCAATGACGTATTCACGGTGACAGTGAACCTCGCGGGTTTGCCGGGAATTTCAGTTCCTGCGGGGCTCAGCAGCGACGGGCTGCCGCTTGGGTTGCAGCTCATTGGCAAGGCGTTTGATGAATCAACGCTGTTCCGTGTCGGCGAAGTGATCGAGAAGGCGGCGGGTCTCACGCCGCGACCGACGCCCTGGTGGGAGACCTAGGACATGACCACAGCTGTGATCACATCCAGAACCGATACAGGCCCGCTGATCGACGGCGCCACTGGCAAGTGGGAAGTCGTCATTGGCATGGAAGTGCACGCGCAGGTGCTCTCGAAAGCGAAGCTGTTCTCAGGCGCGTCGGCCGAGTTTGGTGCGGAACCGAATGCTCATGTGAGCTACATTGATGCGGCGATGCCCGGCACGTTGCCGGTGATCAACCGCTTCTGCGTCGAGCAGGCGGTAAAAACGGGGCTTGGCCTGAAGGCGCAGATCAACAAGTATTCGGTATTTGACCGGAAGAACTATTTCTATCCTGACCTGCCGGCTGGCTACCAGATTTCGCAGTACAAGCAGCCGATCGTGGGTGAAGGCGTTGTCATCGTCGACATGCCAGCCGGCAAGTCGATCATGGTCGAGATCGAGCGGCTGCATCTTGAGCAGGACGCGGGCAAGTCGCTGCACGATCAGCATCCTGACCAATCCTTCGTCGACCTTAACCGTTCGGGCGTGGCGCTGATGGAGATCGTTTCGCGGCCCGATTTGCGTTCGTCGGAAGAGGCGGCGGCCTATCTGAAGAAACTGCGGGCGATCCTGCGCTATCTGGGTACATGCGACGGAAATATGGACGAAGGCTCGATGCGGGCCGATGTGAATGTTTCGGTGCGTAAGCCTGGGGACAAGCTGGGCACGCGCTGTGAAATCAAAAACGTGAACTCGATGCGCTTTGTTGCGGCCGCTGTTGAATTCGAAGCGCGGCGGCAGATCGACGTCATCGAAGGTGGCGGAACGATCAGGCAGGAGACGCGTCTTTACGACTCCAAGAAGAATGAGACACGTTCGATGCGCTCGAAAGAAGAGGCGCATGACTATCGCTACTTCCCGGACCCGGACCTGCTGCCGCTCGAATTTGATGATGCGTTTGTTGCAAAGATCAAGGCGTCGCTGCCGGAGTTGCCGGATGACAAGAAAGAACGATTCATCAAGGACTATGGCCTGAGCGTCTATGATGCCGGCGTGCTGATCACCGAGCGTGAGAGTGCCGACTTTTTCGAGCAGGTTGCCAAGGGTCGCGACGCGAAGATCGCAGCCAACTGGGTGATCAATGAATTGTTCGGACGCCTGAACAAGGAAAACAGATCGATCACCGAGAGTCCGATATCAGCGGCGGCCATGAGTTCGATCGTTTCCCTGATCAGCGACGGGACGATTTCGGGAAAGATTGCCAAGGACATTTTTGAAATTGTCTGGACCGAAGGCGGCGATCCGGCGGAGATCGTTGAAAAGCGTGGCCTCAAGCAGGTGACCGACACCGGTGCAATCGAGGCTGCTGTCGATCAGGTGATTGCTGCGAACCCGCAGAAGGTCGAGCAGGCAAAGGCGAAACCCTCAATGGTCGGTTGGTTTGTCGGTCAGGTCATGCAGGCGACTGGCGGCAAGGCCAATCCGCAGGCCGTCAATGAAATACTCAAGAAGAAGCTGGGAATTTGAGCCAAATGGCTGACAAACCAGATCGCTCATTTCAAGGGCTGATCCTGACGCTGCAACACTACTGGGCCGAGCAGGGATGTGTTCTCTTGCAGCCATTCGACATGGAGATGGGCGCAGGGACATTTCATCCGGCCACCACGTTGAGAGCGCTCGGACCGAAACCATGGAAGTGCGCCTATGTACAGCCATCGCGGCGTCCCAAGGACGGCCGCTATGGCGACAATCCCAATCGCTTCCAGCGTTATTACCAGTTTCAAGTCATACTCAAACCATCACCGGATGATGTGCTGGACCTCTATCTGGGGTCGTTGAAGGCGCTGGGAATTTCGCCAGACGAGCACGACATCCGCTTTGTTGAAGACGACTGGGAGTCACCAACGCTTGGTGCCTGGGGCCTGGGCTGGGAAGTCTGGTGTGATGGCATGGAGGTGACGCAGTTCACTTATTTCCAGCAGGTGGGTGGCATAGATTGTCGTCCCGTGTCGGCCGAGATCACCTATGGCCTGGAGCGGCTGGCCATGTATGTGCAGGGCGTCGATAACGGATTTGACCTCGCCTACAACTCCATGAACCGTCAGTCGCCTGACTTCATGACGTGGGGTGACGTCTATCATCAGAATGAAGTCGAACAGGCCGGATACAATTTTGAACACGCGACGACGGATGCGCTGTTCCAGCATTTCAAGGATGCGGAAGCAGAGTGCCAGAAGCTGCTGTCGCGCAAGGTTGGCCGGAGTGCTGCCCATCCGGAATGGCGGCACGTCCTGCCCGCTTATGAGCAATGCATCAAGGCGAGCCACACGTTCAATCTGCTGGACGCGCGGGGCGTGATCAGTGTGACCGAGCGTCAGGCGTATATTGGACGCGTTCGCGCACTGGCGAAGGAATGTGCGCAAGCCTGGGTCGACAGCCCGCAGGGCATGACAGCTGGCGCCGGCATGAGCGGGATGGGGCGATAGCAATGCCGCAATTCCTCCTCGAACTGTTCTCGGAAGAAATTCCTGCGCGCATGCAGGCACAAGCCGCCCGCGACCTCGAGCGTTTGATCGTCGGTGGATTGACCGATCGCGGCTTTCTCAACGAAGGCGCCCGATCATTTGCCACGCCGCGCCGGCTGACGCTTGTCATCGAGGGCCTTCTGGCCCAGCAAGCCGATGTGAGCGAAGAGCGCAAAGGCCCCCGCATTGATGCGCCTGACGCGGCGATCCAGGGATTTCTGCGCTCGACGGGCATGGCTCGCGAGCAATTGAAGGTCCAGAAAGACGCCAAGGGTGGCGAGTTCTATCTGGCCGTCATCGAACGCAAGGGGCGGCCGACGCCCGACGTGCTTGCCGAGCTGATTCCGGATGTGATCAGGGCCTTTCCGTGGCCGAAGTCGCAGCGCTGGGGCTCGGGTGAGCTGACGTGGGTGAGGCCGCTTCATTCGATCTTATGCACTTTTGATGGCGAGATTGTTTCATTTGACGTTGGCACTGTACGCAGCTCCAACAAGACGAGGGGGCATCGCTTCCTTGGGAATGAGAACTTCGAAGCTCGTCGCTACGAAGACTACGTCGATCAGTTGAAACGCGCGCATGTGATCCTGAATGCGGCCGATCGAAAGGCGCAGATCCTGCACGATGCCAAGCAACTGGCGTACGCGCAGAACCTGGAGCTGATCGAAGACGACGCGCTTGCCGATGAAGTGGCGGGTCTGGTCGAGTGGCCCGTGCCGCTGATCGGTCAGTTCGACAAGGGATTCCTGGACGTGCCGCAGGAGATCCTGATCTCGACCATGCGTGCGAACCAGAAATACTTTGCGCTCAAGGATCCGAGAACCGGAAAGCTATCGAACAGGTTCGTCGTGATCGCCAACATGGTCACGAAGGATGGCGGCAAGAACATCGTCGCCGGCAATGAGCGCGTATTGCGGGCGCGCCTGTCGGACGCAAAGTTTTTCTGGGATCAGGATCGCAGGACGAAGCTTGAAGCACGCGTGCCGCAGCTCAAGGACATCGTGTTCCACGCCAAGCTCGGTACCCAATTCGAGCGGGTCGAACGGATTGAAGTGCTCGCGGGCGAAATTGCAAAGCTGATCGGTGCGGATGAACTCAAGGCCAAACGAGCGGCCCACCTCTGCAAGGCCGACCTCGTCTCTGGCACGGTTGGCGAGTTCCCTGAGGTTCAGGGCGTGATGGGTCGTTATTTCGCCATCAATGACAAGGAAGATGCCGCTGTCGCTGACGCCGTGCGCGATCACTACAAGCCACAGGGACAGAGCGATGACGCGCCGACTGCACTGGTCAGTGTGTCGGTAGCTCTGGCGGACAAGCTCGATACGTTGAGTGGCTTCTTTGCGATCGATGAAAAGCCAACGGGATCGAAGGACCCCTTTGCCTTGAGACGTGCGGCGCTGGGTGTCATCCGGATCGTGCTGGATAGCCAGTTGCGTCTTCCGCTGGCAGATGCTGCAAGGCTTGCGGGCAAGAAGTTCCCGGGCAACGGGGCCTGGGTGCCGTCGCTAGTGGAATTCTTCGCGGACCGGCTGAAAGTTGCCTTGCGGGACAAGGGATTGCGGCATGACCTGATTGATGCGGTGTTTGCGCTTGGTGGACAGGATGACCTCACGAAGATTGTTCGACGTGTCGAGGCGCTGCAGGCGTTTCTGTCGACCGATGACGGCAAGAACCTGTCGGCGGGCTATAAGCGCGCAATCAACATCCTCAGGATCGAGGAAGGCAAGGAAAAGAAGAAGGACGCCAAGCATGCCGGTTTTGCCGGCAGACCGGATGTTTCCCTTCTTGAGTTGCCGCAAGAGGTTGAGTTGTTCAAGACGCTTGCGATTGCAAATGACCTGATCGCGTCCGAGGTGCAGAAGGAACGTTTTGAAGAAGCCATGCGTGCGATGTCGCGCCTGCGTTCGCCCGTCGATGCGTTCTTCGAAAAGGTCACGGTCAATGCAGACAATCCGAAGCTGCGCGAGAACCGACTTAAACTGCTTAGCGAAATCCGCGAGGCGATGCACACCGTCGCCGACTTCTCGAAGGTAGAGGGTTGAGCGAAAAGCCCGTCCACGGCATTTGCCTCATCCGTGAAAACAAGGATGCGTTTGAGCTCATCGGTGCTGAAGACGTCACCAGGCTGACGCGTGCCGCGACTGGCGCCACGTTCTACCGGGACGACATGACGGAAGAGCAGATTGCGGCCAACCTGCGGATTGTCGATATCAGCGCTGCCACGGTGTTTGCTGCGTGCGAGGGTGAGCAGCAGAATTTCGCGGCGGCTTTCGTTGATGGAGTGTTCGCCGGCTATGTGATCGCAACGCGCCATCCGGACAGCAGCCTTGAACTGGACTGGCTGATGGTGCATCCGGACTATCACGGAAGCGATGTCTCGAAATCACTCATGCGTATCGGTATTGCCTGGCTGGGCGAGCAGAACGAAATGTGGCTGAATGTGATCCGCCACAACGAGCGCGCGATCCGGTTTTACCGTCGCTTTGGCTTCGAGATTGATCCGGTTGCGCGCACGAGCCATGTCGTGCCGCATGTGGTCATGCGGCGTGTTGCGGCAGTATTTTCGGACGGAAGGTCCGGCGCTTCGTAGCGCTTGCCCAACATGGTCCAAATCAGATCAATAGTTCCGGCCGATACTCGAAGTGCATGGTATCGTAGTGGAACCACTTGCCGCCCCAAATGAAGCCCTGGCGTTCAAACACGTCGACAATCTCGAAAGGTATCCTGTTCCGGGGGCGGGTGGGCCGCCAGTTTTCAGGCTCGCCTGCCGTGCCGCGAAGTTCGTTTCGCCAGTAGTCTGACAAGTTCACGTTGATGTCGACTGCGATGCCATATGCATGGCCGCTCAGCCGGTTTGTGCCTGCAATGGGGCGCCAGTAAAACCCGCCCGCTGGGCGATCGAAAAAACGATGGAGGTGCGGCGGCAGTTGCGCAAGTTCTTCCGCGACGAGTCTCAGGCGGTCGGCCGCGCCATTGACGCGACTGAATTCGATGAAGCCGTTTCGCGCGCGCGATGGCCAGGGAATCTCTTCCAGGTTTCGTGCAACCGATGCACGGTCGCCGCCGTACATGCGGGCGAAGAACGGGGCGTAACGAATGCGGCCGGGATCGGAAGCCGGGTTCACCGGAATACCGCAGTGTCCCCTTGGATAAGCTTGAGAAACCTGTGCGGCAAGGTCCGGGTTGTTGATCTGGTCGGCCAAGGACCTGCCTGGAGCGTACAGCGACACCGGCATTCGAAAGCCATCTTTCCACGCCAGCGTTTGCAGGTTCGCTGACGCGATGAAATCCGGGTACGCCAATGCCAGGCGTTGCGCGGCATGCGCCAGCCCGGTTCCATCTGGTGTGCAGCCGACGACTTCGGAGGCCGGTGCAGCCCGAGCCAGAGCAAATGACAGTGCGCCGAGGGCGGCCGCCGCAAATTGCCGTCGGTTCAAGGCGCTGGAATTGGACATGGGTGCCCGATTTTGCGTTTTGGTGGCTTTGGATGAGCTTTGTCCAGATTGAGCCGCCGGGCAAGCCGGTCGCTTCGATGCCACGCTTGAAATGGTGCAGCGCACATGGCAAAGCCGACATAACTGGAAAGGCAGTCCCTCATGAATAATTGGGTCTATGGTTTCGGCGGCGGCAAGGCTGATGGCAGCGCCAAAATGAAGGAACTTCTGGGTGGCAAGGGGGCCAATCTGGCCGAGATGGCGAGCCTTGGCTTGCCGGTGCCGCCGGGGTTCACCATTACAACCGAAGTCTGCTCCTACTTTTACAAGAACGGAAAATCCTATCCGACGGAGCTCAAGTCGCAGGCGGAGGCCGGCCTTACAGAAATCGGCCGGCTGACGGGGCGCAAATTTGGCGATGCCGGAAACCCTCTCCTGGTGTCGGTTCGGTCCGGCGGGCGTGCGTCGATGCCCGGCATGATGGACACTGTGCTGAACCTTGGACTGAATGATGCCACCGCGAAGGCAATCGCCGCCCAGACCGGCAATGAACGATTTGCCTATGACAGCTATCGGCGCTTCATCACGATGTACAGTGACGTCGTACTTGGCGTGTCACACGACCACTTTGAAGAAATCCTTGGCATCTACAAGGAAGAGAATGGGATCTCGCTCGACACGGAAGTCGATGCGGCGGGCTGGAAATCACTGGTAGACCAGTACAAGGCGAAGGTTCTTGAAGAGCTCGATGAGCCTTTTCCACAGGACCCACAGATTCAGCTCTGGGGGGCGATCGGGGCGGTGTTCGGCTCATGGCAGAACGCTCGTGCCCAGACGTATCGCCGACTGCACAGCATTCCAGATGACTGGGGAACCGCAGTCAACATCCAGGCGATGGTCTTCGGCAATATGGGTGAGGACTCGGCGACCGGCGTTGCGTTCTCGCGCAATCCTTCGACGGGCGATCCAGCGCTCTACGGTGAGTATCTGCTAAACGCGCAGGGTGAAGACGTCGTTGCAGGTCTCAGAACGCCCCAGTCTCTGACCAAGCGCGAGCGAATGGCGGGCGGATCGAAAGACCCTTCGCTCGAGGAAACGATGCCGAAAGTGTTTGGCGAGTTTCAGGACTATGTGAACAGGCTCGAGTCGCACTATCGCGACATGCAGGACATCGAGTTTACGATCGAAAAAGGCCGGTTATGGGTGCTCCAGACCCGCAACGGAAAGCGGACTGCAAAGGCCGCGCTGAAGATTGCCGTTGATTTCGCCAATGCGGGCGTCATCACGCGTCAGGAGGCTGTAAAGCGGGTTGAGCCTTCGTCGCTTGACCAGCTGCTGCACAAGACGCTCGACCCGAAGGCGGAGCGCGTCGTTCTGGCGAGTGGCCTGCCTGCTTCTCCAGGAGCTGCATCCGGTGAAGTTGTCTTTGATGCCAGCGAGGCCGAGCGCCTCGCGGGTGAGGGGCATGACATCATTCTGGTCCGCATCGAGACCAGTCCGGAAGACATTCACGGCATGCATGCGGCCAGGGGCATCCTGACGGCCCGTGGCGGCATGACGAGCCACGCCGCGGTCGTTGCGCGTGGCATGGGAAGGCCCTGTGTATCGGGCGCTGGTGGCCTCAGGATCGACTATGCCAAGCAGGTACTCACAGCCGCCGGGCAAGTCGTCAAGAAGGGGGATGTCATCACGCTTGATGGCTCTACTGGCCAAGTGATGAAAGGCCGCGTGGCTACGATCAATCCAGAGCTATCTGGCGAATTCGGCACGCTTATGGGCTGGGCGGACGGGTTCAGGCGCATGCAAGTCCGCGCGAACGCCGAGACACCGGAAGATGCCCGACAGGCGCGCGATTTTGGCGCTGAGGGAATTGGCCTTTGCCGGACCGAGCACATGTTCTTTGACGAACAGCGCGTCAGTGTCGTCAGGCAAATGATCCTCTCGGACACCAAAGCCGGCCGGGAGGTGGCGCTGGCGAAGCTGCTGCCCTATCAGCGCAGCGATTTTGTTGAACTGTTCCGCATCATGGCGGGGCTGCCGGTGACAATCAGGCTCCTCGATCCTCCGTTGCACGAGTTCCTGCCGCAGGAGCGTGAGGTACCTGCCGTTGCAGCGCTGACGGGGATCGATGAGGCGAAGATCAGGTCGCGGATCGAAGACCTGTCGGAATACAACCCGATGCTGGGCCATCGCGGGTGCCGTCTGGGAATATCGTTCCCGGAGATCTACGACATGCAGGCGCGGGCGATATTCGAAGCCGCGGTGCAGGTCGAGAAGGAGACTGGCAAGAAGCTTACGGCTGAAATCATGATCCCCCTGGTCGCGATGCGTGGCGAGTTCGACTTCCTGAAAAACCGGATCGACGCGGTTGCGAAAGCGGTTGAGGGAGAAGTTGGTCTCAGGCTTTCTTATCTGGTCGGGACAATGATCGAGCTGCCGCGCGCAGCGCTTCGAGCGGGCGACATTGCGCAGTCGGCCGAGTTCTTCTCATTTGGTACGAACGACCTGACACAGACGACATTCGGACTTAGCCGCGATGACTCTGCCAAATTCCTGCCTGACTATGTGAGCCGGGGGTTGCTGCCCAATGATCCGTTCGTAAGTCTCGATGTGGAAGGCGTTGGCGAGTTGATCCAGATCGCCGAGCAACGGGGGCGCAAGTCGCGTCCTGGTCTCAAGCTCGGCATCTGCGGCGAGCACGGCGGCGACCCGGCCTCGATCAGGTTTTGTGAGGCCGCCCGCCTCGATTACGTCTCCTGCTCGCCATTCCGGGTTCCCATTGCGCGGCTGGCCGCCGCACAGGCTGCGATCGGCTAAATATCCTTAATTCTCATGTGATTAACAGGCGACGTTCTACCAGGAGCGTCGCCTTTTGTTCGTTTTTCGACTGGGACCCAGGCTGGAAGTGGGGCGATCGAGAGTCGTAGAGGGTCTCGAAAACCTTGTTTTCCCCATTAAATCTAATTCATGACCAGCAGGAAATGCTGTTGCAAATCCGTGTCACACGCGCCCGTTGAGAAGTACAGATTTAAGTCTGTTCTTCGATATTACAGAATAGATTTCTTTCTTTATTATTGCATTACTCATTCTTTCTAGTAATCCTGGTTGTTAATACCGTGTGATCCGTGCGACAGCTTGCCATAGCCTGTTCCGGGCGTGCCAAGCTGACACGTGAGTACTTATTGCCTATACAACTCGGAGTTTGTTGCACCGCAGCGGGACAGTCAGTACCCGTCTTGCTGCCAGCATCGTTAACGGTGCTCGCAAGAGTTGTAGCGGCAGTCCCAGCATTTTCAACGCAAGGGGCGGCTGAAGAGCCATCGGAGTGGTTACTGGCCCAAGGGCTGCAAGGTGACCGTCAGAACAAGAGGCCCCTCAAGGGGTCCGAGGCTCACAAGGGGTGAACGCCTTCCAATCCATGGAGGTTACATGGCGAAGACGTATGGACTATGGGCGCAGTTGCGCCGGAACAATAGAATTCTGCGGGCAGCCGTTGGCGGTTCGCTTCTGTATGCGCTTACCGTCGCGGTGGCTGCGCCTGTCCTGAATGCGAACGTCGCTTCCGTCGGCGTCCGGGCTGTGCCAGTGGCGGTGCTGCGTCCTGCTTTCACCCTGGCTCTCGAGGTTCGTCTTGATCCGTCGCCGGTCACGGTGGTTCGTGATCTGGTGAACCGTCCTGCCTATCAGGCCTATCTCAGGGAAAGGAACTGTCTGTCGACTGCCATCTATTTCGAAGCGCGCAGCGAGAGTGCCATTGGACAGAAGGCCGTGGCCGAGGTCGTTATCGCCCGTACTCGGGTACCCGGTCGTCCCCGCAGCATCTGTGGCGTGGTTTACGAAGGCTCCAAACGCCACAGCGGTTGCCAGTTCTCGTTCACCTGCGACGGCATCGCCGACCGTGTGCACGACTGGGGTTCATGGCGCGAGGCCCAGAAGATTGCTGCCAACGTCATGCGCACTGGCGGCAAGCTGAACCCGGTCGCGGGTGGTGCCACGTTCTACCATGCGGACTATGTGAGCCCGGGATGGGCTTCGCGCATGGTGAAGGTCGCCGAAATCGGAACCCACATCTTCTACCGCCCGGCACGAGGCCGTAACCTCTAGGGTTAGTCGCCCTGAGCCTTTGCCATCAAAGACGGAAACAGCTTAAGGATTCGCGCCCGCATAAAGTTGGGCGCGAAGCCCTTTATGCGGTCAATCCAGGCAATTTCTTCGGGCACATAATAGTGCAGCTTGTTGCCGTGATAGGCCTTCCACACGCACTCAGCGACGCTTGAGGCTGGCATCAGGCGGAACATCCCCTTCTTCGGCACGTTCGCGTAAAACTGCTCTTCCGATGGCTTTGGCGCGTCGCCCGTCCGATTTGGTGTGGACCGCAATATGGCTGTGTCGATCAGGCCGGGCAACACGTCTGCCACTCGGATCCCATGGCGAGTCCATTCCACTGACAGGGCTTCGGTCAGCCCTTTCACGGCGTGCTTCGTAGCGGCATAGACGGCAATTCTGGGCATTCCGTACGTTGCGGACGAAGATGAGGTCGTGAAGAGCAGCGAGTTCGGCGTCTTCTTGAGCCAGGGAAGGGACGCATAGGCGCCATTCAGGGCACCCACGAAGTTGATCTGCACCACCCGCATCGCGGCATCGTAGGGAACGTCCTCGAACCAGCCGGACTCGCCAATCCCTGCGTTGTTGAACATGAGGTCGAGTCTGCCTCCGGACTTGGCGCAGAATTCTGCCAACGCCGTTTCAAAATCCGGCTTGGTCGTTACATCCAGCTTTCGAATCCAGCAGTTTTCCGATCCCAAAACCTGTTCAAGGGTCTTCAGGCCATCCTGGTTGACGTCGGTGGCGCCAACGAACCAGCCTTTTGCTGCAAACAGCATGGCCGTTTCCCGGCCCATCCCGGAAGCCGCGCCGGTTATGAAAATTGCTTTTTTTGATTCCTGAGTCATTTTTCCGGATCCTGTGACAGTCTGCGGTTGGTGACATATCTCCCTTGCATTTGACAGTGCCTCCGAGGCAGTTTCCGCTGCCTCATTTTTACAGGAGCAGTACGTAATGGTTTTCGGGCGCCTTGCCTTTGTCGCCTTGGCGGCACTGTCCATTTCAGGATGCGTTTTCGATCTGTCGAGCGACGACCCAAAGCCAAAGACACGTGCGGCGGAAGCTTGCCCGCCCCGTGATGAAGGCAACTGGGCTAAAATGCAGGCTTTCCTGGCTGCAAACAAATCCAAGGACGGTGTGAAGGTCACGGAAAGTGGATTGCAGTACCGCGTGCTGACCGCAGGCGCCGGATCTCGCCATCCTACCTGGGCGTCAATTGTTCAAGTGCGTTACAAGGGGGCTCTGACCGACGGCAGTGTCTTTGATGAAAACAAGGCGCCCGACGCACCCATGGAATTTGAAGCTGGCGGCGTCATCAAAGGCTGGCAAGAAGCATTGGAACTGATGCGCGAAGGCGATAAGCTTGAACTCGTGATCCCTTCGGGCCTGGGTTATGGATGCAGAGGCAAAGGCAACAAGATCAAGGCCGATCAAGTGCTCGTGTTTGAAGTTGAGCTTCTCAAGATAAAGTAACGGACAGTCGACGGGCCCGGTCTCTGAAGCAGTCTTCAGTCGCTGTAGCCCAGTTCTGTCCATACCGGGAGAGAACAGGATGTCTCGAAGTCTATCAATCGCCTTGCTTGCGAGTGTGTCGCTGGCGGCTTGCGTGGAGCAGCCATCTGGCAAAGACCACGAGATGATGCGTCACGACATGATGGCTGCAAAACAGATGCCGCTGTTTGACAATCTGGGTACGCACCGCCACAAGATTTCAACACAGAGCAAGGAAGCGCAGGCCTTCTTCGATCAGGGCTATCGGCTGCTTTTCAACTTCAATCACGCAGCCGCCATCGCTTCGTTCGAGGAGGCCCTGAAGCGCGATCCAGGCTGCGCAATGTGCTGGTGGGGCATTTCGCTTGCACATGGACCCAACATCAACATGCCGATGCTGCCGGATGCGCAGGCGCCTGCACTTCACGCCCTTGAAATGGCACAATCACTTTCGGCACACGCGAGCCCGGTCGAACGCGAATACATCGACGCCCTGTCAAAGCGCTATTCGTCCGATCCGAAGGTTGAGCGCCCCATGCTCGACAAGGCATTTGCGGAAGCGGTTGGCAAACTCGCCCGGCGCCACCCGGACGATCTGGATGCGCAGGTTCTTTACGCCGAGGCGCTGATGGATACGTCTCCGTGGGACTACTGGCAGGCAGACCATCGCACGCCGAAAGCAGGCTTCGAACGCCTGGTACCAGGGCTTGAGGGCGTGATGAAGCGATCGCCCCGGCATCCGGGCGCCATTCACCTTTACATTCACGCCGTTGAAGCCTCGACAGCTCCCGGGCGTGCAGAGAAGTATGCAGATGTTCTGGGGACGCTTTTGCCGGGTGCCGGCCATCTCGTGCACATGCCGACGCATATCTACAATCGAATTGGCCGATACGATGATGGTGTCCGCTGGAACCAGAAGGCTGCCAAGGCGGACGAGGCCTACTTCGACGCAACCCAAGACCGCGGCATGTATGCGGGCATGTACTATGTCCACAATTTGCACTTTGTCTGGACTGCCTCGACGACTGATGGCCGGTCGGCGCTGGCGCGAGAGTATGCCCACAAAGTCGTCGAGAGTCTTGATCCGGGAATGGTGCAGAGTTTCCCGAGTGCACAGATCTTTGTACCCACGGAGCTATACGCTGCGCTGCGGTTCGGCGATTGGGACAGCGTGCTGAGGGCGCCTGCACCCAATGCATCGCTGCATTTCGCGACGTCGATCTGGCACTATGCGAGGTCGCGCGCGTTCGCGGCAAAGGGTGATACTGCCAAAGCGGTCGCGGAGAGCGCGCTCATCGCAGCTTCGTTCAGTGAAGACGATGCAAAGAACTTCCAGAACTTTGGCGTGCCTGGAGAGGATCTGGTGCGCATCGCCGGACATGTGGCGCGATCAGAGATCGCACGCGCCAAAGGAGTGAAAGACGACGCCGTGAATGAGCTCAGGGCGGCCGTGAAAGCGCAGGACAATCTGCCTTACACCGAGCCGCCATGGTGGGATTTCCCAACGCGTCAGTTCCTGGGTGATGCGCTCATGCAGGCCGGCCGATACAAGGAAGCGGTGGAAACCTATCGTCAGGACCTGAAACAGTGGCCAAAAAATGGATGGTCGCTGTATGGGCTCGCGCGGGCGCTGGAGCACAGCGGTCACGCTCGGGAAGCAAAAACTGTCTGGGTGCAATTCAAAAAATCCTGGACACGGGCGGACGTGACACTCTCCTCCAGCAGGCTTTGAAGGAATTCATTTTCCAGCACTGATCGAGAATTTGTCCGGCGCATGTGGTTGCGGCGTTCATGCCAATGAAAAAGCTCGATATCGGGACACTGTAGAAGTCCCGGTGCAGCCATGCTCGTTTATTTCGACAGGTCCCTGAATTTCATGCGGCGTATTTCGCTTGCAGGGCGAATGGCAGCATTTCCGCTCGCCTAAATCTCGCGAATTTTCTTCGTATTGCGCGTTCCTTGTGAGCGTTGCAGTTGGAGCACTTCTCAATTGAAAGCCCGTGTGTGAAGAAAAATTGCTTGCTGGGCCATTGGGGACGAGGGGTCGTCGGGCCTGGCCAATTGGGGGAATCAAATGAAGAAATTTGTCGTGCTCGCAGGAAGCGCGCTGGCGTTGTCGTTGACTGCTTCTGCTCAGGCGGCTCCGTCGGGTTGGTATGTCGGTATCGCCGCGGGTTTGAACTCGCTCGACGACACAGAAAATCACGTGAGCGTTGGTGGCGGCTTTTCAGCGTCCGGCGAGAAGGTCTCGTTTGACAATGGCTACGCGGTCCTGGTGACCACCGGCTATGCATGGTCGCATATCCGTCTTGAACTTGAAGGCGGCTACCGCAGCAATGATGGCAGCGTCGACTTGGGCATCATCCACAATATTGCCTCGGCGGATGTCACGCAGTGGAGCGGCATGGTCAATGTCTACTACGACATGGCGCTGGTTCCGCAATGGACGCTGTCGCTTGGCGCGGGCTTGGGACTGGATTCGGTCGAAATGAACGCGCCCTGGTTCATCAATGGCAGTGGTACACAGAGTGACTCGGGCGTTGCGGAGCAGGTCATGGTTCAGCTGGCCTATGATGTGAGCGACTGCATGCAGGTTTATGCGGACTACCGCTATGTGAACGGAGGCGACGCAGATTTTGAAAACCAGTTTGGCCTTGTGACCGAAACCAACCGCTTCGAAATCGAGAACAACTCGTTGACGATTGGCATTCGTTGGGACCTCGAAGCAAGCAAGTAAGAGACTTCAGAACGTATTTTGGAGTTTGGGCGGCCTGCTGGGCCGCCCTGTTTTTTTGCCACCAGAGCACGCTGGTCATACTGCTTTTGTTCGATAGTGATAGCGATAGAGTTCGCGGGTGAATCCCAGCTTTTGGTACAGGTTTATGGCGGGCGTGTTGGCGGCAACAACCTGCAAGCAGGCGCCTCGTGCACCATTCCCACGCGCCCAGTCCAGGATGGACGTCACGCAGATCGCGGAAAGCCCTTTCCGGCGCTGGTCGCTGCGCGTGGCGACGAGGTTCAGGCAGACAATGGCATCATGTATCGCGCCCTTTGCGACCGCATCTATCCTGCCTTCCTTGCCGCGCGTTGCGGCAAACACCGCTGGCAATGACAGTTGATGCAGAATTTTCTCGAGCTTGGGACGGGCTTGTCCTGTCTCTCCCATGATTTCGAGGCGCGCGTCGACCCATTCCCTGGACGGTGCAGTTTCGATCAATTGCGCGTGCTGGCGCGGGGGCTTGAGCGCGCTATCGCTGAAGTCCATATACAACGTCGCGGTTTCGTCGGCAGTGTCATATCCATGCTGATGCAGAACGGCGTCAAGCCCGTCATTCGCATTCGATAAAATGCGGAAGTGCGGCGGCAGGTGATGCTGACGGTAGAAGGCCTCGCAATAGGCAATCTTTTCGTGAAATGATCGCGAACTGCTTCGCAATACGTTGACCGAGTTGGTGCGACGCGTTTTCCCATCCGCCAGGCGCAACAACCAGCCGTCGTAGTGCACCTCCTGCAAGGCGGGCCATGCGTTGAGACAGGCTTCTTCGACACGCGCGGCGAGTGACGCGCCATGTTTGCTGGCGGCCTGAACTTCAATGTCCATCTTCGTCTCCTGCGGTGGCCGGATACTGCGGGGACATGGCAATAAAAAACCCCGCGTTCCGGCGGGGTTGAGCATTTTCACACAATGTGCAAATGCAGCGCTACCCGCCCTTATTCGGGATGGTACGGCGGCGGTTGAATGTGCAGATCGTGTTCATGGAGGCGCGAAATAGCAAAATGACTTGCGAAAAGCCAGAAGTTTTTTCTGTCGGCGGCCCCGGCGCAATGTTCGGGATTGCTACAAGCCCGCCCACTTCGCGGTCCAGTACGTGATGCCGGCAGCGATATAGGCCATCGCGAACAGGTAACCAAACATGAAGGCTGTCCAGCGGGCGGAATTCATCTCGCGCCGCGCAACTGCAAGTGTCGCCATGCATTGAGGCGCAAACACGTACCAGGCAAGAAAAGCAAGTGCCGTGGGCAGCGACCACGCGTGGTGCAGCGCCTGGGCCAGGCCCGCCGTCTGCCCGTCAGCAGACTGGATTGCGTAGACAGTTCCCAATGCGCCCACCGCGACTTCCCGGGCTGCAAATCCGGGAACGAGTGCGATCGCAATCTCGAGGTTGAAACCGATCGGGCTCAGCAGCGGTTCCAGCCATGACCCGAGCATGCCCGCATAGGTTTCACGAATGCCATTGCTACCCGAAGGATAGCTGGCGAGGAACCACAGGATGACAGACACGGTGAAGATATATTTGCCAGCGCGCTTGAGGAACGACATGCCCCGCATCGAAAGATTGACAAAAAAATCATAGGGGTCAGGCAGCTTGTAGGTCGGCATCGCCATCAGCAAGGGCTGCGGCGCGCCGCGCGTCAGCGAACGTTTCAGAACAAACGCGATGGTGACTGCACTGACGACACCTGACAGGTATAGTGCGAACATCACCAGTCCCTGAAGATTGAATGGCCCAATGCTCTCAGGCGGAATGAATGCCGCAATGATGAGCGTGTAAACCGGCAGGCGAGCCGAGCAAGTCATGAGCGGTGCGACAAGTATGGTGGTCAGCCGGTCGTTTTCGTTTTCGATGGTGCGCGCCGACATCATGCCCGGAATGGCGCACGCAAAACTTGACAGGAGAGGAATGAAGGCGCGTCCGTTCAGTCCCACCCGCAACATCAGTTCATCCATCAGGAATGCCGCGCGGGCCATGTAACCCGAAGCTTCAAGTGCCAGGATGAAGGCGAACAGGATCAGGATTTGCGGGAGGAAAACGAAAACGCTTCCCAGCCCTGCGATGATGCCATCGACCAGCAGGCTTTGCAGCCAGCCTGAGGGCACTGCGCCCCGTACCCAGCTTCCCAATACCGTGAAGCCGCCGTCTATCCAGTTCATCGGCGCTTCAGCCCAGGTGAATACAGCCTGAAAGACAAGGAACAGCAGCAGCGCCAGGAGAAACGGTCCGGCGATCGGATTCAACGCAACGCCATCGATCGCGCGCGTCACCTTGTTCATCGGTGGTTCGCTGACGATGACCTGTCGCGAAATAGTGCGGGCTTCGCGCTGGATCGTGCGCAGGTCCTGATCTGGCGCGCTTGCCACACTGGCAACGGGAGGTTCCTGCAGCATGCTGTCGAGGCGCGCCAGCAATGCGGCCCGACCGGCCTTTCGGGTCGAAACTGCAGTCACAACCGGCATGCCAATTCGCTCTTCCAGCTTGGCCACATCGATCACAACACCATCGCGTTCGGCGAGATCAATCATGTTGAGCACGAGCAGCATGGGGCGGCCCAGCGTCCTGAGCTGCAAAGCCAGGTGGAGGTGGGTGCGCAGGTCGGCCGCGTCTATGAGCACCATCAATGCGTCAGGTTTTTCATCCGCTGCGGAATCGCCGCTGATCACGTTCATGGCAATTCGTTCGTCAAGCGAGCGCGCCGACAGACCGTAGATGCCAGGCAGATCGATCAGCTCCACCTCGCGACCTGCAGGCGTCTGAAAGCGACCGCTGCGACGTTCGACAGTCACGCCGGCGTAGTTTGCGACTTTGGCGCGGCCGCCGGTCAGACCGTTGAAGAGCGTCGATTTTCCAGAGTTCGGTGCGCCAACAAGCGCAAGGCGAAATTGGGTCACGCGAGGTCTACCTCGACCATGGCGGCTTCTGCGGCGCGCAGTGCAATGAGCGTTCGGTTCACCCTGACGGCCAGCGTTTTTCCGCCCAGCGGGCCGCAGCCGATCATTTCGACCTCGTCGCCTTCGGAGAACCCTACCTCGCGCAGCTTGGCTTCCAAGTCATGTTCGTCGCTGACAATGGCGCGAACGCGTGCCTTCTGGTTAGGACTCAAGTCGTTCAGGTTCATGGAAATGGCGCTTTTGCAAATCACTCGCAAATAACATAGACCCGCCGCACAGTTTTGCAATTGAGCTGGATCAAAAGTTCTTCGTGAAGCGTTGGTGTCGCTTGGATCAAGTCAGGTATTCGCGTTGCAGGATGGCAATGATCAATGACCCCGACATGCGAAATTGGGAAATGTTGTCGTACGAATCGGATCCCGGAGCGCGCCGGGCATCGCCATCCGAGCTCTGACTGACTTGAGAGCGCAGCGCTGATGCCAGCATCGCTGACGGACTCGATCGTTCACTGATTCGTAGTTGACCGCCAGGCTGTGCAGCGAATTGGCTGCTGAGGGGGAAACGGACGGGGAATTGCTCTTCCTGCGGTTGTGTTGAATTGACGTTTTGGCTTCATCTCAGTGATGGTGGATGCTGCTGCAATCCCCTCAGGGTCCAATGCGATGACGTCAGTTTCAATCGTGCGCGTGCTTGCCCTGGTGGCCGCCATTGGTATTGGGCGGATCGCGCTTGCCGAACCTGAAATGGCACAACCCGCAAAGCCTGCGACTGCAAGCCCTGCGCCGCTGCAGGTACCGCCACAGCCGACGTCCGCAGCGCCTGCAAGCTTTTCACAAATCGCGAGACGCGTGTCGCCAGCCGTCGTCACCATCACGACCGCCCAGTGGCTTGGCTCCGGCTTTGTGATTGATCGCGAGGGCCTTGTTGTCACGAATGCGCATGTGGTCGAGGGCCAGGACGATATCAAGGTTCATTTTCCGGATGGATCGCATTTTCCGGCTGTGGTCGTGGGTGCTGACGCTGCAACGGATGTGGCGTTGGTGAAAATTCGGTCGAGCAGGACTTCGTTTCCTGCTGTGGCGCTGGGAAATGACCGGCAGATGCAGGTTGGCGACTGGGTGCTTGCGATCGGCAGTCCTGACGGACTGACCGGCACCGTTACGGCGGGAATTGTGTCTGCCATTCATAGGGACAGGTTTAGCGGCGCGCGCGTGTTTACTGACTACCTGCAAATCGATGCCGCGATCAATCACGGCAATTCGGGCGGGCCAACGTTTGACATGCAGGGTCGCGTGGTCGGCATGAATGCACTGGGTAGCTACATCGCAACCAACTGCTCGGGCAAGCTGTGTGAACGCAATGACGGCATCGGCTTCAGCATTCCGGTCTCCACGATCCGAATGGTGGTGGAGGATCTCAAGTCGGGTCCGGTCCGGCGCGGGATCGTAGGCATCCTTGTTGAGCCGCTCACCGAGGACGCCGCGAAGGCTGTTGGTTTGCCAACGACGCGGGGCGCGCTGGTTTCAGATGTTGTTGCCGGAAGCCCCGCCGATGAAGCGGGAATCAAACCCGGAGACGTCATTCTGAAAGTCAACGGTCACGCCGTGACAGACGACAGGGATTGCCTGCGCCAGACTGCGCAACTGGATGAAGGCAAGTCTGCAACATTCACGCTGTGGCGCGACAGCAAGCAGTTGATGGTCACTGCAAAGATCATCAACCGGAAATCGGTTATTGACCTCGGGCCTGGCGATGACGGCACGGGGGCGGCCGAGCGCACGGTCAAGGCGCTGGGGCTTGAACTGCAGGGCATTCAGTCGGCCATGACGCTGCCTGGGCTTGCCATCACGTCAGTTCTGGACGGTAGTGATGCGTCGGTCAGGGGATTGCGCGTGGGCGACCGGGTGTTGCGTGTCGGCGGTCGCGATGTGGCAACGCTCAGTGATGTGAACCTCGCGATCGAACAGGCACGAGCGCAGAAGCGCGAGTATGTGCTGCTCTATGTCGGTACGGCGTTTGGCGGACGGGCCTATGTTGCAGTCAAGCTGGCGAAGTAGGGGAGGCGGGCATGTCCTGCCTCACTTCAACTTCATCGATGTCTGTTTCACCCGAAAATTCAATTTGTCAGTGAGACTTTTGAGTTCGTCGGGGGTCAGGACAACATCACCCAAAGGCAATCCTGCACTTACGTTCTGAAGATCGGGTCTGCTTGCCGGGTTTTCGGCGACAAGTTGCGACTTGATAAACGATTCGAATTCAGGCGTCTCGTTGACGTACCACACGAGATTGACGGCCAGGTTCTTCGTTGTCACCCCGCCGCTGATGATGGTTGAATGAACAAGCCTGAATGACGCGTCGCTGACGCGTGCAGCGGAGATCAGACCGTCATATTTTGCATTGATTCTGTTCAGCACTTCGATCGGCAGCTTGGCTTTGAGGACCCTTCCAATCGTTGCCAGTGCGCACGTGCCCGACGCTTCGTCGCAAGCGCCCAGCGTCACAAAATAGTTGCGGCCGCTGCTCTTGAAACGCACGACATTGCCTTCAGTGGAAGGCGTCACTTCTTCTGCGCCTGCCTCCGTCAGGATGCCTGCGAGACTGGCTGGCGTGAGGCCTTCGATCAGCGCTTCTGTCGTGGCCTCGGGAGCAGGCGCTGCGGGCTTGTCATCAGCGACTGCAGACGCGGCCAGCAACGAACTGCCGGCGACCGCAAGGGTGAACATTTTCCTGAGCATGAAACCTTCCGGATATGAGCGCTGCAGCGAAAACCAATTGCTGGCCGAAAGCTAGTGCGGAATGGCGAAGAGGTTGCGAAAGCCCGCAAAATTTGTTTGCCGAGATGACTGCTTACACGTATGAGAAGATTTGAGTGGGGGCAATTCTCCGGCCAAGGGACTTGGCCATCGTGCGTCGTATGAAAAGGTAGTGTTCGACATGAGAATTGGTTGCCTTGGAGCCGCAAGAATTACGCCGTCGGCGATGGTTCATCCGTCCAGGGTTCGACCGGGGGCCGTGCTTCAATCAGTTGCGGCGCGCGATTTTGCGCGAGCGGAAGAGTTTGCGGCGGCTCACGGATTTGCCCGTGCAGACAAAGACTATGACGCACTGGTCGGCGCGCCCGACGTTGATCTGGTCTACAACGCCTTGCCCATCAACCTGCACGCCGAATGGACCATCAAGGCACTGCAAGCTGGCAAGCACGTGCTTTGTGAGAAGCCTTTTGCGATGAATGTGCGCGAGGTCCATCAGGTGCAGGCGGCTGCACGGGCGTCCGGCAAGCGCGTGATTGAAGCCTTTCACTACCGCTATCATCCGAGCTTCCTGCAAATGATGGCGTGGCTTGATGCCGGCGAAGTCGGAATGGTGACGGGTGTTGATGCGAAGTTCAACATCGCCATTGATGACAGAAACGGTACCGAGATTCGGCACCTTCCTGAAACGGGCGGGGGCTCTTTCATGGACCTTGGCTGTTATCCACTGAGCTGGGTGCTCAATGTGCTTCGCACCCGGCCAGCACACATTGAGGCCAAGGCGGTTCTGACACCCAAAGGCGTGGACGAGCATATGACAGCCGTCCTGACTTTTCCCGGCGCCGTGAAAGCGAACCTGTCGTCGTCCATGGCGAGCGGGCAGGGCTTTGCGGCATCGCTGCACATCAAGGGCACAAAGGGCGAGATCGAATATGTCAATCCGCTGGCGCCTCACTATCGTGGCATTCTTACGCTGAAGTCAGGCTTGAAGACACTGGCACCCCGGGTCAGCAGGATATCAACCTATACCTGGCAGCTTGATACCGTTGTCCATGCGCTGGAAAACAATCTGCCGGTGCCAACCGAAGGCGAGGCCATCGTCATCCAACAGGAAGTGCTGGATGCCGTTTACGAAGCTGCCGGCCTCAAGGGCTTGCGTTACCGCTAAGGCTTGCCTTCACACCCTGATGACCTTTCCCGGGTTCATGATGTTGCGGGGGTCGAGTGCGCGCTTCACGGCGCGCATGGCCGCGAGTTCTGTTGCCGACTTGTAGCGCGCAATCTCATCGACTTTGGACTGGCCCAATCCGTGTTCAGCGCTGATCGAGCCATTGAACCTGTGCACGAGATCGTGGACTACCAGGTTGACCTCGTTCCAGCGGGAAAGGAATGCCTGCTTTTGCATGTCAATGGGCTGGCTGACGTTGAAGTGGATGTTTCCGTCTCCCAAATGGCCAAACGAAACGGGGCGTGCGCCGGGAATTGCCTTTTGCACTGCCGCAGCACCATCCCTGAGGAACGCAGGAATTGCCGATACGGGAACCGAAACATCGTGCTTGATGCTGCCGCCTTCAGGTTTCTGGGATTCCGAAAGGCTGTCGCGCAGTCTCCAGAAGGCCTCTCTCTGCGCAAGTGACTGCGCGACGATACCGTCAATGATCAGACCCGAGGTCGCGGCCTCTGTCAGCATATGCTGCGCACTTCCCTGCTGACCGTCTCCAAAGACAGACACGTCGATCAGCACCAGCCAATCATAGGCCTGATCGAGGGGTGCGCGCGTGCCCGGTATGTGCTTGAGCACGAATTCCAACCCGATACGCGGTATGAGTTCGAATGCGGTGACAGTTCCGCCGGCGCGCTGCGCGAAGTGCAGCAGGCTGATTGCATGTTCCACGTCTGGAACTGCGACGATGGCGGTTTCGATGGACTTCGGTTCGGGGAAGAGTTTGAGCACGGCTGCCGTGACCACGCCCAGTGTGCCTTCTGCGCCGATCAGCAACTGCTTGAGGTCATATCCGGTGTTATCCTTGCGCAGCGCACGCAGGCCGTTCCAGATTTCGCCGTCTGGAAGCACTGCTTCCAGACCCAGCACCAGCTCGCGCATGTTGCCATAGGCGAGTACGCCAGTGCCTCCGGCATTTGTTGAGACCAGACCACCGATGGTGGCCGAACCTTCTGAAGCAAGGCTCAGCGGGAAGAGCCTTTTGCTGGCGGCGGCGTGAGCCTGGACATCAGAGAGGATGCAACCTGCTTCAACCGTGATAGTCGACGCGTCGGGATCTGTGTCGCGGATCCGGTTCAATCGTTTCAACGACAAAAGCACTTCCGACCCATCGGGGTTTGGTATCTGACCTCCCACGAGGCCGGTGTTGCCGCCTTGAGGGACGAGCGGCGTTTTTGTGGCGGCGCATATTTTCACGATATCCGACACCTGCGCCACGGAGCCCGGCTTCAGCAGCAGCGGCGTTGCCCCCCTGTAGCGTTCGCGCCATTCAACAAGCAGTGGTGCGATCTCGCCTGCATCTTCAGACCATCCGCCTGAACCCGCCGCCTGCTTGAGGCGCTGGAGTGTTTCTGCAGAGGGTTTCGTCGTGTGTGCCATCCTGTTCAGCTTACTCGCGCACTGCGGCCCGCTCCAGCCTGTCGTTGATGGCTTCCCCGAGCCCGTGTCGGGGAACCTTCATGACTGCGATGGTACTGGCAGCTGACTTGTCGAGCGTGCGTAACATGGCAAAGAGATTTCCCGCTGCTTCCGCGAGATCGGAGCGGAAACTGAGATTCAGTGTTGTTGCTGCGCCGGGTAACGGAATGCCGAAGGCAAGCTGGGCCTCGCCCGGCAGCACAACGGTCGCGTTCAGCCTGAGCGGCTTGGCAGTTGCGTAGTGACGCTTGAGGCGGCCCGGTGAGTGCGGCGCTGTTTCATGATCGACCGCCTTTGAAAGGGGACCTACGACGCGTTCAATGTCTTCGCGAGAGACTGCGCCCGGCCGCAGCATCGTTGGAGCATCGCCATCAAACCCGATAATGGTTGACTCCAGACCATAGGCCGTCGAGCCGCCATCCAGCACCATGGCAACAGCGTGGCCCAAGCCTTCTGCCACATGCTCTGCGGCGGTGGCTGAGACGGTTCCTGAGGGGTTTGCGCTTGGCGCTGCAAGCGGGCCGCCGAACGCCTTGAGCAGGGCCTGGGCCACCGGGTGCGCCGGGCAGCGGATTGCAACCGTGTCGAGACCTGCTGTTGCAAGCCATGACACGTTGCACTCCTTGCGACGTGGAACCACAAGCGTGAGCGGTCCCGGCCAGAAGCGCCGGGCGAGTTTGATTGCCAAAGCACTGAAGGTTGCGAGGCTCGTTGCGTCCTCGAGTGTTGCGACGTGCACGATCAGCGGGTTGAACTGAGGGCGGCCCTTGGCCTCGAATATGCGCGTGACAGCGCGATCACGGCTTGCATCCGCGCCGAGGCCGTAGACTGTTTCAGTCGGGAAGGCGACGAGTTCACCCTGGTGCAGAAGGCGCGCCGCCTCTGCGATTGCAATTGACGTGGGTTGGGTGAGGCTCATTTGCGGACGAAGGATCGGTTGCGGGCTGTGGCTTGCAGCTTGCAATAGCGAACTTGAAAAGGGAAGGCGCGCGGTTGTTCGCTCGGTTAAGGTAATCATCGGCGGAACAGGTGGTGCGACGATTTGTTCTCTTTTTGTTTTCGGCGCTTTCGGCTCTATTCGGCGCTGTATCTCAGTAGGTACGGAATTGCGTCCGGAATCCGGACCGACACTTATTTCACCCTATCAGCCTTGATGTTTACGAAGACTTTGACGGTCAGGGATACCGGTGTTTCACCTGTGTAGTCGGGTCCTTCCCCAACCTTGAAGGCCAGACGCTGGATGGTGGTTTCACCCTTCATCATCGCCGTGTTTCCATTGATTGACAGCTTGAACGGCAGGCTGACATCCTTGGACGTTCCCTTGATGGTCAGCTTGCCGTTGCAGACAAAGGCCCCAGGCCCATTGGCAGTGAAGCCCGTGGACTGAAAAGTTGCCTGCGGAAAATCCAGGACGTTGAACCAGGCCGGCTTGAGCAGCATCGCGTCGCGCGTGGCGTCAAAGGTCCTGATGCCTGTCGCATCGATTGTGATCCTGGCAGAGGACTGGACGAGGTTGGCCGGGTCGAATTCTATCAAGGCTCCGAATCCCGGAAAGCGACCGTTGACCGACTGGCCGTTTACCTTGACCGTGAATGTGAGCGAGCTTTTCGCCGGGTCCACATGCCACGAGGCCGGAACCGCGGCCTGTGCAGTGGATGCGAACCACAGAAACGCTAAGCAGATCGCGATGAGGCGCTGCATCATTGAATGTTCCTATCGAAAGAATGGAAGCATGCGTTTCAGCACATCGTCCTTGTCCCAGACGTGGTGCTTGAGCGCGGCGCCCACATGCAGGATCAGAAGCAGAATCGTCAGGTTGCCCAAGATTTCGTGCATTTCCTCTGCCTGTTCGTGGGTGTCATGATCGCTCGGGATTCCCGGCAGGTTCGGCACTTCAAACAGGCCGTACCACAGGGTGGGAATGCCGGATGTCGAGGACGATACAACCGCCCAGCCGGTGAGCGGAATTGCGATCATCATGAAATACAGAATGCCATGTGTCGCCTTGGCTGCGATCTGCTCCCAGCGCGCCATGTGCACCGGAAGTGGTGGCATCGTATGTGTCAGGCGCCAAGCGATGCGCAAAACGGTCAAGGTCAGGATCACAAATCCGGTCGACTTGTGGGTCTGATACAGGAAAAACCTGTCGGGATCGTCCCTTGGAAGGTCAACCATGATCTTGCCAATGACCAGCATGGCGATGATCGCAAGCGCGATCAGCCAGTGCAGGGTCATGGCGACGGTGTCGTAACGGCTGGGAGAGTTGGTGCTCATGTGGGGCTACTTTTCTGCGATGAATTCTGCTTCGATCTTCAGACTTACGTCGTCCGCGATGAAAATCTTCCAGTCGACGTCGGGAAAGTTGAAGTCTGCAATGTCTAGTTTGGTTGCTGCAGAAAAGCCAATGGCATAGGCGTTTTCGAGCGGATGCTGCAATCCGCCGTTGAAGGTCGTCACGAGTGTGGCAGGCCTGGTTACACCATGCAGCGTCAGGTCACCTGTTATCTCGGCTGTGGACTTGCCGGTCAGTTTTATTGACGTCGAGACAAAGCTTGCCTTTGGGAACTTGTCGGTCTCAAAAAAGGCGCGGCGCAATTCAGCGCTCAGCGAGTCGGTCGGTGTGTTCACGCTGGCCACGTCGAGCTCGATCGACGCACTGCTCTTTTCAGGTTGGGAGCCATTGAAGTTGATCTTGCCCGTCACGCCGCTGAAGCGGCCGCAATAATTGCTTATATCCATGTGCCGGATGCAGAAGACGACAGATGCGTGTTTTGGATCGACCCTGTAGACACCTTTTGGCGCCGACTGCGGGTTCAGGGAAACACCTGCTGCAGAAGACCCTGCCAAGGCCAAGATTGACGCGACAGCTATGAACAAACGCTTCATGAAACACCTTGATCGGTTGAGGCCGCCTGAAGCACTGTCTCCCGGATAAGACCGACTAAGGCAATGTATTTCAAATGACCTATCACGCACCTGTGAAGCATATACGTTTTGCGCTCGATTCAGTTGCCAATCTACCAGCACTTTATGGCAATTCTGCGTTTTCCGAACTCAGCAGCGACATTGTGGATGCGATCCTCGAGGAAGCGGGCCGCTATGCCGGGGAAGTGATTGCTCCTCTCAATCGCATTGGCGATACCGAAGGCGCCCGGCTGGACAATGGTCGCGTCAGATTGCCGACCGGTTTCGAAGAGGCCTATCGCGGTTTGGTGGCGTCCGGCTGGTGCAGCATTACAGGGCATACAGATTACGGCGGACAAGGCATGCCGCATGCGGTCGGGCTTGCCATTCAGGAAATGTGGCAGGCAGCCAATGCCTCGTTTGGCCTGTGCCCGCTGTTGAGCCAGGGCGCCATTGAGGCATTGGGCGCTCACGGAACGCCGGAGCAAAAGCGCCTCTATCTCGCCAAGCTGATTTCAGGCGAGTGGACGGGCACGATGAACCTGACCGAGCCTCATGCCGGGTCGGATGTCGGCGCACTGAGGACAAGGGCGGTCAGGCAGTCCGACGGCTCATACAAAATCACCGGAACCAAGATCTTCATCACCTGGGGAGAACACGAGGCAGCTGACAACATTGTTCATCTGGTCCTGGCGCGCTTGCCGGATGCGCCCGCTGGTACCCGCGGCATTTCACTGTTTCTCGTGCCGAAGTTCCTGCCGAATGCCGATGGTGCCCCTGGACAGCGCAACGATCTGCACTGCGTGGGGCTGGAGCACAAGCTGGGCATTCACGGCTCCCCGACCTGCGTCATGTCGTTCGGAGATGGAGGCGGGGCCACGGGCTTCCTGATCGGTGCTGAAAACAAGGGCATGTCTGCCATGTTCACGATGATGAACTCGGCGCGCTTGAACATTGGCATGCAGGGTGTTGGTATTGCAGACCGCAGCTATCAGCGGGCGCTGGCGTTCGCGCGCGAGCGTCGGCAGGGCAAGCCGTTCGGCCTGCAGCACGACATGCTGGAAATGTCGCCCATCATTTTCCATGCGGACGTGCGACGCATGCTCCTGACGCAAAAGGCACTTGTCGAGGCCGGCAGGGCGATCTGTCTGTCCAACGCGATTGCGATCGATCTGGCGCGCCATGGCGAGACCGCTGAGGTTCGCGCCAGTGCCAAATCGCGCGAAGAGTTGCTGACGCCCCTGTCAAAGGCCTGGTGTACCGACATGTCAGTCGAGGTTGCGTCGCTTGGCGTGCAAATTCATGGCGGGATGGGCTTCATCGAGGAAACAGGTGCTGCCCAGTATTATCGCGACGCCCGCATCACGCCGATTTATGAAGGCACGAACGGCATCCAGGCCATCGACCTGCTCGGTCGGAAACTGTCTCTGGATGGTGGCGAGGCCGTTCGAAGTTTCCTGCATGAGATAGCCCAGACCGCCAGTCGCTGTCTGGCCGGGCCGGGAGCCCTTGGCGCCATCGGCACGGAACTGGCGCGGGCGCACAAGGCCTGTGAGGCGGCGACGGCATGGCTGCAAGGCCGCATGCGAACGTCTCCCAATGAAGCGCTGCCTGGGGCGACCCCATTCCTGCGGATGATGGGGCTGTTGGCTGGTGGACACTATCTTGCAATTGGCGGCCTTGCGGCGTCTGAGCGTCTGGAAGACGGTGACAAGGACAGGTCCTTTCTGGGCGGCCGGGTTGCAGTGGCCCAGTTCTTTGCAGAGCAGCTGCTGCCGCAGGCTGAAGCGCTGCTTGGCCCTGTCACACGAGGCGCTGGCGGGCCGTTTGCGCTGAGCGCCGACGAGATCGGCGCCTGAGAAATTTTGCCAATAAGTCGAAAAGGAGAAATGCATGTCACTGAAGGGAAGAATTGCGCTGGTTACGGGCGCGAGCCGGGGGATCGGGCGTGCCATAGCGCTGGCTCTTGCTGAAGACGGCGCCGATGTTGCGGTGAATTACCGCCGCGAGCAGGCGGATGCCGAACAGACGGTTGCCGCGGTGAAGGCGCTTGGCCGCCGCGCGATCGCCTACCAGGCCTCGGTCGATGTCATTGAAGACGACATGCGCATGCTTGAAAAGATCAAAGGCGATCTGGGCGCGATTTCGATCCTTGTCAACAATGCCGGAATAGCAAGTCGCGGGCAGACTGTGGCTGACACAGATCCGGCAGAAATGGCCCGGGTCGTGGGTGTGCACGCCTTTGCGCCTTTCTATCTGTCCAAGCTGGCGCTACCCCAGATGCGCGGCCAAAAACGGGGAGATATCATCATGATTTCGAGTGTCGCCACGCTAGGATTTGCAGCGCGCGGCGCCCCGTACAACATGGGAAAGGCGGCACTTGAGGCTCTGGCCTTTACGCTTGCCAAGGAAGAGCGGCCGAACAATATCCGTGTGAACGTCGTTGCCCCGCCCCTTACAGACACGGACATGGGACAGAGGCTCGCCAAATCGCGTGGCGTTACTCAGATCCACGATCTTGATGCACGAGCACCGTTTGGACATGTCTGCGCGCCCGCAGACATCGCCAATGTCGTGCGCTATCTGGTTTCCGATCAAAACACGTATGTGTCGGGAGAAAAAATCACCGTGCATGGTGCTGCTGATGCAGCGGGCTTTGCGTGAATCAGTCAGGGCGATTCGCGATGATTTGTTCAAAATCTGATCGAGCATGCGCGTGTGCGGCGGGCGATCCGGTAATAATCTGTACACGGATGATTGCATGAATCACTTGTTTTACAAGCGTTTCATGCCGGCGTGTCTTTCATGCATCAGTGTGTCTTGCACAATATGTTGCGCACGCGGCTCAAGTTTCGCAATATGTTGAGGCATGAGGGTGCGAGGTGCACCTTCCCGTGTGGAAGAAGGAGTTACAATGCCAATGGTAGCGAAGAAGAAAGCAAAGAAGCCAGCGACAGCATCGAAAGCCGCCGCGAAGCCGAAAGCCGCCGTCAAGAAGGCGAAGAAGAAGTAGCATCTGACGCCAGCCGCGCTCGCGGCTGACGCAAAGACCGGTGTCGGGACGCAGTCTTGCGCAGGCACCGGCTTTTAGCAGAACTTACCCGCTGAAAGGGCAGGAGGAATTCCTGGAGCTTGCCCTTCCAGCGGGTTTTGTGTTTCCCGAGATCTGCCGGGCCACAAAAAAGTCAAATATTTTCGGGGCATTTGCTCCTTTGATTCCGACGTTAACGCGTCCCCGTATTATTATCTTAACTCGCAAATCCGCAAATTTCCTGCATTTCGCAGATGGGGTGGCTTCGCGCTTAACCAAGATCAGCGTGTCCCTTCTTAAGGAATAAAAGCCTTTTTCGTTAACCCGCCATTTAGCTCAACTGCGCATTCTCGCTTTGCTGACGGCGCGAATTCAGAACGAATTCCGCGAGGTAATTTGGGGAGTGAATCGACGTGGCTGTGCTCGACATCGATACAGTGGAAGACTTCGAAGGCGAAGCAAAGGCGGGTAAGCCGCACGCGCTGTATCAGTTGGGACTGTGCTATTCGACAGGACAAGGCGTGGAGCTGGATCTGGTCCGTGCGCACAAGTACTTCAATCTGGCCGCCATGAAAGGTGTTGCGGAAGCTCGCTTGTGGCGGGCGGAACTCGCCCAGCAGATGACTTCCAATGACATTGCCGAGGCCCAACGTCTGGCCCGGCTCTGGTTACAAGAAACGGCGCACTAAAAACTAAAACAAGAAACTGCGCCATTTTGTGGCGGGCCCTGGGGAAATCCCTGGGCCCGCTTTTTTTTCGAAATCGTTTATACTCTCCATCCCATGAGCAAGACATCCACAAAATCCGGACGGGAAGGTTGCCTCACCGTCGAGAAGCAAGCCGGCATAGCCACGGTTTCCATCAACCGGCCCGAGGCATCCAATTCCATCGACAACGCGTTGCGTGACGAACTGACCAATGTCCTCGACGCGCTTGCCACCGACCGCAGTTTACGGGTCGTTGTGCTGACAAGCGCAGGTGATGAATCGTTCTCGGTAGGTATGGATGTTGCCGAGCTGGCTGGTCTGACGCCGCAGGAAATCGAAGTCGTGGGCAACCAGGCTCGCGGAATCTATGAACGCATGACGGCTTTGCCCGTCCCAATCATTGCCGCCGTAAAGGGCGCCTGTCTGGGAGCCGGCTTTGAACTCGCGCTTCACGCCGATATCCGGCTGGCGAGGTCAGATGCGCGCTTTGGGCTTCCCGGCATCAACGTTGGCATGAGCTCGGGTGGCGGTGCGCTTGCCAGACTGCAACGGATCTGCGGAATCGGATCCGCGACCGCACTGGCACTGACGGGTGGCGTTGTTTCGGCGGAACGGGCATTCATGCTCGGTCTCGTATCCAATGTATCCACAACCGCCGATTTCTGGCCCGCGGTGCAGCAGCTGGCATCTCATTTCGTATCGCTGTCGCCCGTTGCGGTTGCTGAAACCAAGCGAATTCTTAAGCTTGCAGCAGAGGGGCGAATCGAAGATGCAGCCGACGCCAGTCCGCGGGCGCTGGCCCGATGCTTTTCTGACGGGGACGCCTTGGGACGCCTGCAAGTTCTGATCAGCGGACGGGATCCGGAAGCGACGGTACACTGATTTTGCGTGACCCTTGCGGGTGGCGTATGATTTGATGCGGGCGCTATCCACCGAACGGCCCGCATGCAGCACTTTGTAATCCGATCTGGCCGCGCAGATCTCGCCGTTTCAATGGCGGGCGAAGGTCGCTCGATTGTATTCCTGCATGCAGGCGCCGCAGACAGGCGCATGTGGTGGTCCCAGCTTGCCGTGTTCTCAGATGCCAATTGCGTGGTTGCCTACGACCGTCGCGGCTTCGGGGACACGCGCTACAAGGCGGAAGCCCACAGCAATGTGCGGGACCTGGATGTCCTGCTGGAGGCGCTGGAGATTGAGCAGGCAATCCTGGTCGGGTGCTCGCTGGGAGGCAAGGTCGCGATCGACTATGCGCTCAGCTATCCTGATCGGGTTGACGGACTGGTGCTGGTTGCGCCGGCAATCAGTGGTGCGCCACAGCCGACGACCTATCCTCCGAAAATTCGCAAGCTGGTCCATGAAATGGAAAATGCCGAGCTCGGCGCAGACAAAGATTGGCTGAACCGAATGTATGCGCATGCCTGGCTCGACGGACCAGCTCAGACGGAAGGCCGTGTGGGCGGAAACCTGAGACAGCTGTTCCTGGACATGAACGGCATTGCGCTTCGTGCAGACCCGGCGGGCAAGGACGGCGACAATCTTGACGGTTACTCGCGCTTTCGGGAGTTGAAAATTCCAATCGAGATTGTGTCGGGTGAGTTTGATTTTCCGCACATCAATGAACGAAGCCTGAAATTGTCGGGGCAGGCGCGTCGGGCGCATCTGAGCGTGATGCCGGGCGTTGCCCACTTTCCCAGTCTCGAAGAGCCCGCGAAATTCAATACGCTTTTGAAGCGGGCGCTGAAAAGAATGTAACTCGGAGGACTACGGTGCGTCGTCCGAAACGACAGGTGGATTCGCAAGCGCCGGTCCGTTGATTGCTGCCGCAAAGCCCCAGCCGAAAATCGTGCAAGACAGCAAGAATACCGAAAAACCAACCTTTGACATGAACGCCCCCCTTTTTATTGATTGCGAGGAGCCTAGTGCAGCAACGTTTAAAGAAGGCAAAATCGGATCACTGCAATTTTCACTATCAGCGCCCGGGATTGCGAATGCCCGCGCTTGTGTTGCGTTTTTGCAGCTGTCGAAGGTGCTAGCCGCGCCTGCGGCAGCCGCGTGATCCGCTTTTGCATCGCTTGGAATTCGCAGCCACGGCCTTGCGCTTTTTCTTCGACACTTTCTTCGATGATGATTTCTTTGGCTTCAGTTTCGGCTCTTCCTCGTCATCGTAAACCGGTGATGAAGAGACGACGTTTGCGAACTGGGACGTTGGAGCGGCTGCAACCGGTACCGCAGTGGCTGAACCGGGAGATGACGAGAACTGTGCGTCGTTGGATGCAATTTCCGTGTGAGCTCCACGCTTCATGTCTGACAGGATCGCCATCTGAACGTCGCGACCGGCGAGAATGTTGCGATAGACCTGTGTGTTTTCCATTACGCGCTGGACGTAGTTGCGGGTTTCACTGAATGGAATCCGCTCGATCCAGTCCACCACGTCGGCGTTCGCGTTGCGCGGGTCACCGTACGTTGAAATCCACTGATTGATACGGCCGCCACCTGCGTTGTATGAGGTGATCGAAAGCACGAATGAGCCGGCAAAGTCACCCAGCAAGTCGGACACATGTGCCATGCCGAGCTGCAAGTTGACTGACGGTGTGAACAAATCACTTTTACCGCCAAAAGGAATGCCGTGGCGACGGGCCGTCAGACTGGCCGTTGCCGGCATCATCTGCATCAGACCGCGCGCACCGGCGCTAGAGAAAGCTTCCGGATCAAACTCGCTTTCCTGCCTGGTGAGGCCCAGAACCAGCGCACTGTCCGGTGGCGTGCCGTCTCCCCGGTATACGGGCAAAGGCAATGTCGGATATGCGATGTCATACACAGGGATATTCTTCTGAATGCCGCGCTTGGCTACGCGCAGCGACAGGGCCGGCTGATTTAGCTGGCGCAGGAAGTTCGTGAGATAAACGAACTGGTCGCGATCCGTAAAATTCTCAGCTGCTGCCAACGCAAAAGTTCGCAGCAGTCCTTCTGAGCCGACGTCGGCGAGCGACTGCATGGCCTGTACGACTGACTGGTCCATGAAAGCCTGCCTGGAAGCCGACGTTCCCTTGGCCCCTGGCAGGTCGAGGGTTGCCCGCGGGTTGACCGTGGCGGCTGCCAACTGGCCATAGAAAGTGCCGGGAAACTGTGCGGCGGCGTTGTACTGGCGGGATGCTTCACTGCTGCGGCCTGCCTTTTCCGCGGCACGGCCCGACCAGTAGTGCGCGCGCGCGACACTGATAGGCGCTGTCACGCCCTCGCGAAGCCGTGTGAAGTGATCGATGGCGGTGTCAGGCTTGTTCAAATACCGCAGCGCAATCCAACCGGCGAGAAACTCTGCCTCGGCGTAGTTCACGCCCGAGTCCTTGCGCATCGCGTGCGTTGAAGCGATCTGGTAGGCCTGTTGCGTGTTGCCAGCATCCAGCGCTTCACGTGTCTGATAATTGCGTTCTGCCCACCATTCGTCTGAAGTTGGCGCGGCGCCGTCGAGATTGGACGATGCCAATATCAGCAGAGGGCGGGCTTCGACTTCGCGGTCGCGCTTGCGAAGCCAGCGGGCACGGTCAAACAACAGGCCGGAATCACGCTGAAGGTCGGAAGGCACGCGATTGTAGGCGGCGTCTGCGTCCCGGGCAGCCTGCCTGAGCTTGATCCGGGCTGAGATCATTGCCTCGAAGTCGTTGGGCAACCAGTTCGACATGGCATTCGCCTGGCCATACTCGTTTGCCCAGACCAGTCTTGACGCCCTGCGCCTGTGATCGTCGGCAGAGAGGAGCGAGCCATACCTGGACGAAATCAGCGCAATGCGGTCCAGAGTGAAATTGCCTTCGACCCAACCCTTGCGTATCCAGTTGCGGGCGTTGGAGTCCTGACCCTTTCGAAGGTAGGCGTCGCCAAGCTTGAGCATGCCTTCGCCGGATACCGGGTCACGTCCCTGGAACCAGTCGATCACCTCGCCGGGCTGCATGGTCTCGGCTGGCATGGCTTCTTCGGCGCGTGCCTGCAGGCCGCGCTGGTTGGGCCAATCACGGTGGGTGCCCAGGAATCTGTTAATATCTGCAAACGGTGCTCCGTTGTCCTTGGTGACAAAGGCGCGCCAAAGAACAAGGTCACGGGCTGACGGATTTGAAATTTGTGACGCGATTTGCCGGGCGGAGTCCCACTGCTTGCGGTCCGCAGCATCAAAGGCGCTACCGAGTAGCGCCAGGTCGCTGGCAGACAGATATTGAGTATGCGACCGGACGTGGCGCGATCCCTCGTCGTCGAATATTGGCGACATCGTTTGGGTCAGCGCGGGAGCAGCAGTGAGAGCGCCTATGGTCAGCGCCGTGCTCAAAAGCCACCAGTTCTTGAGAGATGCGGTTTTGGACGGTGTTTTCACTCTTATGGATCCTAAAGGGTGCGCGACGCCGAAAAGCACGTTAATGCAGTGTAACCATTCCTGGCAGACACGGCCAAGCTACGACTATCACATGCGTCGCGGAACCATTCAGTTAACTCGACTTGTGGGATTGGCTCGCAGCCTCTAATTTCCCGGCGATTAAACCGTCTTTAACCGGCAAAATTATGACCCACGATCTTTCGCGCCTGCGCGGTTCCATTCCTGCCGTTGTCACACCCTTTCGCGATGGGAAGGTGGATATCAAGGCGTTTGAGACATTCCTGGAATGGCAGATTTCCGAGGGAACGCACGGATTTGTGCCCTGTGGCACGACTGGCGAAAGCCCAACTTTGTCAGTGGATGAGTTCTCCGCTGTCGTGGGCGCAGCCGTAAAAGTCGCGCGCGGGCGTATTCCGGTGATCGCAGGCACAGGTTCCAATTCAACCCAACACGCAGTTGAAACGACCCAACTCGCGCAGAAGTTGGGGGCCAGTGCCGCCCTGGTTGTCACGCCTTACTACAATCGACCGACGCAGGAAGGACTGTATCTGCATTTCCGTGCGATCGCGGAGGCCACGCGTTTACCCATTCTTATCTACAATATTCCGAGCCGCTCCGCCGTGGACATGACGGTCGACACGATGGCGCGTCTCGCCAGGCTTTCCAATATTGTCGGCGTGAAGGATGCGACGGCCAACCTGCAGCGTACGACGCAGCAGCGGATCGCATGCGGTGCGAACTTCGTTCAGCTTTCGGGAGAAGATGGGACTGCGCTCGGTTTCAATGTGCACGGGGGCGTCGGATGCATTTCGGTGACCGCCAACATCGCTCCGCGCCTTTGCGCCGAGTTTCAGAATGCCTGTACTGCTGGCGACTTTTCCAAGGCTCGTGCCCTCCACGAGCGTCTCATGCCCCTGCACGAAGAACTCTTCTGCGAAACGAGCCCGGCACCGGTCAAGTATGCGCTCAGTGTCATGGGCAAGTGTGAAGAAACTTGCCGGCTGCCGCTGGCCCCGCTGGGAGAATCGTCAAAGGCACGCATCCGCGCAGCCCTGACGAAGGCCGGCCTAGCGAACTGAACCAGATGGCTGCAAAGAAAAAAGAAGTCGACATCAAGATCGTCGCCGACAACCGGAAAGCCCGCTTCAACTACTTCATTGATGAGGTGCTTGAGGCTGGAATCATGCTGACGGGAACCGAAGTGAAATCGCTTCGAAGCGGCCGGGCTACAATTGGCGAGTCTTACGCATCGACCAAGGGTGGTGAGGTCTTTCTGATCAACGCCTATATTCCTGAGTACACAGAAGGCAACCGTTTCAATCATGAGCCCCGCCGTATTCGAAAATTATTGCTGCACAAACGCGAGATCGACAAGCTGAGCAAGGCGATCGAGCGGCAGGGCATGACGCTTATTCCCCTCAAAGCGTTTTTCAATGCGAAGGGCACGGCCAAGCTTGAACTGGGGCTCGCGCGCGGCAAGAAGCTGCATGACAAGCGTGAAACGGAAAAGTCACGCGACTGGGATCGCGAAAAGGGACGCCTGTTGCGCGACAAGGGCTAGGTGCTCGATGAGTGACGAGAAGTACTCGGACCCTGAAAAGGACGCCATTCACCAGAAGCTGATCGCAACCAAGGAAAAATGGGCGCGCGAGAAGCGACTGATCACCGGCAAGACAGATGAGGGTCACGAGAACCGCTTGCCCCCCGGCCAGCAAGAAGTGAAAAACTGGCCTGTACTGGACCTTGGGATCCAGCCAGACGTTCCGAAACAGGAATGGAAGTTGTCCGTGGATGGTCTGGTCGAAAATCCCGTTTCGCTGGACTTTGACCAATTTCTGGCCCTGCCGCAAACCGATAGCGTGTCAGACATTCACTGTGTCACCCGGTGGAGCCGGTACGACAATCTCTGGCAGGGCGTTTCTTCCAGCGAACTGATCTCAGTGGTGCGGCCGAAGGATGAAGCGCGCCATGTGATTTTCCATGGGCACGATGGCTACACCACGAACGTGGCCCTGGATCTGTTTGCCGCAGATGACGTCCTGCTGGCACATAGCTGGGAGGGGTATCCGATCAGTCGTAACCATGGTGGGCCGGTGCGTGTGGTCATTCCGCGCTATTATTTCTGGAAGAGTACGAAGTGGGTGAAGCGCATCGAGTTCTCGCGTGACGATAAGCCCGGCTTCTGGGAAGTTCGCGGCTACCACAATGTAGGTGATCCATGGAAGGAAGAGCGCTATGACTGAGCGCATTCAGGCACATTCGAGCCAGGCAGTTTGGATATGAGCATGCGGTTGCGCGTTGGTATTGTGGGTGTCAGCGGTTATGGCGGAGGCGAGGCCCTTCGCCTGTGTGCCACGCATCCCGCGTTCGAGGTTGTTTATGCGGGTGGTGAAGGCTCCGTCGGCCAGCGCCTGATTGAGCGCTATCCGGGCCTTGGCAAACTGGGCGACCTGCAGATCGAAAAGTGGGACCCCTCGGGGTTGCCGAAGCTTGATGTTCTCTTCGCTTCATTGCCAACGGGTCAGTCGAAGGAAGCGCTTGCGCGTGTGCCATCGTCCGTGAAGATTGTCGATATCGGTGGTGACCATCGCTACGTTGATGGCTGGACCTACGGGTTGGCGGATGTCTGGCCAGACCAGGTCCGGGGATCGTCACGCGTTGCCAATCCCGGCTGCTATCCCGCGGCGACGCTGTCGGCCCTTGCCCCGTTGCTCGCTGGCAAGCTGATAGATCCCAACAACATCATCGTTGATGCGAAGACCGGCGTGAGCGGCGCAGGCCGGGGCGGTGGTGAAGCGACCATGGGCTACGGCGAAGTGAATGAAGACCTCGCGCCCTATGGCCTGCTGAAGCATGTCCATATGCCTGAAATGACGAAGACGATTGACCAGCTTTCGGGCGTGAAGTCCGAGGGATTTGTGTTCACGCCGCATCTTGTTCCGATGACGCGGGGCATCATGTCAACGATCTATGCAAAGGGAAAAGTCACGACCGAGCAGTGCCTGGACGCCGCCCGCAAATTCTATGCGTCGCGTCCATTTGTACGCGTCAGCGACAAGCCCCCGCATACAAAGTGGGCGACAGGCAGCAATCTCGTGTTCGTGTCCTATGCCTGCGACCCAGCCCGCAATCTCGTCATTGCGATGGGCGCTTGCGACAACCTTGGAAAGGGCGCGGCGGGTCAAGCAGTCCAGAACGCCAACATCATCACGGGACATGCCGAAACACTGGGTCTGGAAGGCGCTACGCTGTGGCCGTGAGCTTCCGGGCACGGGCGAAAACCGTCTCAAACATTTCAGTCGTCAGCCTGCGGGTGTTCGTGTTGTAGCGCGAGCAGTGATAGCTATCGATCAGCGTCAAATCCCGGGGAAGACCATGCTCGGCGGCATGTGCGAATGGAAACCCTGATAGTTTGAGGTTCATGGCGCGTAGCGTGCTTTCGTGCGCAATGCGACCGAGAGCTATAACTACTTTCAGGTCCTGCATGGTTTCGAGTGTTGCCTTGAGAAATGTGCGACAGGTGTTGGCTTCTTCCGGAGTCGGCTTGTTCTCCGGCGGCACACAGCGGACAGCGTTTGAGATTCTGCAATTCCGGAGCTTCAGCCCGTCATCGATCCTTGCGGCATAGGTCCCGGATGCAAACCCGAATTTCAGCAAAGTCGCGTAGAGAAGGTCACCCGCATAGTCTCCGGTGAATGGCCGGCCGGTCCTGTTCGCCCCACTCACGCCGGGCGCCAGGCCGACGATCAGGAGCCTTGCGCTGCCGGATCCGAAGCTCGGTACGGGGGCGTTGAACCAGTCGGGTTCCTTCTTGCGGTTCTTCTGGCGATAGGCCAACAGACGGGGGCACAGTTCGCAATCCGATGGCGGCTCGGCCATTGCAGAGAGTGCCATGTGCGCTAGGGTTCGCATGGTGTCTGGTCTTCGTCCGGGGCTGACTGTGGGCGGCTTTGACGCTGCTGTAGCCGATTGGCAGGGATGGCTGAAGCGCTTTTTTCGACCGCGGCCACCTTTGTGCTGCGAGTGGGAAACGTCTATACCTTGGTGCTTCCGGGGAAAGGTGACGCATGAGATTTTTGCAGGCGATTGTTGCGGTGTTTGCAGTTGCAATGCTTTTGACATTCCGCGCTTCAGCCGACTCCGATTATGACCGGTGCACCAGCAACGAGGGCAGCGATGTCGAGAAGAAGATTGCGGCGTGCACGGCTGCCATCGGCTCCGGTTCACTGAAAGGCGCGAGCCTTGCTGCTGCCTTCAACAAACGTGGAGAAGCGAGAGCGTCCAAACAGGACGCAAACGGTGCGATTTCAGACTACACGGAAGTCATCAAGATCGACCCGAGTCTTGCGTCGGCCTATCTGAGCCGCGGTGATGTCCATTACGCCCAGAAGAACTTTCCCTTCGCGATCAAAGACTATTCTGAAGCGGTTCGCCTGCGGCCGGACTGGATCATAGCGCTGAAATATCTTGGCGATGCCTATGATGAAAATGGTGAGGCGAAGAAAGCGATCGCGACCTATCAACGGGCGCTGAAACTTGACCGCAATTTTGCGGACGTGCAGTTTGACCTGGGGGTTGTCTATCGCAAGATTGGTGACTTCAGACAGTCCATCGCGCATTTCAGCAAGGCAATTTCACAAGTTCCCGACCATGCGGGCGCCTATAACGGGCGATGCATGGCGATGGCCCAGAGCGGGCGTGCGAAGCAGGCTGTTGCCGATTGCAACAAGGCGCTGGACCTGAATTCCAGGGTTTCGGCCTATTGGGAGGTTCGCGGCATCGTCCGACACAAGCTAGGTGACCTTCGACTGGCGATGGATGACTATTCCACGGCAATCACGCTGGATGCCAGCAATGCCAATGCACTTTACGGGCGGGGCGTCGTTCGCAGGAAGGCGGGCGACGTATCCGGCGGCGATGCCGATATTGCGGCAGCGGCGAAGATCAGGCCGGACGTGGCGAAGACGATGGCTGCCTATGGCGTGAAGAAATAGGTGAGGTGAGCGCATGTTCAGTCATGTAACACTTGGAACGAATGACTTTGCGAAAGCAGAGAAATTCTGGGATGCCGTCATGGGCGTTCTGGGACACCCGGTGATGTTCAAGGCGAGCGGGACGGTCGCCTATGGCACGCCAACGGGTCCGAAGGTCTTCATCGTCCCGCCCTTTGACGGAAAATCTGCCCAGCCCGGAAATGGCGTACATGTCGCCTTTCTGGTTTCTGATCGAAAAACGGTTGATGCCTTTCACGAGGCGGCGCTGGCACATGGCGGCACCGATGAAGGCGCGCCGGGACCGCGACCGCACTATCATCCAAATTATTACGGTGCCTACGCGCGTGATCCGGACGGCAACAAGATCCAGGCTGTTTGCCATCGGGCACCAAAGTAACAAGCCGAGGTCCCACTTCGGTCAGCCAACGCTGGCGCGCGGCGCTGGCTTTGCAGTGCCAGACTAACAACAGGATAGCGTCATGAATTTCATTGCCGTGCAAAATGGTCCTGTCTCACTGCGGGTCGCGGTCGCCGGAGAAGGTCCCCTGATCATCTGCGTCCATGGCTGGCCTGAACTCTGGTATTCCTGGCGACATCAAGTCGAGTACTTCTCCAGGCGCGGTTACAAGGTGGCCGCGCTTGATGTGCGTGGCTATGGCGGAAGTTCGAAGCCGCACGAGATTGCGGCCTACACCATGACGAATCTGACTTCAGATGCGGCTGCCGTCATCGATGCGCTTGGCGGCAAGGCGATCCTGTTTGGACATGACTGGGGTGCGCCCATCGTCTGGAACACTGCGCTTCGGTATCCCGACAAGGTGTGCGCGGTTGCAGGCCTGAGCGTGCCCTATTTCCCGCGCGGTGAGATCTCGCCGATATCGCTTTACAAGGCCATGTATGCGGACCGGTTCTTCTATCAGCTGTATTTTCAGGCAGAAGGCGTGGCTGAAGCGGAGCTTGAAGCTGATGTCGGGGCGAGCCTGCGGAAGTTTTACTACGCGGCATCAGGCAATGCACCGCAGAGCCAGCTAACTGAACCAAAGCCCGCCACCGCCAAATTCCTTGATGGAATGGTCGATCCCAAGCCGTTTCCTGCATGGCTGAGTGATGCAGATATCGCTGTTTACATTGAGGCGTACAAAAAGGGTGGCTTCCGCGGACCTCTCAATCGCTACCGGGCGCAAGAACTGGATTTTGCAGAATCGGCTCATCTTGCCGGCAAGCTCGTCACGCAGCCTTCATTCTTCGTTGGTGGGGAACGTGACCTCGTGCGCTATTTCGTGCCCGGTGTGGACCTCTATGCGCAGGCGGGTGCCGCGTGCAGCGATTTTCGCGGGTCCGTGATCGTTCCGGGGGTAGGGCACTGGGTGCAGCAGGAAGCGCCCGAGGCAACGAATGCTGCACTGGAAGGCTTTCTCAAGGCGCTTTGACGCAAACTTGCGCAGAGTGCCAAAAACTGGAATCAATCCTGCATGAGCCAGACGTCAACCCAACCCCAGCTGCAGGTCCGCATTGTTCCGGTGACACCTCTGCAACAGAATTGTTCACTGATATGGGACACCGCCACCAAGCACGCGGCCTTCGTTGATCCAGGCGGCGACATTGACAAACTGTTCGGGGCTCTTGGGCATTTCGGCCTTACACTGAAGCACATCTGGCTGACGCACGGTCACCTCGATCACGCTGGCGCGGCAGCCGAATTGCGTGATCGCACTGGTGTAAAGGTGGAAGGCCCGCATCGGGACGACCAGTTCTGGCTCGACCAGATCGAGGACAGCTCACGGCGCTATGGGATGACCGGCGGACGCAACGTCACGCCGGATCGCTATCTCAACGATGGTGACGTGCTGGAACTGGAGGGCGTGAGGTTCGACGTCGCGCATACGCCGGGACATACGCCTGGTCATGTCGTGATTTACAACACATCCGCCCGGGTCGCGTTTGTGGGTGATGTACTGTTCGCGGGTTCGATCGGGCGCACCGATTTTCCGCGCGGCAATCATCAGCAACTGATCGATTCGATCACGAGAAAGCTGTGGCCTCTTGGCGACGACATCACCTTTGTGCCGGGCCACGGCCCGACATCAACCTTCGGGCAGGAGCGCCGCTCCAACCCTTTTGTTGCCGACAGGCTTACCGGTTACTCCGGCGTATCAAAGGAAGCGCCGAACGAAGCGGATCAGAAAACGAGCAAGCGATATACCTGAAAGGGGTTCAAAGGCTTTTATTCGGGTTGATCAGGAACTTTTCACCGGTGGCGCGTTTGTTGTAGATGTTGATGATGTCGGGCTGCAGAGCCTCAGCGAGTGATACTGTGCGCGTGTAGTGACTGGCGAAAGTGGTCTTGATCTCGTCGGCGACGCGCTGGCGCAATTTCTGCACTTCCACAGGACCGATCTTCATGAGGAATGGTGTCAGCAACCAACCGCCGACACCCCATGCCATGCCGTACGAGCGGGTCAGTTCTGTTGGTCCCGTATCCAGGCCGCCATATATGTAGACCTGCTTGTATGTGGTTGAACCGTAGCGGCTATAGCCGGAAGCCGTCAGGTTGGCGGCAGCTTCCATGCCCGACAGGATCTGGTTCGCAAGCCTGCCGCCGCCCGTCGCATCAAACGCGAGCGTCGCGCCAGTTTCGGCCAGAGCGCGCGTCAGATCTTCCATATAGGCTGGCGATTGCGAGTTGACGACGATCTTGGCGCCGATGTCGCGAAGTATCTTTTCCTGTTCTGCACTGCGGACAATATTTACGAGACCGACACCGTCCTTCAGGCAGATCTTGTTGAGCATCTGCCCGAGGTTTGAGGCCGCGGCCGTATGTACGAGCGCCTTGTGGTTCTCGCGGCGCATCGTCTCGACCATGCCCAGTGCGGTGAGCGGATTGACGAAGCAGGATGCGCCTTCTGCGGCAGTCGTTCCGTCGCGAAGCAAAAGTATGTCCGCGGCTTTGGCAGTCCGGTATTGCTGGTACATCGCTCCACCCAGGACGGCCACAGTCTTGCCCATCAGTGCCATCGCCTGAGGCGACGCACCCGTCTGGACGACTGTGCCTGCGCCCTCGTTGCCAACCTGCATGGGTTTGTCCAGCCGTGCGGACATCATGCGCATGAACTGAGGCGCCAATGGAGCTGTTACCTCGATATGCTCTCCGCTCCCCGATACCCTGGCTGATTTCATGTCTGCAGGTCCAATCAGAAGGCCAAGATCGGAAGGATTGATTGGTGTTGCTTCGACCCGGACCAGCACTTCGTCTGCTGCGGGCTCGTCCACGTTTGCGCGCGCGAGAGATAATTTCAATTCTCCGTCCTTCGTTACGAGCGAACGCAATTGCAGGGATGTCGACGGGATGCTGGTCACGATGCTGGTCTCCTTATAATGCGTATGAGCTTTGTAAAATTGAGTCAGTCAGGGTGCTGAACCACGGTTGCGCGTAGCGCAGAAGAGAATTGCTGTCCGCTCAACCCCTGGTTCAGTGCGGACTGCACAGATGGCAGGATGTGACTTCGGCGTGTCAATTCTTCAAGCGGCACCGAGGTGTCCAAGATACCCAGGTCGTACAGAAATTCCGGCAGGTGGCCTGATGCGAGAATGCGCCAGTCGTTTGGCGTGCCCTTGCCGAGCGCCTTCGTGAGCATCCAAACCTCTGTCGTGCAGTTCTCGGTCAGCGTATTGTAGAAGACGGGTGACTTCGCGACGTTGTTGGCATTGCCGAGAAGGGCAGTGAGGAGTTCGCGAGCCTGTTGCGGGTTCGCCTTCGTGCGGAACATCTGAATATCTTCAGCAGGAAAAAATACGCGCCAGCCGTAGAAATCCCGCTCGTCGCCAGCGAGCACTGCCAGTTCATACGCCTTGAAGAAGCCTCCAATTGGCGAATATTCCTCGTCCTTTTCCTTTCGGATTTCGACGGAGATGGACAGGGCTTCGCCGGACTTCCAGACAAAGCTGAAATAGGTGTGCGCGATGCCGGGTCCCTTCCAGTAGAGCGAGAGGACGTCGACTGATGCCAGCGAATTCAGATCAAAGGTCCGCACCTCCCAGTGTTGTTCAGCGGTGGCAGGGCCGGTCCAGTGGAAATTTCGGACATTGGAGACAGTTATTGTGTCTCCCTCGACTGTGTAAGTCACCGCATGCGCCATCTCTGGCGACCAACGTCGGTCATTGCTGGGCTCGATTGCGTTGAACCAGACCAGAAGCGCAACAAATGGCAGGGCATAGGCCAGCAGGTAGACCGTCGGCCGCCCACGAATGAACAAGAGGGTGCAGGTTGCTGTCAGGCCCAGCCATGCCGCCACGAGCAACAGTCTCGGAAGCATGCCGGAAGGACCCTGATACCACAGGACACCACAGGCAAATATCGCGCTCAACGCTACCAACAGCGGTACGAGGATTCGCGCGTACAATGGTCGTTGGTAGAATTGCATGGGTTGCCTTTACCAGCGAAGCGGCACCGCCGATCTTATCAGTCGAGCAACCAGTGTACGACCCTTGCATAAAAGCTGGGGCCGCATTTTGCCCCTTCGGGACAGGGCATCGTGCAGGCCACAACGGATTGCACTTCTGCCGGGTTGCAAATCAGTCGTCCGCGTTCGGTCGCCGGTTTGCCGGCCAGGGCCGCCCGGATGTCATCGACCATCACTCTCGATTCAGCGAAATAAGAATGGGCATAGGGATCTGAAGCTCTTGCCGTCGCATCGATAATCTCTGTTCGTGTCAGTCCGGCGGCAACAGATGCCGTCATCCCTTCGCCCGTGCGGGCACGTCCATTGTGGGTTTTGGTAGACGCCGACATCGCGACGTCAAATTTGGACGTGTAGACCGTCATGCGCTGTGTGCGCGCTGAAGCTTTTCCTGCCAATTGCAGGAATGCAACCGTATCGATGTCAGGGGCGGCAAGCACGACATAGCGCAGCGCTGGTGCTTCACCTTCGTTTATGGCGCGCAAGGTGAGGCGCGTGCCCATGCTGTGTGCAATGATATCTATCGCGGGGGTGCCGCTGCTGTTTTCTTGCGACAACGCCAGGAGAAGCCGGTGAAGGGCAGGGGCAGCAAGCTCGGCGGCTTCCGTGTCGTTTACGTAATCGCCGAATCGGCCACCCGCCGCGAAACTGAACAGGATGGGAATGCCAGGATAGGACAGGTCGAGTGCCATCTGTGCCGTTCGCTTGATACCAAAGGCGAACGTCGTGTTGTAGCCAGTCACGGTGACCAGTGCGCAGCGACACGGCGTGCTCAGAACGGCCTGGCGAAGAGCAGAAAAATCATCAGTGCAGCCAAATGACGTTGGTGTATCCACTGACGTCTTGGCCGAAGGGTCGGCGCCGGCAGGCATTACGATAACTGTCGTTGAGCCGCATGTAACTTCTCTGGCCTCTGACATGCCGAACCCAAGTCGCACCATCTCTTCGTTGTCTTTCGCAACATCCCAGCATCGCTGACTAATGAGTTCCGCACTGGAACCTGGCGTCCCCGTCCCGGGCGCGTCTCGGCATCTGGTGGTCGCGAAAAACACTTTTTTTGGTGTCGCCAGATCTGCGGCGGGGGTTTGCACCGCGCGAATGGCGCTTCCCGTGTCAAAGTCATTTGGGGCGACACATCCTGAAAGCAGCAGCGTGCTCAACACGATCAAGGCGATACAAAATGTTTTGGCCATGGGCCCCCCGTGGACTAAGCCACCGGGAGATACTAAACCATTATTGGCGCTTGAAACAGTCCGGGTTTTCCGATGTTGCGCCGTTTTGGAAGCTCAATTGAAGGTCACTTCATAGCGTCCCCTCAGGCGCGTAACCTTGACTGAGCGCCGCAGAGGCCAGGGACCGCAGCATGCCATCGAAAGCCTTTCAGGAGTGCCTGCTGGATGTCTATCACGGCGAGATGGCGGGTGAGGCCGCGTTTGAGGGCATGCTCGCGCGCGCAGATGATCCGTTGCAACGCTATGTCGTCGGCTCATTGCTGCAGTTTGAAACAGAAGGCAAGGCGATCATGCGCCCGTTGCTTATGCGCTATGGTCTTTCGTTGCGCGACAATCACGAAAGCATGAGCGGCGCGTCGGCGGCCGCAAAGCAAGTGAATGAGTTGCCGTGGGTTGCGAGGTTTGCCACGCTGGGGGACATGGTCAGGACCAACTATCTCCCGCGGTATGTCGAACTATCGACTCTCGTTTCTGCGGAAGAGGACCCTGAAGCCGCGCGCATTTCGTTGTTCATGGCGTCGCATGAACGCGCCTTGGTCAAGCTGACCGAGAACGTTGTCGCGGGTGTTGATGATCCGGCTGCGCCTGTGACTGCGCTGCTGCACTTTCCATTGCCACGTCCGGGGTAGCGCGGGATGGATTATGGTGACACGTCAGACGAAAGTCCGATGCGCCCTAAGTCATTTCCGCTTGTGTGAAACAAAGCCACCCTGGATGAAACCAGCCTCGTCGCCGCTGAACAGTTCATCATCGTCAGCCATTGCCATGTCGCCGAGCGTGGGCGAGTGGTCGTCATAGTACAGACCGACAAAACATTGCCCCGAGCAGCCGAAGGAATGTGACTCGCCGGCTTCGAGCCAGAAATCTGAAGCCGAACCCCAGTCTTCACCAAAACTTGGTCCGCACTTGTCATCGCACACAAACACGCGCTGTCGCTGCTGGTCCAGGTTGGTGACGGTGACGGCCGCCGCAGGCTGCGCCGCCAGCAGTGCAGTAAATGCCAGTGTCAACATCGATACGGCTCGCATTTTGCTCTCCCTGCGGGTTGAAGTACGAGGATAACGCAGATACCGCAAAAGGGCACGTCACATTGCGATGTTCGCCTGTCGTGCCTTTCGTTCAAATCCGGCCTTCGGCTTTCATCCAATCATAGCAGTCCTTTACCATCGTCTTCAGGGGTACAATTTTGTAGCCCAGTTCCTTCTGCGCCTTGGCGGAAGTGACGGTGAAAGAACCGCCAAGACCATTGGCGATTTCCGGCGTGATGGCGGGTTCCTTGCCGGTGAAATTGCTGACGAAGTCGCCCGCGTAGGCCACAATCTTCAAAAGTGTCGCCGGCATTTCCCTCTGTGGCGCTTGCTTACCCAGAAGCCCCGAAATCTCGGTGATGAGGTTGAGCATCGAGCGGTTTTCGCCGGCAAGAATGTATTGCCCGCCGTTGGTACCGCGATCAGCGGCTGTGATGTGGGCACTGACCACCTCTGCGACATGCGCGAACGAAAGCTGCGCAGGCGGTACGCCGGGCAACTTGCCGTCGCGGACCAGCAGAAACATGCGTGACCAGGTTCCAATGTCATAAGGCCCCAGGATGGCGCCGGGTTGCATGATGACGACCTCCAGGCCGCGACTGGTGGCGGCGCGAGCCACTTCCTGAGCCTGCCACTTGGTGAGTTCGTAGTTGACGCTGGACCTGCTTGCCTGGCTGGGCGTTTCTTCAGTGACCGCGCCTGAGGCGCCGCCATAGGCGGAAATCGAGGAGGTGACGATGAGACGCCGGACGCCGCGCCTGATTGCGGCTTCGACGACATTGCGCGTGCCATCCACATTGTCGCGTGTCTGTTCCGTATTCCGACGACGCCACATGTTGGTGTTGCCAGCGACATGGAACAATGTGTCTGTTCCTTGGGGGATCGTGGCTTCGAGCGAGGCCTGGTCCGTTATTTCTCCCACGGCAAGTTTTGGCTTGAATCGTTTGAGAAATGTCAGGTCCGAGGATGCGCGATGCAACGCGGTTACATCCCAGCCTTCATGCATCAGACGCTGAACGAGATTGAGGCCGACGAAGCCGGTTCCTCCAGTGACGAATGCGGTGCGTGTCAACAAGATGTCTCCTCTGCGAGCATCTTCGTTTGCTAACACGAATGGTGAATGATCACCAGCGGTTGGGGTTTGTGTTCAGGAGAGGCTTCGTAGGGTTCGGCGCAATGACGTCAAGGTCAAGTCTCAGGCCTTGCGCCTCATCCAGTCGGCCTGACGGACGGCGATGCCGGTCATTGTTCGGGTGAGCCAGCGTGGGGTCACCTGGCTCCACGCAGCCGCCATCTGGTTGGGTAATCCGGGGACAAGAACTGTCTGACCCGCCATCAAGGCGCGATAGGCCTGTTTGGCGACAGACTTTGGATCCGAAATCAGGAATCCGGGCGTCCACTGCGCTGTTGTCGATTGTTCCTTGATCGACGAGACCATGTTCGTGTCGGTCAGGCCGGGACAAAGTGCTGTCACCTTTACGCCCGTGCCGCGAAGTTCTTCGGCAAGAGATTCAGTGAGCGAGAGGACATAGGCCTTGCTTGCGGCGTAAACAGCCATTGAAGGGATGGGCTGAAAGCCCGCGAGCGACGCAACGTTCAGGATGCGACCAAACTTGCGTTCGATCATGGAAGGCAAAAGAAGGGAAGTCAGTGCAGTTGTGGCGGCGATGTTCAGCGCGATGAGCTGTTGCAGTTTCTCCGGCGCGGCGTCTGCAAAAGGTCCAATGTCAATTATTCCTGCATTGTTGACCAGGATATCGATTTCAATGTCCTTGTCCTGCAGTTGTTCGACAAGACCCACCAAATCGGCTGACGAAGACAGGTCGGCTGAGATGACGATCGCGTCGGTGTCATGGGCTGCGCGCAATTCGCCAGCCAGCGCATCAAGTTTGTCCTTGCTGCGTGCGACCAGGACGAGGTCGTGGGCATGGTTTGCAAATTCGCGCGCAAGTTCAGCACCAATGCCAGCTGAGGCGCCGGTAATCAGTACCCGGCCCATTTTCCGTCCACCCATGAGGGCGGGCTTTTCCTTGGGGGCCTGCTTCTTCTTCGACTTCGTGCGCGCCATTTGGTACATTTACTTCCGCTGCATCTGCTTCCGTTGCAACCCGATCTCCCCGGCGCGGCAAGCCGCACCAGGGAGTTTCGTGAAAACGGAGTTCCTGCTTCAGTTGATCAGGCGGCGCGACGAACGTCGCGAAGCGAGGTGACGAACTTCGAGATCGGGCGGATTGCCTTGGTCGAGCTGTCGCCAACGATTTCGCTGACTTCGCGGAACTGGCGCACCGAACGACGGAAGAATTCAGTCATCGCGTGCTGCTGCACCTTCACCGCGTCGGCGAAAGTTGGCGCCTGGATTGTTTCGCGCAGGGCGTCAAAGCTCCACACGACATTGTCCTGGGCGTGGTTGACGATCGTGAGCGCAACCTTGCGGCCTTCGCCACCCATGGTTTCGCCAGCTTCGCGCAGCGCGTCGCCGGCTTCACGGAAGCCTTCCTGCACGCGCGTCACGATCTGCGTTACCGGCAGGCGGACGTTGCTTGTTTCGGTCTTGGTTTCGGCTTTGGCTTTCGCGCGGCCGGTCTTTTTGGTGGTCTTTGCCATTGTCATAGTCTCCGTTTTCACTTGTTTGATCGTTCAGGCCGCTATCGGTCCTGAAGATTTTTCCGACGCGGACTTGATGTGATCAAGGATCAGCGATGTGATCCGCGGTAGAAACTTTTTCGGCAGGTCATGTGCCATGCCATCAATGATTTCCAGTTTGGCGCCCTTGATGTTGCGAGCTGAGTCCCTGCCGCCTGCGACTGACGCGAGCGGATCTCTTGAGCCGTGAATGACAAGCGTAGGCGCCGTGATCTTCCTGATATGGGGGCGCAGGTCGCCCGTCGCAATAATTGCGGCAAGTTGACGCCTGACGCCCGAGGGATAGTATGATCGCTCGAAGCCGCTTGTGATTTTCACCTTCAGTTCGCTGTGATCGTCGTCCGGGTCCGGCGTGCGGATCAGGCTCCACATGCTGATGGCGCGCTGGATCAATGCGTCACGTGACTTGTCCTTCGGCTTGCTGAGGAACAAGGGCATGACGACTTTTGGGCTTGGGCCGGGTAAAAGCGGATTGAGTGTGCCCGACATGATTGATGTCAGGGATAGGACCCGGTCCCGATGAGTGCCGGCAAGCAGCTGACCAATCATTCCACCCATGGAAACGCCAACGAAGTGCGCCTTCCTGATCCTGAGCGTATCCAGCAGGCCCACTGTATCCGACACCATGTCGTGCAACGTATAGGGGGCAAGACCCTTTACGCCCACGAAGCGGGCAGCAACCTGGGCAATTGGATGTGGCGCTGCCTTGCCATGTATCTTGGACGAAAGGCCGATGTCACGATTGTCGAAACGGATCACGCGGTAGCCAGCGCCGGCCAAAGTCTGAACCAGCGCATCAGGCCAGAATGTCATTTGCGCCGCCAACCCCATGATCAGCACGATCGCGGGCCCGTCCTTCGGGCCGGTCTCGTCGTACTCAATCATGATCTTGTTGGCGGGTACCTGTGGCATCGCGATTGTTCTTTATTCCGCCGCCGAAACGATGGTCAGCTTCGGCTTGCGCTTGCGTGGCTTGGATTTTTTCGCAGGCGCTTCGACAGCCTTGGGGGCTTCCGAGACTACCGCCTCGGGCTTGGGCGCCGGGATCGGGCGCTTCAGGGCTGCGGCCTTCAGTTCCTCGAAGGATTCCTGCAGGCATTGCGCATACACATCCGGATTGGGAATGATGCTGCGGTCAGACGTGAACGTGACGGTGATGCTTCCGCAGTAACTCCACACGGCGTGGATGATGCCCATGCCCTCAAACACCGGGCCCAGGCCGTATTGCGTCACCAGTTTCGCGCCGTTCATGTAGAGCGGAACCGGCGGGCCAGGAATATTCGTGATCACGGTGTTGAACATTGGCGCCACGCGGTTGGCCAGGCCAAGGCGCACATAGAGGCGCGCAGCAAGCCCCGTCAGCGTCGACGGCATAAAGCTTGAATATTCGGACATCTGGCGTGCGCCGGCCGCGTTGGTCAGCGCCTTGGAGTTTTCCGCTTCCTCGTGCACGAACTGCAGGCGGCCGAAGGGATCAGCGATGTGCGTTCCAATCGGAATCGTCATCGCGCTGACCTGATTTCCAAGTGTGTTCTTCTCGCCTTTTGCACGCACCGAAATTGGTGCCATGCAGACAAGGGATTCGCGCGGAAGTTCGTTCAAGGACTTCAGATATTTGCGCATCGCGCCGCCAACGATAGTAACGATCGCGTCGTTGACCGTAGCGCCAGGAAGACGGGCGCGTATTTCCTTGATGTCGGCCAAGGCAAAGTCACGTCCGTCGATTACGCGGTTCTGTGTAACCGAGCCGTTGAAGCGCGTGCGAGGCACGCTTCCAAAAGTTGTGTGGAGGCGGCCGCGAGCGAGGCCGCCAAGCATCTTGGCAATACCAGGCGCAGAATTGATGATCGTGCGGGCCAGGCGCAACGGCGTGTTCAACGTGTTGAGTTGTGCGCGCGCAAGCAATTCAACGGATGTCGGTGTGCGTTCCGGTATCCATGGCTTTTCAGGACCGGCAACCGTGCCTGCAGCGTCGAGCGAGTGAACGGCGTTTGTAATGTCGACACCCGACACGCCGTCAATGGCAGCGTGATGGATCTTGGACACGATTGCGTACGAGCCCTTTGGAACGCCGGGAATATTGTTCAGGCCCTCTATGACCGTGAATTCCCAGAGCGGCTTCGACAGGTCGAGAGGGCGGGAATGAAGGCGTGATGCCTGAATGCAGAGCTGGCGCCAGTCTCCCGGCTGCGGCAGCGCGATGTGACGAACATGATATTCAAGATCGAAGTCCGGATCATCGATCCAGTACGGATAGTCCAGACTGAGCGGCACATTTGCGAGCTTGCGACGAAAGCTCTTGGCGAGGTGCAATCTCGATTCGATGAAACCCAGAATGTCCTTGAAGCGAACGAATGAATTGGGCGCCGTCGAGGGATCATAAATGGCGATACCGCCGATGTGCATCGGCGTGCGTGACGTTTCCAGATAGAGGAAGGCTGAGTCCAAGCCTGAAAGCTGTTCCATGGTTCCTGCCCTTGTGTGCCCCGACATTGGTTGTCGGCGTTGTCTGCTGTTGCTTTATTGACTCATCATGACAGAAGAAATGATCACGCCATCTGTCGGGGAAGCTCCATTGCACAAGCAATGTGCGCTGCACCAAATCACTTCGCAGGTGCATATAAGAAAATGGAGTTAGCGTCAATGGTGCAGTGCACAATATTTTTCGTTTAGCAACTTAATCGGCTTATTTCTGCTAAAAATATTGGAAAATTTCTGCCTCCGCGAAGGTGGAGTTACTGCTGTGTCAGACGGTCGCGGCTCATAAGTCCGGTCAAAAACATGTCCAGAGTCTGCCAGTGGGCCTCTGCTGCCTGCTTTGTATCCCCCGATTTTGCCCACGCTATGGCGAGCGCATTCCAGGCGGCGATCAGCGCCAAGGCGGCAGTTTCCGGCGCAATCCTGCGAGAAAACTCCCCCGATTGCTGTCCGGCTCGGATGATCTTTCCTACCAAATTCAACAGCCCTGGCGAAACTTCGTTAAAGCCGGAGCCTGAATTGGGTTGCGAAATGAACTCGAGCACGATCTGGCGCATCAGATGGCGGTGATTGCCCCATTCGGCCAGGTAGACAAACAGCAGCTTGCGGAGGCGTTCTGCGCTTGGTCCCTGCGTTTCGCCGAGCTCGTCGGAGATCTTGCCGGCAACTTCCTCGTTGAACGCCAGCACCAAGGCCGATTTGTTCTCAAAGTGCAGGAAAAACGTAGCGTTTGCGACGTCTGCAGCAGCGCAAATATCTTCGATTCGCACCTGGTCATAGGGCGTTTCGGACATCAGCGACATGGCTGCATCCAGGATTTTGCGACGGGTGTCCCGCTTCTTGCGTTCCCGCCTGGAAATCATCTGATCCTGGTTGCCGGACATGGTTCTCCTCGCGACCGCACAAGTTGCGCGATCCATCTATTATTGGAGTCAACTCTATAATAAGAGTTTTATGACCTGCAAGTGCTTGATTTCACTACGCTTCGTTGACTGAATTGATTTGGCAAACCCCACATGCAGCCCGTAGCGTCTTGCCTGTGGATTCTTGTGAATCAGCTCAGTTTGTTGCGGGGGCGTAAGGTTGCGATGGCAGTCATTGATGTCAGTTCGGTCGGCGTTCAAGGCATTCGGCCACCTTCATGGGCTCTTGCCCTGACTGAAGGAGGGCGGGCGCTGGCGGATTATGTAAGCCTGCAGGGTGCTTCTCCATTGCTTGGATATGCGCCCAACGGTGACGGTCATCCGGTCATGGTCCTGCCTGGTTTTCTGGCTGCCGGAGGCACGACCGCACCGATCCGCCGATTTCTTGGTTCAAAAGGATACGAAACTTTCTGCTGGGGTCTCGGCAGAAACCTGGGACCGCTCGCCATCGGACCTGAAGGCGAACTTCTGGCGCAACGGCTGGAATCGATCTACCGCAAGATGAAGCGCAAGATCAGTCTCGTCGGCTGGAGCCTGGGCGGCGTCATGGCACGAGAGCTTGCGAAGAAATATCCCGAATACATCCGGCAGGTCATTTCACTGGGGTCGCCGTTCGGAGGCAATCCGCGGGCCAATCATGCATGGCGGATCTACCAGGGTGTTACGGGGCATGAAATTGATCCAGGCCAGATGCAAGAGCAGTTTGAGAACCTGGCAAAAGCACCTCATGGCATTCCGACGACTGCCATCTTTTCCAAGGGTGACGGAGTGGTTGCCTGGCAGACCTGTGTCGAAAAGCCGTCACCGCTTACCGACAACATAGAAGTCTACGCAAGCCACTGCGGGCTTGGCGTAAACCCGGCAGTGTATTTTGCGGTGGCAGATCGCCTTGCACTTTCCGAGCGGGACTGGAAGCCGTTCGACCGCAGCGCCGCCATGTGGCGCCGTGTGGTTTACCCATCGAGCGGACACAGTTCAGCTGCGCACTGAGCGCGCAGCCAGAACAGTTTCAGTTTTTGTAGGCTGGCGGCAGCGGACCATTCAGCGTCCTGTAACGCTCGGTCAGTTCGTCGGGGCGTGAGGTCATCGGCTGACGCTCGCCAGCAATGAAGATTGTCGTTGCGTCACTCAGCGGTTCGAGAGGATCTCCGCTCCAGATCACGATATCCGCCTGCTTGCCCCGCTCTATCGAGCCCACGTTGCGTCCGTCACCGAATGTCGTGGCCGGATTGATTGTCAGCGCCGCGATTGCCCTTGCATAGGGCAGACCGTGTGCCACAGCATTTCCTGCATTGTATCTCGACTCCCGCGCTCGGTGACCGCCGTCGCCATTGGCAAAGGATACGGTTACGCCAGCAGCGTCCAGGCGCGCAGCATTGTCCATGGTGGCTGCGCGCGTTTCAAAACTGCCGGGCAGGTTGGTGGTGGCATTCAGCATGACCGGGACATGTGCCCTGGCAAGTTCATCCGCGACGAGCCATCCTTCTTCCGCACCTGAGATCACGATGTTCAGATGGTACTCACGGGCGAGTTTCAGCGCCTCGCGAATGTCTGATGCGCGGTGGACGCCAACGATCAGCTTCATCTTGCCCTGGACAACCGGGATCAGAGCCTCGAGGTCGGGTTTCGAAAGGCGCAATTCGCGCGTGGATCCGTCATTGAAGCTTCGGCGATGCGAAGCGAACCACTTGACGTCATCAAGGTCAGCCTTCAGCGCCGTAATGGTCGATCCTCGGGCGCCGCCGGCGCGACCAGCCCCAGCCTCACCCAGTTCCAGCACCATCGCGGCCTTTGGTTTGACGACGGCGGAATTTCCCGCTCGCAAGGTGATGATTGCGGCCTGGCCTGCAAACAGCAATTCACGCTCGCCGCCATCTCCGAAAACGGGGGTGACGAGAGCTCGCGTAATTCCGCCCAGTCGTGCCACAGGAATGACCATTGAGTCCGGATCGATCCCGTAGGAAATGTCGAATGCGGCGCTCAGGGTCTGGCTTGAGTTGGCGTTGTCATTGGTTTGTTTGACGAGTTCGATTTCCACTACGCCAAGGTTTGAACCGGTGGCATAAAGACCAGGTGTGACCACACCGCCCTTTGCATCAATGATCGTGGCGCCCTTTGGCACGGCCACATTGGTACCAACCGCCGCAATCCTGCCGTCGGAAATGACAATAGTGCCCGACTGGATTTCTCCGGCCCTTGCACTCGTGAATATGTGGGCATTTGTGATTGCAGATGTGTCTGCAGTGGCGCCGGAAGACAGGAGAGTAGCCGTGAAAATGGCAAGAGTGTAGCGCCGCATTATTCTGTCCCTCCGGCTTTCCGGTCGATCATGAAGTCGGACTTTGGTTGAAGGTTCTTGTTGCTCCTGTCGTAGATGAGCGCGCCGTCGATGTAGACGCTCTCGGCGAGAGCATAAACTGACAGCGGGTTTGCCGTCCAAAGGACAACGTCGGCCATCTTGCCTGGCTCCAGCGTGCCGGTCCTTGAGAGCATGCCAAGCATTTTTGCCGGGTTTGACGTAATCCACTTGAAGGCTTCTGCGTCAGATATGTTCAGTCCGATCTTTCGGCCAGCAGCCAATGCTGCTGCAGCTTCCTGGTTGAGGCGCTGGGCAAGTACCGGGTCGTCCGAATGGATGACGGCGCAGCCGCCTGCCGCATGCACGAGTGCTGCATTGGCTGCCACACCGTCGATTGACTCCATCTTGAAGCCCCACCAGCCAGCCCAGGTGGCAACGCAGATGCCTTCTTTCGCCAGGATGTCAGCGATCTTGTAGGCTTCAGATGCGTGGTGGAAAGCGCTGATCTTGTATCCGAATTCCTTCGAGATATCGATCATTACCGCCATTTCGTCGGCACGGTAACAATGGTTCTGGACCAGGATTTCGCCTTTGAGAACGCCTGCCAGGGTATCAAGCTTCAGATCCCTAGGTGGTGCTTCTCCCTTGCTTCCGCCTGCACGATACGCATCCCATTTGCGAGCGTATTGGGCGGCTTCAAGCCACGCTGCCCTGTAGCCGGCGACGTTGCCCATCCGCGTCGAGGGCGGAGCGCCCTTGGATCCATAGACGCGCTTTGGATTTTCGCCGCACGCCATCTTGAGGCCGTACGGCGCATCGGGAAACTTCATTCCCTGCATGGTGGTCGAGGGGACGTTCTTCACGGTTACGGAGCGTCCGCCAAACAGGTTCGCTGATCCGGGAAGTATCATCATCGACGTTACGCCGCCGCGTCGCACGGCGTTGAATGACTCATCCTGGGGCCATACCGAATGTTCTGCCCAAACCTGCGCGGTGTTGGGGCTGGTGGCTTCGTTGCCATCAGATACAGCGTCAACACCTGGCTGAGGGTACACGCCAAGGTGCGAATGCGCATCAATAATGCCAGGGGTCACATACTTGCCCCTTGCGTCGATCGCCCTGTAACCGGCCGGAACCGGAAGGTTGGCGCCGACGGCTTCAACTTTTCCGTCGCGCATCAGCACGGTTGCTTTGTCGATCTTCTGCCCTGTCCCTGTAAATACCGTGGCACCCACAAATGCGGTCGGGACGCTTGGGAAGGGTTTGTAGGTGGACGGGAAGGGATTGGAATCCACCTGGGGGTCCAGATTCGGGCCGGCTGGTTTGGGCGCTGCATCGTCCTGTGTTGTTGCACAAGCGGAAAGCAACGATATTGCCGCCGAAATGGCGACCAGTTTTCTGACAAAAAGCACGCGCAACCCCTTAAAAAACCCCGATGCAGGACGCAAGTATTGCACGTAACATGCAGAATGAAAATCGTGGGAATGCGTACCTAAAAGTCAGGTCCCGAATATGATTTACATCAGCCTTGGCGCGAATATGCCATCAAATGCCGGGCCTCCGGATGTTACCCTGAGGCGAGCGCTGGACGCCATGCCAGTGAGAGGGATTCAAATTGCTGCGGTTTCCGCTTTTTATCTGACGCCTGCCTGGCCGGTCGCGACCGACCCGGCATATGTTAACGCTGTCGCCCGAGCAAGCAGCAAGCTTGGTCCTGGAGCCTTGCTCAGGACGCTGCTTGCCATTGAAAAGTCCTTCGGTCGCGTTCGGAAGACGAGATGGGAACCCCGATGCCTGGATCTCGACCTGTTGGATTTTGGGGGGCTTGTGACCGACGACGAGGAGCTTTCCCTGCCTCACCCACGCATGCATGAGCGTGCATTCGTGCTGCGACCCTTGATTGACGTTGCCCCTGGCTGGCGACATCCTGACACGGGAACTTCAGTGGCTGAATTGCTGAAAATTGTTGGGGATGAGGGGGTTAGACCCTTCCACCAAATTCAGGCAGGCGCCTGAAATCGCTTGTTTTCGCGCCTGCAGCACGTTATTTTGGCGAAATTCCCTCATTTGCAAGGATTCCAGCGCTTTATGGCTCGCGTCACCGTCGAAGATTGCGTGGACAAGATTTCCAACCGGTTTGAGCTCGTGTTGCTCGCTGCGCACCGCGCTCGCGCGATCACATCCGGATCAGCCCTGCTGGTTGACCGCGACAATGACAAAAATCCCGTTGTCGCGTTGCGCGAGATTGCATCAACGAAGGTGCAGCACGAGGAACTGAAGGAAGAATTCCTGACAAGCCTGCAGCGTCACATCGAAACCGATGAACCGGAATCCGACAAGTCGACGGTTGAAGCAGTTGACGCGCCGGAGAACATTCAGATTTCCGAAGCAGACTACGCGCGCGCCATGCGTGCCGACTCGGATGTGAAACGGCAAGAGGTGGTGGAAGAGGTTGACGAAGGAGACGTTTAAAACTTTCATTCCTTCGACTGCCGGGTCGCAACGCGCGCGGCCACTACCCTACATGACTGAGCCCCTGCTGCGGGAATTCCTGCCATGATGCGGCAGTTCGAACTTGTCGAGCGCGTGAAGGCGTATGATCCGGACGCCGACGAGGATCTGCTCAACAGGGCATACGTCTTCGGCATCAAGGCGCACGGAAATCAAAAGCGCGATTCCGGTGACCCATATTTTTCCCATCCCCTGGAAGTCGCTGGCATACTGACCGACCTGAAGCTTGATGATGCTGCGATCGTGACGGCATTGCTGCACGACACCATCGAAGACACCAATACCACCCACGCGGACATTGAAAAGCTTTTCGGTCGCGAGATTGCCGACCTGGTTGACGGCGTAACAAAGCTCTCAAAGCTTGAGTTACAATCAGAAGAGACAAAGCAAGCCGAAAACTTCCGCAAGTTCATGCTCGCGATGAGCCACGATGTTCGCGTGCTGCTGGTCAAGCTCGCCGATCGACTGCACAACATGCGGACGCTGGCCGCTGTAAAGTCGGTGGATCGCCGCAAACGCATTTCCACAGAAACCATGGAGATCTATGCGCCGCTTGCCGGTCGAATGGGCATGCAAAACTTCCGCGAAGAGTTTGAAGATCTTGCATTTGCGCAGATCAATCCAGAGATGCGGGATTCCATTCTATCGCGCCTCGGAGAAATCAAAAATCAAAAGGGCGAAGTTACCAAGCTGATTGAAGATGGCTTGTTACGCAAACTGAGGGAACATCATATCGAAGCGATGGTCACGGGTCGGGAAAAGCGACCCTATTCGATCTGGAAGAAAATGCAGGAGAAGCGCGTAACGTTTGACCAACTGTCAGATATTTTTGCCTTACGAATTGTCGTGAACAGCATCGAGGACTGCTACAGCGCGCTTGGCGTGTTGCATCAGTCATGGCGTCATGTACCCGGCCGGTTCAAAGACTATATTTCAATTCCGAAATCGAACAACTACCGCTCGCTCCACACCGAGATTTATGGACCTGAGAACCAGCGTATCGAGTTGCAAATCCGGACGAAGGAAATGCATGCGGTTGCTGAAAGCGGCATTGCAGCGCACTGGAGCTACAAGGACAAGATCAATGACGGGCGTTCGTTGGCCAACATTGATGCTTATGAGTCGCTCAGAACGCTGATCCAGACGCTGAAAGAGGGCAACACGCCGGAAGAGTTCCTGGAGCACACGCGGCTGGAACTATTTCAGGATCAGGTGTTTTGCTTCACGCCCAAGGGACAGATCATCGCGTTGCCGCGCGGCGCTTCTCCGATCGATTTTGCGTACGCGGTTCACACTGAAGTTGGCGATACCTGCGTGGGGGCCAAGGTGAATGGGCGACATGTGCCTCTTGCCAGCAAGCTCAAGAATGGCGAAACCATTGAAATCATCCGGTCTCCGAAGCAAGGACCATCGGCGGTGTGGGAGACAATGGTCGTCACGGGCAAGGCGCAGTATTCGATCAAGCGCTATCTGCGCAATGCGGAAAAGCTTGAGCAACAGCGCATGGGTCGTGCCATCCTTGAGAAGACATTCCAGGATGCGGGGCATGAGTATTCGGAAAAGGGGTTGCAGGTTTCGCTGAAGAAACTCAGGTTCAGCAAGCAGGAAGATGTCTATCAGGCACTTTCCAGAGGCGAGCTGTCTCCGGTGGAAGTGCTCAAGACTGTGATGCCGGAATACAAGCCCGATCCGAACATGGAAGGTTGGGCCAAGTTGATAAGCCGAAAGCCGAAGGCATCGGCAATTCCCATTCAAAGCATGACGCCAGGCCTCGCGTTCAACCTCGCCCAGTGTTGCCAGCCACTGACTGGAGACCGGATCATAGGGGTGATCACCGGGACGGGCGTGATGGTGCATACGGCGGACTGCGAACGCCTTGAGGATGTGCAGGACCAGCCTGACCGATGGGTCGATGTACGCTGGGCGCCTGATGCGCAGAAAGAGGTGCAGATCGGCCGGTTGAAGATCGCAATTAACAATGTGACCGGAACGCTTGCAAAAGTTTGCGACATCATAGCCAGGCAAGGCGGCAATATTACAAACCTGAAGATCATTGGCCGTGCGCCACTGGTGTTCGACATGCTTGTTGATGTTGAAGTCAATGACGCGCGCCACCTTGCAAATGTCATTGCGACATTGCGGGCGTCGCCTTCCGTAAATGCAGTAGATCGTCCCCATGGAGAAAAGGAGCTGGATACGTATGACGCCTGAACAAGTGTTGGCGGAATTTCAAAAAGCAGGCGCACTTCTGAAGGGGCACTTCATCCTCTCGTCCGGACGTCATTCAGATACGTTTCTTCAAAAGGCACTGGTCTTCCAGCATCCGCAGCGTACTTCAAAGCTGTGTAAGGCGCTCACGGACCTGGTCAGGTCCAAGGTCAAAAAACGCATTGACGCGATTGTCTCGCCTGCAGTTGGTGGCATCATTCCCGGCTACGAAACCGCGCGGCACATGAAGGTTCCTGCCATGTATGTCGAGCGTCAGGACGGTGTGTTTCAGCTCCGTCGAAACTTCCATTTGGACGACACCATGAACGTCATTATTGTGGAAGACATCGTTTCGACTGGCCTGTCGTCGCGCGAGTGTATCGAGGCCGTCAAGCAAACTGGCGCGAAGGTGGTCGCACTGGCCTGTCTGATTGACCGTTCGGGAGGAGCCGCAAAGTTCGAGGTTCCATTCATTCCACTGGTTCGCCTCAAAGTTTCCTCCTGGGACGCTGACAAGTTGCCAAAGCATCTGAAGGGAACACTGGCAGTGAAGCCTGGCAGCAGGGGGCTTAAATGAAGTTCCGGCAATTGCGGCTTGGCGTGAACATCGATCACGTCGCAACCATCCGCAATGCGCGTGGCGGCATTCATCCCGAGCCGATGCGCGCTGCGGTCGTTGCTGCCAGTGCGGGCGCTGACGGAATCACGGCTCACCTGCGCGAAGACCGCCGTCACATCAGCGATTCTGATATCGAGCGGCTGGTGCGCGAAATTCGACTTCCGCTCAATCTGGAAATGGCAGCAACTGAAGAAATGCTTGCGATTGCCCTCCGGCACAAACCTCACGCGGTTTGCCTCGTCCCCGAAAAGCGCGAAGAAAAGACAACAGAGGGCGGGCTGGATGTTGCGGGCGGGCACAATCATCTTGCATCGATCGTGCGCTCGTTGTCCGGCGCAGGTATTCGAGTCTCCATGTTCATCGAGGCTGCTCCACACCAGATTGAGGCCTCCCTAAGTGTTGGCGCTCAGGTTGTTGAATTGCATACTGGCGCGTATTGCGATGCTCACGCTGAGGGCAAGACTGAAATTCGCGACCAGATACTTCAGCGTCTTCGAACTGGTGCGAAACAAGCCGCAGGGATGGGGCTCGAAGTGCATGCAGGGCACGGCCTGAATTTCGAAACCGTTGGTTCGGTAGCCTCCATTCCGGAAGTGGTGGAGCTGAACATTGGACACTTCCTGATTGGAGAGGCGATCTTCAGTGGTCTTGAACAGTCCATTCTTCAGATGCGCAAGCTGATGAGTGCTGCTCGCCAGCGCGCCGAAGATGATCGGGTCTCGAGGGAAGCCAGATGATCGTTGGCATTGGAAGCGACCTGATCGACATCCGGCGGATCGAAGCCACCCTCGGCCGTTTCGGCGACCGGTTCGTCCAGCGCCTCTTTACGTCCGTCGAGCAACGGAAATCCGAAGGGCGGCGGAACCGGGCGGCATCCTACGCGAAGCGATTTGCGGCGAAGGAAGCTTGCTCCAAGGCCCTTGGGACTGGTTTCAGAAAGAATGTGTTTTGGCGGGACCTGGGCGTCGTGAACCTGAAATCGGGAAAGCCGACGATGGTTCTGACTGGCGGGGCGGCGCTGCATCTGGCTACCCTGATCCCAAAGGGCATGAGAGCCCAGATCGATCTTTCGATCACTGATGATTTTCCATTGGCACAAGCAATCGTGATTATCTCTGCCGTGCCTGAAAACTCGCCTGAATAGGGTGTTTTTTGGCGGAATTCCCCTGAAGCCGATTAACCGGTTGTAATGGCCTGCTGATTGACACTGTTTGGTCCCGTGCTCAATTGATAATACAATGGTTCACTGATGAATTTAGGGTGTGCGTATGACTACCAAGACTGAGACACCGTGGTGGCGAAACGAGAGCGTTGTCGAAACGGTCAAGACAATTGGCATCGTGGTCGGCATCGTGGTCTTTGTGCAGACGCTGCTTTTCCAGCCGTTTCGCATTCCGTCCAGTTCGATGGAGGGAACGCTTGAGGTCGGCGACTATTTGTTTGTCTCGAAATACAGCTATGGCTATTCGATCTACTCGATTCCGCTGATCAGTCCGGCGCATGCTTCCGAGGACCGTATCCTGAGCGGCCCGGTCGAGCGGGGTGACGTCGTGGTGTTTCGTCTGCCGAGTGATCCAAGCCAGGACTACATCAAGCGTGTCGTGGGCTTGCCTAACGACCGCATTCAGGTGATTTCGGGCGTGCTGCACATCAATGGCGTGCCCGTGAAGCTTGAGCGTATCGAAGACCGGATTGATACACTGGATGATGGCACCGAGGTCAATGTACAGCGCTTCATGGAAACCCTTCCGAACGGGGTGAAGCACGTGGTGCTGAACCGCGACGATGAATCCCGTTTTGACAACACGGAGGAGTTTGTCGTTCCGCAGGGCCATTATTTCATGATGGGAGACAATCGCGACAACTCAAACGACAGCCGTGGCGACGTAGGATATGTTCCCGCCGCCAATCTTGTTGGTCGGGCGCAGGTTGTTTTCTTTTCGCATGACGGAACGGCAGCAATCTGGGAATTCTGGAAGTGGCCATTTGCTGTCCGTTACAGCCGGTTGCTGAATTTGATTTCGTAGCGCTAGTACATATCCCGTGGCAGTGTCGCTCAACGGAAGACTGGGGTGGGTAGCTGAAGTGTTCCGGATCGTGTTCTACGCTTTGCTGCTCGCAGTGTTTATCCGGACGTTTCTGTTCCAGCCGTACAATATTCCGTCCAGTTCAATGGAAGAAACACTGCTGGTTGGCGACTATCTTTTCGTTACCAAATTCAGCTACGGCTATTCGAAGCACACTTTTCCCTGGTCGCCCAACCTTTTTGCCGGGCGGGTGTGGAGTGCGCAGCCTGAGCGGGGAGACGTCGTTGTATTCAAGCTTCCAGCGAGACCGAGTGAAGACTACATCAAACGTGTCGTTGGGCTGCCCGGTGACAGGATACAAATGATTGATGGGGTGCTGCACATCAACGGTGTGCCGTGCCAGATGACCCGGGTGGAGGACTTTGTCAGGGTTTCCCAGTTTGGCTTCCGCGAGAAGATCCCAAGGTACCGAGAGACCCTGCCGAACGGTGTAAGCCACTATATTCTTGACCGGGACCCGGACTATCCCGGATGGGACAATACGCAGGAATTCGTTGTGCCCGCTGGTCACTACTTTATGATGGGTGACAACAGGGACCAGTCCAATGACAGCCGCATTTCAAACAGCGGCGTGGGATTTGTTCCCCAAGAGAACCTGGTTGGTCGAGCCGACCTCATCTTATTTTCAACGGATGGCAGTGCGCAAAATTGGGAAATCTGGAAGTGGCCGTCAGCGTTGCGATACGGACGTGTCCTCCACAGCATCGAATAAGACTTCTGCAAATTCATTCGGTCACAAATTTCGCGATCCGTTGCTGCTTGAGCGCGCGCTAACGCATTCCAGCGCCGGTGGCGATGACAATGAGCGCCTTGAGTTTCTTGGCGACCGGGTGCTCGGTTTCCTCATTGCTGAAGTGCTGATGCAGAAGTTTCCGACTGAAAGTGAGGGGTCGCTAGCACTCAAGCTGAATGCGCTGGTTCGGATGGAAGCCTGTGCCAGGGTTGCGGAATCCGCAGGGATCGATCAGGCGCTTGTCCTTGCTCCGTCAGAGGAACGATCCGGTGGACGAAAAAAGGGAGCCATTCTGGGTGATGCGTGTGAAGCGCTGATAGCAGCGCTCTACCTTGATGGCGGAATCCCTGCAGCTCGCAAGTTTGTCACGAAATACTGGATGCCACTGCTGGCAGAGGTTCAGGGCGACCTTCGTGATCCCAAGAACGTGTTACAGGAATGGGCGCAAGGTCGAAGACTTGGCACACCATCGTACAGGGTGGTGAAGCGCGAAGGACCCGATCACGCACCCCGTTTCACGGTGGAGGCACTGGTGAAAGGTCATGAGTCTGCATCTGGCGACGGTCAGAGCTTGCGTTCTGCCGAACAGGCAGCGGCGAAACTTCTTTTGCAAAGGCTTAAAGCGTGACGACTGAAGAAACCCGTTGCGGGTTTGTTGCAATAATAGGCGCGCCGAACGCTGGCAAATCGACGCTCGTCAACGCGCTTGTAGGTTCAAAGGTTTCCATCGTCAGCCGGAAAGTTCAAACGACGCGAATGCGCATACGCGGCGTTGCGTTGTGCGGTGCCTCGCAGATGGTTCTGGTTGATACTCCTGGAATTTTTGTGCCAAAACGAAAGCTGGATCGGGCCATGGTCAATGCGGCCTGGGCGGGCGCCGAGGAAGCCGATCTCATTTGTCTTCTGGTTGATGCGCCCGACCTGCTGGCGTCTCCCAGAGGTTATTCAGCGCAAGACACGGATCGCATCATCTCCGGGCTCAATGATGCCGGCAAGCCATCCATTCTGCTGCTGAACAAGATCGATACCATTCCGCATGATCGTGTGCTTCCTTTGATCGAGACGCTGCGCACGCGAGCGAATTTTACAGAAGTGTTCATGATATCCGCCGAGAAGGGCCATGGTATTGAAGACTTGAAAGGCCATCTGGCAGCGAGAGTGCCCGCGGGCCCCTGGGCTTATCCTGCCGATCAGGCAGCCGACATGCCCTTGCGACTGCTTGCGGCGGAAATCACGCGTGAGCGCATCTATGACAGACTTCACGAGGAATTGCCTTACGCGTCGAGTGTCGTCACAGAACGGTGGGAGACAATGAAGGACGGTGCGGCCAGGCTGGAACAAACCATCTTTGTTGAACGCGAAAGCCAGCGTGCGATCGTCCTGGGCAAGGGTGGCGCCACGATCAAGCTGTTGGGGCAGACGGCCCGCAAGGAAATGGAGACCCTGTTTGGTCACAAGGTCCATCTCTTTCTTCATGTGAAGGTGCGCGAGAACTGGTCAGAAGATCCCGCGCACTATCGGGAGATCGGGCTGGATCTGCCCAAATCCTAGTGACGCAACGCTGCTGTTGGCGTTGAATGCTCTACCGCTTTCAGAATTTGAGCGATGTCCCTTGGCGTTGCCTGAATGGCGTGTGAGGGCGCTGGGTTGTAGCTCACGCGCTGAAGATTGGCGCCCTGTCCATCCTGATAGCCGGCTACCAGCTGAGATGACAGATATTGCATCACTTTTGCTGGCGCAGATGCAAAGCTTGCGATATTGACAGCGACGTTCTTCTTCGTCACGCCACCTGACGACAACAACATGCGCGAGATGGCGTATTTGTTCTCTTCGAGTTTTACGGCGGTCACAAATGACTGTTCCTTGTTGAAATTATTGAATGCATCAACCGGATAGCTTGTGCTGCCCTCGAAAATGACGACAAGGATCGTCGCTTCGCAATTAGCGCCCGTTGTCTTGTTGCAGACGGTCAGTATGGCGTTGTACGGAATGGCTCCATCCTGAAAGGTGACACTCTTTCCGGTGTCGCTTGACTGAACCTGCACCTGCTGGGCGCCGAGTTCTTTCAGGAGGCCAGACACATTGTCAGCCGTGAAGTAGTCGATTGTGGACTTCTCGTTTGTCAGTTGCTGTGCGCAGACGGGCACGCAGAGAGAAGTTGTCAAGGCGATTGCGAGTGCGGCGGTTGATTTTCGCATTATGGTGTCCCTGATTTGTGGCGCGAGGGTTGCTGAATTGTCGCGAAGTCAGAGCGGTCGCGGAGCTTCCCTTTTGTCTCGCTGCGTCCTCGCAAAAAAAAGCTAGAGTGGTTGCATGAATTGCGCAATCGAAGAAAGGCGTTCTCCCTTCAAATTGTTGCGTGTCAGGTTGCACGCCGAGGTAGCGGAGAGTATTCGTAGTCTCCTCTCACAAGAGTTTGCCTTCGGATTTACCAATGGAATGGAGTGATGAAGCGGTTGTGATCAGTGTTCGCCCGTTTGGGGAACACAGCGCCATCCTTGAAGCTTTGACGCGTGGTCACGGTCGCCACCTGGGATTGTTACGCTCGGCCAACAGCAAACAAATGCGTGGCATGCTGGAAGCCGGAAACAACCTGACAGTCCTCTGGCGCGCGCGGCTCGATCATCAACTGGGCAATTTTTCGATCGAGCTCTCATCCGCCCGGGCCGCGCACTTCTTTGAAGATGGCCTGAAACTCGCAGCACTCTCTTCTGCCTGCGCGCTTTGCTCCGCTACATTGCCTGAAAGAGAGGCGCATGAACGTGTGTTTGCTGCGCTGGACGGGCTGCTTCAGTTGATGACACTTGTACAATCGCCAGACTGGGTGGCGTCGTATGTCCGGTTTGAGATGGTACTTCTCGAGGATTTGGGGTTTGGACTGGATCTTGGGTCGTGTGCTGTTACTGGCGCTCGGGAAGGGCTGGGTTTTGTGTCTCCAAAAAGCGGGCGTGCGGTCACGAAGGAAGGTGCAGGCGGTTATGCACATCGTCTGCTCGTGCTGCCGGCGTTTCTGGCTGGTGCCAGTCCACATGCCGATTTGGCAGATCTCACGGCAGGGCTCGCCTTGACCGAGCATTTTCTCACGCGCGTCCTGCGAGAGGCGCATCGGATTGAATTGCCACAAGCCAGGCGCCGATTTGGTGAGCGATTGTCACATCGCGGATAGACAGCACGAGTTCTGGGTGCCACAAGGCGGGAGCCTTGGGGGAACTGGTAAATCCGGCACTTCGGCTGGCGCAATCAATATCTCGAGCAACCCCCAAATACGGGCGAAGCAATTAGCCCTTTGCGCGGCTTGCGGCCGAACGTACTGGCAGTTAGTCAGGCGAACACTATTGAGTAAGAGAGATTCGTGATGGCATTGGATGACATGATCAAGGAAGTCGACCTCAAGGATGCGCTTGGCGAGCGCTACCTGGCTTATGCGCTTTCGACGATTATGCAGCGTGCGCTTCCCGATGTACGTGACGGTCTCAAGCCCGTGCATCGACGCCTGCTGTTTGCCATGCAACGCCTTGGTCTTGATCCCAAGTCCGGTTTCAAGAAATGCGCTCGCGTGGTCGGTGATGTGATGGGGCAGTTCCATCCGCACGGCGACCAGTCGATTTACGATGCGCTTGTACGCCTGGCGCAGAATTTCTCGCTCAGGTATCCGCTCATTGATGGGCAGGGCAATTTCGGGAATATCGACGGCGATAATGCGGCTGCGATGAGATACACCGAAAGCCGGTTGACGGAAATTGCCCAAATCCTTCTTGAAGGCCTGAATGACGACGGTACCGATTACAGGCTGACGTACAACGGCGAGGACAAAGAGCCGCTGATCATCCCTGGCGGCTTTCCGAACCTGCTCGCAAACGGCGCTTCGGGAATTGCAGTTGGCATGGCAACCAATATCCCACCGCACAATCTGGACGAGATCGCACAAGCACTGATCCATCTGGTGGGTTCGCCGAATGCACGCGATGAAACGCTTCTGCAATACGTGAAGGGTCCTGACTTTCCGACCGGTGGCATCGTTGTCGAGCCGACGGAGTCAATTTCTGAAGCCTATCGCACAGGCAAAGGTGGATTTCGTGTGCGTGCCCGATGGCACAAGGAAGAAGGCGCACGTGGCACATGGCAGATTGTCGTCACGGAGATTCCATTCCAGGTTCAAAAGTCCAAGCTCGTCGAGAAGATGGCGGATTTGATTTCGGACAAGAAGCTTCCGTTGCTGGACGATGTTAGAGATGAGTCGGCAGAAGACATAAGGCTCGTCATCATCCCAAAGAACCGCAATGTCGAAGCGGAAATGCTGATGGAGCATTTGTTCCGGCTTACTGATCTTGAAACCCGGTTCCCGCTCAACATGACGGTCCTGGATGCGACCCAGACACCGCGGGTCATGAGCCTGAAGCAGACGCTGGTTGCCTTCCTTGAGCATCAACGCGATGTGATGATCCGACGGGCCAATCATCGACTGGCCAAAATCGCGGATCGCCTGGAAATTCTTGACGGTTACCTGGCGGTGTTTCTCAACATCGACAAGGTGATCAGGATCATCCGGACATCGGATGAGCCAAAGGCCGAACTGATCAAGGCATTCAAACTTACTGACATGCAGGCTGAAGCCATACTGAACATGCGCTTGCGCAGCCTGCGCAAGCTTGAGGAAATCGAAATCCGGCAGGAGCACAAGTCGCTGCAGGCCGAGCAAAAGGAGCTCAAGGGACTCGTGAAGTCTGAAGACCTGCAAAATGACCGGCTAAAGGCAAGCTTTCAGGAGTTGCGGGTAAAATTTGGTGCCAAGACAGCCTTGGGCAAACGTCGTTCCAACTTCTCGGATGCGCCTGCAATTGAGGATGTGCCGCTAGAGTCGCTCGTCGAGAAGGAGCCAATCACGGTGCTCTGCTCCGACAAGGGCTGGATCAGGGCCATGAAAGGTCACATCGAGCCAAGCGACGAGATCAAGTTCAAGGATGGGGACAAGGGTCGCTTCTGGGTCAAGGCGCAGACGACGGACAAGCTGCTCATTCTTGCCACCAACGGACGGTTCTTCACTCTCGACTGTTCGCAACTTCCCGGAGGGCGGGGGCACGGCGAACCTGTTCGTCTGATGTGTGAGCTTGAGAATGATCAGGACATCGTGGCCCTGTTTGTCCATCAGCCAGGCCGCAAGCTGCTGGTCGCGTCGAATACTGGGCGCGGTTTTGTGGTTCCAGAGGATGAGGTCGTGGCGCAAAAGCGCGGAGGCAAGCAGGTGCTGAATGTGGATCCGCTCGAAGAGGCCAAGGTCTGCGCAACTGTCCAGGGTGAACACGTGGCGCTCGTAGGTGAAAACCGCAAGATGGTGATCTTCAAGCTTGAGGAAGTTCCAGAGATGGTGCGGGGCAAGGGTGTGTCACTGCAAAAATACAAAGACGGTGGACTGATCGATGCCACGACCTTTGCTTATGCAGACGGGTTGCGCGACTATAATGGCCGTACATGGGAGAAGAGTGAGCTCAGAGACTATCTCGGTGGTCGGGCGCAGGCTGGGCGGCTGGTGCCCAAGGGGTGGCCGAAGAACGGTAAGTTTGCGACCGACTTCTAGTCTTTACTTTTCCGGTTTGGCCGGTATGGGCCATGTGCCAGCCAAACCTGTCAGAAGGCGATCATAACCAAATGCATGCGCTGGCGGAAATTCGTGAAATGCGACGGGTCTGCTCTCACCGCAAATGTTTTTCAGCGCGACAGTCCGCGCGAAGCCACGATGGTAATGGTGTAGCCAGCAATTACGTCAATCAGCTGCATGAGGCCCAACATGAAGAATGTTGAGGTCGTAAATCCCGGGATTGACATGAACTCCACCGAGAAAACCAACAAAGTCATGACGGCGATGCCGTGATTTACCAGCGACAACATTGGTGAACCAATCGATTTCAGAATTTCTATAAAGAGTAGTCCCATGGAAGCGCCGACGATCACATCGGACTGCGTCATAGACCAGACGGTTCCCGAAAACATCGTGATCTGAAATGCGTGACTCGCGAGCCAGGTGTTTACCTGCACGGGGTCGATGTGGAACACAAAGAAGACTGCAAAGTTGAAGTAGATCAGAGGCAGCGCCAACAGGGGAAATACGTCAAAAGCCGGAGAAGACGAATTCAGCCGCACGCGGCGCTGGCGAAGGCGGGACATGGCAAACCCCCATAGGTTCAAATGATTCGGCGAGTATAGCGGGGGCCCGGCGAGGCTGGCCGGATGCAACGGCGGTCACAATTGCGCACTTCTCATCTGTAACTTGAGAAATTTGCCGTAACCTCCTGATTGCGGGTGTCGGAGGAATTTCGCAAGCCCGACGAATTGCTGTTTTGTCGGGTCTGTTGCAATCACGCAGCACACACGCCGATGCGGTTCGAGGAGCGGCGCGGCTTTTTCGGAATGCATGTATTCGTCGGCGTGCCCTGTGCTAGGCGTCGCCGCTGCCTGGCCGAGTGGCGCGTTCAGCCAGTACGAACGCAAAGCACAACAGCAGGGCGGCGATAAAGAATGGCGCACCCAGAATAGGCCAGGGTCCCAGCGTCTCTTGCGCGTCGAGTGCCAAGGCGAACGCCTGAGGGTAGAGCACGGGCGCTATGATGAAAGAGATTCCATTCATGCTCCCAAGGGCTCCTTGGAGCCTGCCTTGCTCGGATGGTGACACCCGCTGTGTCATCAGGGATTGGGCCGCGGGTCCATAGAAGGCCCAGAGAGCGGAGAGCGGAATTGCAACCCAAACCCATGTTCCCGTTGGTCCGATTGCATACATCAGGAAGCCGAAGATGCCGAAACTCAGGCCCATAATGATCGAACGCCGCTCACCCAGCCGCTTGACAACGGGGCCAGTCAATCCGCCCTGAACAATTATGCTCGTGATGCCTACCAGGCCCAAAGCATAGCCAATCGTTTCCTGATTCCAGCCATATCTGTACGTCATGAACCAATTGAAAATCGCGGGGTAGACGTTGTGCGCGATCATGTAAAGAAATTGCGCTGCGGCAAGACCGGCCAATGCCTTGTTCGAAAACAGGAACCTGAAAGAGCTTACGGGGTGCGCAAACTCGAGAGAAAACTTTTGTGTGCGGCGTTCTGGTGGCAGGGATTCCGGCAGTACGAAGTACCCGTACAGGGCATTGGCCAGGCATAGTCCTGCTGAGATCCAGAATGGCAAGCGGGGATCAATGCTGCCGGTATAACCACCCAATGATGGCCCGAGTACGAAACCGATGCCAAATGCAGCCCCCATCATGCCAAAGGCTGCGGCGCGCTTTTCGGGAGAGGTGACATCGGCAATGTAGGCGTTTGCGGTACTGAAACTTGCGGCTGTCATTCCCGACAATGCCCGTCCGACAAAAAGCCATGCAAGTGTTGGCGCCAGCGCCATGAGGACGTAGTCAAGCCCCAGGCCGGCCATCGAAACCAGGAGAACGGGTCGTCGGCCAAATCGATCGGACAATGCTCCCTGGATTGGCGTGAAAGCAAATTGCATCAATGCCCAGACGAGGCTCAAGGCGCTGCCAATTCTAACGGCGTCAGCGCTGCTACCCGTTATGAAGCCTTCGATCAGTTTCGGGTAGACTGGAATGATGATGCCCATCGCCAAAACGTCGAGCATGAGCGTTATGAAAATGAACGATACTGCTGCCCTGGATGGCGCCCGAACGCGGGTTTCGGTGGATGCTGCGCCGTCTGGCATCGTCGTTTCCAAAAGAAGTGTGTCTGATCACTGCATAGCGTTTTTCAGAGCACAATGCGAGTTTCTTGTTCCGTGAATGCGCTTGGATATGTGACCGACCAAAGCTTGTTTCCAAGGCACGAGGGTTCAAGCTCCATCGCCATCAAATGCGGCCCGGAATATCTTGTCGCCAGAGCAGCGGCTCGTTTTACTGAAAAGCCAAAGCGCTCGTAATATTGGGGGTCACCCAGCACCACCAGTAACTGGATCCTCCGAGATTTGAGTTCATCCATTCCAATTGTGACGAGCCTTGATCCTATGCCGGAAAATTGAGATTCTGGTGACACGGCAAGCGGCGCAAGTGCGCAGGCCCGCAGGCTTTCGACTCCGGATTGCGCTGACAGTCTGGAGAATGAGATGTGACCGAAAATCCGGTTTGAAGAAGTGGCAACCAGTTCAAGCAGCATTTCCGAGCGACATCTCAGCGTGTCGACCAATTCTGCTTCGCCTGTCTGCTGAAAGGCCTGTGCAATGACATTTCGTACCTGGGTTTGGTCAGCGGGTTCAAAATGGCGCACGTCGAAAGTTGGCATGCTATCCCGTCAGCCGCACGGCATCTGCCACCATTTGTGAGTGATCAAAAGCCAGCGACAGTTTAGTCCAGTCACTGACAAACTCTGCAGTTGCTGCGTCATCTCCGCCGACGGGTGTCTGCGGTGCGGCTGACATGAGGAACGCGACCGAAACATTGTGTCGTCGAGGGTCTCGATCAGGCGCGGAGTAAACGCCGACCAGTTTCCTGATCACGGCACTGATTCCGGTCTCTTCCAATAGTTCGCGGGTCACGGCCGACTCGACCGTTTCGCCGTAGTCCACAAAGCCGCCAGGCAACGCATATTGCCCCTGGAATGGCGGAAACTTTCGTTTGATGAGCAACAGGCGACCATTTGCGTCGAACAAGATGGCGTCAACTGACAGCGCTGGCGATTTTATGTCCATTGCATTTTCTTGTGTCTGGCGTGAGTAAACTTCTGTTCCTGCATTCAAATTTCGGCTATCGGAAATACACCCTTGGCCGTCACAGGCACCTGCCTAAAAAAGTCTATGGTTTGTACCAAACCGCGGCTTGAAAGAAATCGGATGATCGACAAAAAGATACTTATCACAGGTACAATCGTTGCCTTGCTGGTGTTTCTTGTCGGTGCACTGGTCGTTGGAGGAAACGGGGATACCGCAGAACAGGAACAAATGACAGGTCCGGTGATCGCGGATTTTCAGCTTTTGGATCAGGACGGCAAAAAGGTTTCGAAGCGGGATATTCTGGGTCGGCCGGCGCTGTTCTTTTTTGGCTTTACGTTTTGTCCCGATGTGTGCCCCACGATGCTGGCCAGCATGAGCGCTTCTCTCGTCAAACTGGGAGAAAAATCCGACAAGCTCGGGGTTTATTTTGTTTCCGTCGATCCCGAACGGGATACTTCACCTGTATTGAAGTCGTACCTGTCGTCGTTCGACCCTCGCATAAGAGGGCTTACCGGAACTCCAGCCCAGATCGATGCCGTGGCCAAGTCACTCGGCATTTATCACGCAAGGGTGGATACAGGGGGCGGCAACTACTCGATCGATCACTCCGCCCTGCTGATACAACTCGATTCGCAAGGTCATTTTTTTGGCACAATTGCGTTTGACGAGGCGCCAGATGCCGTTCAGGCGAAACTGAAGCGGCTTGTCGTGGAGGGCATGAAGTAAGTCGCATGTTTGTCCAGCTCAACAACCAACGCATATTCTTCGACGTTGCCGGCACCCAACTTGAGCTGGAAGGTCCGCTGATGCGCGACAAGCTGAGCCTGCTTGTCCTGCACGGTGGCCCTGGTTTCGACCATTCGGGTTTTCGACCGAGCTTTGATCAGTTCTCCGATATTGCGCAGGTGATTTACATCGATCATCGGGGAAACGGCCGCAGTACTCCCAGCAATCCGGATACGTGGACACTAGATCAGTGGGGAGATGACATCTTCGAATTCTGCCAGGCTCTGGGGATAGAGAAGCCTGTCGTGATGGGGCAGTCATTTGGCGGCATGGTTGCCCAGTCCTACATGACACGACATCCAGATCATCCACGCGCGGTCATCTTGTCCAGCACGGCAGCGCGGATGGATTTTGAAGCGAGTTTCAAGATTTTTGAAAAGAAGGGCGGCTCAGCTGCGCTGGCTGTTGCTGAACGGTTTTGGCGGGATGGTGACGACGCAGTATTCGCGGAATACATGCGCATTTGCATGCCCCTGTACAACACGACAGTGCATCCAGACGGCCAGAACTCACGCCTACGCGCGATCACGCGAACCGAAGTGTATCGGCATTTTTCACTGCCGGGGCGTGAAATACGCCGAATGGATTTCCGAATTGCCCTGCGCCACGTGATGTGCCCGGTCATGGTACTTTCGGGAGTGGAGGACCCAATTACACCTCCCCATTTGGCTGATGAAATTCTGACATCGCTTCCCGTCGGGTTAGTGGAAGGTCATTGTTACGAACGATGCGGTCACGGTGCCTTCCGTGATGATCCGGATCGTGTATTTGCAGACATCAGGCAGTTTCTAAAAAAAGTGTCATGAAGTCGCTGCAGAATGCCTGCAGTCAGATGGTTAAGTCCTGGCGCCAAGCTGCCTCAAATGTACCGGTCTGAAATGAGAGTGCGTACAAGTGCGCCACATCACCTCTTTCGCAGGTTCGCGCTCATTTTGTATAGGCTTGCGCATGGATATCTCATACTAAATGAGTAGACGCGGGTCCGACTTTTGGTGTTGGGTGGCCCGTGGGCATGAATGGCATTGGGGAGTTTTGGGGTATTGGTGGACAACGCTACGATATGGCTTGTTGACGCTCAGCCTTTACTGCGCGCTGGATTGCGGGCGCAGCTTGACGGCAAGGGCTTTCATGTTGCCGTGGAGGCGGCGACGGTTGAGGAGGCGACTCTGATCAGCGGTCGCGGCGCCGTCGCGAACCTGATTGTGGTCGATTTTTCGCTCGGCGGTGCATCAATCGCAAAGCTCAAGACAGCGCAGCCAGAGGCTCGTGTTGTGGTTTTGTCGGAAGCGGCTGAGCTTTCTTATCTGGCAGAGATGTTTGGAGCAGGCGCTGACGGGTTCATCCTGAAGAGCATTTCCGCGAATGCGCTGATCGAATCCCTGAAATTGGTACTTCTGGGCGAGAAGGTATTTCCAAGTATTCTGACCAATTTTCTCGGCGCGCTGCAGGGTCATCATTCCACCAACCAAGCCGAGCGGGTTCGGGTGGGTGATGTCGCGCTTTCACAGCGCGAGCTGGACATTATTCGTAGCCTGGCTGAAGGACAGACCAACAAGTCGATCGCCAAGGAACTTTCGATAACGGAAGCCACGGTGAAAGTTCATATCAAGACAGTCTTGCGAAAACTTGGCGCCTCAAATCGCACCCAAGTCGCAATATGGGCTGTTCAGCACGGGCTGACGCACAGCAACAATGGATTCCGATCGCGCTGACGATCTCTAGCTGTTGAGATCTTCTCGAGTTACGCCCTTAAAATCCAGAATGAAATCTGCGCCAAAGGCGAGACCGGGAGTTTGAAACCCTGGTTTGAACTCTCCGCTCGCAACGCGTTTTGCAATGGCAAGCGATGTCAGTGCCGTCAACGAATAACCTTCGGGCGTTCGCATCCTGGTCCGTACGACCTGGTTCCTGTCGTTTCTCGCGACCCCAACCAAAATTGAATAACCGCTGTGGCGCTGCGCTTCGGTCGGCCCTTCGGGTTGCTTGTCGATCTGGCGCTTTAGAAACGTCTGCATGAACGAGAGGCCCAGGAACGCCTTGAACATGGCCGGCATCTTCACCATACGCTGCAGTTCCTTGCGCGCTTCGAAGTGCACCTCGATGTTCGGAATCCTGGTCGTGTGATAGGCCGTTGAGACATCGCCCCAGCTCACGGCGAACGTCGGGCGCAGTCCCGAACCGAAATCGCAGTGGTCCTCGTTAACGCCTTCAAGGGATTCAAGCTGACCGTTGCGGCGGATTTTCGTTCCCTGCGCAATGCCTTCCACCATGGTCTTGGCGGTGCCGCGAGAGACAGAGCCCAAACCTCCGATGTAGAGCTTAAGGTCTTGCGCATCAGGCATTCGCTTCTTCATGTGGGCAGCCAAACAGTCCGAGGGGACAACATCGAAACCCACACCGGGCAGCAACATCACACCTGCCAGCTTTGCCTCGGCGTCGCGCGCAGCCAGGGATTCGAACACGGATACTTCACCCGTGATGTCCAGGTAGTGCGTGGTGGTTCGCAAACATGCGTCAGCCATTTGTTTGGATGTAGATGAGAACGGGCCCGCGATGTGCAAAACTACTGCTACTTCTGCGAGTGCTGATTCGAGCTTTTGCGTGTCGCTCAGGTCAAACGCCCGCCATTCAAATCCGAGTTCATCTGCAACAGCTCTGACTTTTTCCGCGCTACGCCCAGCAAGGATTGGCGAAAGACCCTGTGCTTTTGCAGCACGGGCCGTCAATTTCCCCGTATAGCCCGTTGCGCCATAGATAAGAATCTTGCCATCACGCGTCATCGCAGTTTTCCTTGGATTGCTGCGACGGGTTTGGGCGGCGAAGCGGGCTTCGTCAAGGGAAGAATGCAATCCGGAACGACGTATCGCCGTCCGGAAAAGCGTATGGAGAATGGATGATGACACGGAATCCAGTCTTCCTCGTGTTCGCGCTTGCGGCTCTGGGTATCGGATGTGCGCAGTCGGATGATGCTGTGTCTGGCAAAATACTGAGCAACTGCATTGGCGGTCCTGGAATCTGGAGCGATCTAAGGCTGTCTTCCTGCAATGAGCTGATCAAGTCAGGCAAGCTCCAGCCCGCGGATCTCGCGAAAGCCTATTACAATCGTGCAAACACCCGTCTGATGCAAAGCGAGTACAAGAAGGCGGTGGACGATTATACGCAATCACTGCAGCTGGTGAAAAATGATCCAAGCGCCCTTCATGAACGATGCTGGGCCCGTGCCGTGCTCAACATTGATCTCGAAGCTGCCTTGTCGGATTGCAACGAATCCCTTCGCCTCAAACCCAATGATCCAGAGACATTGGGTGGGCGCGGGTTTCTGTACCTTCAACTTGGATTCTATCGTACGGCAATTCTGGACTACGATGCGGCAATAGACGCCAAGCCAAATACTGCGGACCTTCACTATGGCAGGGCTACAGCGAAACTGCGCGCCGGTGATGCCGAAGGGGCTGATGCTGATTTTCTGGTTGCGCGAGCGATTGATCCGAAAATCGACGCTGTCTTTGCCCGCTATGACGAAGCCAGCGGTGGCAAGGGTTTCTGGGGTGCGATCACGGACTACTGGCGCGCGATGATGAAGTGGATCTACTAGCGTCCGGGGCGACTTGCGCTGTGGACCGATCCCGTGACAGGGGAACTACTGCTCCCTTTGGGTCTTTGACAGTTCGGCGCAATTTGTCAAAACTGCCGGAATGGATGCCAAAGCTAACATTCTGAACGCCGCCAGGCTGGTCTTTGCCAGATTCGGATACCGACGGACCTCAATGGCCATGGTAGCCGAGGAAGCGCAATTGTCGCGCCAGGCGATCTATCATCATTTTCCTTCCAAGGAAGCCCTGTTTGCCGGCCTCGTCGGGCAGCTGCAGCAGGCGGCACTCGACGCGGTAAAACTGGTTCAATCTTCCATCGAAGGCCGCAGTCTGCCCGAGACGTTGTTCAGATCACTCAACGCCTATCACAAGAGCCTTGCTTCAAGTGTTTCCGGATCCGAGTTTGCCGCAGAGCTGTTTGACGAAAGCGCACGGCACTGCTCTGCGATTGTTTCTGCACATGCCAAGCGGCTCGAAGTACTTCTGAAGGCCATTGTGCGCGATGCTATCAAGAAGGGATCATTCGGGCTTGCTCCAGGTACGACGGACGAAGAATTCATTGGTTTACTGCTTGTCGCGTCCAAGGGTGTCAAGCTTGCAAATGTGAATGCAGGAGCGCGTGCCCACGAGCTGGCGCTGAAGAAAATGGTTTTTGTGATTTGTGCTGGCGTAGGCGCCGAAGGCTCCGCTGAAACTGCCAAGCCGGTTTTCGAAGTCAAGATGAGGAGGGTCGCAAAGTGATCACAATGAAGATCAACGGACAAACGCACGAGGTTGATGTCGAGGAGGGTATACCCCTTCTTTGGGTCGTTCGGGATGTGCTGAACTTCACCGGAACAAAGTACGGGTGTGGTGTCGGGGCATGTGGTGCCTGTACCGTGCATGTGGATGGTGAGCCCGTGAGGAGCTGTTCGTTTCCGGCTGTCCTGGCACAGGGCAAGGAGATCGTGACAATCGAGGGCCTGCAGGAGAACGGCGTGCTGCACAAGGTGCAACAGGCCTGGATCGATGCTCAGGCTCCACAATGCGGCTACTGCCAATCTGGACAAATCATGGCAGCCGTGGCTCTGTTGAAAGTGAAGCCCCAGCCGACTGACGAAGAAATTGACGCTGCAATGACGAACATCTGTCGTTGCGGTGCCTATACGCAAATTCGTGCAGCCATTCACGCAGCGGCGAAAGCCTAGGAGGTCGTCATGGGAAAAATCACACGCAGATTGATGATCTTTGGTGGCGTTGCAGCGGCTGGTGGCGGGCTGGCGATCGGGTACGGTTTGCTGCCGTACGAAACGATTGACCGAGCACGCAAAATTGCTGGTCGAGATGGCGAGACCATGCTGGCTGCATGGGTTCGTATTGCAAAGGACAACACGATCACTGTCATCGTTCCGCATTCCGAAATGGGGCAGGGCGTGCATACATCGCTTCCGATGATGCTGGCGGAAGAGCTCGATGCGGACTGGAATCTTGTTCGCATGGAGCAGGCGCCTGCGGATATGGCGTTCGCAAATATGGGCCTGGCAAGGGGATATTTGCGCGGGGATACATCCATTCCGTCCTGGTTGAGCGGAGCGGCCGATTTCGGCTTCCGAAAAATTGCGGAATTCATGAACTTGCAGATTACCGGTGGCAGCACGGCTATTCGCTTCACTGGCGTTGACGGAATGAGACGCGTCGGGGCCGTTGCTCGGGCGATGCTTGTCAAGGCTGCGGCGGCGAAGTGGGGCGTGGCAGAAAGTGAAGTCGACGCTGCGTCGAGCCAGCTCAGCCACAAAGCAAGCGGCCGCACCATGAGTTTCGGTGACATAGCATCCGACGCTGCTCTTGTGAGCGTAGCGGCAGACCTGCCGCTCAAGAAGAAGGCTGATTACAAAATTGTCGGAACGCCAATCCGTCGCTTTGACATCCCGGCAAAGGTGAACGGCAGCGCCAAATACGGACTCGACGTCCGCCTGCCAGACCTCAGTTTCGCAGTCATCGCGTCGTCACCTGTTTTTGGAGGCAAGCTGAAGTCAGTTGACGAAAAACCTGCGCTTGCGATGCGAGGCGTCAAAAAAGTCGTTAGGCTTGACGATGCCTTTGCCGTGGTGGCTGACAATACCTGGCGGGCAAAGGAAGCGGTGGCGGCACTGGCCCCCGTCTGGGACGATGGACCGGGCGCGGCCATGTCTTCCGAATCGATCTACGCGCAACTCAACCAGGCTCTGGACAAGGGTGGATTGACGGACGACCACGCGTTCGGAGACGTTGATGCGGCGCTGAAGTCGGCGGGCGGAAAAATCGTTGAGGCGTCGTACCGTGTGCCATATCTCGCTCATGCGACAATGGAAGTCATGAATTGCACTGCCCATTTCGAAAATGGAAAGCTTTCGGTCTGGGGCGGATTCCAGGATGGCCTCGGTTCGAAAGCTGTGGCAGCACAAGCGGCCAGCTTGCCGATGGATGCAGTGACACTGAATCACACGGCGATGGGAGGCGGCTTCGGAAGGCGGGGCTATACCCTTGACTACCTGGTGAAAGCGATCGGGATTGCGCGACAGGTTGAGGGGCCTGTGCAGGTTGTCTGGACCCGTGAAGAGGACATGACGCAGGACTACTACCGTCATGCTTCTATTGCGCGCATGAAGGCTTGTCTTGATGAGAAGGGAAATGTGAAGGCGTGGCTCCACACGTTTACAGACAAGTACGACCCTCCAGAGGCAGTCTTCATCAACTACGATGTACCCAATCGAGCGGCGCGCTATGCTGCGAAGGTCAATCCGATCCCGTGGGGCCCATGGCGAAGCGTTGATCACACCCAGCAGGGTTTTTTCATTGAAACCTTCATGGACGAACTTGCCCATGCAAGCGGGAAGGATCCGTACGAGTTTCGGCGCGCCCATCTTACCAATGCGCCGCGCCACAAAGCCGTACTTGAACTGGCTGCATCCATGGCCGGTTGGGGGCAAGCATTGCCAGCCGGACAAGCCCGGGGCATCTCCATGCGTGAAGCATTCGGCACCATTGTTGCTCACGTGGCTCAGATTTCTATCACCCCGGACGGCTTTCCAAAGGTTCTTCGTGTCTGGACGGCGGTTGATCCCGGCGAAGTTATCAATCCGGCGACGTTCACGGCCCAGATTCAGGGCGGGGCAATCTATGGCCTGACAGCGGCGCTGTATGGCAACATCACGATCGAGAAGGGTCGTGTGGTCCAGAAGAACTTCCCTGATTACGACATGGTGCGCATGGCCGATGCCCCGGTTCACGAGGTTCGTTTCATTGAGTCCGGTGCACGAACGGGAGGTGCGGGAGAGCCCGGCACGGCTCCAATTGCGGCCGCAGTCGGCAATGCGATCTTTGCGCTCACAGGTAAACGGATCAGGGACCTGCCGTTTCGAGCGACGCCGCTAAACGTGACATGAGGTGGAGAGGTTCAATGTCAACGCTGAAATCCATAGCGGGCCTTTCGCTTACAGCAGTCTGCGTTGCGGGGTTGTATGCCCTTCCGGCGGTTGCAGCCGATACTCCGTCTGTTGCTGCATTCCGTGTTGTGCAAAGCGTGCTCAATCATCCCAGATGCATGAATTGCCATACGCTTTCTGCCTGGCCAACCCAGGGCGATGATCAGCACAGGCACACCTTCAATGTGCTTCGGGGGCCTGATGATCGCGGCGCGACAGGAATGAAATGCACCACTTGCCATCAGGACAAAAACATCGCGGCGGGTAATGTGCCCGGCGTCAAGGATTGGCGCATGGCTGCTATCGGTATGGGATGGACGGGCCTGAGCCCGTCAGCACTGTGCAAAGTGCTGCTGGATCCGGCGAAGAACGGCGGTCGCTCCGGCGCAAACGTCGTAGAGCACATGCGCTCGGACGAGCGTGTGCTTTGGGCTTGGGCACCAGGCGGAAAGCGGTCGGTGCCGTCGGTGTCACACGATCAAATGATTGTCGCTGCCGAGAAATGGATCAAGCTTGGTGCAGAGTGTCCTGGTTCATGAATTGAACGACAGCGTTCAACACCTGGCGTGCAGTTGGTCCTGCAATCGTGCGGAAAGGTGTTGCCGGATGCCTGCTTCAGGAATTTTGCTCAGATCTTCGTGAAAGACCTCGGACAGAACTCTGTGGACGAACAGGTACGATTCATTCACCCCTTTTCCCGATTGCCGGGCTTCTTTACATAGTTCCGGACCAAGCGCGACGAGGTCTGAGTATCTGTATGGCATGGCACCACTCCGATGCTGTTTGTTTGTGACACCGCTAGCCAGAGTGCTTCAGCGAACGGCTCCAACCTCCACCCGAACCGATGCTGACACAGCGAAAGCGTGCTGTCCCAGACTTTTTGGGATCAAAGTGTGCATTGTGTGAAGTTCGCACAGCGTGCGACTGCAGCAATCTCTGCTGGATCCGTGTGCTGCAATGCAACATTGCAATGCATCGCAGCGTTGTCCGGATCTGGATAGTCGGCCGGCAGATTGTGCTGGTTTGGAAGCGAAACGCATTACCAAGTTTTTAGTCAAGTTCTAATTGAGGCGGTGTCATTTGCGTTTGTTGTTTTGCGGATTCCTGGTGCGCACCTGACCTGTACCGTCCTTGAACAGTGGTCGAACGTTTTTTGCTGCTGGCTCAGGTTTTTGCATCTCTTCAGGAGGGACTGCGTCACCTTTTTCTGCCAGCTGACCGGAAATTTTTGACATCATTTCGAATTGGGTCTGCACATCTTCCATGATCCTGGCCATCGCACCGGATGCCCATCGCTGCCAGGCTTCAGCCCGCTTTTCATGGTCAGTTGTTCCGTTCAGTTCGGTCAGCATGTCGATCGCTGCTTCAGCCCCTTCGCGTCGGCGTTCAAACCATTTGTCCAGATTCGACTGGAAGCCGTCCAGCATTTGCTTTTGTGAAGCGATAACACGCTTCATTGAGTCGAGATATGCGGCGTTGGGGGAGGGAACGTTGGCGAGTTCTGCAAGGACGTCTGCAGGCGATTTGTCGTCGTTCATGAGGAGCACTCCCTTCTTTCTGTGTGTATGTCATGCGCGCCGGTCGTGTTCTTATTGCGGCAAGCTGAGTGAAATTTCGAAAACGTTTTTGATGCGCTTTCTGGAGCAGGCGACGCGCGCCCTGCTGTGCGATTTAGCTGACCGCCGATTTCTCGTTTACCATATTTCGGTCATTGGTTCGCGATGTAATTCTCAAACCGAATCGGATGCGGAAAGTTGTGTCTGGTGCGGTCCCAGCTTTCTGCGCATTTCTGAGCACGAGCAGTTGGTCAGGTGTTGGTTCGTGGATATTGAAGATCGCTCAATTACTGGTTGAGTTGAAACGAAGAGTTCGCCCAGCAAGGAGTCACCGTTTCCAGTGCTTTTCCAGTGCTTCTTCCCAGGGAATTTGTTGCAGCTTTAACTCAATGCGACAGCCGCCGAAACGACCTTCCCGCGGCACCCCATAAACGGTGGTGTACTTGACCTTACTTACCAGTCCTTGGTGGCGAATCTGACACGCATGAGGGGAATATCGGTCCGATGCGTTGACCTTTTGGGGTGCGCAGCCAAAATGTGCGGGTGTTGGATCGTTCATCCGGTGTGGGGATGCCGCTGAACGGCCGACTAACCGCCAAGGCGCAATTCGAACGCGCGCCACAAGCGGGGGGCGCGGGCTCTCTAGTGTTTTCGGCCGGATCACGTCACCAGCGATATCCGAATTATCCGAACCACTAGGAGCCCGCTGTTATTTTGGATCCTTGCAACGGCAGAGAATTCCTGTGTGGCGCTGCCTGTTGCGCACAGAATAACCCATAAAACTCCGAATTCAATTCGCCCGTTCCAACTGATCCGAATATGACCAGATCGCAGTCAGCTTCAACAAACACGCTGCACACTATGCGAACTGTCCCCGCGTTGTCACCATGGCCCCGCCCCCAAACGCCCAACTATTTTCGGGTTCTCCGCTGATATTTGCAATTGAGTGACATAGTGCAGGCGGCATTCGCGTGGCCGATGCAGATGAACAATGAAACTCGCTTGTTCAGCTTCACTTTCCACGCGAATGAGCGCGCAAACTGCCAGGAAAGAGACGCTTCCTAGGCAGAATTCCCTTTTCGATTGTTTGATCGCTGACGAATTTCATTCGGCGAAATGAGGCCGTCGCTGTTTCGATCGGTTCGCATAAACTGTGCGCGTGCCCGGCCGCCAAATTCATCAGGCGTGATGACGCCGTCCATGTTCCAGTCAGCGTATCGAAGCGTGTCGATGTTGTCCCGCTCATCCAGTTCTGGCGGCACTTTCTTGGGGTCAATGCCTTGTGCCTTGGCCTTTGCCCTCCACGCTTCGATCCTGGCAGTTCGGTCGGCACGGCGTGTGTCAATGTGGCGTTGAATCTCTGCAGCGTCCAGACGTCCGTCGCCGTTTGTGTCTACACCTCTGAATTCAGACATCAGTGCGCCGTCGAGTTCGGGCCTCGATACCCGACCGTCCTTGTCTGCGTCGAACCGCATCATCTGAGACTCAGGTGGTGGTCCCTGGCGTCCGCGAAGCGTCGGGTTCGACGTGTCGGTATCCATAAAGGAGGAATATCCAAATGCGGCTGCAGCGGCGACAACTGCAAGTGTACCCGCGACCGCACCGGTCCAAACAACATTTGCCATAATCGTATCGTTCCTGTTTCTTGTGGAGTGATCTGTAAACCGCGTCGTTGCGGCGGAACGATGTGTGTCGTTTCAGTGTTGCCAACTTAAGGCACAAAACGGACGAATTTGTTTTGTCGTGTGTCGCGCCTCGAAGTTGACACATTTTGTTACAAAGTTAGCTCGTCAATTCGGGCTGTACCTTTTCAATATAAATTCATGGCTGAAAACAATCCGCACATTCTGGTGGTCGATGACGCACGTGATGTCAGAGATCCACTTATCAGATACCTGCAAAAGAACAGCTTCCGGGCGACCGGTGCCGAGAGCGCCGCCGCTGCTCGCAAGCTGTTGCGCACCCGCTCATTCGACTTTGTAGTGCTTGATGTCATCATGCCGGGCGAAGATGGACTTACCTTCTGCCGCTACCTGCGGGAGAATGGAGAAATTCCCGTGCTGTTTCTCACCGGCAAGACCGACGAAGTCGACCGCATTGTCGGCATTGAGCTGGGTGCGGATGACTATGTTGTCAAACCCTTCAATCCTCGTGAGCTTATAGCCCGTATCGGCGCGATCTTGCGTCGTGTGAAAGCGCTGCCGCCTCGGCTGAAAGCAAGCGTTCCGCCCCGGGTGCAGTTCGACCGCTGGGTCCTAGACAGCGTCAGGCGTGAGCTTCTGGACGAACGGGGTGTGGGAATACCTTTGTCTGCTGGAGAATTTGCCCTTCTGTCGGTCTTTGTTGAACGCCCCAAAGTGGTTCTGAAGCGGGAGGACCTGCTTGATCTGACTAGTGGGCGAGAGGCGCTTCCATTCGACCGGGCAATAGACAACGCGATCATGAGGCTGCGCAGGAAGCTAGAGGCGCACCCTCGCTTTCCGCAGATAATCAAAACCGTATGGGGTGGCGGATATGTTTTTGCTGCCGAGCCCGTCATTCTGTGAAAGCGCTGCATCTGCCTCTCTGGCTAGAGCTGACTGCGACTGTTCTGGCTGCCCTGCTCCTGTCCAATGCCGTTACATTCGCCGTCGCAGAACACCGACGGGCTGACAGTATTCGAATTGAGCGTCTGGGTGTGATGGAGGGCCGTCTCTCCGCGCTGCACTCTCTGCTGAAGCGATTGCCTGAGGATAATTGGCAGCGCTTGCTCGCGCTAGCATCAGTCAGGCAGGAGCGTGTTTCGCTTGGCGACCGACCCCGGGTGGCCCTCGACGCAGACCGGGACGAGAAGGCAGAAGACAGGCTGAAGGGCGCGCTTGGAATGGTTCCTCAGTCCGACGTCCGCGTCGCCAAACGCGGTAGCCCCCAGCTCAACCTTTTGGGAGAGCGCAAGAAAGGTGGCTATGAACGGTTCAGTGTCGCCATCGCGATTGGGCCGCAAAAGTGGATCAACGCCGAGTTTCGCTGGCCTGACGACGATACGTTGCTTCCAGGGTTGCTGTTTTCGGCCGTTATTTCGGGTGCGATACTTACGGTGCTTTCCGCTTGGATTGCATTTCGCTTGAGTGTGCCGCTCCGACAGCTCGCTGCAGCATCGCAGCGAATGAAAATCGGCAAGCCAGTGCAACCGCTTGTTGCCTCGGGTCCTTCGGTGCTGCGAGGAGCCGTGAAGTCATTCAATGAAATGGCTCAACGCATTATTCCAATAGTGGACAACCAGCGTGTCGTGCTGGCGTCCGTCGGGCATGACTTGCGCACACCCATCACTTCTCTGAGGCTGAAGAGCGAGTTCATTGTCGATGAGTCTCTGCGGAATCAATTCGTCGGCAGCATTGACGAACTGCAGACACTGACCGAGGCTGCGCTCGCGGCGTCCCGAAACGGCCTGAGCGGAGAGGCCACGCGCGAGATAGATGTCGGGAGCCTTGTCGAGAGCATTTGCGCAGACTTGTCGGATATGGGCAGTTGCATACAATTCCGGGCGCAAAGCCGCGTGATCGCAAATTGCCGACCGAACGAAATAAAACGTGCCGTTCGCAACCTTGTTGAGAATGCCATCAAATATGGCGGTTCAGCAGATGTTCTGGTTTGCAGCGTCGATTCAAAGGTCATTGTCGCCGTCGAGGACGAAGGCCCTGGCATAGCTGTGCCGGACCTTGGGCGAGCGTTCGAGCCTTTTGTTCGCCTGCATGACCCAAACTGCTCACAAAAAACCGGGCATGGATTGGGCCTTTCAATTGCGCGTTCAATTGCCAGAGCACATGGAGGCGATGTGCGCTTGCGAAGGCGACGCCCACGGGGCCTTCATGCGGAAATGACAATCAACGTCGCGTGATCAGGAACAAATTCAAATCGCTTGCCAATGACCCGCTGCGCGCAGGCGATCCATAAAGGACTGTTCGTATGCCTGCTCCGGCGTTTCGCGAACCAGTGCGTCCATTGACGCAGCATCAGCGCCAACGAGAATTCTCCATTTTTCCTCGCGTACACCGTTCAGAATAATGGTTGCCGCCTGCGCGGCAGTCGTTGGGGCATTGGCCTCGAACATGCGAGCCATTTCCGTCATCATTTGCTGAATCTGGAGGTCAGTCATCGAATCCACGGGCACGCCCATCGATTTCATCGAGCGCCTTGTGTCTTCCATTTCCTTACCAGACATTTCACTGATCTTGTGGCCGGTGAGTACCTTTCGCGAATTCTCCACAATAGCCGTGCCGATGTGTCCCGGCATGACGACAGAGCACTTTACATGTGGCGCATTTATCCGGAGGTCGTTGATCAATCCTTCAGTGAAACCCTTCACGGCGAACTTGGCGGCCGGGTAGGCTGTGTGGGCGCGGTTGGGCCCCAGGGACGCCCAAAATCCATTCACGCTCGACGTGTTGATGATGTGTGCTTCACTGGCCTTGAGGATCATGTCGATGAAAGCGCGTGTTGAATAATAGACGCCGAACCAACAGACGTTGAACGTCCTTTCCCATTCCTCACGCGGTGACTTGATGAAGCTGGGCCCGCCACCAATGCCGGCGTTGTTGAAAAGCAGGTGGATGTGGTCCGTATCAAGCTCCTTGCCAACGGCGTCCCTGAATTTGAGGATCTGTTTTTCGTCCGAGACGTCAGCCACGAAAGTGATTGCCCTGGTGCCCTGTGGGGCGCTTGCCAAACATTGGCGCCTGGTCTCAGCCATATTCTCCGCTGAGACGTCACACATGGCGACGGTGCAACCCTCGGCAACAAGCTGTTTTGCCAATTCGCGACCCATTCCCGTCCCGCCACCGGTGATGACTGCAATTTTTCCTGCAAAATCTTTCATGTGAATTTCTCCCGTTGAGGGAAGAATAACAGGGCGCGCGCGCAGGGCTAGTCTTCTTTTCCGAAAAGTTGATTGTTGTTCTGATGGTGGTGGCTGGTATTGTCGCGGCGAATAATTTCGTAAGGGAAATTCAAAATGCTGCGTTCGCTATTGTTGTGTTCTGTGCTTGCGATCTCTGCTTCGGCCGCTGGAGTTCTCGTGCCAACTGTCAATGCGGCAGGTGCTGCGTCGGTTGCCGAGCTGGTAAGGCTCGTGGATATCCAGCATTCAAGTTTTACGCTAAAAAATGGCTTGCGAGTTATAGTGCACACTGACCGAAAGGCTCCAGTCGTTGCGGTCTCGGTGTGGTACGGCGTGGGATCCAAGCACGAACCCAAGGGCAAAACTGGGTTTGCGCATCTGTTCGAGCATTTGATGTTCAACGGTTCGGAGAATGCTCCTGGGGACTATTTTGAACCATTGCAGCAAGTTGGAGCCACTGACTTCAACGGAACGACGTGGCTGGATCGAACGAACTATTTTGAAACAGTTCCAACCGGAGCTCTTGAAAGAGCGTTGTTCCTTGAGAGCGACCGCATGGGTCACCTCCTTGGCGCTGTCACGCAAGAGAAGCTCGATAACCAGCGTGGCGTGGTGCAGAATGAAAAGCGGCAAGGAGACAATCAGCCGTACGGACTAGTGGAATATGCGCAGCAGGAAAGTCTTTTCCCGGCGGGTCATCCCTACCATCATTCGACAATTGGCTCGATGGCCGACCTGAATGGCGCAAGTCTGTCCGACGTGAAGAAGTGGTTCTCTGACAACTATGGGCCGAACAATGCTGTGCTGGTCCTTGCTGGGGACATTGATGTGGGCGCGGCGAAGCCACTAGTTGAGAAGTATTTTGGCGACATCAAACGCGGTCCAGGCGTGCAGAAGGTCAATGCACCAGTACCTACCCTCAGCGCGCCCAAGAGCGAGGTGATGAAAGATCGGGTGGCTACAACGCGGATCTATCGCATGTGGGCAGTACCGGGTCTGAATGACCGGGAATCTGTTGCACTGCAGGCCGCAGCGACGGTGCTCGGCGGGCTATCAAGTTCACGACTCGACAATGCACTTGTCAGGTCTGAGAAGATTGCAGTTCAGGTCTCTGCTGATGTGCAGGTGTTCCAGCATGCCAGCATGTTTACGGTCAGTGCCGACGTCAAGCCAGGAGGCAATCCGGAAGTCGTTGCAAAGCGGCTTGATGAAGTGATCTCCGAATTTATCAAAAGTGGCCCGACTCGGGACGAGCTGGGCCGAGCCGCAACAAGTGCAGTATCGGGGACAATCCGTGGTTTTGAGTCTGTCGGGGGATTTCGAGGCAAGGCCGTCGCGTTGGCGCAGGGTGAGCTTTATTCACACGATCCGGACTTTTACAAAAAGGAACTCCTGGCGTGGGCAGCGCTCAAACCAGAGGCGGTTTCGGCCAGTTCCAAGAAGTGGCTCTCACGGCCTGCGTATTCACTCACTGTTGCGCCTGGAGAGCGTACCGAGAGCGGGGCTGAACGGGGAGGGGATCCAGGTCTGAAGATCAGCAACGCGTCCGGTGCCCGGTTCCACCACGATCCGTCGGATGACTGGGCTGGTGTCGGCATGAGATCTGCAGTAGACCGCTCGAAGCTTCCAGACGTGGGGTCTTTAGCTTCACTCGATTTCCCGGCCATTGAGCGCGGCAAGCTTTCAAACGGGATCGAAGTCGTGTTTGCGCGTCGCGCAGCTGTTCCGGTCGTTCAGGCGGTCATCGAGTTTGATGCCGGTTATGCGGCTGACCCAAAGTCTGCGCTGGGTACCCAATCGCTCATGTTGAGCCTCATGCGGGAAGGAACCACATCACGAAGCAGCACGCAGATCGCTGAAGAGAGCGAGCGGCTGGGCGCTTCAGTGGGCACCTTCGCATCTCTGGACCGCACCAGCGTGAGCCTGGATGCGCTGGCACCAAATCTTGATGCCTCAGTGGCTTTGCTTGCGGATATCGTTCGCAATCCCGCGTTTGAAGCCTCCGAAGTAGATCGACTGAGGGACCAGCAATTGGCCCGGATTTCGGCGGAGTTCAACAATCCCAACGCAATTGCTTCGCGCACGATCTGGCCGTTGCTGTTTGGAAACTCACATCCTTACGGGATTCCACCGAGCGGCACTGGTGATCCAGGGGTGGTGGCCAGGCTTTCGCGCATCGACCTTGTTACATTCCAGGGTCAATGGTTGCGTCCGGACAATGCGCGCTTCTTTGTGGTCGGGGACACCACTCTTGCGCAGATTACTGCAGCCCTGGAAAAAAGCTTTGGAGACTGGAAGGCACCAGCGACATCGCTCCCACGCAAGTCATTTGACGTGTTGGTGCCGAAGCCCAAGTCACGAGTCGTCCTGGTAGATCGTCCAAAGTCTCCCCAGTCGGTGATTTCTGGCGGCGAAATTCTTGACGCGAAGGGGCGTGACGACCTCGTAACCCTTCGGGCAGCCAATGAGGTTCTGGGTGGTAGCTTCCTGTCACGTTTCAACATGAATCTGCGTGAGACGAAGGGCTGGTCATACGGTGTTCGCAGTTCGGTGCAAAATTATCTGGAGAGCGCGCCGTTCAGCATCAATGCACCTGTTCAGTCGGACAAGACCGGGGACGCCGTCAAGGAGCTTCTTTCAGACATGAGTGCATTTCTTTCAAGCAAAGGAGTGTCGGCCGACGAACTTGAGCGCACGATTAATGGGAATGTGAGAGGACTGCCCGGCCGCTTCGAGACATCAGGCGCGGTACTGGGGGGGCTGCAGACTATCGTGAACTATGGTCGTCCGGACGATTACTACGAGTCCCTCCCGGCCAAGTATCAGGCGCTTTCGGCGAAAGACCTGGACGATGCTGCGCGTGCGAAACTCGATGCAACAAGTCTGCTTTGGGTAATCGTCGGCGATGCCTCGGTCGTCAAGCCGCAGCTCGATCAACTGGGACTTTCAGTTGAAGTTGTTCCAGCACCTAGCTTGAAGTAATTGCCTCTGGTGCGGCATCCACCAAGGGTGCCGCAGTCTTGCCTCGTAGTGGTTGCAACGAAAGCAATACCGGGTATCGTGACCTAGCGTGGGCGATGCACGCAGGGAGGGTCGATGCCGGGAACAGTTGCAGGTACCGTTGAGACGAACAGCGAGCTGGCGATGAAAGTGAAGTCGCACAGGACCTATGCATTGGTCCTGCTTACGCTGGCATACACATCTAGCTATCTCGACCGGACTATCGTCGGAGCGGTGGCGGAGCATATAAAAAAGGACCTTTCGCTTTCTGACACTCAATTGGGGCTGCTGACGGGATTTGCGTTTGCAATTTTTTACGCGACGCTGGGCATTCCCTTGGCGATGATTGCTGATCGCGCCAATCGGAGAAATATTGTTGCCGGAGCGGTCGCTGTCTGGAGCGTCATGACCGCTTTGTGCGGTCTTGCCGGGAATTACTGGCAACTGGTCGCCGCGCGCATTGGCGTTGGCATCGGCGAGGCGGGATCGTCGCCCCAATCACATTCGATGATTGCAGACATGTATGCGCCACACGAGCGATCCGGCGCGCTTGGATTTTATGCGTTGGGCGTTTACCTGGGAGGAATGCTCGGGTTTTTGATTGGTGCCCCCTTAGCAGAAGCGTGGGGGTGGCGTCCGGTGTTCTTTGTGGTTGGGCTGCCCGGTCTGCTCATTTCGACGCTGATTTTCTTTACAGTATCAGAACCACCACGAGGTCTGTTTGAAGGAAAAGCTGCCGAGGCCCGAAAAGCCCAGGACTGGCAAGAGACAGTTGCAGCGTTGCGCGCGGCCTTTGCCTTTATATGGCATTCGCAAGCGTGCCGGCATGTGGTTATCGGGGTCACCCTGACGTCGTTTGTAGGCTATGGGGGGGTGATGTGGGCTGCATCGTTCCTCAAGCGAACGCATGGAATTTCTGGTGTGGAAATTGGATTGGTGTTGGGTCCCATCGTCGGCATGCTGGGTGGATTTGGGGCACTTTTGGGCGGATATCTCGCAGATCGCCTTTCCCGGCAAGACAAGCGCTGGAACGCGTGGGTCATTTCTGTTGCCAAAGCTATCGCAGCGCCGCTGATCCTGGGCTTCTATCTTTCCGACAGCTTCAATCTGGCGCTTGTATTCTATCTGCCAGCATCGGTTTTGGGCGCCTTCTACCTTGGACCCAGCTTTGCGATCGTGCAAAGTGTGGCGCCGGTGTCCATGCGAACGACTGTTTCCGCGATCATGTTGTTCGTGCTGAATCTGATAGCTTTGGGTCTTGGACCATTGGCTGTCGGAATGCTGAGTGATGCGCTCACTCCGCAGTTTGGTAGCGACGCATTGCGGTACGCACTTATGTGTACATCGCTACTCAACTTGTGGGCCGCCTACCACTATTTCGTCGCGGGACCAGCTTATGCAGCTGAAATGGGGGCGCCGAGCAAGATTGCAGTCTAGGTCGACCCGCCTTGATAACTGACGCCGAGGCCTGCCCGGACGTCGTTTTGGATCCCATACGGCGGAATGGGATAGCGTAGTCCATTCCGGGCAAGAGACTTCATGCCTTCAATGGAAATTCTCAGATGCGCTGGCGAAAGCGCCATCAGCATTTCATCGTCCGGCACACCACCGTAACGGCGCTCTGCAAAGCAAGGCAAAGAAAGGCTGGGTTCACCTGTCTTGAGGGCGCGTCCCCACGAGTCTGCGCATGCGGTTTCACCCACCACGCTCCAGTCAAAGCGCCTGTAGTTTCGGTACTGCAAGCCGTTTATCAGTATGATCATCTGTCCCGGGGTCGCATAGACAAGGCAAACATCGGGCGGGTCGAGGCGGCCCGAAGCAAGTGGTGAAACAGCCATGGCCCTGTATTTTCCAAATGGAACGACAGAAAGCGCTTCCTGCCGTGCTCGCGCGCTTTTTGCGTCTTCGTGCCAGACACCGACATATTGCTTGCCGCTGAGCCATTCATCATCCTGCTCAGCCAGTCCAATCACCGCACGACACTGCGAGCCCGCCAGGTCTTCGGCCGTCACGCCCACGGTCCAACCCAGTCTCGATCCCATGGACACGATCTGGTCCGTGGTGTGAACAGCTTTTGGACGCCTTATTTTGGGTATGGCCATCATGTCTTCCACGCGCTCGTACAACTTCATGCCGATTACTGTCGTTTTGAGGCGTAGCAATGTGTTGAGATCGTCAACTAGCGACTGGTAGGTCGCGGTGGCTTCAGTCATGTGGCATCTCCGGAACAAGATAGTTGCCAATCTAGCCCTTCACGCTACCGTGAGCGAGAGCAGATTGGACGTTGAATAAAAGGGACGCTAGTTTGTCGTCGAAAAATGGGTGATTGGGCTATGCGTACAATTTTAACGATGGCGACCATCGCGTTTAGCCTGGCTGCGTGTGTGTCGATGACAATTGCAAATGAAGACCCGAATATCTGGCTTGAGGATGTGCATGGGGCAAAGGCACTGGCGTGGGTCGAAACCGAGAATGAGCGAACGCTTGCCAGGCTGGAAGGGGACCGTCGCTATTCAGTCTACCGGCGTCAAGCCCTGAAGATATTCACGGCAAAAGATCGGATCGCAATGCCAACGTTTCGGGCGGGCGGTGTTGACAATCTCTGGCAGGATGATGCCCATCCGCATGGAATTTGGCGTCATTCGTCACTTAAGGAATACCGTGCTGGACGTCCTTCCTGGAAGACACTGATCAATCTGGACGAGTTATCCAGGAAAGAGGGCAAGAACTGGTTTCTGAAGGACGTTGATTGCCTTGCACCCGATGACCGTTATTGCCTCGTGCACATGTCTGATGGCGGCGGTGACGCGATCGAAATTCGCGAATTCGATTCAGAAAATCACGTATTCATCAAGTCGGGCTTCCAGTTTGACCGCGCGAAGCAATCGGTGGACTGGCTGAACCTCGATACAATCCTGATTGCACGCGCGCTTGATGAAAGCGAAGCGACGGAATCCGGTTATCCCTTCGTTGTTCGCGAACTCAAACGCGGACAACCGTTCAACGATGGCAAGGTCGTATTCCGGGGGGAGAAAAAGGATACCGGTGTGAGCACTCATGTGCTGAGAAATCCGGAGGGAAAGCTTGAAGCGGTTCTGGTGGATCGTCGCGTCGGGTTCTTTGACGTTGAGCACTATCTGATGATTGACGGGAAACCTTTGAAGCTGGACTTGCCAACCTTTGCCGCCTACCAAGGTTTTGTCGACGGGCAGATGATTTACACTGTTCAGGACAAGTGGAACGGGTTTGATGCTGGCGCACTTCTGGCGGTTGATCTGGGTGCTGTTGTCAAATCACCGAGGGACATTGGCAGGGCGTCGCAGCTCGTCATGCAACCAAAGACCACTCAAACCATTGATGCCGTGAGAACTACTCGAAGCACCATCATCGTGCAGCTTCTTGACAATGTGAAGGGCGCGGTCGATGTCTACCGGCGAGCAGAAGGTGGTTGGCGAGCTGCAAGGCTTGTGTTGCCCGAGAATTCTGCCCTTGCCGTTCGTGCTGCCCAGGACTCCGGAACGCTGGCCTTTGTCAGTTCCGAAAGTTTTCTTGAGCCAACGCGCCTGTGGGTTGCGGATGTGTCATCCGGGAAGGTTGGGCTGGTAGCGTCACTGCCGCCCAAGTTCAAGCCGGGCTCGCACATTGTACAGCAGCTTTGGGCAACTTCCAGCGATGGTACGAAAATTCCCTATTTTCTGGTCGCGCCAAAAGCGATGAAGATGGATGGTTCCACGCCAACGCTGTTGTTTGGATATGGCGGCTTTCAGTTGTCCAAGCCGCCAGCTTATTTGCCGGAAATGGGTAAACTCTGGCTCGAACGGGGTGGAGCCTTTGTAACTGCGAACATCAGAGGTGGTGGCGAGTTTGGTCCAGAGTGGCATCGGGCGGCGCTTCGAGAGCATCGCCAGCGCGCCTTTGATGATTTTGCTGCTGTTGCCGAAGATCTCATCGCGCACAAGGTTACAAGTCCGCGTCGCCTTGGCATTTACGGACGCTCGAATGGCGGCGTGCTGACTACTGTATCCATGACGCAGCGCCCCGAACTTTTCAGCGCGGTTGTTGTTGAGAGCCCCCTGATCGACATGCTGCGGTATCACAAGCTGTCAGCGGGCGCTTCCTGGGTTGCAGAATATGGAAACCCCGATGTTCCCGAAGACCGGGCATTCATTGCGCAGTACTCGGCCTATCAAAAATTGAAGGCAGGCACCCAATACCCGGAACCGTACATCACGACCAACACCGAAGATGATCGGGTGCATCCGGGTCATGCCCGGAAATACGCGGCGAAACTTGCCCAGATTGGCTCGCCGTACCTCTATTTTGAAAACACGTTCGGCGGACACTCAAACGATGCGGATCCGGCCCTCAACGCGAAACGCTGGGCAAGGCACTATGTGTACCTCTCGCAGAAGCTGATGGATTAACGATCAGCTTTTCTGCTGTTGACCGCGGGCGCGTACGTGTTCGCGCCGAGCTTCGATTTCTCCGGCGCTGACAGTCTTGTTGGCTGCGCCGGAGAACTTTCGCTCTGTGACGAGTGAGGCGCCAAAATCCTGTGCGTAGCCATCATCGATCAGTTTTTTGTATGCTGGCAGGCATTCGGGTACCAGCGAAAGCATATCGGCGGCCAGCTTGCGGCAGGTGGCAATCAGGTCCTGCGTCGGTACCACGCGATTGACCATGCCCCACTCGCAGGCCTGGGCCGCACTCAGGAAGTTACCGGTCAGCGACAATTCCTTTGCCCGGTAGATGCCGATCGTGCGGGAGAGTTTCTGTGACAGACCCCAGCCGGGCAATATGCCTACACGTCCGTGTGTGTCTGCGAAGCGCGCTTCCGGAGCGCAAACCATTAAATCGCACGCCAACGCAAGTTCAAATCCACCAGTTATAGCGACGCCATTGATGGCGCCGATGAGTGGTTTCGTGAATTTGCCGATGGATGTGACCGGATCCAGCGCTTCCACGCTGCCTGAAATCGTGTCCGCGCCCTGACCAAGCTCTTTCAAGTCAAGTCCTGCGCAAAATGCCTTTCCCGCTCCGGTCAGGATGCCCGCGCGAACGCCGGGGTTCGCATTTAGACTTTCAAAGGTGACCGCGATTGCGGACCGGAGCTCTCGCGACAGTGCGTTCATCGCTTCTGGCCGGTTCAGTGTGACGAGCGCGATCTCGTCCTTGATTTCCACAGTCAGGACAGGGGATGTCATTGATGTGCTGCTCCTGCTTCAGGAAAACGTGTTTCGAAGGTCTGCGCCGGCTCCCAGGAACCCCGCGTCGGAGGCGACGGTTACCAGATCGAAGCCCTTGTTGAACATCGACTTTGAATAGGTGGGAGAATGGCAATAGATGCCGGCCCGGATCGACGCCTTCTCGGCAGATTCAAGAATCCTGTCAATTGCCTTTACGACGACGGGATCGGTCTGGTCCATACGGCCTTCCCGACCGAGCGAGATGCCCAAATCCGAAGGTCCTACATACAGCATGTCGAGACCCGGCACGCTTGCGATCGTGTCCACATTCTCCAACCCCTGTGCGGTTTCGATCTGGGCGATGGCCAACACGAACGTGTTTGCGCGGGCTGCGTAGTCTGCACCCAGAAACCGCGCGCGGTTGGGTCCCATGCTCCGATAGCCCAGTGGCGGGTATCGAAGTGCGCCTACAAATCGCTGGCATTCCTCGCGGTTGTTGATGGTTGGACAAATGACACCGAGGGCGCCTGCGTCAGCGGCCCGCATGATTTCCGCAGGCTCATTCCAGCCGACCCGAACCAGAGGTGTGGTTCGGGTCGTTGCAATTGCCGTCAGCATTGCAACCATGGCTGCGTAGTCCACGACCCCGTGCTGGGTGTCCACTGTGATGGAGTCCCAGTTTTGCTGCGCGAGAATTTCCGTCGCGTATGCAGATGGAATTGTGGCCCAGACATTTGTTGCAGCACGGCCGCTTGACCATGCCGTCTTCAGTGGGTTGTCACGCACGGTATCCCCATGGATTTCGATCTAGAATTTCGCTTTCAAACCAGCATATGCGGAGATTCCGGGGGATGCGAACGAAAAAACTTCTTCGTAGTTCTGGTCGAGCAGGTTTTCCACGCGACCGAAGGCTTCGATCCTGTCAGTTACGTTCCATGACGCGTACACATTGACCAGGGTGTATGACTTCAGTGTGACAAAATCTGCAGGAGTTGCGAAAATGAATTCGTTGTCCTTCTGCTCGCCATTGTAGCGGAGACCCATGCCCAATTGCGCTTCCGGCGAAATGTCGTATGACAGGTTGAGGGACGCAATGTGCGGTGCGCGCCTGACTTCCTCGATGCCATCTTCCTTTGCATCCAGATATGTATATGCCGCGGCAATTGACCACCGCTCGAGCCTGACATCTGCCGTAAGTTCAATTCCCTGGCGAGTGCTTCTGGTTGACCTGTTCCTTGGCGTGGAAATGAATCCGGGCAGGAAGTCGGTGAAAATTTCATCGTCCAGGTCGGCGTGAAAGTAGGTTGCGGTGAGTTTCACCGCTCGATGCAGGACATACTGATCCACGCCGACGTCCCATCCGGTCGATTTTTCAGCTTTTAAACCCGGATTGCCGATGAACGTCGTGGGATCAAATCCAAAGAGTTCAAAGTTTGTCGGATTCTTGATGCCGGTTCCCGCGGTTGCCCGCAGCCGCGTGTCACCCAGTTTGTAACTGGTCTGCAGCCGGTATGTCGTGGCGTTGCGGAATCGGTCATTGTCGTCGGTGCGCACCGCCGCGCCTGCATCGAAGTCGCCCGAACTGATGGTGTATTCGCCGACAAAGCCGAGGTTCTGAAGAAAGCGCTTGTCGTTGACCGGCGTTGAAATGCTGATGGGCAGGTTCTGATAGCTTTCGGCCTTCCAGTCGATGGCGCCGGTCAGCTTGTGTGTCATATTGCCGGTAGTCAGATTGACTGCGCTGACGGCGCTCACCTTGTCCCTGTGTCCTTCAGAAAAGAATGATGCGAAGCCGTCGGAAAAGTTGAACCGTGAAGCATCAATGAAGGAATAGTTCAACTTTGCTTCCAAGATCCCGTTCCAGGCAGAGGTTTCGACGCTGATATTGCCAAATGTTGATTTTGTATGGGTGACATCGTTTCCGTCGATCACCAGACCCTGTGTTGCCGAGAAAAAATTAAAGTCCTGAGGATCTCCCTCTGCTCGCGTGTCTACCTGCCTGATAAATGCCCGGAATTCAATATTCTGCAGCGGGCGCAGGCCTACATTCACAAGATAGGATTGTTCGCTGGCGCCGTCAGCCTCGTGACCGAAATGCGAATTGTTCGTTCCTGAAGTTTCGTGAAAGTTCGTGCTTGCATAGATGTCGAAGACGTCGTTTCCGAAACCCGCATTTGCGCCGGCTGTCAAGGAAGAGAACGATCCCGCTTCGGCTTGGGCTTCGAAACTCAATTCACCATTCCCCTGTCGAGGCAGAATATAGATCACGCCGCCGATTGCGTCCGATCCGTAAAGAGCGCTTTGGCTACCCCGCAGAACCTCTATGCGAGCAACGTCGCTTGCCTGCAGTCCCGAGAAGTCGAACTCGCCCTGAAATGGATCGCCTATGTCTGCTCCACCAAACAGTATCAGCGTGTGGTTGCCCTCGCTGCCGCGCATGCGAACCTGGGTGGTGCCTCCGGCACCGCCAGAACGGCTGACGGCAATGCTCGGCACGTCTCTCAGGATATCAGCGACATATCTGGTCTGTCGGTGCTCGATCTGCTTCCCATCCAGAACTGTAACAGCGGTGCCGAGTTTGTCTTCAGGAACAGCGCCAATGCGGGTGCCGGTGACGACGATCTTTTCAACGGCTTCGGCAAGTGCTGTCTGCGTGAAAGTTTCTGCGAAAAGCAATGTCGCGGTGGTCAACACAATTGATGATTTGAAACGATAGTCCATGCGTGTTCGGGCCCCCAACCCAGTGACAACGCGCACCTATCCTGTTCGATGCGCGACAAGCCCAGGTCACCGATCAAAGCGAACCGAGCAAAAGTCACCGCACCGGAAGGAGCCGTCTCTGCGAACGCCCACCGCGCCGTCGAGGGGTGACTACGATGGCAGGTCTCCTGGCTTCGCGACACTTCCCGTGGCCGCCTTCCCAATCTTGCGATCAGTGGCGTCTTTGGCCTGAGCATCGTCGCTTACAGTTGCGGGGGCAGCCCCAGATTGTCACTGAGTTCCCTTGACCAACGTAACTCTCCGATGATCGTCGCCGGGGCTTGTGCGCGTCAACTGCGCAAAAGAGTAGGTGCTCAGAGTGATTCGGAAGAGTTCGTGTGTGTGGCGAATGGCAGTCGCCCCAGAAGTGTATGCTTGACCGATATCCGAGTCTGTCTGGAACCGAAAACATGATTGGATTCCCATTTCTGCGGCGCATTCAGTCGGCCGTTCTTGGCGTTGTCGCAAGGGTCAATGATGATGGCTTGACCAGCCGCCTTTCAGCATCCTTTCGAGCCACCGAGCGGTCGGGTCTGATGCTCGCTTCAGCTGTGCGGGCCGTTGCTGTGGGCGTTCTCGTTACCGTGTTTGCCGGTACACAGGCTTACGTGGGCGACGGATTTATTGCGCTCATGCTGATGCCCCTTGGCATTGCAGTTATAGGTCTTCTTCAGTTTGAGACGTTGCGCCGGTGGCCCGCTGTTACGTGGTCCAAGTATGCGTTTGTAGCGCTCGACTGCACCTACCTCGCGACCTTTCTGATTTTTCGACATGATCTGTCCGGTGAATTGCCTCCTGTTACACTTGCGGTGAAGGAAGGCGCGTTGCTCTTCTTCGTGGCGTTTCTGGTTCAGAGCGCGTTCAGTTATTCCCCCCGCTTCATTGGCTGGACCGCGATTTGCATATGCGTAGCGTGGATGGCGGTGGTCGTAGCGGCCGCGATCCAGCCTGGAACGTATGTCGTGCTACCCGCTGGAGCAGAAGTCTGGGGAGCGTACTCGCATCCAAACTATTTGCCGCTTATCAAGGTCTCGTACGACTTCGTGATTTTTCTGTGTATTGCCGCCGGGCTGATTGTATCAGTCTGGCGTTCGCGGGAGCTGGTGCTCGCGGCCGCCACGTCGGAAAAGGCGCGTGCGAACCTCGCAAGACATTTTTCGCCCAAACTCCTGGATGAGCTGAGTTCTCGGGAGCAACCATTCGGTGCTGTTCGACGCCAGTCAGCGGCCGTACTGTTTGCGGACATTCGAGGTTTCACCACCAAATGCGAAACGATGGCACCAGAAGATGCGATCGCTTTTCTAAGGCAGTTTCATGCGCGGATGGAGGATGTCATCTTTCGACATGGAGGCACACTCGACAAAATACTGGGTGATGGCTTGCTTGCGGTTTTCGGGGTGCCTGATCAGGGAGCAGCGGACGCTGGTGATGCGCTGGCCTGCGCATTCGACATGGTGCAGTCCGTGGCCGACTGGAACGAGGAACGACGCCAGTCAGATCAGTTTTCCGTTCAAATCGGTATTGGCCTGCATTACGGGCCAGTTATGACGGGGGACGTGGGCAGCGAGCGCCTCATGACGTTTACGGTCGTTGGGGATACCGTGAACGTCGCCAGCCGGTTGCAGTCTCTTTCCAAGGAAATCGGAACGATGCTGGTAGCCAGCCAGGCTCTGGTTGAAGCCGTCAAAGAAGAAGTGCTTCGTGACGCTCAACTTGTCGATGAGTTGAAGCTCGTAGGACCAACGCAATTGAGGGGTCGAGAGAGTGAAACCATCGTCTACGCACTACAAAAATAGACGCCAGCCGGGCGATCTAACTACTGATCGTATAGGTCGGGTGTTAACGCACGCAGCGGTCGAAATTCAAGTAAGTTCCACTGCGTGTCGAAACTGTCCCCTGACAGTTGCGTCGTTCAAAAAAAACTTCCACCCTCGGTCTGTAGTCCTTTGCCAAGGGTGGGTGCAATAAGTGAGTCACTCAATGACAAGCTATTGCACATGGCAAAAAAACAAATCGTCATAGATCCCGATCCAGATGTCATTCGCTCGGCGTGGTTCATGATCCGAAATCATGGCGATCGCGCGATGCGCGAAGCCACGCGCCAGCAACAAGCGATGATCAAGCGTGGCGACTCCCGCGGCATAAGTCTGTGGTGGTCGATAGGCCAGGCGATTCAGGAGCTGCGGCGGACAAAACGCGCTCCACATGAGCCCCTCAACTAGACTAATGCGGGTTGGCGCCGGAGCCGGATGAACTGGTTGCCGGATAGGCTTCGCCGATCAGGCTGAATGCGCCCCATGTTGCGGGGTGTGCATTCAAGGGATGTGACCGGTCCATCATAGTTTCAATCATTGCAGCGCGCAGTGCGTTGGCCTGACCGTCATGGGGAGAGTTCAGAAAATGCCGCAATGTTGCGGTCGTGATTTTTCCGGCCGCCCGATCTGACACTGGCCAATGCGATGCAAGGACGCTTTTGGCGCCGGCCCGGAAAAATCCCTGTACCAATGATTGTGTCGCCACGGCGCCATCGCCAACCGTGTTGCAGGCCGAAAGCAGCACCCAGTCGGCCCGCAGATCCATGCTTGCTATTTCCGACGCAGTCAAAAATCCGTCGCTTTGGTTGTCGTGGCCCCGAGCTTGGGACAGCACCAGTGACGGCTCCGAGTCTTGTCCCTGTATCGTCCCGGAGATCGCATGGGTTGCAAATGCAATAACACGCTTGTTGCGGGGTGCTGCAGCTGAAAAGGCCTTCTCAGTTGCCTCGTCACCGATGAGCAATGAGTCGTCCTTTAAGGAAGCCCGCAGCAGTGCGCCAAGCGACTGCAACTCGCGACGAGCCGCAAGCAGAGGCGGCAAGTCGGCGAATTTTCTGCCAGCTGACCTATCCGGCGCTCCGACCCCAAGGAAGGGCTCTGGCGCCGCCGCCTTCTTGCCGAGCTCCCGCAATCGAATGAGGGACGAAAATGTTGGAAGTGACACGATACTGTGACTCTTTACGAACCACCGCGTCGTCCGCAAGGCGTCGGGCGAACTGTCACCCGATCGACCGCCTCGAGGGGGAGCCGTCACAAGGATGCCCAGCGGAAGACCCTGGAACGGTTCACTGGTCACCTCGTAGATCGTCGAACTGCGAGAGAGAAGCTCATGCAAAGGTGACAACAGCTCATCGAAAATCGCGTATGCCAGGTTTCGGTCAAACGGTTCAAACGAGCTTTTCCAACCTGTTGGATCGAGCTGGGCCCGCAGGTTGGCGATCTGCCGTTGCAGCTTGGCCGCCGGGACTTGCGCGGCATACAACTTGGTCGATGTGTTTGATGCTGCAAGCACAAAGGTTTGTTCACTGGTGGGCAAGATATAGACAAGCAATTCATGGTCCATAAGGACCTTCTGTGCGTCGGACAGTGACAGGCGTTTGCCTTCAAACTCTGTTGCATACGCAGGCATCTCCTTTCGAAGATTTTCATCCGCATCTGCGATTTGCCGCTGCATTTGGCCGAGCCGATGACCCAGCGCCGACAAACGCTCGCTCGCTCCGGTGTGGATGGAAATGGAAAGCTCAATGACCTGACGGTCAAGAGCTTGTGCTCTGGCAACAAGGTCCCGGTGTCGGGTCAGCAAACCAGCCTGTCGGCTGTTTGAAGCGTGGAATTTGATTGCCCCCAGTTTCAAAGCGTTGGATACGTTGCCAGTGCCAATGGCTTCTGCGGCTTCAAAGGCTGTTGAAACATATCTTTCCGGCATCGATGACGTGGTGGCGGCGCCAATTGCAGCCTTGAGCAACTGGACCGAAACAGTATCCGGATTCCCGGCCTGATGCAGTTTTCCCGATTGAAAATGGTCCTCTGCAAGGGTGCGACGTCGGCTCATGATTTGAAAGGCAGACTCGGCGTGCAGAAATGCCGCCTGCCATCTGTGTCTTGCAGACAAGATTCGGGAAACGGTGTCATGTGCCTCTGCGAGCTCGAATGCGTAGGGAGAGGACAAGCCCTTGACCAAGCGAAGCGCATTCAGCCCATGCGTTTCGGCGTCTGAGAAACGGGATGACTGCAGTTCGCTCTGAGCGAGCACCAGATTGGCGCGGGCTGCATCGGGCGAGGTGTTTCCAAATGCCTTTTCGATCAGGAATTTGCTTCTGATTGCCCAGGAACTGGCTTCGGGCTGCAGGTTCAATCGTACCAGGAACGACGCATGCGAGAGCGCTGAACGGGCATATTGCGGGCTTGACTGACCAAACGCCGATTTTGCGAGCGCCAGCGCCTGGCCGGCATATCTCATTGCCTGGGCGTCGTCGCCCTTCTCCACCGACAATTGTGCAAGGCCGGTCAATGCAGGAATTGTATCAGGATGATGTGAGCCGAATGCGGTGGATGTGAGCCGCAGGGACTTCGTGTAAAGCAGTTCGGCTTCCTGCAAACGTCCTTCCTGTTTTAGAAGGCGGGCCAGATCTGCTGCCAGCGTTGAGCCAGTTACTGGATCCACTGGAGCGTCATTGATGAAGATCTTCTGCGCTTTTGCCAGGGCAACGTGAGCGTCGTTGAGGCGACCGGTCTCCTGATACAATGCGGCGAGGTTCACAAGGTCTGATGCATAGTCGGAATTCGCAGGTCCAAGCAACTCGAGGTCCATGGAAACCGCACGCAAGTATGCGTGCTCGGCGTCAGCGTAGTTTCCTTCCAGTCGACTCAATTCGCCCAGATTGTTCAACGTCACCGCCACGACCGGGTGTTTTGGTCCATGTCGCATGATATCGATTTCGAGAGCCTTGTTGAGGAGAGGTCTTGCCTTGTCGAATTCGAGCAGCGTCACATGAAGAGAGGCAAGATTTGACAGGGCGATCGCGGTGTTCTGGGAGACCCAGCCTTCATGCGCGACTGTTCGCGCCAATGCATCTTTGAGATACCTTTCGGCTGCTCCGTACCTTCCCAGTGTCAGGTTCAACAGCCCAAGATTGCTTATGGTTGTGACTGTGTAGGAATGCAATGGACCTCGGTGAGCGCGGTTGATACGCAACGAGTCCGTCAACAGGGTGTATGCTTCGGCATGTCGGCCCATCCTTGCAAGCATCAGCGCCAGGTTGTTCATCACAATCGCAGTTTCCGGGTGATGTCGACCGAAGGTTATCTTCCGCAAACGCAGCGCCCGGGAAAACCACGCGGATGCCTCTGATATCCGACCTCGCGCTTGTGAGATCAATCCCAGTTCGTTTTGCCAATAGGCAATTTCGACCACGTCCGGATTTTCATTCTGGTCTTCAAGGCGAAGCGCCTTGTCCGCAACGGATTGAGCAGATTCAAATCGGCCCGCCGCTATGAGTTTATTGACAAGGTCGTGTTCCGCTTCCAGCGCATGTGCCACACTCGCCGTGACCAGAGCCGCTGCAAGTGCTGCAACAATTCCAATTGCGCGAGGTACCAGCAGAAAACCTGGCGCATATGGCCTATTTGTCGAGCACGCGCGTTGACCGCGGAATGAGTTGATCGTCCAGGTCCTTGCCGACAAGATCCGGCATGCCGTCTTCATTCGTGTCAAACTGTACTTCGTCAAATTTCCCATCCCGATTGAAATCGAAATAGACTGAGTCCGTCACGCCATTTTCGTTGGCGTCGTTCGAGAGATAGTTCGGTGATTTCGAACTATCGGGTACGAGCATCATGGCGTCGGTGCGGCCGTTACAATTCAGGTCCAGGATGTGTACGGTTGCGTCATTGGCTTTTGTTCGCCGTGTGTCCAGCCGGACAGGTTCGCAGGCTTTGGCAGGGGCCTTTGGCACGGCCGCCCGAATGGCCTGCGGTTGAGGCGAGTTCAGAATCCGTTTCACCTCTGTCACTGATACCGCCAGAGACGTGAGCGATCTTTCATCCATACGCAAAGTGTCAACGGCCAGGAGCCTGTCCTGCCGGTTCAAAATGGGACCACCGGCGTTTCCCGTGATTGCGGACGTCTGGAATTTGACAACATCAGCCTGGTGCATGATGCCGTCTGAGGCCTGCCATTTGAAAGCGGGTGAAGTTTCGGTCAGCATACCTTCGGTGTGGGACCATATCTCGCCATAAGGGTGCCCCAGTATGCGAAGCCTTGTACCTGCTTCGGGCGTTGCTGGTGTCGCCATCAGGATGGGGCGTATATGCTTGTCGACGGCGCCAGACTGTATCAGTGCCAGGTCGGTGGTGCGGTTGGCGCGCATGACCGTTGCCTGAACTGCATCGGCCTCCGTTGGCCGTTGAGACTTGTTGGAAGGCATGAAAATGATGCCGACGCGATCCTCATCCTTCACAATATGCCAGGCAGTCACGAAAGTGCCGTTACGGTCGATCAATGTTGCCGAACCGAGTTGTGTTGGCGTCACGACAAGAACGACGGAGCGGCCCAGACGGTCCAGCGGATTAGACTTTTTGCTGCCTCGGAACGTGTCTTGCCGGTCAGTCCGCGCGGCACGAACCACTTTTTCGATCTTGTCCGGAGAGACCCCTCCCGATGCCTTGCCAATGCCCGACGTGTCGCCAAGTGGTGGAAGGTCCTTCTTGATCGCGGGCCCGAGTTCAGGCTTGGCAGGAAGCGGCTGGTCTGCCGCCGCTGTTGCCTGCAACAGGACAGCCACAGAAGCTGCGATCAGGAGTTTTGTTTTCCGACTTGATTTCATTGTGGATGTCTTTTGCATTTTGACCGTGGAAGCGTGTCAAACTAGTCAGACAGGCTCCTGCCGTCATCCCTGAAGTTTCCCTGCACACATTGTCTGGCCAGGGCGTGCCAAGGAAGTCACATCGATTGTCCGGATTTGATTCGGCCGGTCCGCAATCGAATCTGGAATGTGATGCCCGCGGCGCGCAGCAGGAAAGTCACCAGGATTGCGGATGTGGGCGCCCACCATTCCGGGAAACCAAGCAATGTCAGCATCAGGTAGGTCAGGGACCCGAGAACAGCGGCTGTTACATAAATTTCACCTGAAAACACCAGTGGCGGCCGGTTGACCAGAACGTCCCGGATCATTCCGCCGCCAGAGGCGCCGATGGCCGAGAGGAAGAGTGTGACTGCCGGGTCGTAGTTCAGGGCAAGCAAAGCCTTCATGCCTGTTGCGGTAAAAATGGCCAAGCCAACTGCGTCTGCCCACACGAGAAACCGTTCTGGCGCTTTGACGTAGCGAACAAGTTCGAAAACGGTGACCGCGGCTACGAGCGCCGCCCACAGAAGTTCCGGACGCGCCAGCCAGCGCACGGGCTGGTCGGTGAGCAGGTTCACGATCGTGCCCGCTCCGAGTCCGGCAGCCACAGAGAGAAATGTGGCACCGATCACGTCAAATTTGTTTTCCGCCGCCACAATGGCTCCGGACGCGGCGAAAATTCCAACACCCAATACCTGCAGGTAAAACAGCGCGTGTTCCATGTGCGGCGTCCTGATAGTTTGAAAGTGACATAGTTTGATTTAGATGTTCCGCCCAAAAGGAGCCTTGGATGTATACGCTATTCATCGCAAACAAGAACTATTCGTCCTGGTCACTGAGGCCTTGGCTGCTGATGAAGCAATTGGGTATTCCCTTTGCGGAGCAGTTGCGCCGTTTCGAAGCGGGTGGTGCGTGGTCGAGTTTCAGGGCTTTCTCGCCGACCGGCAAGGTGCCGACGCTTCTTCACGGAAACACAGTTGTCTGGGATTCCCTTGCGATTGCAGAGTACCTGCATGAATTGCATCGTGGTGTCTGGCCATCGGATGCACAGTCTCGCGCGTGGGCGAGATCGGCGAGCGCCGAAATGCACTCAGCCTTCGGAGCCCTGCGCCAGCAGTGTTCGTTCAATCTTGGTTTGCGGGTGAAACTTCGTGAACAGGGTGATGACCTGAAGAAAGACGTTTCACGCATAGACGAGTTGTGGACTGAAGGGCTCGCGAAATTTGGGGGACCATTTCTGGGTGGAGTATCGTTCACAGCTGTTGATGCATTTTATGCGCCGATTCATTTTCGCATACAGACTTATAGCCTTTCCCTGAAGTCTCAGGCCGCGCAGTATTCGCGCATGATGCTCGATCTCGAGCACATGCGTCAGTGGTACGCACATGGGATTCAGGAAGAATTCCGGGATCCGGAACATGACGACGTCGTGACCAAATATGGTGACATTCTGCAAGATTTTCGGGTCAAGGCGTCCTGAGAACACCGGATCAGGCAGACATCCCGAGCTTTGCCATGGAACCGCCATTTTTCAGTGAAATTGACGTATGACTTCGGGGCAGGGCACTCTCTGCCTTCTGGGAACTGGAGACTATCATGGCCGGACAGTCGGGCGGGTCGGGGTTTGGTTGGTTCATCATCGGCGTTATTGTGGGCGCTGCTGGCGTTTCCTACGGGCCTTCGGCCTATCAAAAATATGTCTTGAAGGCGCCGGCAACGGTGCGCGTGGAAGTGGGCAGTGACTATACGCCGGGCGTCTGGCGACGAAGTGTTCGCATTGATGTCGAATTCAGCCGCTACAAGTCCAGTGGGCAAAACTGGGATTGGCCCATGGTGGATCCGGAACTGCAAGTATGCATCCGCGAGGGGGCGGAGTATCGCAAATGCCTTGGTCCCCCGGATCCCGAACTCGCATCGTGCCAGGGTCGCTTCCGATGCACCACTGGCGTGATCAAGGTGCCCGACGGGCCATTCTCGGTCGAACTGAATGAATGGGACGACTACAACAAGCCCGATCCAATCGGCATCATCGACTGCGACGTGGGCCAGACGTGCAAGTTTCCGCTGGGTGTCGTCACAATCCGGCCCGCGGCGCCCTAGGCTGCGTTTCGCGTCTGGATGTCCTGGGCTGATTCAACCCACGCCCTGATGTGTCCTTCTTCGGGTGGATTGCCGTCGCGCAGAATGCGCTGGCCGTCCGGCGTGTCGCAGAATTCGTCGACCATGTTGAGCAGCATCTCGGGGTCAGCATTGGCCAGATCGTCCAGATCACGAACACCGACCGCGACCATCAGTTGCGCAGCGAGGCTATTGAGTTTTGGAATGGAACAAGCCAGTCCGGCCTGTGCCTGCCAGTCCCGGATCAGCCTCGCGTTGATGTGTTTGAACTTCAATCTGTTGGCCGCGTCTTCGGGCGAAGCGGAAAGCAAGTCTTCCACCGTGTGAATTCCAATCGCAGTCAGTCGACTGGCTGTCTTCGGTCCGATTGAAGGCGCCTGTTCCACAGGTGAGGCATGGCTTAGCTTGCCGTTGGCAGGTGTGCTTGCGTGAGCGGCGTGAATCTGCGGCGTTGCCGGCTTCGAGGATACTTCCATTGCGGTTGCCAGATCCTTCGCCCGCGATGGCTTGGATGTGGTTCTGGCTGTTGGCTGCATCTGAGGCAGGTCGAGCGATGGCTCGATGCGGGCGATGTGTTCATGGACAGCCGCCTTGGGCTTGAGTTTCCTCGTAATCCGTGCCGGTCGGCCAGTGCCATGCGCCGTGCCAGTCTCGCGTGGCCATGCAGCGTCAACAGTCGATAGCGGCACTCTCAATACTTCTGCCGCATGCAAGCGACGTACGAGCTTGTCGTCATCAGGCAAAGTGGCGCGGACTTTTCCGGTTTTCTGAAACTCCGCATACATTGCCTTTACAAGATCGCGTTCCTTTTCGTTGTCGAGTGCGGCCAGAATATTCCGGATGGGTGCCTTGATTGCAGCCAGAAACGTGTCGAGGCTCAAACCAACCCTGGGCGGGATGACCGCTGCTTCCGCAAATGCCTTTTCGAGAATTCTTGCAAGCATGACCGTTGCATAGCCAATGAGCCTGGCCACAACATCCTTCATTTCCTGGTCTGGGCCCTGCTCCGGCTTTTTGACACCCAGAGCAAAGTTGTAGTGATCGACAAGCGTTTCGTAGTGCGGGTTGGATGTCTTGGCACCAGCCCGAACCATCTGTTCAAGCCAGTCGTTTCCTGCAGGGACTGCAACATCCGGGTAGCCGCCGAGGTCCTGCATGAGGATCAGCTGCAACTGATCATACGACCTCGAAAGGCTCCATTCGACGGCGCGATGAATGATGCTTTCTTCTTCGGTTTGGCCGGTATGGAATGGCTGCACGGGGTCGACGACGTAGTGGCTCATCACGCCGGCGCAGTAGACAGCGTATTTCCATTCCTGTTGTGCCAATGCGCGAACAGTCCGCCTGTACCATTCACGCGCTGCCGCAGGCGCGCCACCCCACTCTCCTTCACGAACATGCAATACGTGGTTTTTGAAGTCCTTGAATATCTCATCAGGCGCCTTAGCGCCTTCCAGATAGTCGGGATAGTGATGCAGGAAGAGATTGCGCCAAAGCTCACCGTCGGTGCCGCGCAGCATTGTCAGCGCATCGATCGCCAGTCGGTGGTGATTGCTCCGGCACGCAGAACTCTTCAGGATCTTCAACAACATCGGCATCGCAACACGCCCCCAGGAATCAGTGCAAGCAGGCTGCCCTTGGCCGGTTAACGTCCTGTTAACGATATCGTCCGGATGGATCGCATTTGGCGGTTCTGTGCCAGGGATCAGGCCTCGGGCCGCAATTCTGACGCGATTTTACATTATGTGCGCCCAACTTGATTCAAGAGGCACATGGATGACGTTGCGTTTCGATTTGTTGCGTACGGTCGGCATTTTGTTTTTAATTTGCGTGTGCGTTCCGGCATCAGCGGATTCCGTTGTCACTGCTGATGGTGGGGACATTGTGCTTACCCAAGGCAGCCGGAAGATTCATTTGACGAGCGCGCATGCTGACCGCGATCCGGTTCAGTCCCCCGATGGTCGCGTGGTTGTATTCACGCGTGGTCAAACCGATGATGGCGAAGGCAATTGCGTTGCCAGCTTCGACCGTGAAGCCGGACTTTGGACGGTTGACGTTGCAAGCGGCAAGGCGAAAATGCTGGCGCATGCGCAGTCGAGCAACAGACCCGATGGCCAGTTGTGCGGGTTCACGGACAAGCAATTCTCATCAGATGGAAGGCGCCTGTATTTTTCGACACCTGGGTGGGCAACGTCGGGTGCACTGTGGGTGTATGATTTTGCAAAGGCAAAGCCTTCATTCCTCCTGCCATCAAATGGTTTCGTCGTACTTGCCAAGTGCCAGGATCCTGATTTCAGGGACAAGCTGGTCGTGTCGCAGCATCGCTATTTCGTGTTTGGCGGGAGCTATGACTGGTATTGGCTGTTCGGCCCCAAGGGTGGCAAAGATCTCGGTCCGGTTGGCGATACCCCTGATCCGGCAAGGGATGCCTGTGATATGGCAATTGGGAAAGACCAGCAGAAATAGGCACTTGAAGCCTGCTTTCATCGATGCACCAAAATTTGTCTGGCACTGGCTTTTCAAGTTCACTGGAAAGTCTATTCTGTGACCAGTCGACCGGGCGGGCAGGGGCATGCCGAATTCTGATCTAACAGACCAATCTTTGGATGCTACACTTCCGCCGGAACTTGCGTCTGAATCGGCTTCTGGATCGCTAAAGGTTGTTCGCCACACATTTGGTGGCAAGGCCGCAGCAGGTGTCCTGATTGTCATGCTGGCAGTCGCTGCCGCCCTCGGTCAGTACCTGATGGCGGAGCCAGATCCTTTCCCGCAGCTACCCGAGTCTCCGAAATTCCAGCCCACCTACAACATTGCGCCTGCAAGTATGCCGCCAGTCGTCGAGACCGATGCAGCGCCTGCTGCCAATCCCCCGGCACCAAACCCTGAAGCAGAGCTCGAACGAGTGATGGACGCCTCGTTTCAGCGGATAAATACTTCGGACATTTCGTCGGTCAATCAGTTCCTCGATACCTATGGCAAGCATGAGCGTGCCATACGTCTCGGCTTTGTTGAAAAGGCGGAGGGTTGGCGAGACACGCTGATGAAGCTGGATGCTGAAGCAGAGGCAGAGACGCGTCGAAAGCAGAAGAGCGTCCCTTGGGACATGGAATAGTCTGAATTCGTGGCGAGTCGTGGCTCGTGCTGTGGCCCTTTTGAAACGCATGTCCAACAGAATCAGAATTCGACCCTGATTGTCATGCGTGCGCAACGCTGCGTGCGGGCGCAGGCTGGACCGCTTGGCGGCCATGTGTGTTAAGGTTGCAAACCATGAGTTGGGTCAACGGATTTTATGCTTGGCTGTTTGGCGGGAAGTCCCGCCTTCGGCCAAAAGAGCCGGGCGCAGCGGGCGGGCAATCGCCGGATGCCGCTGCATCTGCGGACGTTTCTCAGAATGCTGCTGCGCATGAAGCCGTGCGGCCGAGCGAAGAAACTCTTTATGAGCACACGCCCGAAGGTGGTCTCAGCAGAAGCCGGCAGCATCACTGGCTGTTTGACGAAGGCGTGCTGCACTGGAACCAGCGTCGCCTTGATAGCGAGTTCAAGCCCAATTTTGCAGGCGTGAACTTTATCAAGGAGGCTGCCAAGACAAGATTGTGGGGGTGCCCCAGCGATTTGGCAGGTGACGAGCGCGTCGTACTTTCAGGAATAAATCTGAAGTTCGCGGACGTCCAGGGCTGCAATCTGGCGCGTGCCGATCTGCGCCATGCGAAGTTGCAAGGCGCCAACCTGCGAAATGCAAATCTTTCATCAGTAAATTTTGAGGGCGCAGACCTGACGGATTGCGATTTGCGGGGGGCCGTGCTTGACGGAGCCGTACTTGCGCGAGTTCGCCTGGTGAACGCGAACCTCACGGGCGCGAGCCTCAAGGATGCCAACCTTGCGTGGGCGGACATCAGTCACATGACCGGTAGTTCCAAAAGCTTGCAGGATGCCGATCTCTTCGGGGTTGTGCGTCGAACCTATCCCGCTGATGCGGTGACATGACAATTCAGGGGAAATGAATGCTGTCGAACGTGATGAAGATGGCTACCGCCATCATTGCTGTGTCTGCGTTGCAGGGATGCAGCATGAATATGTTTGGCTCTGATCACCCGGCGGCGCAGACATCTTCTGCAGCCCTTTCAACTGGCGCGAACAGCAAGAACGCGGATGATGAGGGGCTGGGGGCTTTTGATACTGACCATGGTGGCCAGCTCACCAAGGCGGAATTCGAAGCGGCGCTGGCTGTCCGATTCAAGAAAGATGACAGCAACGGTGACGGGTATCTTGACTCGACTGAATCGCGAGCCCTGAACGACCGGTTGATGGCCGACCCCGACGGGTCGCCTGTTATTGACTGGAATGCAGATGGCAAGATCATGATGCCCGAGTATGCCTCACGCTGGCGTACCATGTTTGTCCGCGCCGACATCAACCAGGATGGACTGGTTGATCAAGAGGAAATGGCCGGGCGTGCGCGCTTGCGCAAGCCGCGTGAACTGCCTCAGCCAGAACTTGGCCGCTATAAAGGTAAGCCGCTTTGAGCGCATCAGGTAGTTCGGCAAACCTGAATTCCCGTTGCATTGCCGAGATTGCCCGGGATTTGCAAAGCAAGTCCGTTTCGTCGGCCGAGCTTGTAGAGGCGTCAATTGCATCGATCGAACGGGATCCGTCCGCGTTCACGCTGGTTGCACGTGACCGCGCGCGCCAGGATGCAGCGGCGAGTGATGCCATGCGCAGTTCCGGACGCTCGCGCTCCATGCTGGAAGGCATTCCTGTCTCTGTCAAAGACCTGTTCGACGTCGAAGGCGAAGTGACCGTTGCAGGTTCACTTGCCTTGAGGAACGCGCACGCTGCAATGCGGGACGCACCAGTGGTGGCACGCCTTAAACGTGCGGGCGCGATCATGGTCGGGCGCACCCACATGAGTGAGTTTGCGTTTACCGGTCTTGGAGACAATCCGCATCTGCCCCATTGTGGCAATCCACATGACCGCGAACGCGTCTGCGGCGGTTCGAGTTCTGGCGCCGCCGCGTCTGTCGGACGCGGTCAGGTTGCGATGGGTCTGGGTACCGATACCGGTGGCTCGGTGCGCATTCCGTCGTCGTTCTGCGGTCTGACCGGGTTCAAGCCGACGCAGAGCCGGGTCCCGTGTGACGGAGCATTTGTCCTTTCGAAGACGCAAGACAGTATTGGGCCCATCACGCGTTCAGTGCTCAGTTGTACTATCGCCGACAAGATTCTGGCAGGCAGCACGGTGGCGCTGCCTGCGGCATCGTCCATTCGGGGGCTTAAATTCGCTGTTCCACAAACCTATGTGCTCGACAGTCTTGATCCGCATGTTGCCAGGAGCCTTGATGTCTGGGCTCGGCGGATGTCCGAAGCTGGTGCCAGTGTTGAGTCTGTGGCGTTTCCGCATTTCGCCTGCCTGCCAGAGCTCTTTGCTCGCGGCACCATTGTCAATGCAGAGGCCCATGCGCATCATTCAAAACTGGGTCTGCTTGCCAGACGGGACCTCTATGATCCCATGGTGCTGGCACGGATCGATATTGGCGGGCGGATGAGCAGGGCGGAAATCGATCATCTGTTCAATGAGCGTGCGCGCCTGATTGAACTGACGCGGGAGATTGCTGTCGGGTTTGATGCGTTGATGCTGCCGACGACGCCGATCAGTGCCCCACGTTTTGATGATCTGACTGATCCGGTTTCTTTTGGTCGATTCAATGCCCTTGCGCTGCGAAACACAAGTCTGATCAATTTCCTGGATTGCTGCGCAATCAGCCTGCCAATGCCGGTGACAGAGGGGCTGCCTGCAGGCTTGATGCTCGTCGGACAGAACCTCCAGGACCAGAAGTTGCTGTCAGATGCACTGGCGGTGGAAAGGGTCTTGAATTCCTAGGCCAGCAGTGTGGCAAGAATGGCCGACAGAACGATGCCATCAAATGTGCCGGCGCCACCGATTGAAGCCATGCCCACGCCTCGCGGGACCTTGATCAGGTCAAAGATGTGGAAGAAGTCCGCACCCACCAAAGGACCCAGCACTCCGGCGACGAATGCCGTGGCGGGTGCCGCATCCGGCACAAGCAACAGCGCGGACGCTGCCGCTGCTGCCGGAGAAATGAAGCCCGGCATGACTATTCCCACGCCCTGCATTGGCCTTGCCGCGACGTAGCAGACAAATGTATTGATCGCTGACGCAAGGGCGACGCCCCAGACAACGTCCGGGCCCATGGGCATGAGATAGGCCAATTGAACAAGCATGATGAGAACCGGGATCATGCATCCGCCGACATTCACGGCAATGATTGTTTCCCGGCGGCGGATCGTCCATCGGGGCAGCGTTCGGTCCAGTCCCCAAATCTGCAATGGATGCGACCAGACAGGTTGATCGCGTACAATGCGTTTGATGGGTATGTTCACCACACCACCAATCACAATTGCAATCAGGATCAGAATGGCCTGATTGGGCATCAGGTGCAATTTGGCGAGGCTCGTCAACATGGCCTGGCCAAGCGCTACCGGCAACACAAGCATCAACAGGAATGAAATCAGCAACGAAAGCCGGTTGGAATTGGGCATGGATGGTACTCGGTTACCGGGGCCACATTAGCAGGCCGAGGACCGGTTTCACAGATGTGGCCCGCTTCCTAGGCTGTTTCTTCAAAAAGTTCCCGACCGATCAGCATGCGGCGGATTTCACTTGTTCCGGCACCAATCTCGTAGAGTTTTGCATCGCGCAGCAACCGGCCTGTCGGGTAATCGTTGATGTAGCCATTTCCACCAAGAATCTGAATGGCTTCAAGCGCCATCCAGGTAGCAGTTTCCGCGGCAAAGAGGATTGCTCCTGCGGCGTCCTTGCGTGTGGTCTCGCCACGGTCGCATGCTTTGGCGACTGTATATACATAAGCTCGCGCTGCGTTCATGCGCGTGTACATGTCGGCAAGCTTGCCCTGGATCAACTGGAACTCGCCGATGGATTGTCCGAACTGCTTGCGCTCATGGACGTACGGCAAGACAATATCCATCGCGTTGCGCATGATGCCAAGTGGGCCCGCCGAGAGAACGATACGCTCGTAGTCGAGGCCCGACATCAGTATGCGAACGCCCTCGTTGACGCGTCCGAGGACGTTTTCTTCAGGGACTTCACAGTCCTGGAACACGAGTTCGCCGGTGTCGGATCCGCGCATTCCCAGCTTGTCTAGTTTCTGGGCGGTTGAATAGCCTTTCATTCCTTTTTCAACAATGAACGCAGTAATTCCGTGCGGTCCGGCATCCGGATCCGTCTTGGCATATACAACGACCAGGTCTGCGTCGGGCCCGTTGGTGATCCACATCTTCGAACCGTTCAGGATGTAGCGGTCACCCTTTTTGACGGCCCGGGTTTTCATTCCCACCACGTCCGAGCCAGCGCCAGGCTCCGACATGGCCAGCGCGCCAAGGCCGTGGCCCGAGACAAGCTTTGGCAGATGCCTGGTTTTTTGATCGCGGCTTGCGTTGCGGCGGATCTGGTTGACGCACAGATTGGAGTGTGCGGCGTAGGACAGACCTACGGACGCAGAGCCACGGCTGATTTCTTCGAGCGCGACAGCGTGCTCAAGGTAACCCAGTCCTGCCCCACCGAATTCTTCCTCGACGGTAATTCCCAGGAGTCCCAGTTCACCAAGCTTCGGCCACAGGTCTCGCGGAAACGTGTTCGTCCGGTCTATGTCGGCGGCACGCGGCGCGATGTTGGCTGCAGTAAATCGGTCGACCGTTTCGCGAATGGCGTCAGCGGTTTCGCCCAGCCCGAAGTTCAGTCCCTGAAAGTGATTTGGGATCATTCATATCTCGTCATGGTTCGTAGACGTCTACGGCGTCCGAGGCCGTGAACATGCCGAACACGCCAGCACCTGAGCCGCCACCAAATACCCAGAGGCGATCGGACGCAACACCGGAAGCCATTCCCTGCCGTGCAGAGGGGAGAGATTCTTCCTTGCCCCAAGTGCGTGCCGAAATGTTGAATACATCATGACTTGCGTAGGTTCTGAGGGGCTTCCAGGTCGCACCGCCGATGACATGCAGCTGTCCCTTGACGACACCTGCCGTCAGTGCTCCGCGCGGTGATGGCATCTGAGGCATGGATACCCAGCTGCCGGATACCGGATCGAAAGCGTCGAGGGCACCCGATACAGCGCCATCGGGCTTGATGCCGCCGATCGCAAATACCTTTTTTCCATCTGTTGCAACCGCCAGTGCTCGCCGAGAAGTCGGGAGTGCAGCTGCGGATCTCCATGCGTCTGATTTCGGATCATAGACAAGCGTACGGCCAGGATCCTTTCCGGAGCCGCCGACAACATAGAGCTTGCCTCCGACCGCGACCATGCCGTGCGCCGCGCGAGAAACTGGCATCGACGCCTTTTGCGACCAGGAAGCGCTTTGCGTATCAAAGGCCCAAACATCCTTTCGCGGTTCACCTGGGTCATCCGCCGAGTAGCCACCGGTGACGTAGATTTCATTTCCGAGTGCAGCCATTGAGAAACTGATCAGGCCGACCGGCAGGGCCGGCAGCGGACGCCAGGATTCTTTCGAAGTGTCGAAGGCTTCGAACGAATTGGCGGGGTCTCCTGCTGCAGCGCCGCCGCCCACATAGATCAGGTCTCCGACAGAGGCCGCGGCCAGACCCGAGCGGGCGCGCTCAAGGCGTTCCGAGCTAGCCCAGCTTCCGGCGCTTGCCGCTGCTGAAAGGCTTGCGCTGACGGCGAGAGCGGATGCGATCAACTTCCAAGAATTCAATTTAGCAGGAGCCACGTTGCCAATCCCAAGAAAGAAACAAATCCTACCACATCCGTCACAGTCGTCACGAACACGGGCGATGAAACTGCAGGGTCTACACCCGCTCTGTTAAATGCCAGCGGCACAAGAATGCCTGCCGCCGCGGCTGCAATCAGATTGATGACCATCGCAGCTGCGATAACGCCGGACAACGCCAAATTGCTGAACCAGACCCATGTTATCCCAGCCGCAAGAAATGCGAAACCTATACCGTTGAACCCGCCAATCAGCATCTCGCGGTTGATCACGCGCCACACATTCGCCCGATTCAGTTCCTTGGTAGCAAGCGAGCGGACGACCACCGTCAGTGTCTGGGTGCCCGCATTGCCGCCCATGGAGGCAACGATTGGCATCAGAATGGCGAGCGCCACAATACTACCGAGGGACTTTTCAAAAAAGCCAATGAAGATCGATGCGATGACGGCTGTGAGCAGGTTCACAAACAGCCACGAAAACCTGAGCCACGTGGTTTTGGCCGTTGACGCCGACAAGGTTTCTTCATCCGCAACGCCGCCCAGTGCCAATACCTCTGTCTTGTGCATGTCCTGCATGAGTTCGACGACAGAGTCTGCACTGAGCACCCCGACCAGCTTGCCATCTTCCCCGGTCACGGGTGCCGAATTCAGGTGATAGTGTTCAAACAGGTATGCCAAGGTCTTGTGATCAGCGGTTGCGGGTATCAGCGTCAGGTCCGTTGCTGCAATGTCGCTCAGGGTTGTGGAGGATGAAGCTCGAACCAGCCTGTTCAATGGTACGACGCCGACAGGTTTCTGACTGTCGTTGACGATGTAGATTTCCAGAAAATCTTCCGGCGTGTCGTCCGATGACAAGCGCGAGAGAGCCTCGCCAACTGTCAGGTGTCCTGGCATGGCAACGAACTCGCGGTGCATGACGCGGCCCGCGGACCCTTCGGGGAACAAGAGTGCGTCGACGACCTGAAGGCGTTCCTCGAACGGGACCTGCGAGAGAACTTCCCGCTTGTCGCTGTCCGCGAGATCCTCCAGCACGTAGGCCGCGTCCTCAACGTCGAGCTCGCTTACAGCACCCGCTACGGTTTTGACACCCAGGGTGCGGATCAGTTCCGCGCGCAGGTTTTCGTCTACCTCAGAAAGGACTTCAGGATCGATGTCGGTGCCGAGTGCTGTGATCAGCGCCCTGCGGTCTGACGCATCGATTGCTCCAAGCAGGGATGCAATGTCAGCGGGATGAAGTGGTTCCATCAGCCGCTTCAGCGCCGCCGCTTCCCCCGCATCCAGGGTGTTCAGCACCGCACGCAGAAACGCTGGAGAGGTAACATCCCGCATTTCCATCGGCGTCGTCTTGTGCTGTTCCAGAACGGGCTTGGTCACGCGAGGCGCCTCATACGGGGCCGGAGTTGCATGCTTTTAAGTGACCATAAAGGTGTGCCGGTCTATAAAATCTGAATGTTCGCGTTGCGGCGTGGTGCCCGGGTTATGGCCAGCCCTTCGTCCACGGAAGGGTTGGTGCGGTCAAGAAGACTCGAACTTCCACGGGTCGCCCCGCTGCCACCTCAAGGCAGTGCGTCTACCAATTCCGCCATGACCGCAGTTACCCGGTAGAGGGGCGGGCATGTAACAGATCAACGGGGTCTTGTGAAGAGCGGGTTGCGCACCCCTTTGGGGGCGGCTGGAAAGGTTACAAGGGAGGCGCGGGGACATGAGCTCAAATTGCCCGAAAACCGCGACCTCCGGGTGATTTTCCTAGTCCCTTTTTTCTTCCCGATGAGCCAGAGTCTCGAGCTGTCTTTCGCTGGACTGGGCCCACAGGATCAGCCCTTGGACCAGCGTTGCAAAGCCCAGGGCGAAGTAGAGATATCCCTTCGGAATTTCTGTGCCCATCGCCTCTGATACCAGGATGAATCCAACCAGCAGAAGGAAGCTCAGGGCAACGATCTTGATTTCCTTGTGCTTGTCGATGAATGCGGCGATCGGGTTAATTGCCACCATCATCACAAACACCGCGATGATGATCGCAGCGGCCATGATTTCGATCTGGGTTGCTATGCCAACGGCCGTGATGACGGAGTCGATCGAAAAGACGATGTCGATGATAGCGATCTGAATGATGATGAAGGTAAACGCCGCGCGTTTCTTTGTCGCGTTTTTCTTGCCGTGTGACTTGTGGGGCCGGATGGATTCATTCATCTCGGCCACGGCTTTCCAGATCAGGAACATGCCGCCCGCGCCCAGCACGAGGTCCCGCCATGACATGTCACGGCCAAACAGATAGACGCCCGATGCACCTTCAAGGCGTGACAGGTGGAACAGCGTCGCCAGCAGCGCCAGCCGGGTTCCGAGCGCCACTGCAAGGCCTATCTGCCGTGCGCTGTTCCGCTCTTCAGGAGGAAGTCTGGCTGCGAGAATGGCGATGAAGACAATATTATCGACGCCAAGGACGATCTCGAGAGCCGTAAGGGTTGCAAAACCGATCCAGGCTTCGGGGTTGGCTAGTATTTCCATAGGACGCGCGACAATCTTGGCTGGGATGGGATTTAAGATGTAGTGATTGAATGCAGGAATTGCCAGAGGATGGTGGGCGCTGCTGGGATTGAACCAGCGACCCCTACCGTGTGAAGGTAGTGCTCTCCCGCTGAGCTAAGCGCCCGAAATCTTGGTGGGTCGATGTCATAGGGGCCTGCCAGCGTTGAAGTCAAGCGCAGGCGACACGGTGTCCCGCACCTCTACTCTCCGCTCAATAGTCGCAGGCAATACGGAAACCCTCGGAATCCGCTTCAATCCGAAAGCCTGTTAACCCCCGTCTCGCAGACGTTCCTCCAGGTACTCTTTGTGGACGACGCCCGGGACCGCACTGTATAGGCCTTCGGAACAGGAAGGCGGACGAATGGCTCCGGATTTCAACCAGATCAAGCCCGGCAGCAATTACGCGAGCGTCATCAGCGTTGATCCACCCGTCGTGCTTGGCTGGACCGGCAGGCTTTTCCGTTTCGGAGCGGCCAGCGTGCTTGCTCCGCTGTTCAGGCGTCGCCGGGTGACTTTTCTGCTCATCGCGAAGGGAAGTGTTGCTGACGAGGCTGAAGCGCGTGAGCTGGCAGACGACGCCCATCCCTTCATGGCCAAGCATGCCCACCATCGCTTTGAATGGATCTGCAACATCGATGGCGAAACGCAGTTGCTGCGAGGGTTTGGCCTGTCCGCCCACACGCACAACCAGAACATCTTCGTGCGTGAGGACGTGTTTCGCCCCGTGGGAAGCCAGCGCATCGGATTTGATGCGGTCTATAACGGCCGGATATCGCCCGAAAAGCGCAACGAGCTTGCAGCGGCGGTGCCAAAGGTCGCCTTCATTGCGTATCGAGATCCTGGAGAACACACGGCGGAGGCCTTCCACGCGGCATGTCGCGACCTGTTGCTCAAGGTGCCAGGCGGGGTTCTTCTGAACACGCTGACCGATACAGGTTGTGCGCGCCTGCCGCCCGCAGAAGTCAATCTTGCGTATGCGGGCAGTGCAGTGGGCCTGTGCCTGTCGCCCCGGGAAGGCGCGATGCGGGTGGCAGTCGAATACCAGATGGCGGGCTTGCCCATAGTGGCAACTCCATGCCGCGGCGGACGGGATCATTATTTCGACCCGCAAAGCTGGAAGATCGTGCCACCGGATGTCCTGGCCATTCGGGATGCCGTGGCTGAATTTCGTGGACTGGCCCTTCCACGCTTCGTCGTGCGCTCGCGGCTGATGCAGGTGATTGCGCGAGACAGGCTGGCGTTTGTGTCATTCGTGAACGAAATACTCGCGCAAGAAGGCGGGCGTCCAATTTTCGGGGACAGTTTCAATCGCATGCTCGGCAGCGACCGCTTTGAGCAGTGGTGGGACATGCGGGCATTCGCAGCAGACAGCTGGGCTGCCATTGGTGGCGATCTCGGCTGACGAACGCGCGTACTGCGTGCCAAGTTTTGCAACCTCTGGGTGCGTATGTTTCGGAGATTTTGCAGGCTCGGACAGCGCTTCACTGCAGCATATAAGAATTTGCGCATTTGCGTGCCGATCTCGATGGCCGCCATTGAACTTGCGTTCGTATTTGGGCATCTTGCCGTCGAGTCATGCGTTCAATTCAGGGGATCCCCAATGTCACATCAGATTGCAAATGCCCTCCGCGGCATTTCCAAGCCAATTTTCGCTGCTGCTTTTGCAGGTCCCCAGACTGATGCGCGCTTGATCGTTCACGTGGCGGCGGTTCCGCAGCGTGATGCGGTTACTGCGGAAATCTCGCAGAAGGCACGCGCTGCCGGTGCTGCAAAAGTTGAAGTCCGATTTCATGACGCGGCATCGCTGAACTCTCCGAGGAGTCTTGAACGCCTTCTGGCGGTCATGGATGGCGAGCACGTGGTCTATGACCCGACAGGGGCGATCACCCAGGCGAAGTCGCTGCTTGCTGCAGGCCGAACAATTCGCGCGAGCCTTGCGGGCCGACTTGATGTGCTGGCGTACGCACCGACACTGCGGACGCTGTTTGTCAAACTGCATCCATCAACGCTTGCCTCGGGTGCGAAGGTGCGAGTGTCCGATCTTGCAGGCATCGAGAGTTCAGTTGCGCGACATGTCGCGGATGCCTTTGGTCCGGCTGCAATCTGTCCCTCGATCCGTATCGGATTTGGCCTGCCCGCAGTTCCGCTGGTCGCGATCGAAGATGCGAAGACAGAAAACTGGCTTAGCCGCGCTTCGCGCGCCGTCCGCCTTTCGATCAAGCCGCTCACGGTGGCGACAATATTCGGCCTGGGCACCGCGGCAGGGGTCGCCGCAGATCCTGCAGTCAATCAGACCAATCTCAAGATCACGGGCCTTGGCGGTCAGGTGTCCGGGGACGGTGCCTGGTCTGGTGTGGCTGCGGTGACGCTTCCAGTGGGTCAGCAGTGGGGCATCCAGGGCGAGTTCGGTGGTTCGGGTGTCGATGGCGACACTTCAGTTGGCGCCGCCGCGCATATCTTCACGCGTGATCCGGATTCCTATCTTGCCGGTGCGTTCGTTGCTCACGTGAGCGAGGACCAGGCCAATCTCTCGGCAACCCGCATCGGCGCAGAAGCTGAAATCTACCTGCAGCAAGTTACGCTTCTCGCCAAGGCCGGCTATCAGTTCTCGGACAATTTTGAAGACACGGCATTCGCCAATGTTGATGTGCGCTGGTATGCGACCGACAATTTCGCAATTACGGCGGGCGGTGATTTCGAGAAAAACGTCACGGTGGGCCGCCTCCAGGCAGAATACATGCCGGGCTTCGCTGCGCTGCCGGGGCTTGCATTCAACATTCGTGGCGCGATCAGCGACGAAGACTATGACAGCGTCATGGGTGGCATCACATACTATTTCGGCACCGATGCCGGTCTCAAGGACCGTCACCGTCGCCAAGACCCTGACTCGGCGCTCTTTGGCCTGTTCCAGACCGTCGAAGCCGAACGTGATGCGCTTACGGCACTTTACGGTCCGCCGACCTAGCAGGTTCGCACTTCAGAACAGAACGCGCGTCGCGCCATACCGCTGGGCTGCTTCCTTGATGTGCGCAAGCGGATATCCGCTTGATCGAATGAGGCCTGCCGCGCGGTTCAGTTGCGGCACGGCCATCGGATTTTTCAGGATGAGTTCGCGTTTTATGAATGGGCATCCGCTGTTGATTAGCATTTCCCAGAAGAAGTGACATGGATTGACTGGCTCACCGTTGCGGATCCTGATCGCGAGTGATGACAGAATTCCGGCAGCATCGGCGGGCATTGCGTCCTTCAGGATCTCATATTGGTCCAGCCATTTGCGCGCCATCACGTCATAGGCAAAAAGTGCTGCACACGAGTATCCGGCTTTCTGCAAGTGCGTCGTCAGGCTCAGTTCACCCTCGCGGATCACGTCTCTCTTGTTTTCGCTGAACGGGTAGGCGCTGGCGAAGTCGTTCACAGCGCCACTTCGCAAAATGCGCTGGCGAAAAAGCAGAAAGAAGCTTTGCAGGTGATAGTTGTGTTCGTAGCTGTCGCACATGCCGAGTACGTCACTTGGATCCTGGTCAATGAGCGACCTGAGTGATGCACCATTGCGGAATGGCCCAAAGATGCTGTCGTTGACCAGCAACAGCTCATCCAGTTTGCCGATTTCGTTTCCAAGCAACGTCAACGCGGCAAACCAGCTGCCGAAATCGTAGCCAACATTGTCCTTTGCTATGTACGCATCTGCGGCGGCGGCAAGTGCAGTCGTGTGCGCGCCGTGATCGACGTTCCTGTCGAAGCCCTGCACCAACAGGACATCAAATCCCGCATCGCGCAGCGACCGGATCATCCAGTGGTGCTGGCCATGCATCAGGTGATCCGGCGTGTACGTGCAGAATACCGCAAGGCGTCTTCGTGTATGGAGCTGATCGAGAAACGTGCTGTCGGAAGTGGAGTGCGCGAGTACTGCGCCTTGCGTAAACATGGCTGCACGCGCCATGCGCTCGCGCCCCGTGTCATCGCGGATGAGGGACAGGCCCTGCAACACGCGTCGTGACACCCGTTCCGTGGCAACAAGCCTGTGGGTGTTGCCATCCAGGAATGGCGCGGGCACCTTGAACTGGAAGCCTGCGAACCCGTCGCGAATGCCGCGCGCCCGCAAGTCTGCGCGCATCAGATTGGCTTTGGCAGATCCTGCGGGCTGGTTGTCGATGACGAAGTCGACCACGGCTGGCACCATCGGCAGGCCCGGAACTTCAGCCCATCCAACCAGGACGCCATCACGACAGGATTCAACGGCGCCGGCCGTCGTGCCGTCATTCTTGCCGATCTTCGCGTCGTTACTAGACATGCAACCCAACCCGCTCACCCGGCAGGTTGGCCGAGCCCGGAAAATCCGGCAGTATGGATTGCTTCTAACGAACTGGTGCCTGATTGACAACTCTTGCCAACGGAACTGACATGACGGTGATCGTGCTGTCATTCCGTGCGCCCCCCACACTTGTCGCTGCGGTGAGATCACTGCTTGACCAGTCGCCAAGACCCGAAGTCGTCGTGGTGAACTCCGGGGGAGGTCAGGCGCGGCGACTTCTCGAACTCACTGGCATCCATGTCCCCGTTTTTGAAGTGGCCGAGCGACTGTGGCCAGGGGCCGCGAGAAACCTAGGCATCAGGAATGCGAACGGCTCGGTCATTGCGTTTCTGGCCGATGACTGCGAGGCAGCTCCTGGGTGGGTGGCGCGCCGACTGGTGCTGCACCGTGCAGGGCAGGTTGCCGTTGCAAGCGCTCTCATGAGTGATGACCCATCCAATGTCATCGCGCTGGCTTCTCATATCGGGTTGTTCAGCCGTCGCATGCCGACCTGTCCGCCAGAGCGAGTTCTCGTCTATGGCTTGTCCTTCGACCGGACGGTATTTCACAAATACGGCCTGTTTCGTGAAGACCTTCGCGCTGGCGAAGATACCGAGTTCAGCCAGCGCGTGTCCGCTACGGTACCGCCGCTGTGGGCGCCGGACATCGTGACAGTTCATCGAAGTCCAACCACGCTCCGCGCGTTCATGAACGACCAGTTCCGTCGAGGCGGTCGCAGCGCTCGTGTCTGGGAAAACCTGACTGGGCGCAAACCGCCTTCGGTCGCGGGCGCGGCGCTCAGGCGCATCGCGGATACGATGCGGCTGGCTCCACGTGTTCTTGACGCACGTCAGCGCATGCGGCTTCCGGTCATAGCGGTGCTGGTCGTTGCTGGTGCCGTCGCATATGCCGCCGGCGCCTTGCGGTCCTCGAGAGCAGATGAGGATTGATCCCACTGGGTTGACCTAGCGACGAGCGTCCATGTCCTTCGCGATGCGATGCCAATGTTCAAGGTGAGTTTTGCTGAGTTCCGTTGCGAGAGCCAGGAGGTCGGCGCTCCAGGTCGCGCGCATGTCCAGAGGCTCGAGTGGTGCGTGGGTGCGCAGCACGTCGCGATAGAGAGACTCCACCTGGTCACCTGCAAGCCTGAGATCAAGCGATGGACGGACACGGGCCGAAAATGCGACGGGATCAACTTTCGTGGCCTCGACCAGCAGCGCGGACAGTCTGTCCTGGGTCAGAGGCTCGTTCATCGCATTGCGCCCCAGATTGTGTTCGCGAAGCCCGTTCCAGTTGTCGTCACCGACCAGTCCGCCAAGCCGGTTATGATCACAAAGGATGACGGACCTTCCCATGGCGATGGCTTCAAGTGCGCAACGTCCTGATGCGATGACGAGGTCGCAGGCCGCGTAGGCTTGTTCCAACTGGTTGACTTCCCGGCGGACACCGTTCCCTGCGAACGAAACGTTCCAGCCAGTCTGGGTACATGCGTCACGCACGACTTTTTCCGTGTGCTCCAGGCCGTCCCGTTTGAGGATGGCAAGTGCGCGACGTGCTTCTGGCAAGGGCACCGGCGCGAACTTTGCGAGATCAACTGCGTTGGCAATGATGCGCACGTTTGCCGGGTCGACGCCCGCGCCGAGGGCACGACCTGCGCGCGCGCTGTCGACTGCAACGTGGACCGCGATTGCCGGGTGCCGCAAGGCGATGTCTACAGGGTCTTCGAGGTCATGAAGCCATTGCACGACGGCACACTCGGGAAAGGCGTGCATGCAGGCAAGAAATGCGACGCCGTGCTGGCCGTGTATGAGGTGGGGCCTTGGGGAGACTGTGGCGGGGTCATCGGTAGCGGTGATCCCGGCCCTTGCAAATTCTGCGCGCCAGGCCGTCGTCAGCACAGGTGCATAGACGGTAACCTCGTTTCCCCGCCGGCGCAGCTCGACTGCATGGTCCCTGAGTGCCATTTCAGATCCCGTGCGGGTTGCCAGGAAGGAATTTGTCAGCAGTATGTGCATGAGGCCAAGTTTACCTGCCGGTTCGGACCAGACTGTTCATGCTCAGCATTCATGCAAAACCTGATCTTGTCGAGCGTCGACGCAAGGGCCCGGTCATATTTGCCGTGTTCTCCTACCGATACGATGCTCACCTTGTTCCCGGCATGCTTCAAAACATCTCGCCAATGGTGGATGGCTGGGTTGCGTACGATGATCGCAACAGCCGAGACATTTTCAGCGACGAACCACACCGGCGACAGTTGCTTGTATCGGCTGCGCGGGACGCTGGCGCGGACTGGATTCTGGCAATTGATCCGGATGAACGGTTCGAGCGTCGGCTGGCCTCGGCCATCAGGCCGATGACAGCGGGCAACGAGTACGTGGCCTTCAGCTTTCCGATACGCGAACTCTACGCGCCGCATGCCTATCGTGTTGACGGGATCTGGGGAAGGAAGGCGCAGACACGCCTGCTCCGGGTACCGCCAGCCATCGAAAAATCACCCATGTTCCTGCATTCGCCGTGGCATGCCATTTCGCCGGGCATCGAGGTTCGCGTTGCCGAGTTCAACATCTATCATCTCAAGATGATTACACCGGAACGAAGGCGTGCTCGCCGCGACCTCTACAATCATCTGGATCCAAAGGGCACGCAGCAGGCCATCGGGTATGACTATCTTGCTGACGAGACGGGCCTCGAACTGGAAAACATCCCTGTCCACAAGTTCTATGACCCACCTTACGAGGAAGACAATGGATTATGGATGCCCGACATGGCGGCGAAAGACTGAACGGGGCGGAGGCGCCTTGTGATGTCACGACCGCGCGCAGCGGGCCAGCGCATCTTCCAGTCCGCGGTAGTGGTCGATGACAACGGTTGCGCCAAGTTCGGATACCGGGATCTCGGTATAACCGAAGCTGACCAGGATCACCGGGATGTTGGCAGCCTGGCCGGTGAGCGCGTCGGTTTCGCTGTCACCCACCAGCACTGCGTCGTCCGGGTTGCCTCCTAGGGCTTGGACCGTGTCCGTCAGATGGCGCGGGTCTGGTTTTCGGTACGGCCTGGAGTCTGCGCCGAGGACGACCGGAAACAGGTCCCGGAGCCCCAACTCGTGCAGCAGTTTATGCGACAGGTATTCGGGCTTGTTCGTGCAGATACCGATCTTGTGACCGCGACGTGCCAGGTCGCGCACACGCATTTCAGCCTGATCAAATGGGCGACTTGTGACCGCGATGTTGGCCTCGTAATAGTCGAGGAAGTGCCTGACGAGTTCGGATGTACGTGCCGGCTCGAGCGCGATGCCGTGGGAGGTCATGGCATTCTCGATTAGCACGCGTGCGCCGCGGCCAACCATGTGGCGGACTTTCTCGAGCGACACGACTGGCAGCCGTTCTCGGATTAAGACGGCGTTAAGAGCAGCCGCCAAATCGGGGGCCGTGTCGACGAGCGTGCCGTCGAGGTCGAAGACAATCGTTTCTGGAAGTCGTGCGGACACTAATTGTTCACTCGGATATCAGCGGTTTCGCGCCAAATGACACGAGTCTGGCAAGAATACGAAACATTTTTTTATTTCAATATGACATAACCAATGTGCGAGCGTCCCCCCGGCAAATCGCTGTTTCATTTGAATTTTGAGGCCAAGGATTGACGAGTCCCATACCGAGAAAGCGCACTTCGCCGATGGCCGCCGTTGTGCTGGCTGCAGGCAAGGGTACGCGCATGAAGTCGGCGCTTCCCAAGGTGCTGCATCCGGTGGCGGGACGCGCGATGGTGCATCACGTTCTTGCAGTTGCGCGCGAAGCTGGTGCCGACAGATGCGTCGTCGTGCTGGCCAAAGGAATGGACGCGGTCGCAGCAGCGGTGCAGCCAGCCGAGATCGCCATTCAGGACCCGCCGCTAGGGACGGGGCATGCCGTTCTTGCCGCGCGAGCGCAGCTGGAAGGCTACAAGGGCCGCGTGGCTATCCTTTTTGCCGATACGCCACTGATCACGCCTGCCAACATCGCTTCGGTGGAAGCTGCAATGGAAGGCGGAGCTGCCATCGGCGTGCTGGGGTTTCGTCCTGTTGACGCTGCCATGTATGGCCGCCTGATCCAGAATGCGGACGGAACGCTCGAACGCATTGTCGAGTTCAAGGATGCATCTTCCGAGGAACGGAAGGTCGGTTTCTGCAATTCCGGCATCATGGTCGTCGAGGGGCCGCACCTGTTCGCGCTTCTTGACAAGGTCGGCAAATCGAACGCACAGGGCGAGTATTACCTGACCGAGATTGTCGCCATTGCGCGCGCGCAGGGCCTGCGCGTCGTAACAGCGGAGGCCTCGCCTGACGAAGTGATGGGCGTTGACCATCGCGTCGCACTCGCGAAAGCGGAAGCCATCATGCAGCGGCGCCTTCGTGAAAGAGCGATGCTCGATGGTGCCACGCTGACCGACCCGGACAGCGTCTGGTTTTCGATGGATACAAGGCTTGGCCGCGATGTCCTTGTCGGACCAAACGTCGTGTTTGGACCCCGGGTGACTGTGGCGGACAACGTGACGATCAAGCCGTTCTGCCACTTCGAGGATTGCACGATTGGTGAAGGCTCGCTGATAGGTCCCTATGCGAGATTGCGTCCGGGCGCGAAGATCGGACGCGATGTGCATATCGGCAATTTCGTCGAGGTGAAGAAATCCGTCATCGAGGATGGCGCGAAGGCGAACCATCTTGCCTATATCGGTGATGCGCGCGTCGGTGCCCGGTCAAATATCGGTGCTGGTACCATCACCTGCAATTATGACGGCTTCGACAAGCACTTTACCGATATCGGCGAAGACGTCTTCATCGGTTCGAATACGGCTCTCGTGGCGCCGGTTTCGGTTGGCAATGGCGCGATGGTCGGTGCCGGCAGTGTGATTACCAAGAGCGTTGATGCAAATGCGCTTGCGGTTGAACGTGCCGAACAACGGCAGGTCGACGGCTATGCAGAGAAGTTCCGCGCCCGCAAGCGGGCGGCAAAGAAGAAATCAAAGGAGTAGGTCCGGATGTGTGGAATTGTAGGGATCGTGGGCCGTGAAGATGCCGCGTACACCATTCTGGATTCTCTCAAGCGGCTTGAATATCGGGGCTATGACTCGGCTGGCATCGCGACCCTCGTGAAAGGTCGCATTGAACGTCGCCGGGCACCGGGCAAGCTGTCGGGCCTCGACAAGCTGTTGCGCGAGCAGCCGCTTTCCGGTTCCACGGGCATCGGGCACACGCGCTGGGCGACGCATGGTGTCCCCAATGAAACCAATGCCCATCCGCATATCTCGGACCGGGTTGCTGTTGTCCACAACGGCATCATCGAAAACTTCCATGAGCTGCGCGAAGAGCTCGAAAAGAAGGGTCACAAGTTCCACACAGAAACGGACACCGAAGTGTCGGTTCACCTGATCACTGACTTTCTCAACCAGGGTCTCAGCCCGGAGAAGGCTGCGTCGGCTGCCATCAAGCGGCTGAAGGGCGCCTATGCGCTGGCCATCATCTTCACCGGCGAAGACAGCCTGATGATCGGCGCGCGGCAGGGTCCGCCGCTTGCCGTGGGTTTCGGGACCAAGGAGATGTTTCTGGGCTCGGACGCCTTTGCATTGGCGCCTCTGACGAACCGTGTGGCCTATCTCGAGGATGGTGACTGGGTCGTGCTGAAACCCGACAGCGCCACGATCTACGACTCGCATGACCGGCCTGCCAACCGCGAGATCCTGACGACGAGCATATCGGCGAGTCTTGTGGACAAGGGCACGCATCGTCACTTCATGGCGAAGGAAATCTTCGAGCAGCCGGAAGTCATCGGCAATACGCTCAACACCGTGATCAATGCGGTGACACAATCAGTGTCGCTGCCCACGATGCCATTCGATTTTTCCAACCTGCCCAAGGCGACAATGATCGCCTGTGGTACGGCGTCCTATGCGACGCTGGTTGCCAAGTACTGGTTCGAAAGCATTGCGCGGATGCCGGTCGAGATCGATGTGGCCTCCGAGTTCCGCTATCGTGAAGCGCCGCTGCCGCATGGTGGTCTTGCGCTGTTCGTGTCGCAGTCGGGCGAGACGGCGGACACGCTGGCGGCCCTGCGCTATTGCAAGGAGAAGGGGCAGCACATTGCGTCCGTGGTCAACGTTTCCGGATCGTCGATTGCGCGCGAGTCCGAGGTTGTGTTCCCGACACATGCAGGCCCCGAGATCGGCGTGGCCTCCACGAAGGCGTTTACGTGCCAGCTGACAGTGCTCGCGGCGTTGGCCATCTCGGCCGGACGCGCCCGCAACACGATCTCGCGTGATGCCGAGATACGGCTGACGCGCACGCTGATGGAGGTGCCGCGCCATATCGTGACGCTGCTGCAGCAGGACCCGATCTATCTGGCGTTGGCGCAGGAGCTGGCAAAGGCACGCGACGTGCTCTATCTGGGCCGCGGGCTGTCGTACCCGATCGCGCTCGAGGGCGCGCTGAAACTCAAGGAAATTTCGTACATCCACGCCGAAGGCTATGCCGCCGGCGAGATGAAGCATGGTCCGATTGCGCTGATCGACGAGAACGTGCCTGTCGTTGTCATTGCGCCCTATGACAGCCTGTTCGACAAGACAGTTTCGAACATGCAGGAAGTCATGGCGCGCAAGGGCAAGGTGATCCTGATCTCGGACAAACGCGGGCACGAGCTTGCAGGCAACAAGGTGTGGGCGCGCATCGAGGTGCCGGAGGTCGATCCGTTCATCACGCCGCTGCTCTATTCGGTGCCGGTGCAATTGCTCGCCTATCACACGGCCGTCGTGAAGGGCACGGACGTCGACCAGCCACGCAATCTCGCGAAGTCGGTTACCGTCGAATGATGTGAGGCTGTGGGCTCTTCCGACTTCGCTGGCTGAAACCCCGGTCCGCGCGCCCGAGTTTCAAAATCATCCCGGAAGGGCTGCCAAATCTTGCCCTACATCTGCACGACTTTTTTGAGCGGCTTCCGAACAAAGGCTGTTCGGCTTTTTTTGCCCTGTTTCTGCGGAAAACATGCGAAAAGTGCAACAGGGTAGGGGGGTGTTTTTTCGTTTCGCACCTTGTTGGTCGGCCTAAAAAACTGACGCGAAAATCGGTCAGAGTCCGGGGCACACACCCTGCAATTCGTTTTCGCGCGGGGCTCACGAGGCGGTCGCCTGGAGAAAGCGCCCAGGTCCGCCGGTAGGTATTCAATTGTCAAGTTGCAGCCGGGGCTGGTGGTGCCAGTGAGGCCGGGAGCGAGTTGGAACATAATACGAACATTCGTGGTTTGCAAGTGCGACCTGGCCGCGCAGGTCCCGGGGAGCGCGGGCTTCCAGCCCGCTCTTTCGGGGCGCTGATATTGTGGTACCTGCGCTCCGTGCTAGGCTTTGCAGAGTTTGTGAACAAGCGCCGTGAGCGTTGATGTTGGAATGTGGATTTGGTGTCTCACGTCAATAACTTGCTGCGCCAAAGAGGAAGTCAAATGCTTGAAGGTTCATGCGATTGCGGCGCGGTGCATTATCGCGTCGAGGGAACGCTGGATGAGGTGACGGAGTGCAATTGCGGCATCTGCCGACGCTCTGGCGGGTTATGGGCGTACTACTCGCCAAAGGCTGTCACGACAACAGGGGCGACCGAGATCTACATGCGAGGCGACCGCTTGCTGGAGATGCACTACTGCAAGACTTGCCATTGCCTGATGTGGTGGGTAGCGATTGACAAGAGTTACGATCGCATGGGTGTCAACGCGCGCATGCTTCCGCTCGGTGCCTGGGACGAGACGCCGGTGAAGAAATGCGATGGCGCGAGTTGGTGATGGAATGGGTGATTGACCCCAATTCTTCCTGGACACCGATTTGATACGGTGACACGATGCACACTTTGCAGCCTCTGAAGCGATGGAGAAATGACGGCCAACCTTCTCCTCACCCGTCACGCCGCTGCCGCGGCGTGCCACCCTCTCCAGCGGGGCTGGAGAGGGGCAGGGCCATTTCGAAATTTTGAGCTGCCCTTCTCCGCTTGCGGCGAAGGTGCCCTCGCGACAGCGAGGGTGGATGAGGAGACGCCGCTACCAACGAAGTTGGGGGAAGATGCGGGGTCAGTCTGCCTCAAATACCATTAACGCAAGCTGTGAGGGAGATGAGTGAAGGCAGGCGATTCCGATTGTTGGCTGGGTGGTGATGGCTTATGGAGCGGGGTTGCGACGTCATGAGGGGCTGCTGGCGCCATGAGTGTGTTTGAATTTGTGTTTGGGCTCTACTCCATTCTCTTGTCTCTCGGGATCACGCATCTGCTGTCTGGTATTGTCGAGGTGCTGCGGAATGTGCAGCGCGTACGGTTTTCGCTGGAGCATGGGCTGTGGGCCTGGTCCGCGTTTGCGATGTCAATCGGCAACTGGGCGTCGCTCTGGGAGTTGCGGTTGCTACCCGCCTGGCCGGCGTGGACTGTGCTTTTGCTGATTGCTGTTGCAGTCGGGCAGTACGCGTTCTGCGCCTTCGTCACGCCAGTTGTGAGGGAGGAGGGTGAGATCGACCTGGTGCTGTTTCACGAGCGGGCCCGCCGCGGCTATGCGGGCGCGCTGATCGTGACAGCAATCATTTCTACTCTGCTTAATGTGGTGCTGGGCGGCATGAACGCCTATAGCGAGTGGATGCGCGACATTGTCCTGACCGGCCCTGCGGTTGTCGGGTCGCTTCTGGCCTTCGTCGTGGAGGCGACGTGGGCGCAGCGGCTTGGCGCGATCCTTGTTGCGATGATGACGACGTATTTTCTCGTGGCGGCGTCGGGGATTGGGGTGCAGTGATGGCTCTCCCTCCGCGGTGTAGCTTTGCTGCAAGGCACCTTCCCCCTCAACGCGCTTTGCGCGTTGGTGGGAAGGGCTATGGGTGGTGGGTTAGTCCATGTCCTTGCATTGCGCGTACAGCGCGGGGAGGAAGGTGGCGAGGTGGGCCATTTCCTGGGCGCAGTGGACGAGGAGGGCTCTGGCGTCGGTGTCGGTGGATTTGAGGCCGACCTTTGCGAGCATCGCGGCGGGGTAGCCGATCAGGCCGCGAGGCTTGATGTTGTTGCCGCCAATCCAGAAGCGGGAACGCATGCGGCTGCCGGTTGGGGTCTTCTGGATGAGGTGGATCAGTACGCCAGCTGTGATCGGCATGCCCTTGATCGTACTGTTGGCGCAGATGGCGGTGGCGACCTTCGGGTCGTCGAGGCTTGGGTGCGTGAGGCCCAGGCTGCGCGGTGACGCGAAGCTGATCGCGAGGCGCAGGAAGTCGGCGCCGACATATTCGTCCACGATGGATGTGTAGCCGATGTAGCGCTCGCGGTTGCGCGCGCCTTTCGGGGGATCTTGCGCCCAGCTTGCGTGCATGTGCGCCTGCGGGTGCCAGAGCTTGTAGCGCTCCGCGCTGTCGCTGTGCCAGCCGAACCACCAGTCCCACATGAAGGGTTCAACGCCAGGCATGTCGGTCTCGATTGCGATGCGCATCGATCCGTCGGCGGCGAAGGTGAAGCCGTTCTCGAATGTGGGCTTGTCTGAGAAGAACATCTCGTTTGCGTGTTCGAGCGGAGGAATGAAGTCTTCCGCGACGGCGCCCTGCATTAGCGCTTCGCGCGCGTTTTGCCGGAGAGGCGCCATGTCCGGGTTCCAGAAGCGCGCGTAGGGCTTCGTGGCGATGTCCTGCGGGGACCAGCCGAGATGGCGGCCTTGAATCAGTGAGCTGCGTCTCATGGGCGACCCATATAGGTTTGGAAGCGACCTTCTGGATCGCGCTGGCCACGGATGTGTTCGAGGCGCGCGAAGTTCATGTCGCTCAGGAAGCGCGCTGGGCGGCGGGCCAGGTTTTCATCCGCGAGCTGGATGCCTGCACTGTGCTGCGCCATATCGGCGAGCCGCTCGGTTGCCCAGTTTGCATATTTCGGGCTGTCGGCGGCGTTCTTCCACTCACCGTAGGCGGCGAAGTAATTGTTGGCTTCGACCGAGAAGGCCATGTCCTGGCGGGGCGACTTCGGATGCCAGCTCAGCCAGAGGGCGTGGCTGGGTGCCGGCGGCAGCGTGTCGGCCACCTTGCGCAAGCCGGGCAGCAGCTGTTCGATTGGCGCGTTCGTCCACATGTTGTCGACGCACCAGTGCATCTTCGGTGGGAAGTGCGTGTGGGTCGCGATCCGGGACATGATCGTGGTTGAAATGGGCAGGAGCGGCAGGGCAATGCTTGCGAGGCGGCGAACGGGGCTGCGGGTGACGAAGGCTGTTGCCTCGCGCGCTTCCTTCCAGCTTCCGGCCATGACCGGTGCGATGAGTTCGATGCCTGGCGAACCTATGCCGAGTGCTTCCGGCGTGAGCACCATCTGGAACTCAACCAACGGGGACACTTCAGGGCCGATGCGGTGGGCCCAGCTCAGCACCTCTTCCATGTGCTTCATGCGGAAGACCTGCATCACCATGCCCGTCACCTTCGGGCGCGGGTGAAGCTTGAGATGGTAGCGGACCACCACGCCGAAGAAACCGGGTCCTGATCCGCGCGCGGCCCAGAACAGGTCGGTGTTTTCCTTCTCGCTGGCGTGGACGATGGTGCCGTCGGCCAGAACGATGTCGAGGCCGATCACGTTCTCGCAGCCTAGGCCCAGTGCGCGGCTGTTCCAGCCGAAGCCGCCCTGCAGCAGGAAGCCCCCGAGGCAGACGTCGTGCGCATGGGCGACCGGGAAGAAGAGGCGGTGCTTTTTCAGGGCGTGGTCGAGATCAATGCTCCAGCAGCCGGGGCCTGCTTTGGCCTGACGTGCTGTGGCGTCTATCTCAATGCTGTTGAAGCGGGACATGTCGAGCAGCATGCCGCCGTCGCGAATGTGGTTCTGCGCCCAGCTGTGTCCGCCCGAGCAGATGCTGATCTTCAGGTTCTCGCGCTTTGCGCGCAGCACGGCTGCAACAACGTCTTCGGTGGTGTTGGCCTGCACGAGGATACGGGGACGGTGGCCGGGATCGGCGCCGCTGAATGATGTGCCCAGCACGGCCTCGTCAAAGCCTGCCTCGCCGCGGAGCATCGTGACGCCTTTTCCTGTCGGGCGTTTCATGGGCGCTTTCCTTTTGGCTTGGTCGTTGAGGCGACTGGGGGATGCCAGGTCAGTGGCAGGTGGAGCGGTGCTGCGAATGCAAGTTTCGTGTTTGACAGCCGGGTCGCCTTTGCCGGGGGGACGCCCAGCTGGCGCAGTAATTCGGCTGTCGCGGGTTCTATGGCGCTGATGGGCAGGCGCTTGCGGTGAAGATCCAGTGCGACGCCTGTGATGCCGCCGCAGATCATGCTGGTCATCAGTTCGGGGTTGGCCGACTTGAACTCTGCGGTCGCGATGCCATCAAGTATGTCGGCCTTGATGTCGTGGTGGAGCTGCCTGAGAAAACGGTCGACGGGCAGTCCGATGTCAAAGAGCATGCGCCCGATGCCGGGGCTTTGCGCGAAGATGCGCAAGGCCTGCCTGGTCTTTGCGGCGAAGGTTTCGGCGGGTGATGTACAGCTGGTGGCGATTGCCTGCAGTCCTTCTGCAAGGGGCACCAGCAACACGGCACCGACTTCGTCGAGCAGGGCGTCAAGGTTCTCGAAGTAATTGTAGAAAGTGCCCTGCACGACGCCGGCTTCGGCGGCGATGTCGGCGATCGAGAGTGACGCGGCCGAGCGTGTCAGCAACAACGTCTGGGTTGCCGCCAGCAGGCTGTCCAGCGTGCGGCTGCGCTTGCCCGCGTCTTTCGGGCTTCGGAGGGGTGCGAGACTCATGTTTTTGATGAAATATCATTTTTGACGAGTTGTCAAAAAGCGCGAGCACCACATGTAAAGTCGTCATCCTGCTTGCAATGCGGCACGTCAGTGCTGCGTTGCGAGCGGGACCCATGCGAGGTGAGGCTTTTCCGGAAGCGTGTCACCACGTATGGGTCCCGAGCGCACAGCACCGCTTCGCGCTGCAATGCGCTCAGGATGACGGGAGCGCGTCAGAGGGAATGGATGTCGTCGAACTCGATTTCACCCGGACTGATGAAACGGTACCGCGGGATTTTCAGAACGCTCCGCTGAATGCCGGAAACCCACCGTCCAGCCAGGTCATACCTGGTTCCGCAACAGGGACACTGCATTCCCGTGGCGTAGAACGATCGCAAATTCACGACGCAGGTTTCTCTGGTGCAGCGTGGTGAGCAGACCATGATGTCGGGCCGGATTGAACGGCTCCAGCCTTGCTGCCAGGGTGATTGGGCGTCGGTTGATTTAAATGCGCCCCGCAGTGCTTCGAGTTCCTCTGCCGATCTCCTGAAGACCAAGACAAGCTGAGTGCCCGTCGACTGGTACAGGAAACCACCAGGATTCAGGTCTTTGAGGTAAAGATGGTAAAGCTGCGCGCGTGTTTCCGCGTCGGGGCCGAGAGCAGACAACACCGGCCAGAAGGCGAGGGCGCCGCCTACCCCCGTGAGGGCCAGTGCGGCGGTTGTCAGCAAATCTCTGCGCTTGGGATTTCCGTTTGGGTCTGACATGATCGGTTTTCGCAGTGCCGGGCAAAGCTAGGCGCTCGCTCGCCCCTCCGCAATACGACATGCGGTTTGATTCTGTGGCTGCAAAGGCCAAAGGACGTTTGTTGATGAGTTCGTTGCGCCTTGTCTGCCATGTGTCAGCGCCCGATGGAGAAGAGTTGCCGGCTGAAGACCGGCATCCCTTCAACGCGGCGCTGGACGAGCTTGCCGGCGCGATCGCAGAGCACGCGCGCAAACGGGGAATTGACCCGGACCGGATGTCGCTGTCGGGCGAGGATGGCGGCGGATCGCTGCTGACAACGTCGAGCGACGCGCCGGAGTGGGCCGCCTATTTCTGGGTTTACCTTCCCAAGGACCAACTGGCGCAAAGCGAATTGCTTCCGCTCATCATCGACCATCTGGTTCGCGCACGCGAAGCCGTGCCGGATGCAAAGTGGGATGTGACGCTTGGGACCGAGCGGCTAGTCTGGGATGATGGGCGATTTCGGCTGCCGAGCTGATGGCGCCTGTTCTGCCTAGGTCGCCGCAATTGCCACTTCGTTCAGAATGGCCATGTAGTGACATGCGGCCGCGGTGAGAACAAGCCAGTGCCAGATTGCGTTCTGGTATGGCAGACGTTCCCACATGTGGAACACAACGCCGATCGAATAGATCATTGCGCCTGCACCAATCAGGATCAGATTGTTTGTCGCCAATGTCTGCATCATCGGGTTGATGGCGATGACGATCGACCAGCCAAGGCCCAGGTAGAGCGCGATGGAGAGCATTTCCCAGCGACGGGGAAAAATGATCTTCATGAACGCACCCACGATCGCGACCGACCATACAAAGCCAAGCAGGCCAATGCTCCATTCGCCGCCTATGCGGTTCAGCAACAGCGGCGTGTAGGTGCCGGCAATCATCAGGAAGATTGCGGCGTGATCGAGCCTGCGCAGAAATTCCTTGGTGTGTGATGGGGGACAGAGATTGTAGGCAGCCGAACACGAGAACATGGCCAGAAGCCCGAGCGCATACAGGCTTGCACCGAAGATGAGAAGGAAGTGGTTGGTCTGCGACGCCGTGACGATCAGCGCAACGGTCGCGACGATGCCGAACAATAGTCCGATGACATGAGCAGATGCGTCAGCCCACACTTCCCCTCTCGAATAGTTCGGGAAGCGGCGTGTGTGTTCTTGTTCTTGATCTATAACGCTCATATCCAACACTTTACCCGCAAACATGGCGAAAACATAGCAAGTCGAGGTCAGCACTTTGTCGGCACGTTGATGTGAAGTATCACCTATATTTCGTTCAGGAATATTGAACGTCGCGATAGTTTCTGCGCCAAGATTCAACCAAACTTAACCATCAGTTTCCTGGCGAGACGTCTTCGTAAATACGGCGTAAAAGGCTCTGTTTCACTAGCGGCCACTCTGCCTTGAGAACGCTGAAATAAATCGTGTCCCGCACATAACCGTCACTCATCACCATATGGCTGCGCAAAGTGCCTTCTTCCCGGGCACCCAGTTTGAGAATGGCTGCACATGACCTTTTGTTCCGTGCGTCACACTTTAATTCGATTCTGTTGAGAGCCAGTTCCTCGAAGCCGAACTGAAGCAGCAGGTACTTGCATGAGGGATTTGTGAGCGATCCCCACGCGTCGCGAGTGTACCAGGTATGGCCAATTTCGACGCGTTTGTGAGGCAATTCGATGTTCAGGTACCGCGTCGAGCCGACAATCCGACCGGTCTGCCCGTCCGTGACGGTCCATGCCATTTCGCGTTTTCCGTCGCTGATGCCTGTCGTCCAGTCAAACCAGCGGTCGAAGCCTTTTCCGCTGAGGTCCGCGGGCATGTAGGCAAAGAGCGCTGCGTCATTGTGCGCGGCTTGTCTCAGGCCCTCACGATGAGCCTCTGCATGGGGCTCCAGTCTGATGCAATCAATTTCCAGCAATTTCGGCAGGATCCGATTTTCGCTCACAGTTTTCTCTCGATTTGCCTTTTGCGAAGTCCGGGGGAAAGTCACTATAGTGCCTTTATGACAAAGCTGATCACTGCGGAAGAGCAGAAGCGGGCAGCGGCCGAGGCCGCCCTCGAATACGTCAAGCCCGGCATGAAACTGGGCATGGGAACCGGCTCTACTGCCGAACATTTTGTGCGCCTTCTGGCGCAACGGGTGCAGGCCGGGCTCAAGGTCACGACCGTTGCGACATCTGAACGGACTGCGGCGCTTGCCAGAGAGCTCGGCATGGTCGTTTCGGACCTGGGCACTGTCCGGCACCTGGATGTGACGGTCGACGGGGCCGATGAGATCGGACCGGGGCTCAATCTCATCAAAGGTGGCGGTGGCGCGCTTCTGCGCGAGAAGATCGTTGCGACTGCGTCAGACCGCATGGTGGTCATCGCGGACGGTGCCAAGGTTGTCGACACGCTGGGACGATTTCCGCTGCCCGTCGAGATCGTTCCGTTTGCGTATCAAGTGACAATGGAACGTATTGCTGAAGCGGCTGCCAAATGCGGTTGCTCGCAGAACCTGATGCGTCTCAGGGGCGGAGAAGGCCATGCCTTCAAGACCGACAGCGGCAATTTGATTGCCGACTGCACCGCCGACATTATTCCCGATCCTGAACGCCTGGCGCATTTGCTGGAGGGCATCCCCGGTGTTGTGGACCATGGCCTGTTCATTTCGATAGCCAGCATCGCGCTCGTGGGCATGAGCGGTGGGGTCAAGACGCTGGAATTGCCTAAGCACTAGCCGTCCGGATTGCGTCATATTGGGCCAGTCCTGCGAGATCGGGGCGATTAACCGCCGCGCATCGTGAAACTGGCAAATCCGGTCCTCGCGCGCTATCTAGAGCGTGACCAAGGATACTCACGATGAATTGGAACCCTGCCAGTTGGCGTTCGAAGCCTGTTGCACAGGTGCCCGCGTATCAGGACGCTGATGCCCTGGCGCATGCGGAAGCGCGTCTCAAAAACTATCCGCCGCTGGTTTTTGCAGGTGAAGCCCGCAACCTGAAGCGCGCGCTTGCCGATGTTGCCGACGGCAAGGCGTTCCTGCTGCAGGGTGGCGATTGTGCCGAATCATTCGCCGAATTCCATCCCGACAATATCCGCGACACGTTTCGCGTGATCCTGCAGATGGCCGTCGTTCTGACGTTTGCCGGCGCGATGCCTGTCGTCAAGGTTGGCCGGATCGCCGGCCAGTTCGCCAAGCCACGTTCCAGTGACATGGAAATGATTGATGGCGTGGAGTTGCCGTCATATCGCGGTGACATCATCAACGCGTCGCCCTTCGAAAAGGTCGCACGCGAGCCGGATCCCGAACGCATGATCCAGGCCTATGGGCAGGCGGCCTCCACGCTGAACCTTCTGCGCGCCTTTGCGCAAGGCGGCTATGCAGACCTGCACAACGTGCATAAATGGAACCTCGGGTTCATCGCGGGCTCGCCGTCAGGTGAAAAGTACCGCGCGCTGGCGGACCGGATCTCGGAAACGCTCGAGTTCATGGAAGCCTGCGGGATCACGCCGGACTCGGCACCGCAACTGCGTTCCACGGAATTTTACACGAGCCATGAAGCGTTGCTGCTTGGTTATGAGCAGGCAATGACACGGATCGATTCCACGACGGGTGACTGGTACGATACATCTGCTCACCAGCTCTGGATCGGTGACCGCACGCGCCAGCTTGACGGTGCGCATTTTGAATTTGCGCGCGGCATCAAGAATCCGCTGGCCGTCAAGTGCGGTCCGTCGCTGTCGAATGATGACCTCATCCGTATCTGCGACATCCTGAATCCTGCGAATGAAGCGGGCCGCCTGACGCTGATCACCCGCTTTGGGGCGGACAAGGTGGAAGAGCATCTGCCGCGCATGATACGCGCGATACAGCGCGAAGGTCGCAAAGTGGTCTGGTCATGTGATCCGATGCACGGCAATACGATCAAGTCGAATTCAGGCTACAAGACGCGGCCGTTCGACCGTGTGCTCAAGGAGGTGCAGACCTTCTTCGCTATTCACCGCAGCGAAGGTACACATGCCGGCGCCGTTCACCTGGAGCTTACGGGTCAGAACGTGACCGAGTGCACGGGCGGTGCTGCGGCGATTACGGATTCGGACCTTTCGAGCCGGTATCATACGCATTGTGACCCGCGCCTCAACGCCAACCAGTCGATCGAGCTTGCTTTCCTGGTCGCCGAAAGCATTCGCGCCGAACGGTTCAAGGCCAGGCATCCGGCTGCGGCGCAGTAGCGCCTTCGCGTTTTCCGGCAATCCGGACTAGGATTGCTCCAGCCACCGGTTGGAGGGATTTTCATGCGCTTGTCAGCTTTGTCTTTGGCCGCATTGTCCATTTTCGCAACTGACGCGCGGGCGTCCGATGCCTGGGTGTGTGACAGTTCGGCGAACAACGCAGAGCACGTCCAATGCGCCGACCGTGAATTCCGCAAGTATGATGCCGAGCTGAACCAGGCGTATGGCGTGCTGGCCAAGGCTGCCCTTGGCGACAACAAGCTCCAGCATGGATATGGGCCGCCTCCCTTCAACGCGCTTCGCGACGCACAGCGCGCCTGGATTGCGTTCCGCGATACAAACTGTCACTGGAAATCAACCGCGTTCTACGGTGGCACCGAGCAAGCGGTCATCGTGACCAGCTGCCGGGCACTTGCGACGCGCGACCGAGTCGTGGAACTCAAAGCATTCCGGCAGAACTGAAGCGTCATGCGCTGGGGACTGATCATCTGGTGTCTGGCAGGTTTGGTGGCGCTCGGGATGAAGGCGCACCTGGATTTGACGGCTGCCAAATATCCCGACATAGCCGTTCGCGCCGGCAACTCTGTCTATCATGTCCCGCGCACCATCGTGACCAACGAGGAGAGCTGGCGGGCGGATGTTGCAAGACTCTCCGGCTGCTGGGATGCACGCGAAGCCGGCGTGCTTGGCTTCACGTCCACGGTTACGGGGTGTGACCGTCCGCGTGCGCTGCATCTCGACTTTGCCCGCCTGCCGGGTGCGGACCTTTCACTTCTCGGACGCTACGCACTGAACGCCGCGTTCTGGCGCAACTACCAGCCGCCAGCGGAGCAGCTGCGGGAACTGTCTGGCGTGTGGGGGCGCGTGCCCGTCGCATACCGCAGTGACTGGCAGTTGTTCCGGATCGATGTGCCGGGGACGCCATGGGTCTATTTGCTGGCGGCGATGCCAAAATCGCGAGAACAAATCACTGACGTGTTTGCTGGCCGCTGTTTCCGGTCCGATTTTGCTACTGACATCGGCATGTCATGCAGCTTTGTCGAGCATCTCGATAGTCGGGCCGCGCTGGAGTACTCGTTCGGTCCCGATGCGGTGCCGGAGTTCGCCGCGATGCGGGCAAGCGCGCTCGATGTCGTCAGACGCTGGAAGCGACCGACATCGTAGATAGCATGCGAAGCAACGCACTCAGTTCGAGCACTGACCTTCTGTTCCATAGCAATTCGTGCCGGGCGGGCAGCACCAGGTCTGTTGCGGGCCTGCGCAGCCGACCGCATTTGGTCCGCAACAAATTGCGTCGCCCGTCGAAGGGTTGAAAATGCAGTTCGGGAAATCCGGCGGACAGGAACAATTGTCTTCGGTATAGCAGTTGCACTCCTGTGCGTATGCAGACCGTGGCAGCACGCTGATCATGGCGCTGAAGATCAGGGTACGGATGAAAACCCGGAGGACCCGCCGGCGCGGCCAGAGTTCTTCCTGCCGTGCAGCGACCTGTGATTGCGGCGCCAGTGCTGCCGTGGCCCTGATGGAGCGCATTGTATAGAACCAGACGTGCGCCACCCACAATGCGATCAGGGCGATGCTTGCGCCTGCGGCTCCCAAGGCTAGCCATAGTGGTGCTGCTATGTACAGTATTGCGGTCACGAGTGTGGCTGCAATTGCAGCAGTGAAGGCGAGCTTCATGCACCTGGAACACTTGCCAAGGGATGACAACATGCCCGGCACTCGGTCAAAGTTCAGAAAAAACATATCGAGCCCTCCAATCCTGTCGCAGTGAAGGGGATGCATTCACACGCAGGGGCTACGATAGCATTGTACGCGTGTTGTGTCGAACAACTGCGTGAAGTGGATAGCACTCGGTTTTTAAATGGGGGATCAAAGGTCGCACTGTCGAGTGCGTTTGCGAAGGACGAACAAACTCACGCCTGTTCATGATCAGGTTTCCTGAGTGGGGTGGCGTGCCGAGGCGTGCATCCGTGCGCGCAGCCCGCCGAGAGGCGAGGCATCGTATATGCGAAATGCTTGTCGGAAAGGAGCGGGCGAGACGCCCGTGCTCCCAGGAAATTCAACCGACGTGGACGAGGCGACGGCCGAAGCTGTCGCCACTGAAAAGGCCAATGAAGGCTTCAGGCGCCTTTTCGATGCCTTCGATGATTTCCTCGCGCCAGGTCAGGCGGCCTTCGTTCACCCATTCTGCCATCTGGCGACGTGCCTCATCGAACTGCACGGCGTGATCATAGACGACCATGCCTTCCATCCTGAGGCGCTGGGTGATGAAAGGCAGCGTGTGGCGGATGCCGCGCGGCGTGGTGGTGTTGTATTCCGAGATCTGGCCCGAGACCACGATGCGGCCGTTCCGGTGCATGTTCAGGATGGCTGCGTCCAGCGTCTCACCGCCGACATTGTCGAAATAGATGTCGTAGCCTTTTGGTGCCGCCGCCTTGAACGCTGCCTGCGGTCTTGTAGTTGCTGGAAGCGTTCCGCGAAGAGACAGCAGGCCAACGGCTAGCGTCTCTTCATGACGAAGGTGCCTTTGTCGTCGAGATAGGCCGCGTAATTCCCAGAAACAGTCGTCCTGTCCACCGACACGGTGCCTTCCATGCGGATGCCCCAAGTCTTGCAGGCGACTTGGAGAGCCAATTGTGTCCCTGCTTCGTCGATTGTTCCGGTAATTCTGCAATTTTCTTTCGCATCGTTCACATAGGTTCCGGTGATGCGGTTCTCGGATTGCGTCAAGTCCAAATTGTTGGTGTTGTTGACGTTTTGAGCCCAAGTCACGCGCCATTTGCCGGTCAGATCAGTTGCGGAGGCGGAGGCGGTGAGCGCAGCGAAAAGCAAAGCTGCGTGTGCTGCAATTTTGAGTGCTCGATTGATCGGCATCGGTCAGAGTCTCCCCTTTCATCCAATCCTCTCGGACCGTCGGCGTCAGTTCACGTGGACAAGCCTGCGCCCAAAGCTATCACCCTTGAAGAGACCGATAAAGGCCTCCGGCGTGTTTTCGATACCTTCGATGATCTCTTCGCGATAGCTAAGGCGGCCTTCGTTCACCCACTCAGCCATTTGTCGGCGCGCTTCATCGAATTGAACTGAGTGGTCATAGACGACCAGGCCTTCCATCCTGAGGCGCTGGGTGATGAAAGGCAGCGTGTGGCGGATGCCGCGGGGGGTCTGCGTGTTGTACTCGGAGATCTGGCCCGAGACGACGATGCGGCCGTGCCTGCGCATATTTAGAATTGCGGCGTCGAGCGTTTCGCCTCCGACATTGTCAAAGTAGATGTCGTAGCCTTTGGGCGCGGCGGCCTTGCATGCCTCCGTCAGATCGCCTGTGGTCTTGTAGTTGATGGCCGTGTCGAAACCGATCTCTTTCAGATAGGCGCATTTGGCCTCCGATCCTGCAAGGCCCACGACGGTGCAGCCTTGGATCTTGGCGATCTGGCCCGCGGTTGCGCCAACGGTTCCGGCCGCCGATGAGACCAGGACCGTGTTGCCGCCTCGAACCTTGCCGATCTCGAACATGCCGAAGAATGCGGTCAGACCCGGTATTCCAAAGAGGCCGATCGCTGCGGTCGGGGCGATCTTGCCTTCATAGAAGTTGGGGTCGAGCGCTTGCACGCCGCGTCCGTCAGTGAGGAGATGCGTTTGCCAACCGAAGCTGCCCCAGACGAGTGCGCCGTCTTTGATCTTGGGATTGGTCGACTTGATGACTTTGCCAATTCCTGCGCTTTCAATTGTAGCGCCGAGTTCTAGGGCTGGCGCATAAGAATCTCCCGACAGCCTTGAGCGCATGCCGGGATCGACGGAGATGTGATCGACGCGGATAAGCGCCTGCCCGTCTTGCAGTTCGGGCAGTACGCTTTCTTCTAAAAGGAAATCTGCCACGCGCGGAACGCCTTCAGGTCGTTTGGCAAGAACCCAGCGCTTGTTCGTCGACATTGAATTTCCCCGCTTGCATGTAGTGATTCTCTAAATTGCCTTATCGGGGCCGATTTTGACCAGAGCCTTGCCGAAGTTTTCGCCGGTGAACAACCCCAAGAATGCTTTCGGAGCGTTCTGTAAACCCTCGGTTACACTCTCCTGCCACTTCATCTTTCCTTCGGCGATGAGTTTGCCCATCTCCTGATGAAACTTCGGCAACAAATCAAAATGGTTCGACACAACGAAGCCTTCGATGCGCAGGCTCTTGGGAATGGTCATGATGATGTTCCATGGGCCCGGCGTGGGTGTCGTTGCGTTGTATTGCTCGATCATTCCGCACACGGCGATGCGTCCGAAGATGCGCATGTGGTTCAGCGCCGCTTCGAGATGCTTGCCGCCAACGTTTTCAAAGTAGACATCAATTCCTTTCGGGAATGCGGCGCCGACGGCTTTGTCGAGGTCGGTTTCCTTCTTGTAGTTGATGGCCTTGTCGATCTTGGCTTCTTTCACCAGCCACTGGCATTTCTCGTCAGAGCCTGCCGATCCTACGACATATGCGCCGTGAGCTTTTGCAAGCTGGCATACGATTGAGCCCACCGCACCGGATGCTGCAGACACGAAAACCGTGTCACCTGCCTTGAAGGCGCCGATGCGAAAGAGGCCGGCATACGCGGTCATGCCCGGCATGCCGAGAGCGCCGAGGAAGCTTTGCACCGGCGCCAGTTTCGGATCGATCTTCTGAGGCATGGAAGCTGGACCGACGACGGCATACTCGCGCCAGCCGAGCATGTGCTGGACATAATCGCCGACTGCAAGTGTTGCCCCCTTGCCTGCAGAAATGACCTGACCGACTGCTCCGCCCTGCAATGCCTGGCCAATCTGGAACGGCGGGACATAGCTCTCGCGATCGACCATGCGGCCGCGCATATACGGGTCAACGGACATCCAGATATTGCGGACGATGACTTCGCCGTCCTTGGGCTGGGGGACCGCGGCTTTCGCATATTCGAAGTTGTCTGCTGTCGGCATTCCGACGGGGCGGCTCTTGAGGCGGATTTCGTGACCTGTCAGGTTCGTCATGGTTTGTCTCCAGGTTGTGGATTGCGAGTGCTGTCAACCATATCTTGTCTTCGAAATCTGCCATTGCAGCAAGCGGCAGGTTTCACATGACAGGGTTGCAATATTTGTTGAATTGCTGCGTCAGTACCCCTTGTGGCGTAGAAGAATCAAAGCAGACATCATGACCCGCACGCGTGGGTTGCGCAGTTCAGTTAGGAAACAGGTACCGGGTATGCAGGCGGACAACCTTCAGGAGATCAGGGCTGGCGTTATTGGAGCCGGTGCGTTTGGCCGCTTGCACGCGCAAAAATATGCGTCGCTGCCGGGCGTGAAGCTTGTGGGCATCGCCGACGTGTCCGAAGTGCGCGCGCAGACGCTTGCGAATGATTTCGGCGTCACCGCATTTGCCGGCTGGCGTGCCATGCTGCCTCATGTCGACATCGTGACGATCGCTGCACCCGCACGCTATCATGGCGAGATCGGCGTCGGCTGCCTGAACCAGGGCAAGCATGTGTTTGTCGAAAAGCCTCTGGCGGCGACGATGCGTGAAGCTGATGCGCTTGTGCGTGTGTCGGAGGCGCGCGGCGCCGTGCTGCACACGGGACACCAGGAACGATTTGTCATGCGCTGGCTCGGCCTGTTTGACGGCAATGTGAAGCCGCTCAGGATCGAGACGCACCGCGCCGCTCCATTCAATCCAAGAAACACTGACGTCAGTGTCGTTCTGGATCTCATGATCCATGATATCGACCTTGCGCATCAACTGAATTCGGCGGACGTCGTATCGATTGAAGCCACGGAACGTTCGATGCCTTCGCGCTCCGACGAGGTTGCAGCCGTGGTGATGCTGGCCGACGGAATGGAGATCAATCTTTTTGCCAGCCGCATGGCTGATGAGCGCAAGCGCTTCATGCGCGTGACCTATCCGGACGGTGAAATCCATATCGACTTCCTGACCCGTGAAATGACAAACACCACACCGCGCAACATCAAATCGCTGGCGAGCCAGGGAACAAGTGTCGTCGGCATGCCATGTCCATCGATTGACCCGCTGGGCCACGGCGTCGCGCAATTTGTCCGCGCGGTCCGCGAAAAGCGTCCTGCCGCGATCGCTCCACGTGAAGCGCGCCAGGCGCTTGATACGGCACTCAAGATCCTGGATTCTGCGAAGTCCCCCGCCAGTCAAAAGAGACTTGTCCATGCCTGAAGCCAAATCATCTGATACCCGCACCGCGAGCGCGGATGCGGGCCCGATCCGTTTCTTTGATCTTGAAACGCCCAAGAAAATGCTGCGTGCAGATATTGAGAAACGCTGGCAGAAAGTCCTGGATCACGGCGCCTTTATTGGCGGTCCTGAGGTGGCCGAGTTTGAAGCCCAGCTCGCCGCGTGGGCGGGTGCAAAGCATGCGCTTGCAGTAGCGAGCGGGACTGACGCGCTGGTAATTGCCCTCATGGGCGAAGACGTGAAAGCAAGCGACGCCATCTTCATCCCGGGCTTTACCTACAACGCCACAGCCAACGCCGTATTGGTGGCTGGAGCCACGCCTGTTTTCGTGGATGTGGATGCACACACGTGCAACATCGATGTGACCCATCTTGAGTCTCAGATCGAAGCCGTGCTTCGCGAGGGAACCCTGCGACCGCGCATGGTGATTGCAGTTGACCTTTACGGCCTTCCGGCAGACTACATTGCGATCAACAAGGTTGCGAAGAAGCACGGCATGCTGGTGCTGGCAGACGCCGCACAGAGCTTCGGTGGTGCGCAGAATGGTACCCGCATCGGTGCGCTGACCGACATGACGGCGACCAGTTTCTATCCATCCAAGACACTTGGTTGTTACGGCGACGGCGGGGCCATGCTGACGGATGATGCGGCGCGCTTCGACCGCTGGTCGTCGATCCGCTGGCATGGAACCGATGCCGTGAAGAAAGAATCCATCCGCGTTGGTGTCAACGGACGACTGGATTCGGTCCAGTGTGCCGTTCTTCTTTCAAAACTGACGGTGTTTGCCGACGAGATGAAGGCGCGCGAGCGTGTTGCCCAGCGCTATCGGCAGGGCTTGGGAAATTCGGTTGAAATGCAGCATGTTCCCGCGGGCAGCCAGAACGCGTGGGGCCTGTTCACGATCATGGTCAACAATCGCGCCGACATCATGAAGAAGCTCCAGGAAGCGGGCGTGCCGACTTCGATCTACTATTACAAGTCGTTGCACCAGCACAAAGCCTTCGCGGCCTATGCCCCGAAGGGTGGCTTGCCGGTTTGCGAGAAGCTTGCGGAGCGCGTGATGAGCCTGCCGATGCATCCCTATCTGACAGACGCACAGATTGACAAGGTTGTTGCCGCGGTAAAGTCCGCCGTTTGATCCCAGGAAATTGTCCAGTGTCGTGAGCGCATGCATGGGCAATTTCGGTTAAGGTGAGTGTCATGACCGACTCTCTCAAGATTGCATTTGCGCAGCTGAACCCGATCCTCGGTGACATACCCGGAAACCTTGCAAAGGCGAGAAAGGCCAGAGCCGATGCCGCGGCGCAAGGCGCGGACATCGTGATGTTCAGCGAGCTGTTCATTGTTGGGTACCCACCTGAAGACCTGGTCCTGAAGCCTGCGCTGCAGGCCGACGCGCGCGCCGCCGTAGAGGCGCTTGCCAGGGACACCGGCACGGGTCCTGGTGTGCTGATCGGTAGCCCTTGGTTGGATGCAGGCAATCTGCACAATGCCTATGCCTATCTTGATGGCGGGCTAGTGAAGGCTGTGCGCTTCAAGGTTGACCTTCCCAACTATGGCGTCTTTGATGAAAAGCGGGTTTTCGTACCTGGACCGATGCCGGGGCCTATTGATGTGCGGGGCGTGCGGATTGGCGTTCCGATCTGCGAAGATATCTGGAAGGGTGATGTCGTTGAGTGCCTGTCGGAGACCGGTGCGGAAATCCTGCTGGTGCCGAACGGATCGCCCTACGAATATTCGAAGGAAGAAACCCGCCTGAACATCGCCGTCGCGCGGGTTGTCGAAAGCGGGTTGCCGCTCGGGTATCTCAACCAAATGGGAGGGCAGGACGAACTGGTATTCGACGGTGCATCGTTTGTGTTGAACGCCGACCGCAGTCTCGCCTTGCAAATGCCTGCCTGGGAAGAAGCGCTCGTGATCACGCACTGGCAGCGGAAGGGCGGAACCTGGATTTGTGAAGCCGGAGCGAAGTCACGACTGCCAGCGGGCCTGGAGGCGATTTATCAGGCGATGATGCTGGGTCTGGGCGACTATGTGCGCAAGAACCGGTTTCCGGGGGTGGTGCTTGGACTTTCAGGTGGTATCGACTCTGCGCTGACCGCTGCCGTCGCCGTTGATGCGTTAGGTGCCGATCGCGTGCACTGCGTGATGATGCCCTCGACATACACGTCACAGGACAGTCTCGATGATGCGTCCGAAGTTGCTCGCCTGTTGAGTACGAAGCTGGACTCGATAGCGATCGAAGATGTCGTCAAGGCCTTTGGGGGCATGCTGTCGCCAGCGTTTTCCGGGAGGGCTCCGGATACAACCGAAGAGAACATCCAGTCGCGTATCCGCGGCGTGATCCTGATGGCGCTGTCCAACAAGTTTGGGCCGATGGTTGTAACCACCGGAAACAAGTCTGAAATGTCGGTCGGGTATGCGACGCTTTATGGGGACATGTGCGGCGGCTACAACGTTCTGAAGGATCTGTACAAGATGCAGGTCTTTGCGCTGTCGAGCTGGCGCAATTCGCACGCGCCCAAAGGCGCGCTTGGTCCGTCTGGCCGCGTGATGCCTGAACGTGTGATTACAAAACCTCCTACGGCAGAATTGCGCGCCAACCAAAAAGACGAGGATTCGCTTCCGCCCTATCCCAAGCTTGATGACATTCTGGAGTGCCTTGTCGAAGGCGAGATGCCGGTTGAAGAAATCATGAAGCGCGGTCATGACCTGGCGACGATCAAGCGGATAGAGCATTTGCTGTCCATTGCCGAGTACAAGCGACGGCAAGCGCCTCCGGGGGTCAAGATCACACGGCGAAACTTCGGGCGCGACCGCCGCTATCCCATAACAAATGCGTTCCGGGACGCGACCTGAGCGATCTCACGTCCGGCGTGCGCTTTTGACAATTGATATCAAGCCCGGCCATGACGTAATGGAATGACCATGACTACAGTCGTCCGCTTCGCCCCAAGCCCCACTGGCAAACTTCACGTCGGCAATATTCGCGCGGCGCTCACCAACTGTTTGTTCGCGCGAAAGACCGGCGGCAAGTTCCTGTTGCGTCTTGATGATACCGATGCAGAGCGGTCAACTGATGAGTTTGCCAAAGGAATTGAAACCGACTTGGCCTGGCTTGGGCTCTCGCACGACCTGTTCGCAAAGCAGTCCGAGCGGGCGATCCAGCATGAGGCAGCAGCCAACAATCTTCGTGCGATGGGGCGGCTGTATCCCTGCTACGAGACAGCGGACGAACTTGACAGACGTCGCAAGCGGCAGTTGGCTCAGCACAAGCCGCCCGTCTATGACCGCGCCGCGCTGAGCCTCACTGACGATCAGCGAACGGAACTTGAATCAAAGGGGCGCAAGCCGCATTGGCGTTTCAAGCTGTCGGGCAAGTCCGTCGAATTCCATGACATCATCCGCGGACCTGTGCACATCGAGACTGCATCGCTTTCCGATCCGGTCCTGATCCGAGAAGATGGACGCTTTCTGTACACCCTGCCAAGCGTTGTCGATGACATCGACTTCGCCATATCCCACATCATTCGCGGTGAGGATCACGTCACCAATACAGGTGTGCAAATTGAAATTTTTGAAGCGCTGGGCGCGCCCGTCCCGCAGTTTGCGCATTTCTCGATGCTGGTCGGTACAGGCGGAGAAGCGCTTTCGAAGCGTATTGGCTCGCTTTCGATTGAAGAATTCCGGAAGGAAGGCGTTGAGCCGCAGGCGATCAACAGTTTGCTGGCAAAGCTGGGAACGTCGGATCCGGTTGTCGCGCGCGGTACGCTTGACGAACTCGTTGCAGACTTCGACCTGTCAAAATTTTCGAGAGCACCTGCTCACTTCGAACTGACTGAAGTCCGGGTCATCAATCACAAGCTTCTGCATGCCCTGCCTTTCGACGCTATCTCTGCAAGACTCGAGGGTCTGGGTGTCGGTGGCGGGGCAGTTTTCTGGGAGACGGTTCGCGATAACATCCAATTGCTGAACGAAGCGTCGGGGTGGTGGCGTGTTGTTCAGGGGCCGCTTGATCCTGTCATTGAGAGCGCTGAATTTGCAGAACAGGCCCGCGGATTGTTGCCGCACGGGCCTTTCAGCGAAACGACCTGGAGTGAATGGACCAGCGCAATTACAGCCAAAACGGGGGCCAAAGGTAAGGCTTTGTTTATGCCGCTAAGGTTAGCCTTGACGGGGCAGGCCCATGGACCTGAAATGAAAAAACTGCTACCGCTCATTGGACCTGAACGGGCCCAGAAGCGGCTTTCCGGTCAGGCGGCATAGAGGAACGGCAATCGTTATGATCGGAACTTCCAGTTCTGAACAGACCGGTGCAACACCTGCAAAGGTGATTGCTGGCCTCTTCATTTGTATTTGTGGCTGAACCAATTCAGGCGGCCGCGCTACTGATTCCTTTCTCATCCTGAGACCTGAATCCCAGCACCCGCCAACCGGACGGAATGCTTGAGGATTTGATGATGAGCTTGACGGTCTACAACACACTGGCGCGCGAGAAGCAGGTCTTCAAGCCGATCGATCCGAAGAACGTGCGCATGTATGTGTGCGGACCGACGGTGTACGACTTTGCGCATATTGGCAATGGTCGGCCCGTGATCGTGTTCGACGTGCTGTTCCGCCTGCTTCGTCACATCTACGGCGAAAGCCACGTTACCTACGTGCGCAACATCACTGATGTGGAAGACAAGATCATTGCGCGCGCGGCGGAACGCAAGGTTTCTATTCGCGATCTGACCGAGGGTACCGCGAAGATCTATCAGGAGGATGCGATTTCGCTCGGTTGCCTTTCTCCAACAGTTGAACCCCGTGTGACCGAAAGTATGGACGAAATCGTGGCGATGATTTCGCTTTTGGTGTCCAACAAACACGCCTATGTCGCCGAAGGGCATGTGCTGTTCGATGTCCCTTCGGATCCAGGCTATGGCAGGTTGTCCCGGCGCTCGCTTGACGAGATGCTTGCAGGCGCGCGTGTCGAAATCGCGCCGTACAAGAAGAATCCCATGGATTTTGTGCTGTGGAAGCCATCCGACGCATCCATGCCGGGCTGGGACAGTCCTTGGGGGCGTGGTCGTCCGGGCTGGCACATTGAATGCTCGGCGATGGGGGAAAAGCACCTTGGAGAAACGTTTGACATTCATGCCGGTGGCATCGACCTGATGTTTCCGCATCACGAAAACGAGGTGGCACAGAGTGCAGGTGTCCATCATGGAAAACCCATTGCGAACTACTGGCTTCACAATGGTTTCCTTCAGGTTGAAGGCGAGAAGATGTCCAAGTCGCTAGGTAACTTCATAACGATCCGCGAGTTGCTCGCCGAAAAGAAGTTTGGCGACCAGCAATGGCACGGGCGCGTCCTACGCTTTGCAATGCTGCAGACACATTACCGCCAGCCGATTGACTGGACCGTTGACCGGTTGACAGCGGCGCGTTCAACGCTGATGGATTGGGCGCGCATCATCCACGACGCGCCGGAATCTGCTGATGTGCATCCAGACTTTGTTGCAGCACTATCGGACGACCTGAACACACCCGCCGCCATGACGGTATTGCACGGACTGGCGGGCAGAGCGCGCAGCAACGGTGCAGACCGTGCGCAATTGAGGCGCGCGCTGAGTTTTGCCGGGTTGTATGGTGGTGAGCGCGATCAGGACCTTGTCGTGGGGCAGACCGTTGATGCTTACGCCGTTGAAGACATGATTGCAAAGCGGAACGCTGCCCGCACGGCAAAGAACTTTGCAGAAGCCGACCGCTTGCGTGGTGAGCTTGCTGCCATGGGAGTTGCAATCGAGGATGGCCCCAAGGGTACAACATGGAAGGTCGTATCGTGAGACGGGAACGCATCTATCTGTTTGATACGACGCTTCGTGACGGGGCGCAGACACAAGGCGTTGACTTCAGCGTTGAAGACAAGCGCCAGATCGCGCTGGCGCTGGACGAATTTGGCCTGGACTATATTGAAGGTGGCTGGCCAGGTGCCAATCCCACTGACACCAAGTTCTTTTCAGAGCCTTTGCCACTGAAGACCGCAAAGTTCGTTGCCTTCGGGATGACCAAGCGGGCAGGGCGCAGCGTGGGCAATGACCCCGGGCTCGTGAGCGTTCTGGAGGCGTGGTCCCATGCCTGTTGCCTGGTCGGAAAGTCCTGGGACTTTCATGTCGAAAAAATTCTTGAAGTCAGTCGCGAGGATAACCTGGAAGCCATCAGGGCCAGCATGCAGGAAGTTGTGAAGCGAACCCGCGAAGCCATGTTTGATGCCGAACACTTCTTCGACGGATACAAATCGAATCCGGAATTTGCTATCTCGTGCCTGAAGGCGGCGCTCGACGGTGGCGCACGCTGGGCAGTGCTGTGCGACACAAATGGCGGCACGCTTCCTCACGAGGTGGAGCGCATTGTTTCCGAAGTTGTGCGGGCTTTACCTGGTGATCGGCTTGGAATCCATGCTCACAACGACACAGAGAATGCGGTTGGCAACACGCTGGCAGCGATCAGGGCTGGCGTGCGTCAGGTGCAGGGAACCTTGAACGGGCTTGGCGAGCGTTGCGGCAACGCCAATCTTGTATCTCTGATTCCAACACTCATTCTGAAACCCGAATTTGCCTCGCAATATGAAATTGGCATCTCGCGAGAACGGCTGAAGCAACTGACGCACCTGTCGCGGCTGCTCGATGAAATCCTAAACAGGGCGCCAAACCGTCACGCGCCCTATGTCGGGAGTTCTGCGTTTGCACACAAGGGCGGGCTTCACGCATCGGCGGTCATGAAGGATCCACGAACCTATGAGCATGTCCCTCCGGAGACCGTTGGAAATGCACGTAAAATCCCCGTATCGGACCAGGCTGGCCGTTCCAACCTGATGGGCAGACTTGCCGAAATGGGATTTGACATCGATGCCAAGGATCCGCGCGTGGTCGGATTGCTGGACCAGATAAAGGAACGTGAATTCCTGGGCTACTCCTATGACGGCGCCGAAGCATCACTTGAGATGCTTGCCCGGCGCGCTTTGGGCAAGGTTGAGACTTTTTTCAAAGTGGACGGCTTCCGCGTATCGGTGGAGCGTCGGCACAATGCCCTTGGTGAAGAGGTTACAGTTTCCGAGGCAGTGGTAAAAGTCGTCGTGGATGGCGAGCGCATCATGAATGTTGGAGAAGGAAACGGACCGGTCAATGCACTGGACAATGCGCTGCGCAAGGATCTTGGACGCTTTTCCAAATGGCTCGAAGATCTCAAGCTGGTTGACTACAAGGTGCGTATCCTGACTGCGGGTACTGAAGCAGTCACACGCGTCATGATTGAAAGCGCCGACGCCGCTGGAAACCGATGGTCGACCGTTGGGGTTTCTGCCAACATCGTTGATGCGTCGTTTGAAGCCCTTATCGATTCCATCACGTACAAACTGTTGCGTGACCGAGCGCCAGCCATTGGCAGCATCGGCTCTTCGTGAGTACAGCCGCCGAAGCCAACCAACTGGATCGTCAGGGAAAATGAGTCTGCACAAGCCTGATCGGACAGGCATGATTTACGCCTCCAGTGCCTATATCGTCTGGGGCATCATTCCGATTTTCTGGAAACAGATTTCGCACGTGAGTGCTGTGGAAATAGTCGCGCATCGAATTGTGTGGACACTGGTCTTTACGCTTTTCCTGGTTCAGTACCGTAACCGGACAAGCCATTTGTGGGCCGCCCTGTGGCGGAAACGTACGCTGGCTGCCCTGACCGCAAGTTCCATATTGATCGCGTTGAATTGGGGCGTCTTCATCTGGGCGGTGTCGGCCGAGCGTATCATCGACACGAGCCTAGGCTATTATATCAACCCGCTGGTGAGTTTCGTGCTTGGCGTGCTTGTACTCAAGGAACGCCTGACGCTGTTGCAAAAGGTCTCAATCGGACTTGCCGTGCTGGGCGTTGCGAACCAGACTTTGGCCCTCGGCTATCTGCCATGGGTGTCCCTGGTACTGGCGGTGAGCTTTGGCGTCTATGGACTTATTCGCAAAATGGTCAGCGTCGAGTCCGTTGAGGGGTTGACTGTGGAAACGATAATTCTCATGCCGGTTTCACTTGGCTACCTGCTCTACCTGTTTACATCGGACACCGGGGCGTTTGGCAAGTTTGGAACGCTGAACGATTTCTACCTGATACTGGCAGGCCCTCTGACTGCGATCCCGTTGCTGCTCTTTGCTGCGGGTGCGCGGCGCATTCCATTGTTCATGGTGGGGTTCCTGCAATATCTCGCTCCTTCGATCAGTCTGACGCTGGCCGTGTTCTTGTATGGCGAGACATTCACACATGCGCATGCGATCACATTCGCGCTGATATGGAGCGCACTGGCGCTTGTGACGTGGGATGCCTTCAGGCGGGAACGCTATTCAGCTGCCTGACGGTGAAAGTCCAGAATCGCCGGGATGGTGTCTTCGACCCTGCTCACGACCGTATAAAGTTCCTTGAGACCGTAGCGGGCGAAGTTGTGAGTATGCACCCGGTCGAAGGTCGCGAAAAGCGGGTCCCAGAACCCCTTGATGTTCACGAAGACGATGGGTTTCTTGTGCAGACCAAGTTGGGCCCATGTCATGGCTTCAAGTACTTCTTCAAGCGTGCCCAGTCCGCCTGGCAGAATAACAAACGCATCCGAGAGCCCGTGCATCCGTTCCTTGCGTTCATGCATGTTCGGCGTGATCACGAGTTCAGTCAGGCTGGCGAGCTCGATCTCGCGCGCCCGCAGAAACTGCGGAATGATTCCGATGACTTCTCCACCCGCTTCCAGGGCGGCACTTGCGACTTCGCCCATGAGGCCGATCGAGGCGCCGCCATAAATCAGCCTTGCGTTGGCTTCGGCAATATGGCGACCAAGATCCTTGGCTGCTTGGGCATAGGCCGGGTCGCTACCTTCAGAGGAACCGCAGAAAACACACACACCAATCAGTTTGCGCATCGAAATTTCCGAATAGTCCTTATGTGCCGGTAATTATAGAATCCGACTGTAAATTGTTTGCGAGCTTCCCCTCCGCTTGTGTCAAAAGCGTGATGGTTTTGCATCTTACTATCAATTTGGGGCTTGGCGGGGCTCAAACAATGGGTAACGATAGGTAAACGGGCTGTCTTCGGACCCCAAACGGGAGAGTTGTGATGAAAGTTGTGTCGAGCGGTCTGGTTCTTGGTTTTGTGCTCATTGCCGGAACGGCGTGGGCCGCGGGAACGATGTCGCCCCAGCAGATTGTTGATGACCGCGTTGCCGGCATGAAGTCGCTTGTCGGAAACGTGAAAGGCGCGCATGACGCAACCGATCCGGCAGTGGCGAAGGATCACTTGGCCAAGGCGATCGCCTTCGCGGAGTCCATCCCGTCGAAGTTTCCCAAAGGAACAGGCGTTGGTGATGCAGGCGTAACAAAATCGCGAGCGCTGCAAGATATCTGGAGCAAGCCTGCGGATTTCAAGGCCGCTGCCGATGCACTTGCAAAGGCGCTGAAAGGTGCGAGCGATGCTGTTGGCGATGCGACGAAGTTTGAGGCCGCGTTTGGCGATGTGAAGAAATCGTGCGGCGGATGCCACACGCCGTTCCGCGGACCTGAAACACCGCAGTAATGGTATTGCGAATTTCCTTGCTGGCAGGGCTTGTTCTCGGCGCTGCCATTTTGGTTTGGCTACTTCTTTGGTCGCACACCCGGGAGAGCATTCCATCGGGCCTGAGCAGCAAATCACCGGGCATGGTGGAGCGTGGTGCGTACCTGACGGTGGCTGCTGGCTGCGTTAGTTGTCATTGGGATCGCAAAGGTGGCGGCGCAAGGTTTGCGGGCGGACGGGCGTTGAAGACGCCATTTGGAACTTTTTATTCTCCCAATATTACGCCGGACATAGCCACCGGCATTGGTGCCTGGAGTGACGACGAATTTCTCGACGCGCTGCTCGACGGCACGGGATCTCATGGAGAGCAGTTGTATCCGGTGTTTCCGTATACTTCGTACTCTCACATGCGAGTGAGTGACGCGTTGGCCATCAAGGCCTATCTGTTTTCACTTCAGCCAGTGAAGGCGCGAAACCGGCCACATCAGCTTCAGTTTCCATTCACGTGGCGGGGCTTGATGAAAGGTTGGAAATTGCTGTTCTTCCAGAACGAGATACCCGGTACCCCACCGACTGAACCTGTCGAGGTCGCGCGTGGTCGCTATCTGGCGCAGGCACTGGGACACTGCGGCGAGTGCCATACGCCGCGAAATGTCTTGGGCGCCATGGATTCATCGGCGTTTCTTCGCGGCAATCCGAAAGGACCAGAAGGGTGGGCGGTACCCGCCCTCGTTGGTCCTTCGAAGAGCGATTTCGCCCATTGGTCAGTTGAGGAAATAGAGGAGTACCTCAAAAGTGGTGTCAAGCCGGATTTCGATTCGGTGCAGGGGCCGATGGCAGAAGTCATTGAAGACAACACCAAGCTGCTCACGGCTGAAGACAGGAACGCCATAGCGCGCTACCTGAAGTCACTGAATCAATAGCCAATAAGCTGTTGAAAGGCTGTTTCGCACATTTGCCGCTCAACGAGCGAAGACTAGAGTGCGGCCTGATCAAAATAGGAATATTTGGAAGGCATGGCGCGCGTCATAGTGATTCTGGCACTCATGTTTTTGATCTCTGCCGTGATCTTCGGTCTGACCCGGAAGCCCACAGGGGCTGCAAGAGGGCTGGACGCGGATGCCAGGGCAACGGTGCCCCTTGGCGAGGCAACCGAAACTCCTGCACCCGGCAAATCCGATGCCGCAACGACCGCGATTGCAGCAACTGAACAGAAGACGGGTGCTGCCACTGCACAGGAGGTCATGAGTGGTTCTGTGGCGGGCGCGTCACCGGCATTCTCGACCGTCGGCGTTGATCACCGAGGTCGAGCCTCATTCACGGGGACGGCTTCGCCAGGCGATGAAGTGTCGGTCACACGTGACGGCAAGCCGCTTGGTACAGGGCGTGCTGACAAGACCGGAAACTGGACAGTCGAATTCAAGGTCCCCGCAGTTCGTGAAGAATTTGCGCTTGCAGTTGTTGCAAAGCGCGCGTCAGCAGAACCCGTCACCGGGCCCCAGAAGGCGCTCGTCAGTCCGCCTGCGAGCGCGGGTGGCTTGCCGCGCATCACGTTGATGGCATCTGAACCCAAACCGGACGAAGGCGCCGAGGCAGCAAAGGTAGAGCCAGACGTAGGAATCGTGATTGAGCGTGCGGTCCCGGACGGAAAGGGTTCTGCCACGATCAACGGGAAAGCTGATGCTGGTGCAACAATCCAACTGCAGGTGAACAACAAGCTGGTGGTGTCGACGAAGGTCGCATCCGATGGGACGTGGGGCCTTACAGTCAAGAATGAAACGGCGGTCAATGTTTCGGCTGTGCGCATTGTATTGCTGAATGCGGACGGGAAGCAGATGGACAGTGCAGATCTCAACCTCAGCCTTGTGGCCACGAAGGTGGCAGCCCCGGAACCGGCCAAGCCCAGCGCTTCTGCAGAGGCGGTGCCCACCACGCCTGGCAATGCAAGCGCTCCCAAAGTTTCGGGCCGGTATGTCAAGATTCGCCGGGGAGACAGCTTGTGGCGCCTTGCCAAGCGCCACTATGGCGATGGTCGCAAGTGGAAGCGTATCTTAAGGGCCAACAGGCACAGTATTGGAAACCCGGATCTCATCTATCACGGCCGCAGGCTTTATCTTCCCGGCTAGAGCCGCCGCATCAGCGGTTTTTGTGGAATTGAGTGCAGGGATGCCTTAAGGCATCCCACATGCCTCCCTCACCTGGAAGATCAACTGTCACCGCTGGCGACGCCCAAAAGGGCTTGAGCCGCATTGCAACCGTCAAGGCCATCGTTCCGTATTTGTGGCCCGATGGCAGGTTCGATCTCAAGGCCCGCATCGTGGTCGCAATGATCGCGCTGGTGCTTGCCAAGGTCGCCACGCTTGCCTTTCCACTGTTCTACGGATCAGCAGTTGACGCCCTCGGTGGCAACGGAAAGCCCTTGCAGGCGGTGGGTGTTGCGATCGCTTTCATTGTTTCATACGGGGTCGCGCGTATTTTGATGCAAGCGTTTGCGCAGTTGCGTGACGCGATTGCTGCGAAGGCTGTCTACAATGCAGTGCGAACGGTCGCCGGGCGGACGTTCCGTCATATTCATGCGCTGTCGCTTCGGTTTCACCTTGAACGCAAGACTGGCGGTCTGACGCGTGTGATTGAGCGCGGAACGAAGGGTATCGACGTATTGCTGTTTTATGTTCTCTTTTCAATCGCACCAACCATTCTGGAGCTGGTGCTGGTCTGTGCGTACCTGTTCTGGGTCTATCACTGGGGCTATGTTGCCATCACCGTGGTTACGGTGGTCGTGTATGGATACTTCACGATCAAGGTAACTTCCTGGCGCACGGAAATTCGCCGGAGCATGAATGACAGCGATACCGAAGCCAACACCAAGGCGGTCGACAGCCTGCTGAACTACGAAACGGTCAAATACTTCAACAATGAACCGCACGAAGCCAGCCGGTACGATCAGGCAATGGTCAGGTATGCGGATGCGTCCGAAAAATCGCAGATGTCACTGTCATTCCTGAATGCGGGCCAGGCTGCAATTATCACAACCGGTCTGGTAGCCGTGATGAGCCTTGCTGCTTACCAGATTTCGCAGAATATGATGACGATCGGTGGACTTGTGGTCGTGAACGGGTTTCTGACGCAACTCTATGTACCGTTGAACCTGCTTGGCACGGTGTACCGCGAAATCAACCAGGCTCTCATCGACATGGAAAAAATGTTCGATGTGCTGAACGTGCCGCCGGAAGTGAAGGACAAGCCGGATGCGCCTGAATTGCAGATCAATGGTGGTGAGGTCCGTTTTGAGAATGTTGTCTTCGCCTATGATCCGGAACGGATTATCCTCAAGGGCGTCAGCTTTACAGTTCCAGCGGGCAAGACCCTGGCCATCGTCGGTCCGTCGGGGGCTGGAAAATCCACCATCTCGCGCATTCTGTATCGTTTTTATGAAATTCAGTCCGGCAGGGTGCTGATCGACGGTCAGGACATTCGTGATGTCCGCCAGGATTCAGTGCGCGCTGCCATCGGTATCGTTCCGCAAGATACAGTGCTGTTCAACGATACCATCCGGTACAACATCAAGTATGGCCGCATCTCGGCGTCGGATGAGGAAATCGAGGAAGCAGCCAGGCTCGCCCAAATCGAACCGTTTATTCGTCAACTGCCGGATGGGTTCAAGTCGATGGTTGGCGAGCGTGGCCTGAAGCTGTCTGGTGGTGAGAAGCAGCGTGTTGCGATTGCCCGAACGATCCTGAAAAACCCTCCGATCCTGTTGCTGGACGAAGCGACATCGGCACTGGACACTCATACAGAGAGGGAAATTCAGTCAGCGTTGCGGGAAGTTTCGCGCAACCGGACGACACTGGTAATCGCGCACCGCCTGTCGACGGTCGTGGATGCAGACGAGATACTTGTTCTGGATCAGGGGCAAATCGTGGAACGGGGCCGGCATTCCGACCTGCTGGCGCGCAATGGTGCGTATGCAGCGATGTGGAACCGTCAGCGTGAAGCTGCTGCGGCCAGGGAGCGGTTGAAGGAAGCCGAATCCGATCCTGCCACCAATCCCGAGGCTGCACGCGTGCAGCCCCAGGCCTCAACGAAAGTCCAACAACCCTAAAGAGGAAACTCGAGTTCAATGACCGCTTTGGCTACGCCATCGGGGGCCCCGTCAGTCAATCCGAACAGGTAGCAGACGTTGTATTTGAGCTTCGTGCCCTTGTCGTCGAGCAGGAATTTTCCTTCGGCAACCGGGCCGACGAAGTGTTCCTGCTGATCGAAGTCAGGCATGTCATCAATGGCGCCAAACTCATTGTAAAATTCAATTCCTGGCTCGAATGCCGGATCGGCACGGTACTTCAGCTGAAAGGCCTGAGCCAATGCGATGTCATCGCTGGCGTTTGTGCCCACTTCACGTTCGACAACCAGGTTCCAGGCGGCGCCGAACTTGCCAAAATCCTTGGCCAGCAGCAGTCCGACTTCGAGCTTGTCCGGGGAGCTTCCGGAGTCTGTCCGCTCGAACTCGACAAGCAAACCTGCGTCGGCCCAATTTTCACCCGGATTGGTCAGTTGAAAGCGGTTTTCCCACTCGAAAGATTCAAACGAGGTGGATTCACCTGCGCCAGGTTCGCGCTCCCATTCGGCGTAAACCTCGGTGAACCACCATTGGTTCACGCCGTAGCCGATCCCCAGCAGCTGGGTTTGACCATTGTCCTTCGTTGCATCTCCGTCAATCGTGACAGACGGGCGATACTCGATCTCAAGCTCGTGATAGTCGACGTAAGGTGTGTAGACCTTGAATCCTGCCTTAGCTTCCGGCGTGTTGACGCCGACCATTGCGGCGACAAGCACCAGTGCCACAGCTACTCCTGCTGGCTTTGCATTACTTGTACGGCGTGGATGCAGCGCGAACATAAGTCCTCCAATAATTGCGATAGTCGATGTGTAGAACAGCAGCTGGATTCCAGATGGTCGCGCAACATAACCGACCATGACATGCAAGATTTCTCCGAGGACAGTGTCTTCCGCGAGCCATGCAGAGGTGTCCCAGACATTGTTGCCAAGCGCTGGAAGCATGTCGGCCTGTGTCAAGAACTTCGCGGCCGTTGCAGACATTCCTGCTGCGAGGAACAGGATCAGCCAGCTCGTTGTTGCGAACAGATGTCGCATCGGGATGCTCAGCAATCCTGCATAAAGCGCCCAGCCTGCAGCTCCTCCTGTTGCAAGTCCGAGCGCGCTTCCAAGCGCGAGATCGGTTGCAGACGCGCCGCCGCTTGCAATTCCATAGAGGAAAAGCACAACTTCCGAACCTTCGCGCAACACGGCAAGCGCAACCGCAACAGTTACTGCCATCAATGATTTGTGCCCAGATGAAACATCCGAGCCGACTCTGTTCATCTCGACCGCCAGTTCCCGGCCGTGTCGTTGCATCCAGATGTTGTGCCAGCCAAGCATCAGGACTGCGACACCAAGGACTGATGCATTGAAAAGTTCCTGTCCGACCCCATCCAGCGCTTCCGCGATTTCATTTGCGAAAGCTGCAACAACGAGCGAGCCGACAGTTCCTCCAACCACCCCACACAGGAGCCAGAGGGTTCGCCCTGCTATGTTTTTCGTGGCGGCGGCCACGATAGAGAGAATGAGTGCTGCTTCCAGAACTTCGCGGAAGACGATAATTGTTGCTGCAAACATGAAACCATCTCCACCCCAAAGGGCACTTACCTGACTACAATTTTTCCCTGGGCGGTTTTCTGATTGAATTCGCCGAAGAATGGGTAGGTTCCAGGTTCGAGTGGACCTACAAAAATGATCGCCTGCGAATTTCCCGGAATGACTTTTTCCCGGTTGAGTTCGTACGATTCAAACTCTTCCGGTGTAGCGTCCTGGTTTTTCACCACGAGCTTCACTTTTGTGTTGGCTGGAATTTCAAGGGTTGCTGGCTGGAATTTGTGGTCCTTGATGACGATGTCGAATGACGGTGTTTCTGCTGCCCAAGCGGGGCTGGGCAACAGCAAGGACAACGCAAAAAGGGAAAAAAGGGCCAATTTCACTTTCGAACTCCTATTTTGCTATTGATACGCAGTCGCAACTAGTACGTCAAGTTGCGAGTTGGTCGCAGTAAGCACGGAGTTCGCGGAAGCGCTTTGATCCCGATCAATAGGCTCTTGTGGATTATTTTCCGCGGGTGCGAGAGAGAGTGGCAACCAGTTCTTCGATCTTCTGCCGCTGGTCTTTCTTGTTACCAGACTGGATCGCGTGCTCGACGCAGTGAGACAGGTGATCCTTCAGGATCTCCTGCTCCACATTTCGAAGAGCCACCATGATCGCTTGCAATTGATTTATGACGTCAATGCAATAGCGATCTGTCTCAATCATTCCGGTGATGCCGCGGACCTGGCCTTCGATGCGGCCGAGGCGGCGGGTGCATGCTTTTTTCGTTTCCACCTGCATGATTGATTTATACCCCCCTGGGGTATATCTGTGCAAGGGGCATTTCGGTTCACCATCACGTTGGCGGTTTTTGGAAATGAGCAAGCAACAGAACGCGCAGTCCCATGATGTGCGACAGCAATCGCTCAAAACCGAACGCGATCCGGTCTGCAACATGATGGTTGATCCGCACAAGACGCCGCACAAGACGCAGCACGAGGGGCGGACGATCTATTTCTGTGCCGCAAAGTGCCGCGAGAAGTTTGAAGCGAATCCCCGGATGTACCTGGTGTCTGAGCAACGCAAGCCGGAGCTGACGGCCGCCGAGCGAAATGCGTTTTACACATGTCCCATGCATCCCGAAATCCGCCAGATCGGACCGGGAAGTTGTCCGAAGTGCGGGATGGCTCTGGAACCGGAGGATGTTTCGCTGGCGGCGACCGGAGAAGATCCCGAACTGGCGGACATGACCCGTCGGCTCATTGTTGGCGCCCTGTTGTTGCTGCCAGTGCTTGTACTCTCGATGGGTGGAGAAGGTATGAGTCTTGTTCGTCTGCATGATCTTTCCGCTCGAACATCTCAATGGCTGCAGCTCATCTTTTCCGCTCCGATTGTGGTTTGGTGTGGCTTGCCATTCTTCGTGCGAGGCTGGAATTCGCTGCGCAACCGGAGCCTGAACATGTTCACGCTGATTGCGATGGGTACGCTTGTGTCATCGATATACAGCCTTGTTGCGACCATGCTCCCGAGCTGGTTTCCGGTCGCTCTGCAGATGATGGATGGCTCTGTTGAGGTCTACTATGAAGCGGCGGCGGTTATTGTTGTGCTGGTTCTTCTCGGACAAGTTCTTGAACTGCGCGCCCGGCAAAGCACGAGCGGTGCAATACGCGCACTGCTGAACCTTGCACCAAAGGAGGCGCTGCGGGTTTTGAGGGATGGATCGGACGAATTGGTGGCTGTAGAACGCATCATTCCGGGTGATCGGCTTCGCGTACGGCCTGGAGAGCGTGTGCCGGTGGATGGCTCGATCCTGGAAGGTCGGGGAAATGTCGACGAATCCATGCTTACGGGCGAGCCTATGCCGGTCAGCAAGCTGATTGGCGACAAGGTTGTTGGCGGTTCAATCAATCAGTCGAACAGTTTTGTGATGGAAGCACGCAGCGTTGGTGCCGACACGGTCCTGTCCCGCATTGTGGACATGGTTGCACGGGCGCAACGCAGTCGCGCGCCGATCCAGCGCCTTGCTGACAAAGTCTCGGGCTGGTTTGTGCCTGCCGTCATCGCGGTGTCGGCTCTCTCATTCGTTGCCTGGATGATCTGGGGGCCTGAACCCCGTTTGAGTTATGCGCTTGTCGTTTCAGTTGCGGTCTTGATCATCGCCTGTCCGTGCGCGCTTGGACTTGCGACGCCCATGTCCGTGATGGTGGGTATCGGTCGGGGCGCGCAGTCAGGGGTGCTTATCAAGGACGCCGGAGCGCTTGAGCGACTGGAGCAGGTGAACACGCTGGTGGTCGACAAGACCGGCACGCTGACGGAAGGCAAACCGACTGTCGGGGCAGTGGAAGTGTACGGGGCGTTGAGTTCAGACGACCTGCTGCGCTTCGTTGCGGCGCTTGAGCAAGCCAGTGAGCATCCGCTTGGCGCGGCAATCGTGCGTGCTGCGAAGGAGCGCGGTTCGTCCATTCCACAAGTCACGTCTTTCGAAGATGTGACGGGTCAAGGGGTTACAGGGGTTGTCGAGGAGAGGCGTATTGCCGTTGGCAACGCGAAGCTGATGCTTTCATTCGGTGTCGTTTCTGGCGCAGCAGAGGCGCGTGCGCAGCTGTTTCGAATCCAGGGAGCAACTTCTCTCTTTGTTGCAGTCGATGGACAGTGCAGCGGATTGATCAGTGTGTCAGACCCGGTGAAGGCATCAGCGAAAATTGCCGTTGTGGCCCTTCAGGCGGCGGGTGTTCGCGTGGTCATGCTCACGGGCGACAACAAGACCACCGCGGATGCCGTGGCTCGCCAATTGGGTATTGAAGACGTGGTGGCTGATGTTTCACCGGGTGAGAAACTGCAGCATGTGCAGCGGCTGAAGTCAGAGGGCAGGGTTGTCGCGATGGCTGGTGACGGCGTGAATGACGCGCCATCGCTCGCCGCGGCCGACGTTGGCATTGCCATGGGCACTGGCACTGATGTCGCGATTGAAAGTGCTGGCGTGACCCTGCTCAAGGGAGATCTTGCGGGCATCGCAAAGGCGCAACGCTTGTCTCACGCGGTCATGACAAATATCAGGCAGAATCTGTTTTTTGCCTTCATCTACAATGCCGTCGGCGTGTTTGCCGCCGCGGGCGTTTTTTACCCCTTGTTCGGCGTACTGCTAAGCCCGGGCATTGCTGCTGCCGCGATGTCCCTGAGTTCAGTCAGCGTCATTTCGAATGCGCTGCGCCTTCGAGGGCTGCGACTGTAAAGCAGGTCAGCTGTGTTTTGCGAACGGCCGACGTGTGCCATCGGCAAAAAATTCCCATACGGTATATGGCTCGTTGGGGCTTCCGGGGAGTTCCATTCCTGGTGAGTTGGCGGGCATTCCCGGAACTGCGATGCCAAGTGACTTGCGGTTCAATGATAGAAACCTCCTGATGTCTGAGGAGGTACGTGTCCTTCTACAACCAAGCCGTGAACAATGCCGGTATGACACGAAGAAAGGTCATCCGGAATTTTGTACCTGGACTTCACACTGGCCATGTCGGCCGTTTCGGAGATTGTTGTACGGAAGCCTGCTTGCCCAAGTTTTTCTACCCAGCCTGAACAGCAGCCGCAACTCGGATCCTTGAACACCAGTATCGAGATTTGTGACTTGCTTGCGGCCAATGCAGGCGTGATGGCTGCTACCGTTGCCAAGAGCAGCAACTGCCGCTTTGACAAAATCGCGTTCGATCCCTGGACTTTCATCTGAATCTCCTTCGCTATTCGATTGAGATATTTCCCAGCATTCCCAAATCCGCATGACCTGGGTAATTGCAGGCAAACTCGATCTTTCCAGCCTTCGTGAACTGCCAGATGACTTCTTTCGTCTCTCCGGGGGCCAGGTGAAGGGCATTGTCCGGCATTTCATGCTTACCTTCATCGTGGCCCATGTCAGACATGGCTTCCATTTCCTTCCGATGGATGAGCTGTTCTGCCTCGCTGCCTATCGTCATTTCATGCTTCAGTTTTCCGTGGTTTGAGATCACGAACTTCACTGTTTCGCCTGTATTCACCGAAAGATCAGCCAGGCTGAATGCATATTCTGTCATTTCGACCTTGATGGTGCGCGAGACCCGAGATGCTTCTCCGGGGTGGCCATACGCTGAGGCTTCATGGTCTGCGTGAGCCATTGCCGAATTGGGCGCCGATGGGGCAACGAAGGCGATCAGGGCTGCGAGTTTTCCAAATTTCATGTGGTGTTCCTCAAAAACTAAATTTCAGGCCAGCCCTGACGGTTGTACGTTCAGGGTCTTCGCCGTGAGCTTGTTTGATTACTGACGTTTCACCAAGTTCGCGCTCATATACCAGATCGATATAGGGCGCGAATTTCCGGGTAATCTCGTACCTCAGCTGCAGACCTGTTTCGAAGTCCGAAGCGCCCGCACCAACCTGATAGTCCACTACATCGTCGAGATATGCGTTGATTTCCGCATGGGGAGAAATGAAAATGTCTTGTGTCAGGGCAAGTTCCAGAGATTGCTTGATGCGAAATGCAACATCGCCTTCACTTGACACGAATGCAGTTGCCGTTGTTTCGAGGAAGTACGGCAACATTCCGTGGAGGGCGATAAGCCCCCAGGTGGCGTTCCCGGCGGCATCGTCAATACGTATGCCGGTTTCGAGGTCCAAAAACTCGGCGATGTTCCAGCTCAGAAACGCACGGCTTTCGGAGTTGGTGGACTGATTGCTCAGGTGGTCACCTTCAAGCTCCAGCCGCAGTTTGACGTCATCGTCGCCGACCCACGCATAAATGTCCCAGGTCGTGAGCGTGCCCGAGTCAGTTGCCAATAGGCCCGCATCCGCCATGTCGACAGTGCCACCCAAACCCCAGAACAGGGGTTGATCGTGGTCAGAGTCGCCCATCTCGCTCGCGTCCGACTGCGTGGCTTGCAGAACCGCCAGCAGAAGAAGTGTGATGCAGCGTGAGAGGTTCAAGGTTTGTTTCCGCCATCAAAGCGGGCCACGACGACCTTGGTCATCATGCCAGACGCCATGTGATAGAGCAGGTGGCAGTGAAACGCCCATTCTCCGGGTTCATTGGCAGTAAGCAGGACCGAGTATGTTTTGCCGGGCGCGATGCTGACGGTGTGCTTGCTGGGCAAGCGGTCGGCAGGCTGACCATTCAGCAGTTGCACGAACATGCCGTGCAAATGCATCGGGTGGGCCATCATCGTGTCGTTGACGAATGTCAGCTTGACTCGTTCGTTGTATCTCAAATCGATCGGATGGGCGCGCTCTGCATTTTCACCGTTGATGGTCCATGTGTAGCGGGACATCGATCCGCCGAGGTGGACAACAATTTCACGGGAAGGCTCGCGGGTATCTGCCTGAAGTGAATAGGATCTGAGGTCCGAATAGTTCAGGGCCCTGGCACCGGTTGGTGTTGAAGCGTCAGCCCATCCGACAGGATGATTGTCGGGGGGGGGCTTGAAGCGGCTTCAACGTTGGCGGCGGACCCAGTGTGATCGTGCTCCTGGGATTGTTGCACGGATGCTTGTTGTGGAGCGTTGCTGTGTGACATGTCCATGCCCGCGGGCATCGACTTGTCATGGGAAGAATTCATGTCATGCGACATTCCCATGTCGTTCATGGACAGGATGGCTCGGGGTCTTGCTGGCGGGATGTCGGCCATCATACCGGCGCGAGGGGCGAGGGTTCCTCGAACAGAGCCCGTGCGGTCGATCGGTTCGGCGAAAATTGCGTAGGGCTTGTCGCTCTTCGGGGTGACAATGACATCGTAAGTCTCTGCCGGTGCAATGCGGAACTCGTCAACAGGAACGGGTTCAACGTTTTGTCCGTCAGCCTGAACGACAATCATGCGCAACCCGGGGATGCGAACGTCCATGTATGACATTGATGAGCCATTGATGAATCGCAGTCGCACGCGTTGTCCAGGCTGGAAAATGCCGGTCCAGTTATCTTCGGTGCTCCTTCCGTTCATGAGAAATGTGTATCCCGAGACGTCCGACAGGTCGGTGGGGTCCATCCGCATTTCGCCCCAGTCCTTGCGATCCTTGAGCGTTGCTGACAGGCCGCTGGTTCCGAGGTCTTTGAAGAAATCGGCGACGGTTCTGCGTCCGCGATTGTAATACTCGTGATCGTTCTTCAGGTTGCGCAGAATTTCCATGCCGTCAGTGTCCGTGAAGTCCGACAGCATGACCACATAGTCCTGTGATGCCTGAACTGGGTCCGGGTCCTTCGGATCAATAATCAGAGGGCCGTATATCCCGGCTTGCTCCTGGGTTCCGGAGTGTGAGTGATACCAATAGGTACCGGACTGACGGGCGGTAAAACGGTACGTGTAGGTTTCCCCCGGAGCGATGCCGCGGAACGCATTCAGTCCCGGGACGCCATCCATCTGCCCTGGCAGCAGAATGCCATGCCAGTGAAGGGACGTTTCCTGGTCCAGGCTATTGGAGACATGAATGGTGACGTCCTCGCCCTCGGTAAAGCGTAGCGTGGGACCGGGTATCTGCCCGTTGATCGTCAAGGTGTCTGAAACTATCCCGCCAATGCTCAGCGACTTTTGTCCTATCGAGAGATTGTACTCGCCCGCCTGTGCCGATGCGGCGACAAGCTGACTCAGCGCGCAAAACAGAAAGAACGTGACCTGGCGAACCATGACGTCTTATACCCCCCAGGGGTATAAGACGCAAGGTGATTTACTCTGCTGCGATGGGGTTCGCGCCTTCATCCATGCGCCCCATTTCACCCCAATGCTTGCGATGCTTGGCGAAGTATTTCTGTTCAATTGCCAGAAGTGCCGGGGTGACGATCAATGTCAGCAGGGTTGAAAACCCCAGTCCGTAGACGATCGCCGTTGCAAGTGGAACCCACCAGTCCGCGCTGGGGCCGCCGAACTGAATTTCGCGCGTGAAGAAATTCACATCGAATTTGTACATCAATGGCAGCAGGCCAAATATCGCGGTCCATGTTGTCAAAAGCACGGGCCGCATACGCTGGATGCCTGTGCGAATAATCGCATCCATCGGCTTGAACCCGTCATCGAGCAGATGATGGAACGTGTCCACGAGCACGATGTTGTGGTTCACCATGACGCCAATCAGGGCCACGATGCCAGTTCCCGTCATGATGATCGAGAATGCCTGTCCTTCGATCACCATTCCGAGCAGCGCACCGAATATCGACAGGATGACAGCAGAAAGAATGACAAGTACGTGCCAGAAATTGTTGAACTGGATCAGCAGAATTCCACCGATGGCCAACAGCGCAATTGCGAAGGCTATGATCAGGAACTGGCCTGACTCGTTCTGCTGCTCATCTGCGCCACGGAACTTGATGCGCACCTGGCGGTCATATCCATTGGCTTCGATCCACTTGCGGATTGTACCGATGCGCTCGCTGATGTTGTAGCCGCCGTCCGTATTCACTCCGGCGCGAATGGTCCAGACGCGCAATCCGTCCACGCGCTGCAGCCTGTTCACCTGCTGTTGTCCCTTGCGTGTCACGAAATTTGTGATTGGTACGCTACCGCCACGCGTGTTGACCCTGAGGTCGTCCAAGGCGCTGATACCTCGGTTCCGAGAGGGATAGCGCACGCGCATGTCCACTTCGTCTTCGGAATCATCGGGCCGATATTCGCCTACCTTGATACCGTTGGTAACGAGTTGCACTGCAGCGCCGACGGTGCTGACGTCCGCACCGAACCGTCCGGCTTCTTCACGGTCAATGGTCAACGCCCACTCGATCCCCGGCAGCGAGCGGGAATCTTCGATGTCGCGCAGGCCATCGACTGTGTCCATGTGCTTGCGGATCCGGTCGGTGATCTGGTCGAGAAGGGCGTAGTTCTCAGAGCCGACTTCGACTTGAATTGCCTTTCCACTGGGTGGTCCACCCTGGTTTTCGAAGACTTCCACGTACATGCCAGGCAGGTTCTCAAGCCGCTTGCGGACATCGACCCAGATGGGCGTCGATGGTCCGCGCTCCTCGTAGGGTACCAACTCCATTGCGATCCGGCCAATTGTGTCGACTGGGGCAGAGTTTCGTCCTCCACCGCCCGAACCTCCGGATACCGTATAAATGGCATGTACGCCCTTGACGCCCACTAACCGCTTTTCCGCTTCCAGAACCAGATCGAGCTTCTCGTTTGCCGACAGGTTCCCGCGAGCGCGCACATAGACCGTCGCTTCGTTCGAGTCTGTCTGGACGAAGAATTCAACGCCCTTGTTATACTTCACAATGACGACGGTTATGGCGACCAATGCAATCGTCGCAATTCCCAGCACCATGAATGGGCGCTGCACCGCGACAGTTACAATACGCGCGTACCGTCCGACCCAGCCGGGTATTTCATAGAGATTGCCGCTCTCAGAGAGATGCACGGCCTTTGCGGTGTCAGGATGGGCTTCTTCAGGCTTTCCAAAAATCGAACCGATTGCGGGCAGGAAGATCAACGCGACTACCATGGATGCCGACATGATGAAGATCATCGTGAGCGGCAGGTAGCCCATGAACTTTCCTGACACGCCAGGCCAGAACAGCATGGGCGCGAATGCTGCAAGCGTGACGGTCGTCGATGACACAACTGGCCAAAACATGCGACGGGCCGCCTGCGAGAAGGCTTCACGCTTGGAATAGCCTTCAGTCATTTTGCGGTCTGCAAACTCAACAACGATGATGCCGTTGTCCACGAGCAGACCTACGGTGATGACCATCCCGAACATGATCATCATGTTCAGGGTGTAGCCGCCGAACCAGAGACAGAGAAAGCCGATCAGGAATGAAGCGGGAATCGAGAAGCCAACGATCAATCCGGAGCGAAGGCCCAGCGCCGCAACGACAACGACCAATACGAGGGCAACCGCCAGCAGAATCGCATTGGTCAAATGCGTCAGCTGAGAGTCGATCCAGTATGACTGATCGAACGAGTAGTCGATTCTGATGCCGGACGGAAAAGACGCCTGCTGTAAGGCGACAGAGGCCTTTACCCTTTTGATCGTGTCGACAATGTTCTCGCCAATCCGCTTCGTGACTTCGATGGCAATTGCCGGTTGACCATTGTAGCGCAGGTAGGTGTTTGCGTCCTGGAATGTTCGATGAACGTCCGCGATGTCGCTTAATGTCACTACACTCGAACCGCTTACCTTGATGGGCAGGCGCAGCACATCCTGCGGTGTCTCGACGAGCCCTGGTACCTTGATGGCAAAACGGCCCTTGCCCGTATCCACGTTACCCGCAGGTATCAGCTGGTTGTTGGCGGCCACGACGCGGAACAGATCGCTGCCTGTGACGCCATAGCTTTGCAGGCGCGATGGATCAATGACGATCTCGAGCACTTCCTCGCGCTGGCCTGAGAGTTCAGCCGAAAGAACGCCAGGAACGGACTCCAGTTCGCGCTTCATGCGCTTGGCGGTCTGGAGAAGCGTGCGTTCGGGAACCGACCCTGACAAAACAACTGAAATTACGGGGTTGAGGGCAATGTTGAATTCGTTGACTTGAGGCTCTTCGGCATCCTGCGGGAACTTGGGGCGGGCCAAATCAACCTTGTCCTGGATGCGCTGGCGAGCCTGTTCCTTGTTGAAGTTGACATCGAATTCGAGATTTACGGCGGCATAGCCCTGCGCCGCTGTGGCAGTCATCTGCTTGAGCCCTTCGATTGTCTTGAGCTGGGTTTCCAGCGGACGGACAATCAGGCGTTCGGCATCTTCCGGCGAAATGCCAGGATGAAAGACCAAGACGTTGAAGAATGGCACTGGAATGTCCGGATCGGCTTCCTTGGGAATCCAGATGAACGCAAGCGTACCCATGAGAAGCACGGCCGCAAGAATGCAAAGCGTCAGCCGCATTCGCTGCAGGAACCATTCAACGAGGGAAATCATAGAGCCGAGACCTTTTCTTCCGCGACCTTAACTTCCTGGCCGGGTGAAACATACTCTTGACCGACGGTGATGATCATAACCGTTCTTGGAAGGCCTGAAATCCAAATGCCTTCTGCCGTATCGGCTACAATCTTCACCGGCATGAACCTCACGCGCTTCTTGTCATCCACGATGCGCACGCCAATGGCGCCCTTTTCATCGAGCCCGAGTATTGCGGGAGAAACCCTGTGGGCTTCGACTTCCGTTCCGGTGATGTGCATCTCGGCTGTCACGCCGTCACGAATGGCTCCGTCGCGATTTGGAATTTCCAGTTCAACGCGGAATGTGCGTGTGGCGGCATCGGCGCTCTTTGACACAAAGCGAACCTTGCCTTCCACACGCTCGCCAGTGACGAGATTGGCCCAGCCTGCATCCCCCTGGTGAATGGCTCCCACATCCTTCTCGGATGCCTGCCCGATGATCAGGAACGGATCCTGGTCAATGACCATTGCGCATGGCTGTCCTGGCGAGAGGTAATCACCCACATCGGCCATGCGTGCGTCGACTACGCCGTCGAATGGCGCCCGAAGTTTGGTGTCGTCGAGCTCCTTGTCCATCCGTTCAACCTGAGCTTTGGCAGCTTCGTACTCCGCCTGATCGCCTGCAAGAGCGGTCTCGGAACGGAATCCCTTGTCCTTCAACTGCTTGGATGCGTCGTATTCCAGTTGACGCTGCTTCATCACGGCGCGTGCCTGTTTCAGCATGGCCAGGCGTTCATCCACGTTCAACTCGCAAATGACGTCACCGGATTTAACGCGTGCACCGCGATCAGCGCGAATGGCGGCGACCTTGCCAGCGGTTTCCGCCTTGACGACGACTTTGCGAAGGGCTTCGGACTGTCCGCGCACAACATGATCCTGGCGTCTGGCTTCGGCTTTGATTGTGCGCACCTTCACTGTCGGTACAGTTGCGGCGGCCTCTGTTTTGGTTCCATCCTTTGCCGTGGCACCGGATTTGGCGTCTGATTTTTCGCCGTTTGAGCCTGTCGGCTTGCCTGAACCGCCAAACGCGCCGGAGCCCACATAGGCGACGAGAACAAGGAAGATGACGGCAGCGACAATGTAAGAGCGTCGAATGGGACGCATCGTGGCCTGACTATCTGGGGAACTCATTGAACTTCTCACACGGGTTCATTGGTTGTGTACTGGGGTGTCACAGTCTTTTCAGACTGCGGAGTATGCCACGCCGAGGTTGCGGAAGTGTCGCGACACGGGCATTTCGCCCACCAAATCAGCCAAAAATTCCTGCGCCCACAGTTGGTGATTAGCTGTCGCGCGCACGAGCGGCAACCTACATTAGTGTGAAGACCTGCATTTTCGCCATTTTCGTAGAGTGGGTCGTCACCATTAGCAAGGATTGGTTAAGACTCTGTGGGAGATTTCGCCTCTCGAGTGAGTTGGGTGTGTCGCACTCAATCGGTACTTGGTTGTGACGCGGGATTCGTCGCTCCACTTTCTACCGGATACGCGCGTAAAATCAGTCTAGGCAAAAATTCCTATGCGCACATAGTGTGCAGACGCTGCACTCATAGCGAGCACCAGAAATCACGCGTTGCAACTTCGGAACGAGTGTTTTTCAAGGTTGGCAAGCGAGTTGCAACAATGCCATTAATCAGGAAATTAAATCGCACCAGGAAATAATCCGGTGCAGCGGGATCGGGTCCATGGGAAAATTTTCGCAGGTCGCTTTCGCGACAATCGTAGTGTTGTCGCTGCCTTGGATTTCTTTTGCAGAACCTGTTGGCAATGCATCGGCCGTCAGGCCAGCGGCTACACAGACAGTGCCGCAGGGAACCAGAACAGATCTCAGGCTGAAGGATCAAATCATCAGAAATTCCGAACTGGTGACGGCGGACAAGGGTGCGCTAGAGGTGACATTTCTTGATGGCTCCCGACTGACAATGGGACAGAACTCACGGTTGACTGTTGATGAGTACGTCTATTCGGGGCCAGGCAGTGCCGGCAAGCAGACCATCCGGTACACCAAGGGACTGTTTCGCTTCGTATCGGGAACCATTCCAAAGAAGGACGTAAGAGTTGAAACGCCGACGGTTTCGATCGGCATTCGCGGTACGATATTCCGTTCTGCCGTTCAGGAGGATGGGTCTGGCGCCATCTCCGTGGATTATGGGCCCAATGGTGAGGAATACGAAGTCTATGTGACTTCGAAGAGTTCCGGGAAAACAGTGACACTTCATTCGGGTCAAAAAATCGGATTCGACAACACGGGCGTGTTCGAAGGCATCATTGATGGTCAAGTAGAGGGGTGTGAATAGCATGCAATACCCCTCAGCAGGATTTCGGCTGAAGCTCGCGTCATGCGCGTCCGTCATCGCCATCGCTGCGTATTCGACTTCCTTTGCGCATTCAGACGACCCTGGCAGCTATTGTCACGGTGCCCTGCATGTGGTCCCCGGCACAATCACCGGCACGTATCCTTGTGCCGTCGCGCGCAATGTTGTCGGTGATGTTGTGAATGACGGCACCATCGGTCCCCCTGCTCATCAGAAGCCAGGTATTTTTGTAGGCACGGGCGGTATCATCGGTTCGCTGCTGAACGAAGGAACCATTCAGGGGGGCGGTTTTCACGGGGGTGAAGGCGGGGAGGGTGACGACGAAGAGTACGACCATTTCGGCTATGGTTCCAGAATCCTTGGCGCGCTTACGATCGCAACAGATATTTCAGGCGGTGTCGACAACACGGGAACGATTTCGTCCGTGTACGGGAACGGTATCCAACTGGGCTATGGCGGTGGGTATTACGAGTGGGCGCATCGCGCCTTGATGACGGGTTCGATCACCAACTCAGGGTTGATTTCATCAGATAGTCATGACGCCATCGCAGCGCTTTTTGGCTCGATGTCTGGTGGGCTGCTGAACAAGGACGGCGGTGACATTGAAGGGAACCGCGGTGTCTATATCGCGTCAACCTTTGAAATCTGGACCGGGGGAATTGAGAACCACGGGTCGGTCCGGGGCGCTTCGTCGGCCATTCAGATTGGCGACGAGTACTTCTACGGCAAGCATGATGTGGAGTTTGCCGGGGGGATCATCAATGGTGAGGGCGGCGAACTGGTCAGCGAGACTGGTCCCACCATCATTGTCAATGGAGCATCATTCAGTGGCGGCATCACGAATGCGGGCCTGATCACACAGGAACTGCCTGGACTGCTGGTTTTGGAAGAAGGTAGTCGCGGCATCGGCATCGAGATTGCGGCAGAAACTTTTTCCGGGGGCATTACCAATAGCGGACACATTTACGGATTTGAGGGTCCAGCCGTCTGGATAAGGGACAGCGTGTCGGAATTTATGGGCGGGTTCGAGAACTCTGGCACCATCAAGAGTGTTGTCGACGGGGTTCTCATTGAAGCTTCGTCTTTTCAGGACGGCTTTCAAAACGATGGCGGACTCATCCGCGGTGGCGACGGTCACGCCGGTGTCAGTATTGAAGTTGATGATTTTGCTGGCGGCTTTACGAACTCGGGGACGATAACGGGCGGCTTGACCGGCGTTTATATGTCCGGGGACAGTTTTGAGGGCAGCATCGTCAATTCCGGAACGATTTCTGGCGGCGTCACGTCAGATGGCGAAGCCGCATTGAACGATCCGGCGCACGTTGTTTCGTTCGCGACCATGACGGGAGACATCGTCAACACGGGTACGTGGGATGCAGCCAACGACGCGCTGGTGCTGACTATCGGGCATCTGGATGGGGCGGTTACGAACAAGGGGCTGATCGAAGCGACTGACAGCGGTGCAACGGCAGTGCGCCTCGACATTGGCAACGGGACGACGTTTTCGAACATCGAAGGCGGGCACATTGTCGGAGATGTCCTTTTTGGCGGCAAGAATGCCGGTTACGGATTTGTAGGTGCCGACGGCGGGGTAGAAGGAAACCTGATCGGCGTCTCCAACTTTGATTCCGAAGCCAACGACGACTCCATTATTGTGCAGGGCGGGACTCAGTATTTTGTGGTGCATGATGGAAGTGGTGCCGGATCAGCATCAAGCTTTGCAGACTTCACCGTTGAAAGCGGTGGAACGGCCATACTTGGCGCAACGTCCTTCGGTAGTTCGGGAGGCAACGGCTACAACCTGGTCAATGTTGATCACCTGAACGTCAATGTCGGCGGCAACCTCTATGTCGACAACCAGAGCACATTGAATGTGGGCTCTTTCACGCAGGCAGCAGGAAGCACGCTGTCATTCTATATCAGCGAGCCTGCAGGCCAGACCGGAACACAGGGCGTCAATTTCGGGCAAGTCAATGCGACCGGAACCGTGACGCTGGGCGGTACGCTCCAGGCAGTGATCAATCCATTGTCCTTCAGCGGCACCGGGCAAACACAGTATGATTTTCAGAACGCCATTGTTGCCGGATCACCGATCACAACCGACTTTGTCAGCGAGCAGATTTTTGGGGGTTCGGCCTTCTATCAGCTGGAGCACAGCATTCACGACAATGCTGTTGACCTGCACCTGGTGCGAATTGCATTCACTGCACCTTCATGTTCGGAGAATGGTGATCGCCTGGGACAACTGCTGGAGACACTTTTCCAGGGCGGTTCCCTGACGCCAGAAGAGCAGGCGCTGTTCAGCTTCCTCAGCCAGCTGCCCGCAGATCAGGTTTGCGGCGCGTTCGATCAAATCGGTGGCACGAAGCAGGCGGATCTTGGAAGTGTCGTCGTCGAGACGGCCGGACCATGGAAGAGCCTTGTGAACGACCGCGTCAACGGGCTGGGGGCTGTGGGCTGCAATCTTGCAGGCGAGGGCGGCTGCCTCAATCGCTTTGCGGCCAATGACACCCAAGCAACGCAAGTGATGACAGACGCGACGCCGGGAACCGATCCATTTGACTGGCTGAAAACCGGTACTCGTCGGGTGGGTGACACCGCAGCGTGGGGCCGGATGGTTGGCGTTTGGGGCGGCACAGATGCAGTGGCCGGTGTTGGCGGGATGGATTTCGCGCTGACCGGCGGCCTCGTTGGTATGGACCATGTGTTTACTGAAGACATACTTGCCGGTGTCGCGGTGCAGTACACGACCGACGATCTGAGCTTCAAGAACAGCACCGATGATGCCAATGTGGACAGCTTCGAAGTCGGTGCATATGCGTCGTTTGGCGATACGCGCTTCTACCTGAATACAAATGCGAGCTTCATCTGGCATGATTTCCAGGTGCAGCGTGCGTTAAGCGCGGGCGGTGCGTTTGCAAAGTACAGCGGAACGACCGTGTCCGCCTATGCCGAAATGGGACGGATCTTTGAAGCCGATGACCTGCGGATCCAGCCGATCCTTGCATTGAGCGTGGCGCACCTCCAGACCGACGGCTATCGCGAGAACGGCGCAGCGCTTGGCTTGCTTGCGGTACAGGATGCGGAGTTCACCACTGTGAAAAGCATGATCGGCTCACGCCTTGCGATGCCATTCGAGCTTGAGAGCGGTCGAAAGATCGTGCCTGAAGCGCGTGCGGTCTGGGCCCATGAATTTGCGGATGACCAGTCAACGTTCAAGGCCAGCCTGCAAAGTGATCCCACCTCAACGCTATTCGTCGTGAAGGGTCGGCAATATTCACGTGACAGCATCATTCTGGGGACGGGAGTGACGGCACCATTGTCTGACGAGGCGTCGATCTCGCTGGACTATGATGCATCAATCAATCCCGACATTGTCACGCACACAATTTCGGCCGGCTTCAGGCTGAAGTGGTAGGCTAGAACCTTTCCAGGTGTCCGATACGAACGGACGCCTGGCTCGTGTCTGACCGATACTGCGATCCGTGCAGCAGCTGGCCGCTTTCGCCAAGTGCCACGAACAGCTCGGAGCCCGGCGCGAACTCCCAGCGGTAACGGGCCGATAGACCAAAATCCTCGCTGATATTGTCGTACTGCATCTGTGTCCTGATCTGCATGTCTGGCGTGAAGTTGATCTGCAGGTTGGCAGCATAGATCTGGATCTCGACATCACCCGTTGGCATCGTGATGTTGAAGAACTGATGTGCCAGTCCAATGTCAAATGTGGAATTTGGTCGCCAGTTTACACCCAGATAGGTCCTCAGAAGGTCACCGTTGAAGTAGTTGCAGCATTCTATCTCTCCGACGAACGAAATCGGTCTCGCGACAGAACTTTCCGCATGGATGCTGGCGTTGCTCCAGGTGTAGTCGCCTGCGGGGACGAGCACATTGTGCGGCAGGAAAAACGCCGACGGCACTGACTCGAAGTCGTTATAGAGGTTCAGGAACGCGACGTCGGTCTGCGGTGTCATCAACCCGAACCAGACACCATTTTCGCGGGACTGAAGCTGATCATCCAGGCCCGTCACGTAGTTGTACCAGCTACCCGCCTCCCACCAGCGGAATGTCTCGCTGTCAGCGACTGACTGGTGGACGACGAAATTGCCATCGTAGACGCGAATGCCCGAGCGGTTCACGAAGCCCAGCGCCGGATAGAAATTCTCGCCGATCTGCTTGTAGCTGAACCTGGCGCTGTACGGCTCGTTTGGATAGGCAATGGATGCACCGAATGTATCATCGTCCCCGAATGCATTCGAGAAACTGCGCTCATAAAAGAAATCGGCCTTGAGCGTATCGCCGTTGAACCATGTCGAATTCCTGAACTGGAAGTCTGCGCCCGCAACTGCGTTTTCGGTCTGCCCGGTCGGATCGCCGTTAGTGAACACAAGGCCGATCTTGGACTCGTCGCCGATCGGATGGGTGATGCGACCCGCGGCCAGGATCTGCCCATCGGTCAGGTCTGTGCCCTGTGTGTCGACAATCAATCCGCCGACACCGAATTCTCCGATCTGACCTGACAGTTTCCCGCCCGCGACGATGTCGACTGGTACACCATTCACCAGCCCGATGTTTCGGGAAAAGAAGGGGCGTCCGTTGACGTTGTCTGCAAGGTTGTCGCCGCCAAACTCGAATACGGACGCATCCTGAAGGAAGAAGTCCCGGGTCTCAGGAAAGAACAAGGCAAAGCGGCCCGTGTTCACGCGGCGGTCGTCCAGCGGCGTGTCTGAGAAGTCGGTGTTGAAGGTCAATGTGCCTGTGAGCGCCGAGGTGATCTTGTAGTAGGCATTTCCCGAAGGCTGGAATGTCACGTCGTCTTCAGATGGCGCATTCCACTCGTGCTTGTAACGCATGGAACCGTAGAGTTGCACGTCAAGCCCCATCCCCTGTTCGGTATCTGTGATGCCGAACATCGTTCCTGACCTGGAGATGTCGACGGAGGGCATCTGGTTGTGGATCTGCGACCATCGGATCCGTTCGCCCTTGCGGCGGATGAGGCGGAAGAAGTCAAAGCCCCAGTTGGCCCGGGAGACGTCATACGAGATGCTGCGGAACGGGATGGCGACCTCTGTCATCCAGCCGTCGCTCACGATCCGGGATTTGGCGCTCCAGGTGGTGTTCCACTCGGGCAAGTACTGGTTGTTGTTCTGGACCAGCGCGTCAAGCCTTGCGCCCAACGCGTTGATTTCAAAGGCATATCCATCGCGCCTCGACATGTAGGGGTCAAGATAGATGCGCACGAGATCGTCCTTGGATAGAGCGCCGTCGCGAGCCTTGATCGTGGCGTTGATCTTCGCGGGTTCGCGGTCGTAGGCGTAGACTGCGAAGTAAAGATTGTTGGCATCGAACAGAACGCGCACGACCGTGCGCTCTGATGCCGGGCTGCCTTCCTTCGGCTCGAGCTGGTAGAATTCGTCCAATACTTGGGCCTTTGCCCAGATCGGGTCTGAAAGGTCGCCGTCGATGTTGGGTGCTTCGCCGTCGTTGATGCGCGTAGCGTTCACGCTTGGCTGATAGGTCTGAAAGTCCCGCACCGGTGGCTGACTGTCAGCCGGATGCGCAGATGCGCCGAATTGTGCCAAGCCTAGCGACAGTCCTGCGGACCATCGTATGGCGATGTAAAACTTGCGCATGAGCCCCCTCGTGCATTCCCCAATTCACGGAAGCACGAATGCGCTGCAAATATCCCGTGAATTCAGCGAGATGGTTTTCACGTTCGGGTGAGTAATTCGTGAAACCTGTGTCAAGGCCAAAACTCCAGGCACTGGGCGGTTCTACCGCAGGGTGGTGTTGCGGCCCTGCGAACAAAATTTGAGACTTGGGTAAATTGCCCGCGTTTTTTGCTGCTGTTTCGAGCCAAATCGGGCAATTAAGGGTTGCTACCCCCAGGGGTTAAACTGATATAGATTACGCCTGCTTGGGGAAGCCGTTGACAAATTTTGGCGTATTGGGTGGGGGCCCATAAATGGGATCGTTCCTTCTATTCATCATCGGAGTAGCAGCGCCTCTTGCGGTAGCTGTCGCCGTCATGTGGAGCGAAGACTACCGCCGTTCGTATCTGAGGATGAAGTTCGAGCGCATGGCGCAGGACAACCGCGGGCTGAAGCTGGCGGTCGGTTCGTCCAAGGCTGCACAGAATGAATTGCCGGCCCAGAGTGAGGCCGAGCGCAAGGAGATCCAGGAACTCGCAACCAAGCTTGCCCAGGGCGGTATTCTGCTTGAGTGGCTGCGTCTTGGAACAAAGGCGCCAGAAGAAGCGGCCGCGCGCCTGCTTGGTGTGAATGCGCAGGAAGCAGGCCAGCTGCAGGGTGCAGTCGCGGAGTGGGGCGCGAATGGCATCATTGCGGTGCTCGATCGCGTGAAGGAACGCCTGGCCTCGATCAGCGAAATGGAAATGGTGTGGGCGGACCCGCACAACATGCTTGAGCGTGACCTGAACTCGATGGCCGAGCGTGCGCTCTGGGTGTTTGAGCCGGAGTATGTCGTGAACGCCGGCGACTTTGATGTCGATGCGCGTCTTGGTGCCGTCGCGAAGCCTTCGGTGAGTGCCGGCCTGCACAATGGCTCGAGCAAGGAAGGCGACCCGACGCTGGTCGTCGAGCTCAAGGGTGCACGCGTCACCGTTGGTGGCGAGCAGCAGATGCAGGCGTGGAACAATGTGCGCGACCTGATGCGCAACGGCACTATCCGCGAGCGCGATCCCGTCGACGTGTTCGTCATTGGCGGCTCGGTTGACGAGTATGAAGGCAATCCGCGCCTTGAAGGCCGCCACCGCAACGTGCGCATCACGTCTTATGACTACGGCCAGCTGATTGCGCGTGCGAAGCGCCTGACGTTTGGTCTCTATGATGACCTGAAGGACACGGCGCCGTTCATTCGCCAGCATCGCGACGAAATTGCCGAAGCCCAGCAGGCGGCGGTGAATGCGGCGGCCGCTGAAGCATCGGCCCCTGCGCACGCGCATGCGGAAGAAGATGACCTGGTGCGCGACAGCGAGAGCGAAACGGACTCGGTCCGAGACGTCGAGTACGCGGACGATGCGCGGCCGGAAGACGAAGAACCTGTCCCGCAAAAAGATGCCGCCCAGTAGCGAGCGCGGACCTCACTTCAATCTGACACTGTTTGTACCGGCGCATCTGCCGGAGCTTGCAGATCTGTGGATCAGCGCGTGGACCCTGGCGATGCCCTCGATCAATTTCGAGGTCCGCCGTGGATGGTTTGTCGACCACCTGGTTCAGTTGCGGGACCAAGGTGCGCTGGTGTGCTGCGCCTTTGATGCGGCGAACGGTTCGATGGCAGGCTTTGTGACGCTTGAGCGTGCGTCAGGCCTGATCGACCAGCTTGCGGTAGCGCCAGCGTTCTGGGGCGCAGGGGCTGCGCACCAGCTCCTGGACTGGGCGAAGGGTGAACACGCGGGCACGCTCAGCCTCGACGTGAACCAGGACAACGCGCGGGCATCAAGTTTCTACAAGCGTGAAGGCTTTGTCCGGGTGAGCGAGGGCACGAACCCAAATTCGGGCCTGAAGACGTGGCGCTATGAGTGGCGCCCGACGCTTCACGTGAGCTGAGGCGCCGGGCTAGACTTCTCTCGTTGCCTTGATCAGCATCTCGAAATCGACGCGGGCGATGGGTTCAAGCTTTTTGGCGAGGGCGATGGCCTGGGCGGTCATCTCGGCAAGGAACTCGAAGGACAGGTCCCGTCGCGCTTTCTGGTTTGCGATCCGGGCCAGGAGGAGGTCGCGCCGTGCGTCATGCATGTCGGGCTTGGAGGCGATCTCTGTCTCCATCTCGGCCACGTCGGCGGCGGCCTCCATCGTGCCTTCCACACCCATGATGATGCGCATAAGCGTGGTGTGGATGCGGGCGCGGGTGGTGGGGTCCTTGAGCTCGAACAGGCGTTCGCGGTTGCGGTCATAAACCTCGAGCTCGCGCCGGACCATACGCAGGAGGCGCATGGTGACGGGGCCGTAGGGATCGCCGATGGCGCGGGCGCGTTCGGCTGCTTCGGCGGTGACCCTGACCATCGACATGATCTCGCCGAAGAAGAGGGCCGACTGGCGTTCACGGCGTCTGGTTTCGACCCGGTGTTCAAGCTGGGTCGCGATGAGGCCGCCCGACGTGGCCAGAATGGCGCCGGCCACCACGGCCCAGATGGTGTCGAGATTGGAGACAAAGTCCATGGATTCTGCTCGGAGCGGCATGTCGCGGGATCTTCTGCGGGATTGCGGGTGTTTACACTATGTAGTGGGTTCTGCACCTCGCGCGAAGTGCTTGAAGGCGTACGTCCCAAGGTTTATGTAGGCGGCCTCCGTTGGGGGATCGTCTAATGGTAGGACTGCAGACTCTGACTCTGCCTGTCTAGGTTCGAATCCTAGTCCCCCAACCAGCCTTCCATTCAAAATCTGCTCAATTCCCTGTTTGCCGCCAAAAAAAGGCGGCGGACCGCGCCGTTTTCTGGTCCAAAACGGGGGTGGCCTGCCGGGTTGTGGGGGCCCAATGGGCCGTTTCAGGGGGGCCTGCTCCGTGGGGAGCGATGGTGGGCCCGTTTTGCCTTTGGCGATGGCGGGCTCAGGCCGGTTCGATCAGTCGGTCAGACCCAGGATTTTTCGTTGTTGGGCCCAATTGGCGGGAGGACCGATCAGACTCAGCTTCTCGAGACTGAGATTGGCGGGCTGTCGTCCCTGGAGGATAGCCTTCTGAATGTCGGGCGCGAGGAAGGCTAACCGCAGCAGTTCTCTCACGCGGCGACGGTCGAGACCAGCTTCCCTGGCGAGGTGGTCGATGCTGCTTACCGTGCCTCGCTCGATCGCTTCGCGCCAGGCATGGGCGCGAGCCAGGGCCATGGTGAGCGGTCCATCAATTCGACCGGTGTGGCTGGTCCAGTCCTGCCTGTTCCAGTTTTCGAGTCTCTTGAAGCCACCATATCTCTTGAGACGTCCCGGAATCGTGATCTGAACGAGCTTTTCGAAGCGACGCACGACTGCGTTGGGAGGCAAGCGCGTTTCGTCTGGCGATGGAGCGCCGGGGTTGAGTTCGATGGTGGCGGCTTCAGCACTTACGACAACCCGCGCGACTGACTTGCGAATGCGCTCCGAAAGGGTCGACTTTTCTGATGCTGAAAGGGTCTCGGAATTCCCTGGAACAATTCTCTCGGCGGGTGCTTCTCGTTGCACAGCGCGCAGGCAGCTCAAAACCACCTCTTCGATCAACGGTGCAGCCACGCGGGGCATTGAGCCCGCCATTTCTTTCCGGCGCTGCAGCAATGCCTGGCTCACATAGTAGGCGTGTTTCGCCTTGCCTCGTCCATAAGACCATTGCGGTGTCATGTGATTGCCTTTGTCATCAAAGATGAGACCAGCCAGCAGGCCTGAGGCCTCGATCGTGCGACGTCGGTGGTGGGAGCGTGCGGTCCGGTCGAGTTGTTCCTGCACCTTGTCGAACAGCTCTTGTCCAACGATTGCCTGATGTTGGCCCTCATAAATCTTGCCTTTGTGGACAGTGAGACCGAGATAGACCTTGTTGCGCAGGATGTGGCGGAGGGGGCCCACGTACCAAGGTCCGCCTCCGATTGTCCTGCCTCGCGTTGAGACGAAGGATTTTGTTCGGATGTCCTTTGCGTCAAGCTCGCAGCGCAGATTTCCAACAGATCGCAGTTCCATATAGCGATTGAAGATCATTCGTACCGTTATGGCCTCGGGCTCATTGATCATGAGCTTGCGGTCTCGCGCGTCGTAACCGAGCGGGGGATTACCTCCCATGAAGATGCCCTTGGCCTTCGACGCAGCAAACTTGTCGCGAATACGCTCGGCGGTCACCTCGCGCTCGAACTGTGCAAACGACAACAACACATTGAGTGTCAACTGGCCCATGGAGGTTGTGGTGTTGAACGACTGGGTGACAGAGACAAAGGTGACACCGCGCTTCTCAAAGCGTTCAACGATCTTGGCGAAGTCAGCCAGCGACCGCGTCAGACGGTCGATCTTGTAAACGACGACACAATCAACGCGTCCGTCGTCGATATCGGTTAGCAAACGGACGAGGGCAGGGCGCTCCATGTTGCCACCAGAGAAGCCGCCATCGTCGTACTTGGTGCCCACAAGCTGCCACCCCTCGCCGACTTGGCTTTTGACATAAGCCGCGCATGCGTCGCGCTGTGCATCAAGAGAGTTGAAAGCTTGGTCCAGCCCTTCTTCTGATGATTTGCGGGTGTAGATTGCGCAGCGCTTGGCTTTGACACCACTCATGGTGTGCCATCGGAGTTGAGCGTGGCCTTCAATTGGCCAGCTTCAAGTCCGAAGAACCTTGGCCCCGACCAATGCGTACCAGAGATCGTCCGCGCAACGTGGGTCAAGCTCCGATAGCGTTTGTCCCGATGCTCAAACCCCTTGTCCAGCACCAGCACGCGGTGTTCCACGCCGCGCCACTCCCGCACAAGGATCGTTCCTGCCTTGAGCGTTATTCCTGGCAGTGGCGCTGAGGCGTTATCCTTGCGCCTTTGAACCACCCGCATCAGGGCGTTGATACGTGTCGCCGTTTGCTCATCAAAACTGCCAAAGGCTTCGACTTGCATTTTCCAGGCGATGAGACGACGCAAGATATCTGCCGATGCGATCGGGGGTAGTTTGCTTCGAAAGCGCTTCGTCCAAAGTGCGCGTAGCGCCTCAATTCCCAATTTTTCCAAATGCGCTAACGATGCGTCCAGCGGGGCGGACAGTCCGACAAAGTTGCGCCCGGGCTTGCCGGGCGCTTTCTTCTTTTGTGGTGAAGGCATCTCGCCACCTCTACTTCGCGATGCGGTAGCGGCGGGTGCCATCAATCTTCTCGCTCAGGACATTCAGCCCCAACTTCTTTTTGAGATGACCAGAGATTGCGCCCCGAATGCTGTGGGCTTGCCAGCCCGTGGCGGTGGCGAGCTGTGTGATCGAAACACCGTGCTTTGCTCGCAGCATGGTGACCACCGCATCGATCTTGCTGCCGGTGCGTGTGGAGGCGTCCGGCTTTTCTTGCGGCTGGACGGGTTTTGCAGGTTTCACCTTGGTCGGCTGCTTGGCACTGACCGGCTTCGGCTTTGGTTCAATACTGATGGCATTTGGAGTGGTGCTGGATTTCTTCGACATGGTGTCCCTCATGATGTGCTGACGACATCAGCGTCGTCACAAGGGCGAGCCCCGGGAGGCTTGAGCGCTGCGGGGCAGGTGACAGCAATGCGTCCTTTGGTGCGCAAGTCCAGCTGAATGTTGCCGCCGCACGCTGCCAGAATCCAGGTGCAGCAGCTGGTTCATGAGTAGCGAAAGCGCCCCATGAAGTCGTCAAGATCCATCACAATGGCCTTGTTGCGCACGCGGCTGTCCATGTGGATCAGGAACTGTGACAGGGCATCAACCTGGTCATCGTTGTTTGCCTCCGGGAACTGCATCAGCTCGCGCCGGAAGTCCGGGAGCCATGGGGCCTGCGTCGGAATCAGCAGATCGCCGCGTTCGATGACCGCAGTCTGGCTGACGAGCCTTGAGATCTTGTCACCCTCCGGCTTGAAGGCGATGGGGCGAACCTGACCGTCCCGCCGGAGGTCAGGTATGAGCGAGGAGCCTGAACCCTTGTCCTCGATCAGTACCCGGGTGTTCGGGTACCGGCCCGCCATCGCGACGATCTTTTGGCGAAGTGACGGGTAGTCCAGACGCTCACGGAACACATCCCGGATATAGAACCGTTTTTCGTGCACCATGACGGTGATGCAGGCCGAGTAGTCGCTGTAGTCATTGCCGGTGACGGCCGTATCCCATGACTGCCAGATCTCGGTGGTGCTGCCTGCTGCTGGCAGGGCATCGTAGTTCCGGAACCAGCTCCATTTCAGGAGCGGGCTGTCGGATGGCACTGGTTCCTGGAGATACTGGGCTGCGAAGTTTGCGCTGCCCATTTGCTGGCGAAGGCCGTCGAGCACATATTGGGGTTCGAACTCGGGATGGAGAAGCTCGCCCGGGTCCCGCCGGTAGAACTCCCCCCGCCCCAGCAGGTGCACCTCCAGTTTCTGCGCGATTGCTGGCAGGTTGATGTGGGTCCAGTCACCAGTTCGCAAGTAATGGCCGGCCAGATCATCATCGTGGAGGCGTTGCATCACCAGGATGATGCTCCCGGACTTCTTGTCGTTGAGCCTGCTGAAGATCGTGTTGTTTGACCAGTCAATGACCTTCTGGCGCATGTTGGGGGAGGCCGCATCCACCGGCTTGATGGGGTCGTCAATGATTATGATTTCTCCTCCTCGACCGGTGATCTGTCCACCTATCGAGGTGGCCAGCCGGCAGCCTCGAGCCGTGGTGTTGAAGTCGCTTTCAATGGTGCGCTTGGGGTCCAATCTCGTGTCAGGGAACATTTGCCGGTAGAAGCCGGACTGCATCAGTGCGCGACAGTCACGGGCGTGCTTGGCCGCGAGTTCGGAGGCGTAGGAGACGCAAAGCAGGTTCGTGGTCGGATCAAGGCCCAGTGCAAAGGCCGGCAACACAATTGAAGCGTAATAGGATTTGAGGTGGCGGGGTGGAAGGGTGATCAGCAGGCGTTTGATCCGTCCCGCCAGCACGTCCGCAAGAGCGCGCGCAATGAGCTTGTGGTGCCAATTGCGCTGGAAGACGGGCCCTGGGAACACATGCGGGAATGCCTTGACCGAGAACGTGTACAGGTCATTTCGGCAGATGGCGTCCATGAGTTCTGGCGTCAACGGCCCCTTCAGTGAATCAAGTCCTAAAGTGGTCATGGGTTTTCCTTTCGGGTCACTGTGGGTTTCGGGTTGTGGCGTGTGAGGAAATCCTTCAGTAGTTCCTGGTCCTCAGCCTCAAGCGTGCGCTGGCGGAGTTCGGCCAGGAGTTCCGGGTTGTGCTCCGCCAGCAGGTTCATCATCAGGCTGAAGGATTTCGCATCGCCGCCATTTGCCTTCTCCATTGTCTTGCGAACCATGATTTCCATGTTGGACATCGTGGTCTTGCGGCCACCAACAGTGACTACACGCTGTTCCTGGATCGCTTTTCCGAGAATCCCGGCAAGCTTCACAGTGCCTCGCGGGCGGCCCTTGGGATTGCCTGACTTTCCCGGTTTGAACTGGTGCTCCTTTGGTGGGTTGCCGTAACCTTTGGGGTTGTCAGCCTTGCGTGATGACGGGTCAGGTGATTCGGGCGTTTCGGAATTTCGGCGTGCCATTTGCACCTCCCGGGTTAATCAAGGGTCGAGTTCAATGTTGTTTGCCAATGCGTTGCCGTTCGACCGTGGCAAAGGTTTCCCCGGTTCCGACGAGGGTTGCCTCCACCCCGGTGAAGAGCTCAAAACGTCGGATGGCTGCATCCACATAGGTCGGGTCGATCTCGATGGCGTAACCGCGTCGCCCTGTCTTCTCGGCTGCAATGATCGCGGTTCCAGAGCCCGAGAATGGATCGAGGATGATGCCCCTTCGCCGTGAGCAATCACGTATGGCATCAGCAACGAGGGCCACGGGTTTGACCGTGGGGTGGATGTTTAGCTCTTCATTACGGCCCTTCCGGAACGTGTTTACGCCCTGATAGACCCAGACATTGGTGCGGTAGCGCCCGGTCTCACCCAAGCCGAAATTGTTGATGTGCGGAGCGTTTCCATACCGGAAGACGTAAATGAGTTCGTGCTGGGAGCGATAGAAACTTCCCATTCCGCCATTGGTCTTGTTCCACACGATCAGGTTCTTCGGGGCGCCGTAAACACGCAGTCCGGCAGCATGCAGTTCAGGCATGTGGCGCCAGTCCATGCAAATGAAGTGGATGGAGCCCTTGGCCGATACCATGGCGCAATTGCCGAAACTTCGTTCCAGGAACCCGGTGAATGCCAGAGGTGACATCTCGCCGGATGCCATCGCGAAGTTGCCATGGCGAACGCGGCCCAAGCCGCGGGCGTGTCCGTCGATCAGGACGTTGTAGGGCGGGTCGGCAAACAACATTTGTGCCAGATCTCCGTCCAGCAGTTGCTCGCACACACGGGGATCTCGGACGTCGCCGCAGATGAGACGATGTCCTCCCAGTTGCCAGATATCGCCAAGTCGGGAGACAGGTGAGCTCGTGCTGGGCTCGACGATGTTGTCGGCCTCTGGGTCAGGGCAGGGCCGCTTGCCATGATCGAGCAAGAGGTCGATTGCGGCCGTGTCAAAGCCTGTCACTTCCACGCTGAACCCAATATCATCGCCAGACAGATAGGTAAGCTCATCAGCAAGGATGATGTCATCCCAGCCCGCCTGCTGGGCAATCCGGTTGTCGGCGAGCATGTAGGCGCGCTTTTCGGCTGGGGTGAGGTTTGAGATGCAAATGGTGGGAATTTCTGCGAGCCCCAATTCTTGCGCGGCTTCAAGTCGACCGTGACCGGCCAGTACCATGCCTGTTTCATCAACCAGGACTGGGTTGGTGAATCCGAACTTTGCAATCGACGCCTTGAGCTTTGCGATCTGTGACGCGGGATGGGTGCGGGCGTTGCGGGGATTTGGCTTGAGGCCGGACACAGGCTTTTGCTCTATTTTTTCGAGCAGGCGGCTCTGATGACGCTTCTCGAGCAATGTCGGTGAGGATGCAGCCCGTTGTCCCTACCGAATATTAGATTCTTGCGCTTCGGCGCATCTTTCGTACCGATGATGCAGGCCGCCAAAGATGGGCAGGGACACGATTTTGCCGACGCGATGTACTGGTCGAGTGTCCGGGGCGTCTTTTTCTAACGCAAGGTGAGTGCGGCTCGCGTTGTAGTAGTCGGCATAGTCAGCCAGGAGCGCCCGCAGATGGGCTTCATTCCAGACGATGACGTGATCCAGACATTCGCGCCGAATAGTTCCGATGACACGTTCTGCATATCCATTTTGCCAAGGGCTGAAAGGCGCAATGGGTCTGTCACGCATGCCACAGGATTCCACTCGCCTTTTGAACGCGTGGCCGAATTTCGCGTCGTTGTCACGGATCAGGAAACGGGGTGCCGTGTCCCAAGGGAAGGCTTCGATGATCTGCTGGGCCAACCACAGAGCCGTGGGGTGGCATGTCGCGGTTACAAGCACAAGGTGCCTGCGATTCAATCCGACGACCACGAGGGCATACAGCTCTTGATAGTTGATGGTGGGAACGGTGAAGAGATCGATGGCGGCAATGCCGTCGATTTGACTCGAGAGGAATGTTCGCCAGGACGGGCTGCCGCCACGTAGGCGAATGCGCGGCATGTATTTCGCAACCGTTGACTCGGCAATTGCGAAGCCTAGTTTGAGCAGTTCACCATGGATGCGTGGTGCGCCCCACAGCACATTCTCGTTGGCGATCCGCTTGATGAGTGCAATGGTTTTAAGGTCAATTTTGGGTCGGCCGGGCAGGGCGCGAGACTTCCAGCGCCAGTAGCTGCGAAAGCCTTGTCTGTGCCAACGCAGAAGTGTGCCCGGCGTCACCAGCAGCGACAACCTGGCGTGTTCCGGCCAGAGCCAGTGCAGCCACACCAGAAACCAGCGGTCCAAATTGTTCAGGTGCAATCGCTTCGGAGCCTGGCGGCGAAGCACTAGATTTTCATGACGGAGCCGGATGACTTCGGCATGCAGCGACGCCTCGGATCTGAAGAGATCGCCGATCGCGAGAAAGATATTGGCGAGCAAAAGCAGCATGGTGGGGATGGCGCAGCCGCGAAGAACGAAATGTCCGACGGTGGGACTTACGCGTCATTGATGGCGGAATCTTGCCATGTCCGCAACGTTGCAACTTCAATGGAGATTTCGGATAGTGCGTGATTGGCCGTCCTGCGCAAGAATCTAATATTCAGTAGGCACAGGAGCGTGGCCACGCTGCGCTGGCACGTCCGCAACCTGCTGTCAAAGTCCGGTCTCAAGAATCTGACAGATGTAATCCGCTTTGCTTCACTGCTTATGCCGTTTTGAGGTGAAGCGCATAGCCTGTCCCTACTGAATATTGGTTTCTTTCGCTTCGACCTCTCTTTCGAATGAATGATGCAGGCCGCCCAGGACCGGCTGCGAGACGATTTTGCCGACGCAAAGTAATGATCGAGTGTTCGGCGCGTCTTTTTCTAACGCAAGCTGAGTGTGACTCGTGTTGTAGTGGTCAGCATATTCAGAAAGGAGTGTGCGCAGATGAACCCCATTTCAGACAATGACGTGATCGAGGCATTCGCGCCGTACTGAACCGATGAGGCGCTCTGCTTGTCCGTTTTGCCGGGGACTGCGAAGTGCAACGGGCCGATCACGGGTGCCGCGTTCGTTGAGTCTTCATGCCAACCGCGTCCACCCCTGAGCTTTCACAACGAATTTTCTAGGCGGTCAGCATTTGAGCCAGTCTCACCGATCTCCTTCGGGTTTCCGTTCGAGGTGAAGTTACGATTTGGCAAACTGAAATGTTTCAATTTGCTGTTTAACGGCCATTTCATCTGACCTTGTCATGTATGGCAGATGACATCTTTGAGCAGCACATTTGTGCGAAGAGTGGTTTTCGCGGTTAGCCTATCGCTTGTGATGGGTGGCGGGCCGTCGGTGGCGCAGCGTGATGATGGTTATGGCAACTGCCAGTCGCCACCGTCCTCCATCAAGCCTGAGGTGCGCGCCGACGCATGCGAGCGCTACCTCGCGCAGCCGGGCCATTCGGCGGCCGAACTTGCAACAGCGCAGCATCGCCTCGTGCGCGCCGATTTCGACCTCAATGACTATCCGCGCGTGGCGGTCGATGTCGAATACCTGATCAAGTTGCGCGGCAATTCGGAAGACTATCGCGAGCGCGCATACCTAAATCTTGCGCTGGAGCGCTATAAGGTGGCGCTTGCAGACTTCAACACGTCCATCAGGATGAATCCACATTCGGCCCGCGCCCTGGAGAACAGGGGATTTGTGTATCTGCGGATGCAACAACCGGAACCTGCCATCAGGGACTTCACTCGTGCGATCCAGCTGCAGGCCAGTTCCAATACCTACAGCCTTCGTGGCCTTGCCCTAATGCAGCTGGGTCGAAATGATGCGGCCTTGCGCGACTTCGATACGGCGCTGCAGATCGATCCCCGCAATGCCGATGCCTATCGTGGCCGCGAAAACCTGTACGAAAGCGTCATGGATTATGTTCAGGCTTACAGGAACCAGCAAATGGCAATGCAGCTGGAGCCAAACGTGGCACAGGACTTTGCAACCAGCGGCGAGCTCCTTCACCATATGGGCCGTGATGACGAGGCGATCGCGGACTACACCAGATCCATCGCGCTTGATCCCTCACAAAGCTTTTTTTACAACAATCGCGGCAATGTTTGGATGGCGCGCAAGGACTATGCGCGTGCGCTCACGGATTTCAACAAGGCGCTTTCGCTGGCGCAATATGCGGCGGCTTTCAAGAACCGGGGCGACAGCCTTGAGAAGCTCGGGCAACCAGCAAGGGCAATCGAAGACTACACGCGCGCGTTTGAGCGTGCGCCGTCCCTCTTGACGCGCATTGCGCGCGCCAATGCCTACATTTCGCTGGGGCCGAAATCGTTCGAATGGGCGAAGGTTGATCTTGCGCAGATCACCGCGACCAAGAAGATGGATCCGGCGCTCAGCTTCCAGGTGGCGGTGGCCTTTCTTCGCATGGGTGAGGGGCCTGAGGCGTACCGGAACATGGAAATTGTCCGGCGCCACGCGGACCGCTTCGATTCTTCGCCAGGCCATATGTACGTGCATGGCCTGGCGCTGAAGGGTGTTGGTCGTGTGGATGAGGGACAGGCGGAGATCAATGCTGCGCGGGCCCTTGATCCCGCTGTCGACAAGTGGATTGTCGAACTCAAGTTGCCCCCAGACAAGTCGCCACCGCGTGCGCAGATTGCCGTGACGCCTCCAGTTGTTGCCATGGATGAATGCAACGCCGGTCGCAACGTGACGCCTGGGCGGCGCCTCGCGGTGTGCACGGCGCACCTTAAGGGCAAGATCCCGAAGACTGCCCGCGTTGCCGCGCTGTACGGCCGGTCCAACGCCTACCAGGCGCTCAAGCAATGGTCGATGGCCATTGCAGACCTGAATGCTGTCCTGAAACTTGATCCGACGCAATCGTCGGCCATGTCTGGTGTTGCGGATGTGCTTGTCGACAAGGGAGATACGGCCGGGGCGCTTGCCGCCTACACGGCCACACTAAAAGCCTTTCCGGATGATGCCTCGCAGTGGGTGAAGCGATGCTGGTTCAGGGCGCGCTTCAGGCTTCAGCTCGACGAGGCGTTGAGGGATTGCGAGCACGCACTCGTGCTCGAGCCGGGCGCGGACTATGTCTACGCCTATCGCGGCTTCGCACATCTCGTGCGGAAAGAGTTTGCGAAGGCAGTGAAGGATTATGACGTAGAGTTCCGGCAGTTGGTGCCAGGGTTTCCGGGCAACCCGATGAGCCTGTTCGGGCGCGGGCTTGCGAAGCTGCGGCTGGGTGACAAGGCTGGGGCTGCATCTGATCTGGCGGCCGCGGCGCAGGTGGAGCCAGGGATCGCGATGCAGTTCGCGGGATGGGGGCTCAGGCCTTAGAGCTTTCTAAGCAGTGTCATGTCATGCGATGGGAGCAGCGCGATCCATCCATAAGTCCGCATAGCTGGCGTGCCCACGTGACAGTTGAGCGCCATCTCAGGTTACACGAGATGTCTTCGAGTTTTCAAGCGCACGGTGCTTTCGACAGCAGATGCGCATGCTCTGCTGTCTTGGACAGATAATCTTTTGGCAACCTCACTGCTCGAATTGCAAGAAGCCCTTTGTTCCAGCGTATGACTTCTGCAATGACCTTGTCACCCGTTCTCAGATCGCGGCGTTTATCGCGTTTGGGCCGAACCAGAATTTCGCGATCAATATTCGGATGCCAAAGGTAGCGGAGCGGGGAGTCCGGGTTGCAATGCGAGACCGTGCAAATCACCCGCACCAAGTCTCCAAAGGCCGGCCACTGAGATGCTTGGTCCGGTGCATTGCGGAGGAACTGCAGGCGTTCGATCTGAAGCACATGGCGGCCGTCGTTGGCCTGGAAGGAAACACGGCGGCCGACATCTTCCGGAGCGATGCCAAAGCGCTTGGCAACCTCTTGGTTGAGTGTGGCGAGCTGACCGTTGTGAGCTATGAGTTGTCCGTCTCCGGTTAGAGAATTGAATGACTGAATGGTTCCAACGCCGAATTTCATCACCGCACCCTGATTGAGCGAGCTGCCTTGTGGATGGTGGGAGCAATTTAATTTGAGTTAAGCGCTAGGTTAGTGCCAGTTCGAGTTGCTGGCTCTGGTGTGAACACGATTTTGACCGATTTGGGGGGCAAAGGCCGTCGGTGTTGTTCACGGAGCGGTCGTGGATTATTCGCTTGAGCGCGTCGTGAAGGATGGTGAGTGTTCGACGTTGTGAAGCTTGAATATTATTCCCAAAGGCGAGCTTAGTGCAGTAACCGAGGTTCGACAGGCGCGACAAGTGCCGCAAGTCCTTCTTCGTCGATCACTTTGATAAATGCGGTCCACGCAGCAGTCTCGGATTCGAATGTATCATCCCAGACTGTTGACGTGCCGGCTTCGTCGATGACTTCAAGTGACCATTCAGTTTCATTTCCCAGGCGAATGATCGACACTTCAACAGTGATGCCGTCCCGCTGGTACATGCAGGAATGTACAGAGTCGACAATGACGGGGTCCGGTTCCTTCAAAGTTTTGCGGGAAGACATTGCAACTCCAGAATTTTCTGTGAAGCCTACAAGGGCCGATTATATCTCCAGATCAATGGAAAAACATCCCGGCAACCGGACTAAATTTGACAACCCGCCGTGACTGCGGCTGAGGAGATTTGATTAGGAAAATGTCGGAGCAGGTGTTGCTGCTTTTGAAAGGCTTCGAAGTCCATTCACGGTTGGTATTTTCTTGCATGGGCACTGTCAAAGTCCTCCGGTGAACCGGCCCATCCAGGAAGAGAGATCACGCCAGTCTGTTCGTGAACAAAGCCGCATCGATACGGCGCTTTCAAATTCGCTCTTCGCGCCCATTCGTTGCCTGTTAGGGGTCCTGATCGTTCCCTGTTCCGGATTTAGGGAATTCGGCGAGGAATCCGCAGACTGCTGCCGGAATCCGGATCTTTGCAGACCTGAAGCGTCCCCTTTCAATCGAAATACGCTGTAAATTGCCGGTTATCAGGGAAAACGTCCCTGATAACGCGCTGAGCTACCAGAGGTCGTCACTGCACACACAACCAGCCATTCTTTCACACCATGCTCTGGGCCTATCAAATCGCAGAAAAGCGCGGCAGTCTGCGGCGTTTTTGGAGTCTGGCGTGAGCCATGGGGCGGTGGTCCTGCGGTGAAAGGGGCCCGAATTGCGGCCTGTGCTCCGCGGCAGGCGATGGTAGGTCCATTTTCGCGTTAACGACTTCTGGCACGGACTGGGTGGATCAGTCAGCTAACCTTGGCATTGCCCGCTGCGTCGCGCAGCATTTTGGCGGTCTGGTTTGGGTATGCTTTTAAGGGGTCAAGTTCACGGGGACGGCGCCCTTCCATGACGGCTTGCTTGATATCTGGAGCGTGGGCAGGCGCGGCGAACGGCGTATGGGCGCCGATCCAGGCCCGGCTGAACGCTTCGATATGGGTGCTGTGACACAACTCGCGTCCAACCTATGAGCCATGAGTATTGTTGTGTGTATTGAGTGCGGTGTCGCGGCAACGCCGAGAATCACTTATCGTTGATTTCATGGCTGACTACAAATTCACGCATGCGGCTCAACTCAATGTGCCGGACGAGTTTTTGCCCGCGATTGGTTTGGTGATGGTGCAGCATGCTTACATGGACTGAGAAATAAGGGCTGCTATTTGTCGATTGGCAGGATTGGACCACAACGCCGGTATCGCAATACTTTTGAATTTGCAAAATGCCAAGGCTAGGGCAGACGTCTTCAGAAATCTTGCAACGACAAAATGCAGCGATTTGTCAATGCGCCGCAAGATGGAAGTCCTGTGTGATGTGATCGGAGAGCTTTGCGCGGAACGCAACACCTGTCCCTACCGAATACTAGATTCTTACGCAGCGGGGCATCTTTCGTAAAGATGGTGCAGGCCGCCAAGGATGGGCAGGGGGACAATTTTGCCGACCCGAAACACTGGGCGCGTGTCCGGGATATCTTTTTCTAGGGCAAGATGGGTGCGACTCGCGTTGTAGTAGTCGGCATAGTCGGATAGGAGCGCCCGCAGATGAGCGTCATTCCAGACAACAACGTGATCCAGGCATTCGCGCCGTATCGATCCTATGACGCGTTCTGCATATCCGTTCTGCCAAGGGCTTTGAGGCGCAATGGGTCGGTCACGAATTCCGCATGCTTCAACGCGCCTTTTGAATGCGTGGCCGAATTTTGCGTCGTTGTTACGGATCAGGAACCGGGGTGCCGAGTCCCACGGGAAGGCTTCGTTGATCTGCTGGGCCAACCACGTTGCCGTCGGGTGGGAGGTCGCAGTTACGAAAGCCAAGTGCCGGCGATTCAATTCAACAACCACGAAGGCGTAAAGTTCTCGATAGTTGATGGTTGGAACGGTGAATAGATCGCCGATCGTGAGAAAGACATTGGCGAGTAAGAGCAGCATGGAGGGAACGGCGGCGCAGCGAAGAATGAAATGACCGGCGGTCAAACTCGCGCATCATTGATGTCGAAATCCGGCGGAGTTCGCAACGCTGCAACTTCAATCGAGTTTCTGGATAGTGCGAGATTGATCGCCCTGCGCAAGAATCTAATATTTGGTAGCCACACCTACTGCATACGTTCAGCAGACCGAATTTCTGATCCGAATATTTCGTTTAAGTCCCAAGCGCTGCCAGTAAGCCAGAGACATCTGCCTTTGTAGTTTGTTTGCGTGCAAACGCGCCAAATTCCGGACGTCAGAACAATCGAACCGGGATGAAGTTCAATGTGCGCGGCGGAGAAGTCGAGCGTGCTGTCTCTTACAGGGATCCAGCTACCCTCGTAGTTTGCGTGGCCAAACAGGACAAGAGACCTACGCGAGGCAGGACCCCGGTCTCCCCATTGTCGCATTATGGTTGGTACAGTTTCTGATCTAAGCGACCCTACGTCAGTTTTGAAGCCCGTCGCGGCCAACGACGCAAGGTCGCGGGATGCCCAAAGACAATCACCGGTGTAGTCTGAAGAGCCACAAAGCAGCCAACGGCCCGACAGCACTTTCAAGCTGCCTACATGTTGGGTATTTCTATCGTCTTGACGCAAGCTCTGCAGGGGCTGAGTGTAGAGTGTGTCCTTGCCTTTGAAGTTTTCAAATTCGAACGTTCGAAGCCGGTCCGCCTGCACATTCGATGTCAGTGACATTGTGATGCACAGCGAGGTTGCCAAACACAACTTGCTGATCGGCGTGCTTGCAGGCCCGATAGAATTTCTGTTCAAACCAGTTCTCCATTCCACAGTGGGGCGTTCGCGCCGTGCTCAGGGAGCAATACAGAACTCTTCATCCATCACCTTCCAATTGGCCGCTTTGACTTTGCACGAGACTGCAGTGTGTCTCGGTGCAGGGCAAGCCACATAAGGAAGGCGCCTGCCGCACACATCGCAAGCGATAGTGCCTTTCCCATGGTGAAGCCACTTTGAGACGATATCAGCCATGCATCCGAATCCCGGAACACCTCGGCAATTGAACGCACTACGCCTTACCCGAGCAAGAACAACGCAACCGTTACGCCCGGCTTTTCAAGAACACGAAGCCGAAAAATGGCGAGGTTCAAAACGGCGAACAGAAGGATTCCTTCCAATCCTGCTTCGTAAAGCTGACTGGATGGCGAGGCACCATGCCTGCATTAGGATCTGGAAATAACATAGCCCATGGCACAGTGCTTGCCTTGCCCCACAATTCTCCGTTGTTGAAGTTGGCCAACCTGCCAAAAAAGAGGCCGATTGGCGTTGCAGCCGCCACGAGATCGCCAAGAGCAAACATGTTGATACCGCGTTTGCCCGCAAACACGACAATAGCAATCGACACACCAATCATGCCGCCATGAAAGGACATGCCTCCCTGCCAGGCAGCCACCATTCGCCAAGGTTCAGTGAGGTAGTAATCGGCCTGATTAACCAGACCATAAAACATGATATAGCCACTGCGTTCGCCTGCAACCACTCCAATCATGGCCCATATCAGGAGGTCGCTGACATTTGCCGCGGTAATAGGGGAATTGCGATCATGTAAAGGTTCATTCCAGAGGTCTTTCCTGCCTATCAGGTGGAGCACGTATCGCCAGCAGAGCAGTATTCCAAGGCATAGGTCAAACCATACCATCTAATTTGAACGGGACCGACGTGCAGGAGAACAGGGTCTATGGTTGGGAATGGGATCACCAGCATGGCTTGTGTACCTTGAGCAAGTCGCCGCCGCTCAAAACGGGAATGCAAATCAACGGAGCGCTTGCAATCAAACTGCAAGTTTCGCTCGGTCTAACTGCGGGTCTTCAGATCCTGAGAGTTGCGGTTGGGATAGCGATCGCTCGCTCAAGAGTAAACTGAGCGTTGAGTGACGGAACCGCGGTTAATCTCAAGAACGGTCCCCTGTTCAAGACGCTCCCAGTTCTCGTCGGTCAGCGGGACGCTGGCAATCAACACAACGCGAGTTTGAATCTGCGAGCCGGCCATGGCTTTCCAACGTCGTGAATTGCCGCGTTCCAGCAACCACAGTCCGGGAGGCTCGATGCGCCCGTTGTCCTGCGTCCTGCGATGTGCGTGTGCGAAGACCATGCTTCCAGACGCAGTTATGAAGTTTGATGGTCCGAATTGCCTTGCATGACAGGAAAAAGTGGCAAAAGTTTCCATCGTCATGCGGTTGCCCAGCATATCCCCGCAGTAGTCAATGAAGTCACAAAACGCTCGCTCGGAGTCGGTGTCGCCGAGCGGTTGATTGTGCATCCCTGTGGTCGTCGACAGAGGCTTGTAGTCTTTCAGAAAGCCATTGTGCGCAAACGCCACCGGCTTGGTTCGGATTTCGCGGACAAAGGGTTGCGTGTTCTTCAGAGCGACGCTTCCCGTTATTGCCAGCCTCACATGGGCGAGCAACAAGTCCACGTTGGTGGCGCAACGCACGAGTGACGCCATGATGCCGCTGTCACAGGCCGGCCCCGTTTCGCGCTTCAGCTCAAAGCCGTTGCCTTCTCGTATCGCAACGCCCCAACCATCCTTGTGATGCGCTGTCCGTCCCCCGCGCTGCGCAAAGACTGAAAGGTATCGCCCAGCATCAAAAGGACCGCTGGCACTGACGGCGAACAGTTCGCACATTCCTTCAATTCACTTGAAGGCAATGCCGGGCTTCAGACCCAGCATGCGGAACACCATGGCCGCGGGGCACAAGCCGGTGAGAGACGACTGCATCAGGTTCAGTCCGACGAAGACTGTGAGCAGGAGCCACCAGGGGCTTACGAATTGGGTCAGCAACAGTGACAGCAGGACCATGAATCCTGCAAACGCCAGTACTGCTTTATCGATGGTCATTGTTCTACTCCTTCAGGTTGGAAAGTGAATTGCGGGTCCAAGTGATGAGACGCCGTGTGTCCATAGCTCCGGCAGTCTGGTTGATCAATGTGCCGCGGTGAAACAACAGCAGGGCAGGGATCCCCCGGATCGCGTAACGCGAACATATGTCTTGCGCCTCGTCTGCGTTCAGTTTGACGAGACGTACAGCTGGTTCCAGTTGCTTTGCAGCCTCGGTGAATGCTGGAGCCATCGCGCGGCAAGGCCCGCACCAGGGAGCCCAGACGTCCACGAGGACCGGAATGTCGCTCTTGCTCGTTTGCAGATCGAAGTTTTGCGCCTGAATGTCGAGGGGTTTGCCAGAGAACAAGGGCGCGGCGCAGCTTCCGCAGCGAGCGACCAACTGGTCTCGCATTGGATCTGTGCCGTTTACGGTACCGCAGGCAGAGCAAACGATCCGAAGTTTCTGAAGCGCGCGCATGTTCATGAGGGCTTGACCTTGTTGATGCCGAGGAACTCCAGCAGGAACTTTTCGTAGAAGGGTTCGCTTACACCGCTGCGAAGCTTGTGCAAAAAGAATTTCTCGAAGGCAATCTTGGCGTAGTGCACCCAGGTTCCCTTCGACGACCAGTTCACGTTGCGTGGCGCGATCTGGGGTTGTGCGACGAAGGCCACGCCTCCGTCTCCGAAATCCGCCAGGCAAACTGCATTCCATGTTGGTTCGACAGTCGCCGGCTTTCCCCGCAGTAGGGCGCCGATGTTCATCGCGGTCGAAGTTACCATCGACTCGATCATGAACCCTGTTTTCGGCACGCCCACAGGGAGTGGCGTCTTGCCGACGGGGGGAATTGCGACACAGACGCCGATGGAAAACACGTTCGGGAACGTCGGGTTGCGCTGGGTCTTGTCCGCCAGGACGAAGCCTCGCGGGTTCACGAGTTTGTCCACGCCGAAAATGGCAGGGACGCCACGGAACGCCGGCAGGATCATGGCGTAGCGGAATGGCAGTTCGTGCTTTGCCTTGGCACTTCCGTCGTCATTGACCTCGGTCACGGTCATGAGATCTTCCGTTGCGCTGTCGACCCGGGCATTGCAGATCCACTTGATGTGGCGGTTGCGAAATTCGGATTCCAGCATCGACTTGGTGTCGCCGACACCGTCAAGACCCAAGTGGCCGATATAGGGCTCTGGTGTGACAAAGGTTATCGGAACGCGGTCACGCAACTTGCGGCGCCTCAGTTCTGTGTCGAGGATCAGCGCATATTCATAAGCGGGCCCGTAGCAGGAAGCGCCTGCGGCGGCGCCCACGATCACAGGACCAGGTGATGCGATCAGCTTTTCGAAGTTCAGTTTTGCCTGTTCTGCGTGATCCACGTGACAGACAGACTGCGTGTGGAACTTGGGGCCTAAGCCTGGAACTTCGTCAAACGCCAGATCGGGGCCCGTCGCGATCACAAGATAGTCATAGGACACGGATGTGCCGTCAGCTAGGTCGATGCGGTTTTCGGCTGGGTGCACGCGTGATGCGCCGCACGTCACAAATCTTGTTCCATGACGTGCAAACACAGGCTCAAGGTCCACTTCGATCGCCTCACGTTTGCGCCAATCCACAGCGACCCACGGGTTTGAGGGAACAAAATGGTACTTCGAGAATTGTCCAATAACCGTGAGGTTGTCCTCTGGCCTTAGTTGGAGCTTGAGTTCATAGGCCATCAGGACGCCTCCCAGTCCTGCGCCGAGTACAACGAGGTCAGCCATGCGTTAACTCCTGCGCCGGATCTCGACAGGCGCGTTGTGTGCTGTCTCACGTTCCGCTTGACAATATATGCATTTTTGCGTATATTCGCAAGTATGAAAATGAACATTGAGAAAATGGAAGCCGCAGCCGACAAGGCGAGTGACCTGTTGAAGGCCATGGCAAACAAGCACCGGCTCATGCTGGTGTGCCAGCTTGTTGATGGCGAGCGACCTGTTGGCGAACTCGCCCGTGCGCTGGGTTTGAGAGATTCAACGGCGTCTCAGCACCTCGCACTTTTGAGGAGGGATGGAATCGTCCGTGCACGGCGTGATGGACAAACGATCTACTATTCAATCGGGTCGCAGGCTGCGCATGCGGTGCTTCGGGTTCTCTATGCCCAGTACTGCGTTCCGGCTGCGCTATGTGAACGCAGGGCTGGAGTTGCGCGAACTGAAGGCAAAAGAACCGCGGGACGGGTGAGGGTTTGAAAATGACAGAAAGATTGCTGTTGATCGCAGTGAGCTTCCTCGGTTTGTCGGTTTTGTTTTCGGCGCAAGCGGAGTCCCTGCGGGTCTCGCGGTCATCTGTTCCAGACTACCGTTCGGTGGCCGCCACCATCACGACGCGCGATACCGGAGAGGTGCGTGCCAGGATTTCGGGGACGCTCACGTCGCTCAAGGTGCGGGAAGGCGATGTTGTCAAGGCCGGACAGGTTCTTGCTCTTGTGGCGGACCAGAAGGTGGCGCTTGAAGAGCTGACGCGTGTCTCGCAGGCCGCAGCGCTGAAGGCCGAGAGTGATCGCGCGGCTGCGGATCTCGCTCGTGTACGGAAAGTGTTCGACAAGGGATTTTACTCGCAAGCGAAGCTTGACCAGGCTGTTGCCAGTTCGAAGGCAGCGACTGCGGCGTGGAAGGCTGCTGCGTCGGCAACTGCGCTGTCTTCCGAAGTGGCGAAGCAGGGTAAGCTGCTTGCCCCAGCAGATGGGCGCGTGCTGAGGGCTTCCGTTCCGGCCGGTGCCGTCGTGATGGCAGGCGATGTCGTGATCGTGATGGCCACCAATGATGCGGTCGTTCGCCTGGAACTGCCGGAGCGCGAAGCGCGCAGCCTCAAGAAGGGTGACGCAATCCGCCTCTCCGATGACGCGGCCAGTGGGTCAGTGGAGCAGGAAGTCCGCATCCGCGAGATTTACCCGCAGGTGCGCGACGGCAAGATTACGATCGACCTGGACGCCGGTGCGCTCAAGTCGTCATTCGTGGGCGAGCGTGTGCGGGCGAAGGTGGCGGTTGGCGTTCGGCTTTCCGTCGTGGTGCCGCGCGCCTATCTGTCGACGCGTTACGGCGTAGACTATGTGCGGTTGGAGATGCGCAGTGGCGCGCTCGACATTCCCGTACAGACGGGGCAAGCCGTGCCGATGCCGGGGGGAGGCGACGGCGTGGAAATCCTTTCCGGCCTGAAGCCTGGCGACACAATCTCGAAGGCTGGCCGCGCTCCGGCGGAATCGTGAAACTCGGCGTTTCAGGCTGGCTGACGAAGGCGTCGATCAATTCGCCGCTGACGCCGCTGTTCCTGGTGACGGCGCTGGCGCTGGGCATCCTGTCTGTCATCTCGATCCCGCGCGAGGAAGAGCCGCAAATTCGCGTACCCATGATTGACATCTCGGTCCGGGCTGACGGGCTCGGCGCGGATGCAGCGACAGAGCTCGTTACCAAACCGCTTGAGGCCATCGTCAAGAGTATTGACGGCGTCGAGCATACCTACAGCCAGACGGAAGATGACCAGGTGCTGGTCACGGTGCGGTTCCTGGTTGGTACTGATCCCGACGCCGCGGCCGTGCGGGTTCACGAGAAGCTGCGCGCGAACATGGACAAGATTCCCGCTGGCGTGCCGGAGCCGCTGGTGGTGTCGCGCGGCATCAATGACGTGCCCATCGTTGTTGTGACACTGTCGCCGCGGGCTGAGGTTGCGGACCGCTGGACGGACCAGGCGCTGTTCGAAGTCGCGGATGAGCTGCGCTCGGAAGTTGCGAAGACGGAGAATGTGGGCGTGAGTTTCCTGGTGGGTGGCCGCCCGCTGGAGCTTCGCGTGGAGCCGGATCCGGGCCGGTTGTCCGGGTTGAACGTTCCGCTCGGGACGCTCATCAACACGTTGCGGCAGGCCAATCGCAGCTTTCCGCTGTCGACCCTTCGCGGCAACGACCGTTCCGTGTCGGCCGTGTCGGGGCAGTCGTTGCCGGGCGTGGAGGATGTCGGGTTGTTGTCATTGCAGACGCCGGACGGCAAGTTCGTCTATGTGCGCGACGTTGCGGAGGTTCATGCAGTACCCCGTGATGACGAGTCGCGCGTGTGGACCATCACGCGCCGCGCCGGGCAGGGCTGGCAGACAGCGCCGGCGATCAGCCTCGCGGTCGCCAAGCGTCCAGGTGCGAATGCCGTGCAAATCTCGCAACGCGTCGTGGAGCGCATCAATGCGCTGAAGGGAACACTCATCCCGGACAGCCTGAACGTCGAGATCACGCGCAACTATGGCGCGACAGCCAACGACAAGGCGAACGAACTGCTGCTGCATCTGGCGCTTGCGACGGTGTCGATCGTGGCGCTGATCTGGTTTGCGATCGGGCGGAAGGAGGCGCTTGTCACGGCCATCGTGATCCCGACGACCATCATGCTCACGCTCTTTGCGGCGGACATCATGGGCTACACAGTCAATCGCGTGAGCCTGTTCGCACTGATCTTTTCGATCGGCATCCTCGTCGACGATGCGATCGTCGTGATCGAGAACATCGCGCGGCACTGGGCCATGAATGACGGACGTAGCCGGCAGGCGGCAGCCATCGATGCGGTCGCGGAGGTTGGCAATCCGACGATCATCGCGACCCTGACCGTCATCGCGGCGCTGCTGCCCATGATGTTCGTGTCCGGCCTCATGGGGCCCTACATGGCACCGATCCCGGCCAATGCGTCGGCGGCGATGCTGTTCTCGTTCTTTGTTGCGGTTGTGCTAGCGCCCTGGCTGATGGTGCGGGTGCATGGCCGCGCCGGGGCTGCTAGCGAAAGTCATGATGCGCATGATGAGGGCGCGCTCGGGCGGCTTTACCGGCGCGTTGCAACGCCGCTGATTGCCACGCGGGCGCGGGCGCGGGCGTTACTTATCGGTGTGGGACTTGCGACCCTGGTTGCGTGCAGCTTCTTTGCCTTCAAGTTCGTGACGGTGAAATTGTTGCCCTTCGACAACAAATCCGAGTTGCAGGTTGTGCTCGACATGCCGGAAGGCACGACGCTCGAGGCGACGCAGCGCGTGCTGCTGCAGGCCTCCGAGATCGCCAAGGCATTGCCGGAAATCGTCTCGATCCAGGTCTATGCGGGCACCTCGGCGCCATTCAACTTCAACGGTCTCGTGCGGCACTATTATTTGCGCCAAAGGGCCGAACAGGGTGACCTGCAGGTCAATCTCCTGCCGAAGGACGTCCGGAGTCGCGCCAGCCACGCGATTGCGCTCGACCTGCGCCGGAAGCTCGCGACGATCGGGTTGCCGGCGGGTGCGTCGCTCAAGGTGGTGGAAGTGCCGCCGGGGCCGCCTGTCATCTCGACGCTGCTTGCCGAGATCTATGGGCCGGACGCGGAAACGCGACGCAAGGTGGCGCGCGAGGTGGAGACCATTTTCCGGTCGGTGCCCTACATCGTGGACGTTGACAACTCATTCGGGCAACCGCGTCCGCGCCTGCGCCTGACAGCCAAGCGGGATGCGGTGGAGTATTTTGGGCTCAGTGAAGGTGACATCTCGGATTCTCTTGGCGCACTGATGAATGGCTCGGTCGTCGGCTATGCGCAGCGCGGCGGCGGTCGCAACCCGATGGAGATTTCCGTGCGCCTGCCGCGCTCTGGCAAAAGCTGGAATGCAGACCTACAGGCGACGCCGGTTGCAGTGACCTCGCAGGGCGGCGCACGGCGTACCATTGAGCTTGGTGAAGTCATCGGTGCGCGCGAGGAAGCGGGTTCGCTGCCGTTGTTCCGGCGCGATGGCCACGCGGCCGAGATGGTGACTGCGGAGCTCGGAGGGGCCTATGAGGCACCGATCTATGGCATGCTCGATGTTGACGCCGCGATAGCAGCGCATGACTGGGGTGCGTTGCCGAAGCCAGAGGTTCGGCTCTACGGCCAGCCTGACGATGAGCGTCGACCGTCCGTGCTCTGGGATGGCGAGTGGGAGATCACCTACGTCACGTTTCGCGACATGGGCGCGGCTTTCATGGTGGCACTGCTTGGCATCTATGTGCTCGTGGTGGGACAGTTCGGGAGCTTCAAGCTGCCGCTTGTCATCTTGACACCCATTCCGCTGACGCTGATCGGGATCGTGTTGGGACATGTATTGTTTGGTGCGCCCTTCACGGCGACGTCGATGATCGGCTTCATTGCGCTTGCCGGCATTATCGTGCGCAATTCGATCCTGCTGACGGACTTCATTCGGCATGGGCGCAAGCCCGGTCGTCCGCTGCGCGACGTCTTGCTGGAAGCGGGTGCGATCCGCTTCAAGCCGATTCTGCTCACGGCGCTTGCGGCGATGATTGGGGCTGTCGTGATCCTGACAGATCCCATCTTCCAGGGGCTTGCGATCTCGCTGCTGTTCGGCCTTGCCTCGTCCACATTGCTGACGGTGCTCGTGATTCCGGCGATCTACATTGTTTTTCGCGATGATGGATTGCCTGCGTCAAAGGCATAACTTTCGGAGGCCCACATATGTTCAGTGACTTTGATGTGTTGCTGCTGTCGAGGCTTCAGTTTGCCTTTACGGTGGCGTTCCATATCATCATCCCAAGCTTCACGATCGGCCTCGCGAGTTATCTCGCTGTGCTGGAAGGCATGTGGCTTTGAACCTGTGAAGAGGTTTACCGAAATCTCTATCTGTTCTGGGTCAGGATTTTCGCGATTGCTTTTTGGCATGGGTGTCGTGTCGGGCGTGGTCATGAGCTACCAGTTCGGCACGAACTGGTCGGTCCTTTCGAACAATTCCCGTTTCGATCTCGTCTACTACAACTGGCGGCTAGTCGTAATGGCGGTCGTGGTGACTTCATTGGCATTCGATATTCGCGAGGTCATTTTACGGATGAACTGACTTCTCAAGGCGGTATGGGCCGCATATTAAATCATGCCAAGGTGATTGAAGGTCTCTCGTTTGCAAAACTCGACACGGTCGGCGCATTCTTCACGCTGGCGCTACCTGCTCCAATTGCTTAGCATCCCGGTTAGTGCGGAATCCGAAAGAAGAAGAGGTAGTCTTTCATGACACAAGAGAGTTTGGAGGAGGCCCGGCGGCTTGTGGCCGAAGACAATCGAAAGGATTTTGAATTCGCCCAGCGAGGTTTCATTGCCACGCGCGCGGATCCTGTCATTCGACGGCCCGATGGGCGTGTAGCAGTCGATCTTTCAGCCTATGCGTTTCTTGATGCGACGGCCCCGAGGACAGCTAACCCAAGCCTTTGGCGTCAAGCGCAAATTCTGACCAAGCACGGATTGTTCAAAGTCGCCGAGCGTATATATCAGGTGCGTGGCTTCGACGTTTCAACGGTGTCATTCATAGATGCCGGCAAAGGATGGATCGTGGTTGATCCTCTCACGAGTGTGGAAGCTGCGCGTGCGGCCTTGGAACTTCTGCATGAACACGTTGAGAAGAAGTCGGTGCTCGCTGTAATTTATTCGCACAGCCACGTTGACCATTATGGTGGTGTGGGTGGGGTGACAACTGCAGCGGAGGTTGCTGCCGGTGCCGTGGTGATAATAGCACCCGAGGGCTTTCTGGAACATGCTGTATCGGAGAACATCATCGCTGGGCCTGCGATGTCCCGGCGCGCACGTTTCCAGTTCGGACTAACCCTTCTCGCCGGCGCCGAGGGTGAAATTACATCTGGCCTTGGACCGCGGCCATCTTTGGGATCCCTTTCCTTGATCGCGCCGACCAAGACTGTGACGCGGACGGGCCAGGAAATCACTGTCGGCGATGTGACAATGGTATTCCAACTGACGCCAGGTACAGAAGCGCCGGCGGAGATGAACTTCTATCTGCCGCAGTTTCAAGCCGTGTTCATGGCGGAGAATGCAAACCTTACCATGCACAATCTGCTACCCGCGCGGGGTGCGCTTGTGCGCGACGCGAAAGCTTGGGCAGATTATCTGACCGAATCCATCCGACTATTTGCTGACAAGAGCGATGTGATGTTCGCGGCTCACGGTATCCCGCGTTTTGGGCGCGCTGAGATCACGGCCTTCCTGATCAGCCATCGTAATGCCTACAAGTTCCTGCACGATCAGACGGTGCGTCTGATGAATGCCGGGTTTACGCCGACAGAGATTGCCGAGGTGCTGAAGCTGCCGGACGTGCTTGCCAAGCAATGGTTCAACCGCGGCTACTATGGAACTATGAGCCACAATTCGAAGGCGGTCTATCAGCGTTACATGGGCTGGTATGATGCCAATCCAGCGAACCTTAATCCGCTGCCGCCGGAGCCAGCTGCAACGCGATATGTCGAGGCAATGGGTGGTGCAGACGCTGTGCTGGCTCTGGCGCGGAAGGCGCAAGCAGCTGGCGAGCTTCGCTGGGCCGCGACGCTGCTCAATCACGTCGTTTTCGCAGACGAGGGAAATCGAGTGGCGCGTGATCAACTCGCCGACATCTACACACACATGGCGCACGAGGCAGAGGCCGGAACATGGCGCAATATTTACCTCACTGGGGCGCAGGAGTTGCGGGATGGTGTTGCGAAGCTGCCGCCCGCAAGCATGAGCCTTGATGTTCTTGCGGCCACGACAACATCGATGCTGCTCGACTTTGCAGCGGTTCGCGTCGATCCCGTGAAGGCGGCTGCGCACAAGTTCAAGATCAATGTCGAGCTTGTCGACCGTGACGAGCGGCACCTGATTTCTGTTGAGGATGGCGTGCTGGTCCACGAAGAGGGCATAGTTGATCGTGAAGCGAATGGAACTGTGCGTTTGAAGCGACCGGATCTTTTATTGACACTTCTTGCCGGAGCGCCGGCGCGGCCGCGCACTGTGTCAGGAGACATCGTGGTAGAAGGCGATGGAGCGATCTACGAAACTCTGGTTGCACTGATCGAGCCGATAGTGTCGAATTTTCCGATTGTAACTCCATAGAATCATGTGATCACGGTAATCCATCCTTCGGTGACACTGTCCCTACCGAATATTGGATTCTTACGCGGCAACGCATCTTTCGTATCGATGAAGCACGCCGCCAAGGACGGGTAGGGACACGATTTTGCCGACGCGATGTACTGGTCAAGTATTTGGCGCGTCTTTTTCTAACGCAAGGTGAGTGCGGCTCGCGTTGTCGTAGTCTGCATGTACGGAAAGGAGCGCCCGCAGATGCCCTTCATTCCAGACGATGACGTGATCGAGGCATTCGCGCCGAATCGATCCGATGACGCGTTCTGCATATCCGTTTTGCCAGGGGCAGCGAGACGCAATTGGTCTGTCACGAATGCCAAAGGCTTCAAGACGTCTAGCGAATACGTGACCGAACTTCGCGTCGTTGTCACGGATCAGGAACCGGGGAGCCGTGTCCCAGGGGCAGGCTTCGTGGATCTACTGGGCCAGATGCTTCGGAGCGCGCCGCCGAAACACGGAATGTTCATGACGGAGCCGAATGACTTCTGCATACAGCGATCCGCGGGATCTAAAGAGGTCGCCGAGGGCGAGGAAGACATCGGCGAGTAAGAGCAGCATTGTGGGAATGGTTGCGCCGCGAAGAACGAAATGTCGGACCGTCAGGCATGCGCACCATTGACGTGGAAGTCTGACGGAGTTCGCAACGTTGCAACTTCAATGGAGTTTCTGGATAGTGCGGGACTAACCATCGCGCGCAACAATTTGACATTTCGTAGGAATAGCTGATTTTCTCATCGTTTCGCCCCTCGCTCGCCGCCCAACGTCTGGTTCGCGTCTGGGCCGGTTGTATCCGTATTGGTGGGTTGCAGTGATCTCGGCGCTGGTCATTTCGCTCGCATTTGATATCCACAAAGTGACATTGAAGCTGATCTGATGTTACGCGCAGCGTATTCAAATTAGCCTGAATGTATCACCTTGCGTCATCGCGCTGAGGCTGTTCATAAATAGATGCCGGCATTCCCAGTGAGTTTCATACATCTTGGATCGCCCGAGTTAGACTCTCAACAGCGTCCTTGATCTCATCTGCCGTCGTCGGTCGACCCAAGCTGAAACGCACGGCGCCCATCGCGGCTTCAATCGGTAGGTTCATCGCAGTTAAGACCGGAGAAGGCTGGATACTGCCCGCATGGCAGGCCGAACCCGTGGAGGCGGCCACACCGCCCAAGCGCGCAAGGATGTTGGCGCCGATCTCACCCACGAACGACACGTTGAGCGTGTTCGGCAGGCGATGCTCCGGATGGCCGTTCAACACGACGCGGTTGCCGAGTCGATCCTGCAGCGCACCCCAGAAACGATCGCGCAGGTTCCTTACTCTTTCCATGTCCCCAAGATTGGATGCCGACACACAAGCCTCGCCGAGCGCTGCTGCCAGCACGGCACTCTCTGTGCCCGCGCGGCGGCCGCCTTCGTGGCCGGCGCCGTGGATGAGGGGCTCGAGAGTGACGCCGTTGCGAACGTAAAGTGCACCTACACCCTTCGGCGCATAAACTTTGTGGCCGGCAATGGTCAATAGGTCCACGCCCAACTCATCGACCCGCGTGGGGATCTTCCCGACCGTCTGAGCCGCATCTGTGTGGAACGGAATGCCTCGTGCCCGCGCGATGGCACCACAGTCTTCGATCGGCTGTATCGTTCCGACCTCGTTGTTGGCGTGCATGATACTTATCAGAATGGTATCGGCGGTGATTGCGCGGTGCAGGTCTTCGGGGCTTACACGTCCGGTACTGTCGACCGGCAACCACGTGATCTCCGCGCCCAAGCGTTCCAGGAAACGACAAGGCTCGACAATAGCCGGATGCTCGACTTGCGTGGTGATGATGTGCCTTCGCGCGCGCTTATTGTTGAAGAATGCGCCCTTCAGGGCGAAGTTGTTGGACTCGCTACCACCGCTGGTGAACACCACCTCCTCCGGCTTACAGCCAAGTAGGTCGGCCACTTGACGCCGAGACTTTTCCACCAACTGATGCGCCTGAATACCAGCCCAATGTTTGCTCGATGGATTGCCAAACGCATGGTTGATGGCGCTGCGCATGACTGCGGCAACCTCGGGCGCAATCGGCGTGCTGGCGTTATAGTCAAGATAGATGCGGCGCATCGCTCAAAACACCAGCATTTTATCAGCCGCTAGTGTCATGGACGCCAGCTCGTCCATGGTGCTTCGGCTCACACCGTCCAGCAGATCCGCTTCGGTCACACCGCGCGCATCCATACATGTTCCACAAAGCAAAACGCTGCCCTTGCCTGTGACTACCCGTTTGAGCATGCGCTCCATGTTGTAGTAGCCCTCCGGTGTCTTTTGTCCCTTCTTCGCAGCCACGACGGAATCTGCCATAAGAAAAACGGTCACCTGTGTTTCCGGGTCGTTCTTCAACAGCGCAAGGACAAGGCGAAGCGCATTGTAGCAGCGCTCGGTCCCGTAAGGCGGATCGTTGAGGATGAAGAGCGCCTTCATTGGGTTCTCCTTTTTTTGCCGCATTGCTCGCCCGCGACCTGTGGTCGACCCGCCGACTTTTCCAAATCACTCCTGGGTCAACTCAGGAGGTCGTGCTTCTTCTGCTCGTACTCCTCCTTTTGTATCTCACCACGGGCATAGCGTTCCTGCAGAATCTGAAGCGCGGTCTTTCCGCCCGAACCTGACTGATCAGAGAACCACTTTACCAGCGCGACAATTCCGCCGATCACGAGCACCCAAAACAAAAACATGAACAGCCAGCCGAAACCCATGCCCCAGCCCCAGTATCCCATCATGTCATACATATTCTGCTCCTAGCCGTTGGTCTGAGTGTACAAATCATTATCGATCACTTTGTTTCAGCGTCTCGCGCATGCGAATGGCAACGAGCGAGCCTGATGCAAGTGTGAGGGCCGCGACGAACAAAATCGTCAACGGAAGGCCGAAAAAGTCGGCCGTGGCACCAGCGAGCAGCGCCCCGATCGCATAGCCGAGGTCGCGCCACAGTCGATAAACGCCGACCGCGGAGGCGCGCCACACAGGCTCTGCCACATCTCCGATAGCGGCCAACAAGGTCGGGTAGACCATCGCCGTTCCAATGCCGAGTAATGCGGCACAAGCAGCAAACACGGCGAAGTCGCGCGTGACGGCGATCAGAGCAATTGCGATGGCTTGACACCACATGCCGCCAACGATCAGCCACTTGCGGCCGATCTGATCGGAGAGCGTTCCCGTGAAGAGCTGGGCTATTCCCCATATCGCCGGATAGATGGCGGCGAGGATGCCGATTTCCTGCAAGCCCATCCCGGCGGCAGCAAAGAAGAGCGGAAACAACCCCCATGCCATGCCGTCATTGAGATTGTTGACGAGCCCGGCCTGGCTGACGCTAGAGAGGTTCCTGTCCGAAACGCTGGTCCGCCAAAACACTTCGCGTTGACTGAGAAACGGCGCAAGGCCGCTCGGGCTATTCATCGCGGTTTCGTGCACGAGGTGGTGCTTCGTCTCCCGCACAAAGAGTGCCGATAGGACGAGACCCGCCGCTGCGAACGCGACACCTAGATAGAAAGGCTCCGGGCGAAGTCCGTACTGCGCCGCGAGCCAGCCTGTCGCCAGCGCGGAAGCCCCGACGGCGAGATAGCCCGAGAATTCGTTGAGACCCATCGCGAAGCCGCGGCTTTTTGGGCCGACGAGATCGATCTTCATGATCACCGTCATCGACCAAGTGAGCCCCTGGCTGACGCCGAGCAGCAAATTCGCTGCGAGTACCCAGTTCCAATCTGGCGCCCACATCAAGAAAAACGGCACCGGCACCGCGACTAGCCAGCCGGTGATAAGGATATGCTTGCGGCCGAGACGGTCGGAGAGACGGCCGGCAAAGTAGTTTGTCAACGCCTTGCTGATTCCAAAAACGACGATGAACGACAGCACCGCCGTGCGTGCGACGAGGTGAAACTCCTGTTCCGCGATCGCCGGCAGAATGCTGCGCTCCATACCGACCATGGCGCCGACAAACGCGTTGACGACAACCAGAAGCGAAAACTGCGCGAGGTTTTCGCGCAAGCCAAGCTGCACTGAGGTCGGTCCGATGGGTGCAAGCGCGCTCATCTCTGCAACTCGTCACCTCCACCCTGGTTGAAGCACAAGATGCGCTCCATCTCGACGGGCTTCGGCGGCACGTCCAGCAGCGCAGCGATGAAATCCTTGCGGTCCATCGTGAGCATCAGGTTCCACCGCTTTTCGAATGCAATCGTGCTTGAGGGTTTGCCGCTCATCCCCGCGCCACAGACCGAGCCTAAAAAGTGCGCCGGAAAAATCTCGAGAGCACCCGGCAATGTCAGGAGCTTGGTGTGAATGCTGTAACCCTACGGTGGCAACCTCATGCAAACAGTACAAAGCGCCCGTTTTGCGCGCGAGCTCGCGCCCCCCGGATCGATGGTCAGCATGGACATGCGTGTCTATGACATGGGTGATCCGCATGCCTTTCGACGACGCAAACGCGATGTAAGCGTCGACATCGCGCTCATGCGCATCGACGACCGCGCTCTTGCCCAGACTTCCGCAGCCAAAAAGATAGGCGGCGCAGCCCGTTTCGAAATAGTAGTACGGCTTCAAAATCATATCGAACCCTTGGAAAGTCCTTGCTGGGCAGCAGAATTGACAATTGCGCCGTATATGATATCACTCAATGGTTCTATTGAATATATGAATGAGAGCCCACCGATGTCAACCCAAAGCCCAAAGCGAGCTCTCTATGAGAGCTTTGCAATCGTCGCGAAGGCACTCGCGCACGGGCATCGGCTGGAGCTACTTGAGCATGTGGGACAAGGTGAACGGCCCGTTGAAGCGCTCGCCGCTGTCGCCGGGCTGTCAATTGCAAACACTTCACAACATCTCTTGCAGTTGCGCCGCGCCGGCCTCGTCGCGTCGAGGCGCGACGGAAAGCACGTTTTCTATCGCCTGACCGACAAATCCGTGATCGACCTTTTGGCGTCACTGCGGCACGTTGCTGAAAAGAATGTCTCGCAGGCGCAGCAGGTGATCGCCGAATACTTCCACGCGCGCGATTCGCTAGAGCCCGTGTCAAGAACCGAACTGGTGAAACGCTTGCGTGAAAAGTCGGTGATGCTTCTTGATGTACGTCCAGAAGAGGAGTTTGCACTCGGTCATTTACCCGGCGCCATAAATATCCCTCTCAAGGCGTTGGAGCGACGCCTCGCGCAACTGCCGCGCGGCCGCGAGATCGTTTCGTATTGCCGCGGTCCTTACTGCGTTCTTTCCTTTGAAGCGGTCGCGCTATTGCGCGAGCGCGGATTCAAAATCCGACGGTTCGAAGATGGATATCCGGAATGGGCGGCCCATGGCCTGCCCATCGAAGGGGGTCCCGCTGATCGCACCAGAGGATAACAACGCATGAGGTGGAAACGATGACGACGATATCTCCAGGCACTGCAGAGCGGTTGCACACTCAAGGATTCACCAACGTCGATGATGACTGGCTCGCCGAAATTGCGCCGTGGCTCCGTTGGTCGCCGGTGCTTTGCGGAACGATTGCGGCGGTCGGCACAGCTCTTGCCTCGCCTTGGGTGCTGCTTCTGCTGGCATGCACCGCCTTCTTGGGTGCCGTGCTGCCGTTTCACCCATTCGATCTGATCTACAACTACGGCATAAGGTTTCTGGTGGGAAAGCGACCGTTGCCTCCCAACCGAGCGCCTCGCCGGTTCGCATGCGGTGTTGCAACGGTTTGGCTGGTCGCAACTGCCTTTCTCTTTTCCATCGGCCAAACGACGGCCGGGTATATGATCGGCACCATGTTTGTCGGAGTAGCCGCACTCGTCAGCACGACAGACATCTGCATCGCATCGATCATCTTCAACTACTTCGTCCGCCGCCAACAAAGGATCGCGTCATGACCACATCTGCAGCACCCGACTTCGCCGCGATCAAGCACCGGCAGCAGGCCACCTGGGCTGCCGGCGACTATGCCGTCGTCGGCACCACGCTGCAACTTGTGGGCGAACGCCTCTGCGACGCCGTCGACATCCGCGCCGGAGAGCGCGTGCTCGACGTTGCCGCGGGCAACGGCAATGCCTCGCTTGCGGCGGCGCGCCAATTCGCAAACGTGACATCGACGGACTATGTCGGCGTGCTGTTGGAACGAGCGCGGGAACGCGCGGGCGCAGAGCGCCTGGACATTGCCTTCCAGGAAGCCGATGCTGAAGCGCTGCCTTTCGGAGACGCCAGCTTCGACCTCGTGCTCTCCACATTTGGAGTCATGTTCACGCCCAACCAGGAAAAATCGGGCGCTGAGCTCGCGCGCGTCTGTCGGAAGTCCGGCCGCATTGGACTCGCCAACTGGACGCCTGATGGCTTTATCGGCCAGCTGTTCCGCACCATCGGCAAGCACGTGCCGCCCGCGCCGGGCCTCAAGTCGCCCGCCCTTTGGGGCACGCAAGCGCGCCTTGCCGAACTCTTTCCGGGCCATGACGTGAAGACGACGAAGCAGATCTTCAACTTCCGCTACAAGTCTGTCGACCACTGGCTCTCGATCTTCAAAACCTACTACGGCCCCACGAATCGAGCATTCGCCGCGCTCGACGCCAATGGGCAGAGTGCGCTCCAGTCGGACCTCGTCGACCTGCTCACCCGCATGAATCGTGGCGGTGCGGAAACACTGATTGTGCCTAGCGAATATCTTGAAGTGATCGTGACCAAAGGCTGAGCCCGGCAGGCAAATCTATCTCAGCTGATTGCCGAAGCTTTAGCTCGGCGCAATACCTACCGAGCCTCATAGCAACCAGAACCTAGAAAGTGAAAGAATCAACTCATGCTCAACGACAAAAAGACGACTCGAAAAATGGTGTTAGGCCGCAGCCTTGCTGCGGTTGTCGCGTCGGCACAATTGACCGGCTGCGCCATGCATGAAGGCGGGTCAAAGATGAAAATGGGCGCGATGCAGGAAAATCCCATGCACCAGATGATGCAGGCAATGGGCTGCGAGCATACCCCAACCCAGATGCAGGCGATGGAAATGATGACGTCGGAGCAAAAGCAGACGCACATGAGATCGCATATTGCGGAGTGCAACGCCAAGATGCGCCAAGAAGCGACTGATGCAGCTCTGGCAAAAATAGATTCATGCATCCAAGAGCAGATGAGCAGCCGGCACGTCAAACGTATGAACAAGAAAGAGATGCATGCGATGATGATGGCAAAGATGCGCGCTTGCGCGAAGCAAGGGCAGCCGGAAGCGGTCCAACCTACCAAACCAAGCACTCACGACGGGCACTGAGCGATGCTACCACAGCAGGCTGTGCCGACTGAACCGGAACTTCAAGCGGCTCTTGCACGAGCATCCTATCCCTGACACCCATCCCTACCAAAAATTGGATTCTTGCGCGGCGGCGGATCTTTCGTATCGACGATGCAGGTCGCCAAGGATGGGCAGGATGCGATTTTGCTGACGCGATGTACTGGTCGAAAGCCCGGCGCATCTTTTTCTAAGGCAAGATGAGTGCGACTCGCGTTGTAGTAGTCGGCATAGTCAGATAGGAGCGTCCGCAGATGAGCTTCATTCCAGACAATTACGTGATCGAGGCATTCGCGCCGAATAGATCCGATGACGCGATCCGCATATCCGTTTTGCCATGGGCTGCGAGGGGCAATGGGTCAGTCACGAATGCCACAAGCTTCAACGCGCTTTTTGAATACGTGGGCGAATTTCGCGTCGTTGTCTCGGATCAGGAATCGGGGTGCCGTGTCCCAGGGGAAGGCTTCGTTGATCTGCTGGGCCAACCAAAGTGCAGTCGGATGGGATATTGCGGTTACGAGAACCAGATGTCGGTGGTTCAATCCGACAATCACGAGGCCATAGAGCTCTTCATAGTTGATGGTTGGAACAGTGAAGAGATCGATGGCGGCGATGCCGTCGATCTGACTGGACAGAAATGTCCGCCAGGACGAGCTGCCGCCCCGCGGGCGGATGCGCGGCATATACTTCGCAACGGTAGACTCGGCGATTTCGACCCCGAGTTTGAGCAGTTCACCATGGATGGGTGGCGCACCCCAAAGCACATTTTCCCTGGCATTCTGCTTGATGAGCGAAATTGTCTCGCGGTCCGTCCTGAGCCGGCCGGACAGGGCGCGTGATTTCCAGCGCCAGTAGCTGCGAAACCCTTGCCGGTGCTACCGCAGGAGTGTTGCCGGCGTCACCAGCAGCGACAACCTCGCCTGCTCCGACCAGAGCGTGTGCAGCCACACTAAGGAACCAGCGGTCCAAATTGGTCAGGTGCAATCGCTTCGGAGTGCGGCGGTGTAGCACAAAATTCTCGTGACGGAGCCGGATGACTTCAGCATGCAGCGACCCTTGGGATCTAAAGAGATCGCCGATCGCGAGCAATAGATTGGCGAGTAAAAGCTGCATGGTGGGAATAGCGGCGCCGCGAAGAACGAAGTGTCCGAAGGTCAGACTTGCGCATAATTGATGTCGAAATCCGGCGGAGTTCGCAACGCTGCAACTTCAATCGAGTTTCTGGATAGTGCGAGATTGATCGCCCCACGCAAGAATCTAGGGTCTGTACTCACATAGGCCATTGAAAATCAACGGTCATCGTGATTCACCGTTCTTGGAGGTGAATCATGCGATTTGATTTGTCTGATGAAGAGTGGACGTTGCTGGAGCCACTTCTTCCCAAGAGCCGAAAGAGCGCCCGTGTGGATGATCGCAAGGTCATGAATGCGATCTTTTATGTATTGCGAACCGGAATGCCCTGGCGCGATTTGCCTGAGCGATATGGCCCATACACAACGGTCTATAATCGTTTCAATCGCTGGTCGCGCAGAGGGGTCTGGAAGAAGATATTTGATACGTTGGCCGCGAAATCCCGCGATAGTCTGCACATGATCGACAGCACAATTGTGAAGGCCCACCGTGCTGCCAGCGGCGCAAAAGGGGGGAGAAAAATCAGGCGATCGGCATCAGCCGCGGCGGCAGGAGCACGAAAATCCATGCCATTGTCGACAGCAAAGGCCGACCACTGAATTTTGTTGTGACGGGCGGCCATGTGCACGACAGTCAAGTCGTGGAAACGATCCTGGAGACGCCGAGAGCTGCTCACTCGATTACTGCCGACAAGGCATATGACAGCGAGAAAGTCCGGCAGCTCATCAGAGATGACGGCGCAATCACCGCCATTCCGAGCAAATCCACGGCACGCAAGAAAGCCTATTGCCCCAAACGAATTTACCGCCAGCGGCACAAGATCGAGAACTACTTCTGCCGGATCAAAGACTGGCGACGCATCCCCACGCGATTTGACAAACTATCAAGGAATTTCCTTGCCGCCGCAAACATCATCGGGGCACTCTATTGGATCAAGTTATGAGTCCAGACCCTAATATTCGGTAGCGACAAGTCACAATTGAACGCGATTCTACAACTATATGAAAACCTAGAGCATCGGACGCTCATGTGAGTCCATATCCGGCAGCGGCGAAGTAGTTTTTGCATTCCTGTGATGTGAAGAGA
>JBEBHP010000048.1:0-3053 GCA_040080835.1 Micropepsaceae bacterium | reverse complement strand
CGATCAGAGGAGTTAGTGAGACATCAGGACCGGAAGCGTCGCAGTCTTCAGCATTTCGCGGGTCATACCTCCAAATATGAACTCGCTCATTCGAGAATGCCCATAGCCCCCCATCACGATCAGATCGGCATCAATCGCCAACGCGTGTTCCTGGATTGCCTTGACCTCGGTGCGGCCCATCGAGTCGAGGTTCGTAAGTGTCACCTTGGTCCCGCGCCTTGCCAGGTGGGCAGCAATGTCGAGGCCTGGCCTTGGTCCATAGCCATCTTCGGCAGGCTGAGCGTCGATCGTGGCGACTGTCACCTGGCTCGCATTTACAAGAAAATCGTCGGCATCCCCCAGCGCTCGCGCAGCCTCACGTGTCGGCTTCCAGCAGACGAGAATGGACCTGCCTATCTGTCGCCGCTTCCAAGCCGGCGGCACCACGAGCACTGGTCGACCCGACTCGAACAGAGCCCCTTCAACGATGGCCTGACCAAAATCCGCGTGCGGTCTACCCACGACAGTAATATCGGCATGCCTACCCCGCAGCCCAGTCACAACGCGTCCTGCGCTTAGCTCAAGCAACTCTGACTCAACGCCAGAGCCCCGACCTGTGCGATCGAGCTTTTCCCTTACGCGTTCCAGCTCGAGTGCGAGTTGCTTCTTGGATTCCTCAACCACGTCTCCCCAGACAGGAGATATGACCCACCCCTCCACGGTCAACGAGACAGGTGGAAGCCACCCGATCAACAGCCCGGATAACTTGCCGTCATTCTGGGAAGCTAACTGATCCGCTGCGGCAATGACGTGTTCGTCCCCGGTCGCTGAACCAACAATTGCGAGAATATCCATGAATTTCATTGCACACTCCAGCGGTGCCCCTTGAACGGAATTTCTGCTCACCGACACGCACCCGGACCAGAGTAAGAATGCGCGCGTTGCGCAAAGCGATTGGCGACTCGATCTATACTAGTGGGACAGAATAGTCGGAACTCGTAGATGGTTGAGAACGTGCTCCGTGGCGCCACCCAGAACGAATTCTTTCAGCTTGGGGCTTCCATAGCCTCCCATGACCATGAGCTGCGGCGCAGCCTCATCAATGTAGGCTTCGATCGACGCGCTGATGCTGCGATGGCGCCCGTCGATCTCGTCGATGCTCGCCCGGACCCCATGGCTCGTCAGATGTCTCATCAGGTCGGTCGACAGGCCAGAAACTGCCGAGGCCTTCTCGCCAACAATCGTCAATACGCGGACATCTCCTGCCTTCCTGAGCAAGGAAATTGACTCAGCAACCGCGCGGGCGGCGTAGCGTCCGCCATCCCACGCGACGGTTACACGGTTGAGGCGTTCCGCAGGCAATGGAGCCTTGTCAGGGTGAAATACAAGAAGAGGCCGCCCGGCTCCGAACAGTACATCTTCGGCAACGCCGCGCTGGCTGTCCCTCGGGCTGCCAATCGGAACGATGCAAAGATCCCGCGTGCGGGTGTTCCGGGCCACACAAGGGCCCACCCCGTGCAGGTTGGCGCGGACCATAACTGACTGACCAAGCACTCCCGCGGCTGCCGCAGTCTTCTCGAAATGGGTCAGCGAGGATTGCCCGGCTTCGCGGCTCCTACACTCCTCCGCCTCCGCCAGGTCGCTGATGTTAAGAAGCTTCTCCGCGAGCCAGTTATCGGGGACGTTGATATCGATGTGCGTTGCCAGGGCGCTGATTTTGCAGTCGAGAATCTTTGCAAAAGCCACTGCCTGATCGATGGCAGCAGGCGCGATTGGCTCCGCATAGGTATCGATCTGAAGCAGGATGTCGCGCATTCTGTTGCCTTCTTCGTTGTATCGCCCAGCAAGAGACTGGCTTCGACGACTCTACTTTGTTTCAACCTTCTTGGGGTGGCGAGTGTGCGTGACGGCGTACCCCAACAACCCAACGGCCGCAGCAGCTAGCGCCGCGGTTGCCACGGGATGCTCCCTGATTTCTTCGCCGGCTTTACGGGCCACGACGACTGATTGCTTCTTGATCTGCTCGGCCAACTCGGAAGCTGCGTGAACAAAGCCCGCCGCCGCTTGAGAAACTGCATCGCCGGCATCAGCTCCGAGGTGTGTCGTCATGCGACCAAGGCCACGCACGACATCATCGTAACCTTCTGCCAGATCGGTTGTCATACGATCAGATGGGCTTTGGCTCATGGGATTCTCCTGTGATATACAGGCAATCCTGACCGGCCTGGGAACGGCACTATTGATAGATGTCAAACGCGGCTTTTGTTTCCGCAGCTGATGATATCGCTGAGATGCATCAAACCCAGCGAATTGGGTGGGTTCTTCGCTGGTCGCCTTACGCCCAGCCAAGCGGAATTCGAGCATGAGAACCAGAAACCTCGATGCGCTCCTGGTGCCCAAGGCGATTGCGCTGGTAGGGGCAAGCAACCAACCAGGTTCGGTCAGAAATGTCCTCGCTCGAAATCTCTTGGGCGGAGGATTTTCCGGACCAATCATGCTGCTGAACCCTCATGACCGTGAAGTATGCAGCGTCCAGAGCTTGTAAAAAGATATCGGACCTGCCCACCAAGCCCGACCTTCAGTCGTCGCAACGCCGCCGCGCTCGATACCGCAGTTGATCTCCGAACTTGGACAAGGCGGTTGTCGCGCCGCAGTGGTCGTCACCGCAGGATTTGACAAGGATCCACGCGCAGCGCTGCTCTCGGCCGGCCGTCCTCACCTCTTGCGCGTTGTCGGACCGAATTGCCTTGGCCTGCTGTCGTGGGTCAGCGGCGTCAATGCGAGTTTCGCTCATCCCATGCCCCAGCTAGGCCGGCTTGCTTTCGTGACGCAGTCCGGCGCGATCACGACGTCGGTTGTCGATTGGGCGATCGGGAAAACGATCGGCTTCTCGCAAAAGAACAGGTCCGGGTTGACGACCGCGGCGGACTTGCTCGCAGAGTCATGCCGAGCGTGTCATGTGCGCTTTACGGCGATGCCTCAAGACGGCCGGGATTTCGCGGGCTTGCACTGCGCGCGCTTTGACTACAGTCAACACTCTGCGCATCGAAGCCCTGCAAGCAACAGAGCTGGAG
>JBEBHP010000035.1:0-13205 GCA_040080835.1 Micropepsaceae bacterium | reverse complement strand
GCAAAATTGTGATTCTGGCGAACTTGCTCATCAACCAGGACCGGAAGTGGCAGGCCGAGGCACCCAAATGTGTTTGACTTCCGTTACAGATGCTTCTCCTCGCTGCGCGTGGAGAAGGGCTGGATGGAAAGGGGGCGTGCGATGTCGATCCCTCAATCCGCGTTTCCAATGCGTCGCAAGACGCCTAAGTGGCGGGCAACTGGTGGCCAATCAGCTTGACCGGCCTGACGCAAGCCCGATAGTCTCTTGGCGAATGCTGACTTCAGCGCTGCGGCGGGGCGGGTCCAACCCTGTGGAAGCTTGCGTTCCAAATCAACTTTTGGAAAAGACGAAAGGACGTCCATGAAAACTCTCGCAACAACGATTGGCGTGCTTGCAGCGAGTGCAGGCCTGCTGTGCTTCACCGCCATCGCGGACAATAGCGGGCCCGCGGGCCGCGCGCCTGGCCAACACGCCGCTGAACAGGCTTCCCCACCTGCCACCGCAAAGTCCCCGGAACGCTACAAGTTCTATCTTCGTCAGGGGATACCGGCTGCGTATCGCGGCAAGAACAACCCACTGGCGACCAATGTTGCGAACGTGATCAGGGGCGCTGACCGCTACAATGCGAATTGCGCTTCGTGCCATGGCTTGCTGGGTTTCGGAAACGGTGCGACAGGCACCGGGCTGCAGCCGCGCCCGGCCGATCTCGCGTGGTCGCTTTCGAACCCGGACCTGAAGGACGATTTCCTGCTCTGGACGATTTCGGAAGGTGGCGTGCAGTTTGGTACCAAGATGCCAAGCTTCAAAGGCGAACTCAGGGAAGGACAGATCTGGGAAATCGTCACTTATATGCGCGCCGCGTTCGAAGGGCGTGAAGCGCAGGGGCCTTCACCTTCAGGCGAAAAGCAGGCCATGGTGACGGGAACGCATTAGGCTGGCGGTTCGGGATTTGCACTTCCACACCGGCCATCGGCCAAAAGTGTGCGCGGGCATCATGCTACGCAGGGATGCAAGTTCGATCGACGCCGCAGGATTCCAGTTTGTCGTGGCCTTCCAATCATGAGGCATTTGGCCGAAGCCGTGAAGGCACGCGACCCCAAATAAACAATGCTTAACCTGCATCACGATGCGGGAACGGTCTCGCGCCTGGCGAATTACCCCTCCATCGCCGTGAACTTAACTGCCATGGAGGCAAACCCAAATGTCTGAATCGCATTCAGGATCGACGACCGGAAAAACAGCCGCAAAGTCCGCAACCAAATCGCACGTCAACGCGACGCCAGAAGGACGTCACAGCGTCACGCCCTTCTTAACCGTCGATGGGGCAGCGAAATTCATTGAATTCGCCAAGAAAGCGTTCAACGCCAAGGAAAGCACGATCATGCCGGGCGACAAACCCGGAACGATCGGTCACGCCGAGTTGAAAATCGGCGACAGCCACATCATGCTCATGGACCCGTTGGAGGGTGGTTCCAAGGCCTCACCTGCGTCGCTCTACATTTACGTCGATGACGTGGATGCAACGTACAAGCGCGCGCTCCAGGCTGGTGCCACTCAAATCAAAGACGGGGTGTCGGACCAGTTCTATGGCGACCGCATGGGTTGCGTGAGGGATTTCGCCGGCAATAACTGGTGGATCGCAACACATATCGAAGACGTGCCGCCCGAGGAAATGAAAAAGCGTCACTCTGCCATGATGCAAAAGATGCAGAAGCACTAACTTTCAACCAAATCTTGGGTCCGCGCAATTCACCCGGACCCAAGCCCGCTCGCCTGCAACTGCGGTAGCGGAATGCCCGTGACTTTTTGCACTTGCTCCAAAGTCCTGTACGCTCACGGGACACATGACCCTTGAGCTTTCGATTCTGTCATTCAGCTGTGTGCTTTGCGTTGTGCAAATCGTGCTCGCCTCGCATGCCGCGAGCTTCCAGCGCGGATACAGATGGACCGCGAGCGCCCGCGATGACGTTCAACCCCCGCTCACGGGTGTTGCAGGACGGCTGGCGCGCGCGCAGACAAACTTCCTCGAGACGTTCCCGGTTTTCGTCGCCGTCGTGCTGATCGCGCATGTGCTTTCGATCCACGACTGGCGGACGCAGTGGGGCGCCGGACTTTACCTGGGCGGGCGCGTGTTTTATGTGCCGCTTTACGCCTTTGGTGTTCCCCTGGTCCGCTCACTGGCGTGGAACGTCGCCATTGTCGGCGTGTTCCTGATACTGTGGGCGATCGCTGAGGGGGTTTCATGAGCGCTGCGGCTGAGGCATTCGAGAGCTGGATCCGGTCTTCCTTTGTCGAGATCAACACGGCGCTGGAGGAGATCTATTTCGCGCTTCCCGATCGGGCTGCAGTTGAAGGTGTTGGCTCGGCGCTGAAGACGCGGCTGCTTGATGAGGGGCGCGCGCTGATCGCGCCGCTGGTCGCGGAGGGAAACACCGACGAGGGCTTTGACGGCGCCTTCAACCTGCTGGGCAATCTGGGGCTGTTCCTGGGCGCGCTGCGCCGGCACGAAATGATGAACCCGGACAAGCAGGCCGTCCTTCCCTACGAAGACTGTTCGACGCTTGCCATGCATATCGGCGCATCTCTGGGTGTGGCGCCGCGCTTTGCGACGGCGCATCTGTCGACGCATAACCGCGCCATAGATGGCGTGCAGAAGCGCTTCACGTCGCTTGCCGATGAACAGGTCTTCATTGACCTCAACACGCTGGGAATTTTTGCCTACAAGCGCGCGGCCGATGCGCTGATGCGTATTTCGGGCATCGGCGTTTCGCACCCGGCAGCGCATGCGCTGTTCATGGACGCCAATACCGCGCTCGGCGATGTTGCGCGCCACAACAAGGCACTGTTCGACGGGCTTGATGCCGAGCGCTTCTTCTACTGCGTGCGGCCCTATTACAAGCCCTACCGGATCGGCGCGTCGGTTTACCGGGGCGCCAATGCGGGCGATTTTTCCGGCATCAACGAGATCGACCTGCTGCTGGGGCTCTGTCGCGGCAATGATCCGGACTATGCGCAGGTGCTGGTGGAAAAGCAGCTCTACATGATGCCGGAAGACCAGGCACGGCTGCGCGACTGCCTGCGGCGCAAGCCGCTGCTTGCGGAATTCGAGGAAGCGATGGCGTCGTCATGGCACAAGGGCTGGTTCACGAGGAACTGCGCTGCATTCCTGCAGGTTTGTGAGGCGCATGGTCGAACGGCGGCACAGCACCACAACATGCTGTTCCGCTCTTTCATCGAGAAGCCTGCGGCCAGCATGGACGCACGTCACCTGAAGCAGGTGACTGCGAGCGGACCGCCGCTTGCCGAGCTTGCGCAGGCGCTGCAACGTCTGCGCGACCTGCGCATGGCCGCCCCGCGCGACGGCATCGGCTCCGCGCACGCAAGGCTCGGAGCGTTGAGGGCGGCGGTTGGGTGAGGCCTACGGCGCTTCGACCACGAAGCCCTGGATGAGAAGGCCTTTGGCAATCAGTTCGTCGAAGTATCTTGCGTCATGCGACGGGATGATCGTGAGGGCGGGTTCGGCCGCGCCCAAATCGTGCAGGGCGCGCACCTGGTTTGAAACGGCGGCGCGATCCTCGTTCTTCAGGAAGAACTGCTGGATGAAGCGCGGCCGTGTGGCGGGCGTGGTGATGTTCGAGATCGCCCAGGCGATGTCACCGATGAAGAGCGCTTCATGGCCATTTGAGAAGCGCACATAAAACATGGCGCTGCCCGGCGTGTGGCCCGGTGCCGGGATCATCACAACGCCGGGAGCGATGCGAACGGGGGCGACCAGGTCGATGATCTGCGCCTTGCTGAAGGCTTCGGGTATCTTGCCGTCAACGGTCGACATTCCCATGCCGGCGAGTTGCGGGCGGCTCAGCGTCAATCGTTCTGCGAGACGTTCCGGCACCGGGAAGCGCGCGACACCTCCCATGTGGTCGGGATGCTCATGCGTGACGGCCACACGCGCGGCGACGCCCATCGCGGCAATGACGCGCCCGTAGGCTGCCTCATCGAACTGCGCCTTTTCGGGTCGCTGTGCCTTGGCCGCGATGTCCTTTTCCATCGTGCTGTCGATGATGACGGTTCCAGATGGACCTTCGAGCTGGAACGCGACGCGGGCGCGCGCGAAGTCGACATTGGCGCCGCCGCCCTGCACGGCTGCGAATGGCATCGCGTCTCGGCCGACGAACTCTATGCGGATCGAGGTTGGCAGCTGCACCGCGTCGCCCACCACGAGCGCGCGCCAGCCTGCAATGTCGGTCCTGTAATTGCTCGTCGCCGGCACGGCGCCGTCAAGCACATAGTACCAGTAACCTGCGCCGCCAAGCGCCAGCAGCGCGACCAGGACAATGCCAATCCCTCGAAGCCATCTCATCGTGAAGCTGCCCTTGCTGATGCTGGAGAGCCTAGTGGGCAGCGTCGGTCGCGTCCAGTGTTGCGCGGAGAAACTGTGCGGTGACAGGTCGGAGGTGGAGGTTGCGCTGCAGCATTGCCGGGAACATGGGAGGCTTGCGCTGACGGCATGACTGGACCTGCGAATGCGGGTTGCATTGTGTCACCAGTCGACAAATGTTCATTGAGACCCAGAGGCGTGACATGAAATTTGCTCTCAACGTGTTTTTGACTGTTGCTTTACTCTGCGGTGCGGCGCATGCCGCAGCGGCTGAAACCCTCCCCGATGCTGGGAGCGCAGCGCGCTATATCGCAGACCGGATGGCCGAGTCCGGCGTGCCTGGCTATGCCTTTGCAATCGTTCATGGCAACGAGATCCTGCGGATTGGCGCGCACGGTGTGGCCGACCCTTCGGGTCGCGCCGTCACTGCGGACACTCCGTTCATCATCGGATCGACCACCAAATCCTTCACAGCGCTATGCGTCATGCAGCTTGTTGAAGCGGGGAAGCTGAACCTCGACCGTCCGGCTGCGGATTATCTTCCTGGTTTCATGGCAGCTTCGACGGCTGGTCGCGCAATCACGTTGCGGATGCTCCTGAACCAGACCAGCGGTCTCTCGCACAATGCTGGCGACCAACCCGTGTGGGACACAGGTGAGACGGGCCGTGATGCCATCAGGCACTGGGCTGTTGGCCTGAATGACGATGCGCTGAACCGGCCCGTCGGTCATAGCTATGAATACAGCAATGCCAACTATGTTGTTCTTGGCGCCGTCGTGGAAGCTGTATCCGGAGAATCCTATGGCGACTATTTGCGCGCCCATGTGCTGCGACCCCTGGGCATGACGCACAGCTTCACGTCATTGGACGATGGACGGCGCGCGAGCCTGGCTAGCGGGCACAGGCAGTGGTTTGGGCTCTTCGAAGCAAGTGAGGTGCCGTTTCCTCCAGCCTTTGTGCCCGCGGGTTTCCTGATCACATCGGCAAGTGACATGGGGCGGTACCTGCTGATGATCGCGGGTCGAGGCCAGATCGATGGCTTGCGCATTCTGTCCGAAGCATCGATGGCTGAAATGCATCGCGGCGCGGCCCCGTTTGATGACAGCGGCAAGACTTCCTATGCCATGGGGTGGGTCGCAGACACGTTCAACGGTATTCCGGTCGTCTATCACGACGGAGATACCGGACGATTTTCCTCGGTGATGGCGATGTCGCGGCAGGATCGATTTGGTGTCGTTGTCCTTTCGAATGGCAGCGGGTGGCTGCATGGCACCCACATGATCGATGCCGCCAACGGTGCGATCAATCTGCTTGAGAGCCGCACGCCAAAGAGCTATGCGACGCCTTACCTGATGACCCGGGTCATGCTGGTGGTTATTGCAGGAATTCCGCTGTTGCAGCTGATATTCCTCTTGTGGTCGCTTGTGAGTTTCAAAGCGGCAAAGCCGCGCCTCGTCCGCCGAACAATGGTGCCTGCCTTGCTGAACGTCGGGCTGGCCATCGTCTTTGCGTACGCAGTGCCGCAATATTTCGTCGGCATCCCACTCATTGAATTTGTCCTTTCCATTCCGGACATGGGAGTGGCCGCTCTGCTCAGCGTCGGTGTGGCCATGATCTGGGTGCTCCGGTTGGTGGGGGCGTTTCAGTCGCCAGCCAGCCAGCCGACCGAAAGGCCGTGAGGGTGCGCGGTGGCAAGCGTGCGCTGTTCGCCGCCCGGCCATGTCGTGACTTTCAGCGATGGTGGCTGGTCCGGCGCGATGTGTTCGAAGGCGACCCATGCAAGCGGGGCCGCGGCTGTCGCGCGTGCGCCTGCCTGCTCCAGTGCACGGTGTCCCCGCGCTGATGTCTCGGCCGAAAAATACTGCCAGACAATGGAGTGCGCCACGATTGTTGCCACGCCAGGCACGGGCTCGGCCAGCAGTCGTTCGAGCCATTCACCTGCGTCAGCCTGTTCGACAACCGGTCGCACTGCCTGCGCCAGCGCAATGGCACCTTCGAGCCGTGTGACGCGCTCGGCCTGGTCGGGCCACATATAGGACAGCAGGCGGTCGGCGGCGCCGGGCACTGTGAGATCAATCGGCGTGCGATCGCAGCCACGCCGCTCCACCACGCGCGGCAGTGCGTCGATGCCAGGCCATGGTCCATGCCATTCGGCCGCCACGGTCACGGGTGAACGAGGATCGCCGAGCTCGTGTGCGCCAAGGCGATAGTGAAAGCGGTCCCACATCAGGTTAAGGCCCGCGCTTGCGCCGATTTCCAGAATGCGCAGCGGCAGGCCCGTTTGCCTGGCGATCCCCGCATAGGCCGGCATCAGCACCGCTGAGCGGCCGATCTCGTTCGTCTGTGGTGGCCTTGCGATGAAATCGCGCACGAAGTCTGCGTTCGCTGCAACAGCGTCCTCGATCTCGCGTGCGACGGCGCTCGCATCCCACGCACTCGCGCCTTTCGGATAATATTTCGCAAGCCCTGGTGCCCTGCCCGTGCGCGCCAGCATCTGCATCACGCCTGAAAGACGCAGTGCCACGACATCACCCAGCGGATCGCCGGGCCATGGCAGGACCAGCGCCGCGAGTGCGCCGCCAGCCTTCAGGTTGTCGCGGATGAGCTCGAGCATATTCGCCGTGAACGGCGATCCCAGTGTGCGCGACCAACCGATCTGCTGGTCGATGGTTGCGACGACGCGCAGGAGCGAATCTGGCCCGGGGATACTGGACATGTGGCGGGACCCTCAATCTGCCCGGTGCCAGATACGCTCCGGCAAGATTTCGAACAAGATTGATTCAGCAGATCATTGTGGGGGCCGGAATGCCAGGTGGCTCAAGAATTGGGTCCCTGTGGCGTCGCGCGGTTGGCTTGCAGGTCGGCAATCGCTGCATCGAGTTCCCCTGCGAAATCGTCGGGGAAACCGCTTTTGGCTTTATCCCACCACGCAAGGCCGCGCCTGGAAATCAGCGGACGGGCGGACTGTGTCCTGATGCGGTTCCAGGACTGCGTGTCGAAGATGTTCGATGCGGCGCGCCTGAAAATCTGGTTGCCCATCCAGCACGACTCCGTCAGCAGCTGCCTGAAGCGCGACTCGTCGATTTCATCCATCGACCCCGCATCCGACAGGCCCGCATTCCACAATGCCGCTACCTCGCGATTGTTGATGATGGCCATCCTGAATGCCGATGTCTGGCTCATGGTCGCGTTGGATTCCGTGCGCTCGAGAGCGGCCGTGTTCTCGCGCATCTGCGTCAGCAGTAACACTAGGGTGACCACAACTGCCATGCCGCTGATTGCGGTACTGATATCTGCTATTTCCGATATGTTCACTGGAACACTCCAAATGGGTTGGTGCCCCCACCTTCGCGCCATTCTTGACGCTGAGGCCCAGGAAAGCCACTGTCAGCAGACAGCCGATGGGCGGCCAAGGAGCACCAAATGCGAATAGGTTCGTTCGGCGCGGTCGCGTTTCTGGCAATCTTCATTTTCATGGGAACAATCGTGACCCCTGCATCTGCGACTTCGCAACCAGCCGTGCAATCGCCTGACGCCGTGGCGGAGGCGATGCGGGACATGTATGCGGCGCTGACTACCGACGACACCGCACGTCTCAAGACAATTTTCACCGAGGACTTCTACGCATTCGATGGCGGCCGGCGTTTCGACAGGGAAACGCTCGCGCGGCTCATCATCGATGCGCACAAGGCCGGGAAGAGTTTTGTCTGGAACGTCATCGAGACGGATGTGCATATCCAGGGCGCCTGGGCTTGGATTGCCTATGTGAACAAGGGCTCGGTCAGTGATGCTTCAGGCGTGAAGCCTGTGACCTGGCTGGAATCCGCCGTGCTGAGGTTTGAAGACGGGCGTTGGCGGATCGCATTCTTCCACTCAACGCGGATGCCGCCGGCGGCTTAGGTACCTGCTGTCGGCTAGGCCACTGCAGCAGCGGCATGCTCGCCTTGCGCCCCGAAGATTGCTTCGATCTCGGCCTTGCTGACCATCAGGCTGCGATACTTCGCGGGTTCGGACGGATTCTTCGCCTTGCTTTTTGAAGCCGGTGCCTGACTGAAGGCATTTTCGCGGCCAGCGAGAAATGCGAGCGGATCAAAGCCCGCCTTCTTCCAATGTGCTGGCGTAATTGCTGTCCATGAATTTCCTTCGCCAGCGGGCCTTTCGCCCGGCAGTCCCCAGATCGTGAACTTGCCAGAAGCTGCAAGCGTTCGGAACTGCTCCACGCGCTGGGACGAATTTGCATCGGTCGGAGGCAGCCAGAACTCGCGCCACGAACCGCACTGGCTCCAGATCACTGCATCGGTGAGGAACACTGCATCTTCCGGAAGTTCCTTGCCGGATTTCCTGCGTTTCGTTGCTGGCGCGTCCTTCCTGCCTGCCGGCGACTTCTTCCGTGTCGGCTTTTTCGCTGCAACCTTTTGTTCTGCGACCACATCGGGCTCAGGTTCAGATGCCGCAATTTCTGACTGCATCTCCGCCACGGGATTTTCAGGAAGGGGGACTGTCGGCGTCCAGTCTACCGGTTCATCGAAGATTGTCACGAGGTTGTCGTCATTCCCGACCACTTCAGTCGTTACGGGAGCGATCTCATACTCAGCGACCGGCTCATTTACGGCGACATCTTCTTCGGCCTCGGTCGGCAAAGCCCCGACGCCATCCACCGAAGCCGCGAACAATTCCGCGATTTCAGTTACGATCGGTTCGACGGGAACGGGCAGATCGTCAACGTGCGGCGCCAGATCGAAAGCCTGCACGCGCATCAGTATGTCGGCGGATGCCCACGGCGTGTTGGCGATGATTTCCTGGAATGACATCAACGTCTCGAGGCGCGGCACCTGCCCTACCCGTGCGGGTGCGTGGTCAGGGAGTGTCGGGGGGAGCGTCGGTACGTCCATCAAGAACGTCTCCGGCACGACCCCGGCGGCCTTGCCATGCAGGAACAGCGTTGGAAGAGTGTCCAACTCTTCCTCCCGCGGATCTCGCAACTGAGCGCTGCGTTGCGAAACAGACTCTACCTGACCGGCAGTGTCTGTTGCCGCTTCCATTGCGCGACGTAAAACATCGTCGGAGGCGGGTGGCACAGCCACCGGATCGCCTTCGACGGCCCCAACCATGAACGACGGCAATGCCGGTGCCGGACGCTTGGCGCCGAACATGGTACGTATGAGATGCCCCAACCCCTTGATCATGAATCATGGATAACTGATTCGATGGGTTATCCACCGGCCAGAATGCTGAAAATTTCAACGTTTGCGAGCGACGTGCGAAATTTGCAACGACGAAACGTATCGTTTGAGCAGGTAAATTTTTGTGAACTGGCGAATCATCTGGAATTCTTCAACTCGTCTTGAAATGCATTGTCCACGAGCCAAAACGTGCGTGCAGAAATGTTCGCACAGAATCAGCGATTGAAGATCACCGATTGGTCCGTGTACCGCCTGTTGACTACACTATCGCAACCCTTCAGCAGCCTTCCGCTGTGGCTTGCGCGTGACATCGTTTGAGTGTTCACGCCCGTAGAGTTTTGAACGGAAGCTGATTCTTTGAATGACCGACAAGACCTGAAAGGGCGCCGGAATCACTCAAGGCAAACAATGGTGAGGGTTATGAACACTAGATCTTTGTTACTGGGCGCTGCTGCGGCGCTCGCTTTTTGCATACCTGTACAAGCAAGCATGCCCAACGGCTGGTACCTCAGCCTGGAAGGCGGCGCAAACTGGGTCCAGGACTGGGACTTCAAGACGGTAACGTCGCCGGGCGGCGGGACGAGTGCGGGGTCGCTGGATTTCGACATTGGCTGGGCCATCCTTGCGACCGTTGGCTATGGCCAGGGGCACTGGGCCGCCGAGTTTGAAACAGGTTTCCGCCACAACAAGTTTGACCAGATCACGATCGATGGCGCCTTGACGTCCTATGATCACATCAAGCTCGACGAAACGTCGTTCATGGCGAACCTGAAGTACAATTATCCAGTCACGCAGAAGATTACACTGACGGTCGGTGGCGGCATTGGAGCCGATTATGCAAAGCTGCACCTTGCAAGCAGTGGGAACGGTACAGAGGATTCCGACTGGAACTTCGCCTATCAGGGTATTGCATCGGTGGGGTATGCTGTCGGCCAACGCAGCGAATTGTTCCTGTCGTACCGTTACTTCAGAACGACAGACGCGCAGTTCGACTATCGGCCGTCATTTGGCTTCGTCATGGACGGCGACCCGTTTGAAAAGCACACGGCCACGATCGGTTTCCGCTACTATCTGAACGGCGGAACTGCTGCCGAACCGATGTCTGCACCACCCGAGTCAACACCGGTTTCCGAGCCTCCTAGCGAGTTCATCATCTTCTTTGGCCACAACAAGTCCGATCTGACGCCAGCCGCGATGGATGTCATCCGAGAAGCAGCATCAGCCGTCAAGAACAATGGCGTCGCAAACGTCAAACTGGTCGGCCATACGGATCGATCGGGGTCTGACACCTACAACCAGGCACTCTCGATGCGCCGCGCAAACGCGGTGAAGGGCGCACTCGTATCAGAAGGCGTGGCTACGGGTGCAATCTCACTGGATGCCAAAGGAGAATCTGAACCGCTGGTGCCAACAGCAGACGGTGTGCGCGAACCTCAGAACCGTCGCGTAAATATTTCTTTCTAACCGCTACGCACTTTTATTCGGCAGCAGCACGACAGCTGCTGCCGTTTTTTTATCCGTTACCAAATCGTGAATGAAGTGCAGGTTGTGAGTGAGGTGTTGCATCGTCGTTACACGAATACGAAACGCGCAACATTAGACTCCTTTCTGTCACTGATTCTGATTCCTCTTGTGCCGAAGCGCCTGACTGCGCGACGGCAACCCCGGATGGTGAGACACATGAAACTGCGAACCTTGTTCCTGAGTGTAGCGGCATTGGCCGCACTGACCGCTGGAGCGAATGCTGGCAGCATCAACGGCTGGTACGTCGGCATCGAAGGCGGCGGAAGCTGGATCGACGACAACGAGGCGACTTTCGTCTTTGACAGCGGTTCGCCCACCAGCGAACTATTCCAGTTTGATACTGGCTGGTCGGCGTTTGCGACCGTTGGATACGGATTCAGCGGCTTTCGCGTCGAATTCGAAGGCGGATATCGCGATAACGAAACAACGCTGCACGACGCCGATCTTACCGAATGGACTGTGATGGCGAATGCGCTGTACGACATTCAGGTTGCGAACAAGCTGAGGCTGACCGTGGGTGCGGGTGCGGGTGGCGACTTTGCCAATCTCGATATTCCGTCGGCAAGTTTTACAGACGACAAATGGAACTTTGCGTATCAGGGGATTGCAGGCCTTTCCTACGCGCTCAGCAAGCGGCTCGATCTGGTTCTGACCTATCGATATCTGCGTGTCGCATCGCCGGATTTTTCGGATATTGGAACAGACGGCGAGACGACAGGACTCCTGAGCTACCATCTCGACGACCTGGCCAAACACTCGGCGACTGTCGGCCTGCGTTATGCGTTTGGCGTGGAAGAGCCGCCGCCGGCACCTCCTCCACCTCCGCCACCACCTCCTCCACCCCCGGCGGAACCGGAAGTACCACGTGAGTTCATTGTTTTCTTCGGGCACAATCAGGCGAACCTGACAGAGGAAGCGCAAGAAGTAGTCCGTCAGGCTGCTGCCGCCGCAAAAGAATTCGGCAACGTGCAGATTTCCCTGGTCGGGCACGCTGACCGCTCGGGTTCCAATGCATATAACGACGCGCTTTCACTCAAGCGGGCCGTCAACGTGAAGGCTGCACTTGTAAAAGACGGAATTTCGGACACGACTATTTCAGTCAGTGCCAAGGGCGAAGAAGATCCACTCGTTCCGACAGCAGATGGCGTGCGCGAACCGCAAAACAGGCGCGTTCACATTTCGCTCTAGGAACATCCTTGCGAACAAGAGATTGAGGGGACGACAGAAGAAAGGCGGAGGCGAAACCTCCGCCTTTTTTGGTTTTTTCTGATCCAGTCCGCATTGTGTCACCGATTTAGTTGCTGACCGCTTGCTGTGTAACCGTGAGTAGTGCTGCAAAGTTCTGCGTGTGTGTCGCGCGCGATACATAGATTCGCAACGTCAGCACATAGACTCACACTCGATTCTTCGACTGATTCATGGAAACGACTTCCATGACCAGCTGAAATCTCCTGATTGCCTCATCGAAAGGTGGCTGAAATGAAAAATAAAATCTTGCTTCTGGGCGCAACCGCGATGCTCGCGCTTACGCTTTCGTTGCCAGCTCAAGCAACTGACGGCTGGTATATCAGTGCGACTGGCGGCGTCAGCCAGGTTGACGACTTTGATTTCGTTGGCACCCTGAACCCGGATACCGGTCCGAATGCTGCACTGGGCGGCACCTACAGTGTTGATCCGGGCTGGGTGGTCATCGCCTCGACTGGCTATGGCATGGGCTCCTGGCGCGTCGAAGTCGAAGGTGGTTTCCGGCACAACAATTTCGACTCGACGTCTGACATCGAGATGGATGAGTGGTCGGCCATGATGAATGTCCTCTATGACATTCAGCTTTCCAGGTCATTCAAGCTGTCATTCGGCGCGGGCGCAGGTGGCGACTTCCTTCACTTGAAGCAAAATGACTGGGGCTTTGATGATGATAGCTGGAATTTCGCCTATCAGGGCATCGCTGGCCTGTCAGTGGCGTTGAGCAAGCACCTGGATCTGGTGATTGACTACCACTACCTTCGAGTCGCTGGTCCTGATCTGTCTTCGAGCGTTGCGACGCCCGGCCTTGCGGACATTTCTCTTGATGACATCAGCAAGCACGCGTTGACAGCGGGCATACGTTACACGTTCGGTGCGGAACCACCGCCACCTCC
>JBEBHP010000047.1:0-3084 GCA_040080835.1 Micropepsaceae bacterium | reverse complement strand
CGTCTCGACTGCGCTGGGCTACCTCGTCCTCTACCGCGATCCTGTTCTTGCGCGCGCAACCGAGGTCTCGGACTTCTCGATCGAGGACATCATCACCGGAGCGCGTCCCGTCTCGCTCTACCTCGTCATTCCGCCGGAAGAGATTTCACGGTTGAAGGCGCTGCTGCGCCTGGTGCTCAACCAGATCCTGAAGCGCCTGACAGAGGTCGCGGCCCGGCAAAACGGCGCCGGTCGGCGCGTGCTGTTGATGCTCGACGAGTTCCCGCAACTTGGGAAGCTTGATTTCTTCGAGCACGCCCTCGCCTACATCCGCGGCTACCGCATCAAGGCTTGCCTTGTCGCCCAGTCCCTGAACCAGATCAGCCAAGCCTATGGCGAGCATTCGTCGATCCTCGACAACGCGCATGTACGGGTCGCGTTCGCCTGCAATGACGAACGCACCGCCAAGCGCATCTCGGACATGCTGGGCGTCACGACCGAGTCGCGCTCGCAGATGAACTATGCCGGCTCGCGCATGGCGCCGTGGCTCGGTCACACCATGGTCTCGCGGCAGGAAGTCCCGCGTTCCTTGCTGACGCCGGGCGAAGTGATGCAGCTGCCCGCAACCGACTCTCTGATCCTTACGGGCGGATCGCCGCCCATTCGCGCGCGCAAGGTTCGCTATTTCGACAATCCGGCGTTCGCATCGCGTGTCCGGCCCGCCGTGACCTTCCCGCCGGTGCGCGGCCCGGGCGTTCAGACCGTTTGGGATGGCGTCGCCCTGCCCGTGACCCCGCCGGCGCCTGCGCCCGCGCCGAAACCCGCCAAGTCGCCCGCGCGTCCAACCCCGCGCCGCGCTGGCGCCTCGTCCCAGCAGAAAGCTTTCGAGTTCGGCGCACCTGTCCCGCCGGCCGATACAGCCGTTGGACAAGCCCCACCTACACCAGATGATCGCGACGATGCGCACGCAATCGACGCGCCCGATCCTGTCCGCCTGCAGTTCGGTCTCGACGATGACCTGTTCACCGGAACGGAGCTCTGATCGTCATGGCCCGCACCAAGATCACCGTCTACGTGACACCCGACATTGCCGAGACGCTGAAACGCGTGTCCGCGATCGACGATCGCAGCATGTCCGACATCATCGAAGACGCGATCGTGCGCCGGCTCGGCAACACCGGGCGCGACGTCGAACACGCAGCCCTAATGGCGCGCATGGACCAGTTCGGACGGCAGCTCCGCCAGATCAGTCAAGTGCAGGACACGCATTTCGAGCTGACCGCGCAGGCCGCGCGCTTCTCCCTCAGCGTCGCGCCCGAGATACCGGAAGCCGATCTCCCCAGGCTTGAAGCACGCGGAAGCGACCGGTTGCGCAACATCCTGTCGATCGTCATCGCCCGGCTAGCCGCCGGTCGCAGCGTGTGCCGCGAAACCCTTGGGCAGCTCATGGCGCCCAGAGACGAAAGTCATGCCATGCGGGAGGCCGCAGAATGACCTCCCCGAACACGACCGACCCTACGCGCGGCCTCGCCATGCTGTCGACAGCGCTGGGCCCATCCATCGCCGCGATGCTTGAAGCGCCTGACACGATCGAGGTCATTGCCAATCCGGATGGACGGCTCTGGCTTGAACAGGTCGGCAAGGGACGCGTGCCCACGCCGCACCGGCTGGAAGCGGCCGAAACCGAACGCGTCATCCGGCTCGTCGCCACTCTCACCGGCGCCGAAGCCAACCGTGACCGGCCGATCGTCTCCGCGGAACTGCCGCCACGCGGCGAGCGGTTCGAGGGCGTGCTGCCGCCGGTTGCACGCGGGCCGTGTTTTGCGATCCGCAAGCCGGCCAGCCGCGTCTTCACGCTGGACGAGTATGTCGCTCTCGGCATCGCCTCGCCCCAGCAAGGCGAGGACCTCCGCCGTGCCGTACGGACACGCGCCAACATCATCGTCGCGGGCGGAACGGGCTCGGGCAAGACGACGCTCGCCAACGCCCTCCTCCACGAGATCGCCCGGCTGGGCGAGCGTGTCGTCATCCTCGAGGACACCCGCGAACTGCAATGCGCCGCCGACGATGTGGTAGCGCTCCGCACCCAGCAGGGATCGGTCTCGCTCTCGGATCTGGTCCGCTCGACCCTCCGGCTGAGGCCCGACCGCATCATCGTGGGCGAGGTGCGCGGACCCGAGGCGCTCGATCTCCTCAAGGCGTGGAACACCGGTCATCCCGGCGGCGTCGCAACCCTTCATGCCAATTCGGCCCCGGCGGCGCTGGCGCGCCTCGAACAGCTCACCATGGAAGTCTGCGAAACGCCGCCGCGCGCGCTGATCGCGGAAGCCATCGACCTCATCGTTTTCGTCGAGCGTGGCGGGCCCGCCGGCCGGCGTATTCCCGAAATCTATGCGCCGAAGGGCATGTCCCTGGCGTCGCAGGACCCCGCCGCGCGAGGGGGACACGCGCATGATCCAACAGCCAGGAGAACCACATGAAACCGCAGACGATGACGCGTGCGCTGATGCGCGCGGCAGGCAATGTGATGACGATGGGCATCACCGCCCTGGTGATGACAGGGGCCGCACACGCCGCGACGGGCGGCGGCGGCATGCCGTGGGAAGGACCGCTCACGGCGGTCATGGATTCGATCACCGGTCCGGTCGCGCGGATCGTCGCGATCCTGATCATTGTCGCGACCGGCCTGACGCTGGCCTTCGGCGATGTCGGCCAGGGCTTCAAGAAGCTGCTGCAGATCCTGTTCGGGCTCGCGATCGCGTTCGCGGCCGCCAGCTTCTTCCTACCGCTCGTCGGCGGCGGCGGCGCGGTTATTCCGTAGGAGGCAGACTATGCGAGACCCCCGCGATGTTCCGGGATTCCTGGTGCCGGTCCGGCACGCGCTCACCGCTCCCCTCCTCATGGGCGGCGCGCCGCGATCCTACGCCATCCTCAATGGCACGCTGGCGGCTATCGTCGCCTTCGCTGGCGCGCTCATTCCGGGGATCATCCTGGGCATTGCGGGGCACCTGCTCGGCGTCTTCCTCGCCCGCCGTGACCCCGACGCCGTCGAGGTGCTGAAGCGCGCCATGCGCATCCCCAATCGCCTCGAAAGCTAGACCGCCC
>JBEBHP010000008.1:0-206410 GCA_040080835.1 Micropepsaceae bacterium | reverse complement strand
TCCCACCAGCGCTGAAAGCGCTGAGGGGGAAGGTGGCGCACTGCGCAGCAGTGCGACGGATGGGGGGCGACGCGCCGCCGACGCACGACAATTCGTTACAATTGAGAGGTTGCGGCTATTGCACCCCGCAAGAACACTGCCTTGTGAAAGCGAGGTCTTCTCATGCAGAGCCGCATTCCGACGACAGAGTTTGCCCGTTGTCTCCGCGGAAACATGACGGAAGCTGAACGTCGATTCTGGTCGATCGTACGGGGCAAGCGCATCAAGGGGTTCAAGTTTCGTCGGCAGCAGCCGGTTGGACCATTTGTCGTAGATTTCATTTGTGTCGATGCGCGTCTCATCGTCGAGTTGCACGGCGCTCATCACCACGATGAGGAACAAGTTTGGTATGACTACAAGCGCACTGCGTTTTTGAATGCGCTTGGCTATGAGGTGATGCGGTTCAACAATGTCGAGGTGCTAAAGTATCCGTTGCAGGTGGCGGAGCGGGTTATAGGGAGGGTGGGGCGTTCTCGTTGAGGTGGTTCCCCCCCATCCGTCTCACTGCTGCGCAGCGATCCACCGTCCCCCTCAACGCTTTCAGCGTTGAGGGGGAAGGTGGTGCACTGCGCGTTAGAGCTGCGTGACGGATGGGGGGCTAGCCTCTGCCAATCCGCGGCGTTGAGGAAGCAGCGGGTTTGGCGATGATGGACTGCGCGGATTCGACCTCGCGCTCAAGGTCGTAGAGTCGGTGTAACATGACGCGACAGCATGACCCGGTCTCTATGTCGCCTCACTTGCCCCCCCTGCTTGATGCATCGATTCTCGAGATTCTGACCCGCGGTGGCGCGGTCGGTGCGTTCATCGGCATCGGCATCGTGATCGCGCGGCCGCCGTTTACACCGGTGCGCGTGACGGGCTTGCTGTTTTGTTTGGCTGCGGCGGGTCACACGCTCACGCAGCATCCCGCGATTCGGGAGGCGCTTGGCGCCGTTCTTCCGCTGGCTTGGGCGTTTTCGGTCATGGGCGTGGGTCTATTTTGGGCTTTTGCGACGGAATTGTTCGGCGATCGGCCGCGCCTGGAGCCCGCCCGCTTTGCGCCGGCGGTTCTTCTGCTTGCACTAGGTGGGGCGGCGTTCGCAGGCGGACGGTTCCACGACGCATTTCTTCTTGCTCACAATTTGGTGAGCGCTGGATTGATAATTCACGTACTGATCATGATCTGGAGCAGCTGGCGCAACGATCTCGTCGAATCGCGGCGGCGCCTCCGCGGTCCAATTCTGGCCGCCGGAGGGATCTACGCCGTTGCAGTGATCTCGGTGCAAATCGCCGAGATCTTTGTCGGTTCCGCAAACGCTCTCTCGCCGCTCGCGGCGGCAGTGCTCCTTCTCTTGGGCCTTTCGAGCCTCGGCGCATTTCTGCAGGCCGACCCGGAGCTCTTTGCGGCACCCAGCAAGATTGAGCCTGTCGATGCGCCCGCGTCCGGTGTCCGGACGTTTAGCGTTGAAGACACAAAGACCGCCGAGCGACTCGACCGCCAAATGCGCAGCGAGCGCATCTACCGCGACGAAAACCTGTCGATTGGAGCGCTGGCACTGAAACTCGGCGTGCCGGAATATCGCCTGCGCCGCCTCATCAACCAGCACCTTGGGCATCGCAACTTCAATGCTTACCTGAACGGTTGGCGTCTTGCCGATGCCAAGCAAGCTCTCGCGGATCCGGCGCAGCGCGAGGTTCCGATTTCAACAATAGCTCTCGATGCCGGCTTCCAGTCGCTAGGACCCTTTAACCGCGCCTTCAAAGCCGAGACCGGCCTAACTCCTTCCGAATTCCGTATCGCTCAGCCGCCTTCGGCAGGACAAGCAAAAGCCTGATCTAGAGAAGCTTTTTCAGATTCGGCGAGCCCATTTCGAAGTTGGCTAGCCGCGGTTTGAACCTGGCGAGCCAAGACGCCAACCGCATGACACATCCCTACCGTCCAACGCGGCGGGAGCGCACATGCAGTACGTCAGATACTTCCTCTCCTGGCTGACCTGGCCGGTGATATTCGCCGGGCAGCTCATTGCCTTCGACTGCGCTCTCGGCCTCAAGTTCGATCCCTCGCTGACGCTGCTCGCGTCGACCGTGGCGAACATGACGTTCATCGCCTTCCTCGAGCTTTGGCTGCCCGACCGGCCGGAGTGGCGATGGACAACCGACGGGCAAAGCGTCAACGACGTAATCCACGGGGTCGGGAACGTCTTCGGCGACGGCCTCGGCCACAGCGCGCTCGGCATCCTTGTTGCGACAGCCAGCGGCCGGCTCGCCGCGGCAGGCAACCTCGGCCTTTGGCCCACTGATCTGCCGATGTGGGGCCAAGTTTTGCTGGGTGTCATCGTCGTCGATTTTTGCGACTACTGGAAGCATCGCGCCTTTCACGCTTGGCCTTTCGCTTGGCCAATCCATGCCCTGCATCACAACCCGGATCGCATGACAGTCTTCAAGGGTATACGCCTCCATTTCTTGGAAGCGACTATCCGGGCGCTGACCGTCTACGGGCCACTTGCGATCGTCGGCGCGCCACCGCCTGTGCTTTTGTGGATGGCGGCGCTCATGACGTTCTTGGGAAGCCTCAATCATTCCAACGTCGCGCAGCGATTACCGCGCTTCATGCATGCGCTTGTGGTGACGCAGAAATCGCATTGGCTGCATCACTCAAAGGACTACGAGAACGGCGCATGCAATTTCGCACCGCTGACGTTTTGGTGTGATCACCTCTTCGGTACGTTTCGACAACCGCTCAATGAACCGCTCCACGAGGTCGGCATTGAGCCAGATCCGATTCCCAAGAACCTATTTGTGCAACTCGCTTCGCCGGTTCTGTGGCCCGTCCTCGTTTGGGTCTTGCGGCGGCAACAACGGAGATTGACGCCATGACGCCTGACCAATTTGTGTTCAAATTCCTGTCCAGCTTTCCCGCTGCGCTTACGCTTGAACTGGGCCGCTATCTCATTGCCGCCACGCTCATGAGCGTCGCCACATGGGTGTTCTGGCGCGGCTATTTCGCGCGACGCAAGATCCAGGAGCGGCAAGTCACGAAAGCCGACTATCGCCGCGAGGTGCTCGCCTCCATTCGCACGGCGGTGATCTTCGCCGTCGTGGGCCTCGGCCTGTACTTCGCCGCGATAACCGGCTGGGTCACGGTGTACCCGGACTTCTCACTCCGCGGGCCGGTCTATTTCGTCCTAGCGCTGGCCGCGATGATCGTCGCGCAGGACGCGTATTTCTATTGGACGCATCGTGCGATGCACCACCCGCGCCTATTCCGAACCTTTCATCACACGCATCACAAGTCGCATACGCCGACCCCGTGGGCCGCCTATGCTTTCGACGCGCCTGAGGCGTTGGTTCATGTCGTCTTCGTACCGCTCTGGGTCGCGCTAGTGCCGATGCACGACTTCGCCATCTATCTGTTTGTCACCTATCAGATCGTGCGCAACGTGATCGGTCACGCTGGTGTCGAAGTCTCGCCGGTCTCAGGCCGCCCTTCGCGCTTGTTCGGCTGGCTCAGCACGACGACACATCACGATCTCCATCATCAGAACGCGCACACCAACTTCTCGCTTTACTTCACGTGGTGGGACCGCTGGATGGGCACTGAGCACCCGGACTATCAAATGCACCTCGCCGAGATCGCGAACCGCCCGTGCGCGCTGCGTACCCCCGCCGTTGCGGAGAAGGCGTGATGCGTCGTCCCGATTTCATCGCGCGTCAAGGCGCCCATCCCAGCGGTTGCCTCGGCGCCATCATCGGACGCATCATGGCCGGCGAGACAGCGGCCGATAACGCAAAGGCGATCGCACTCCTCGGCATTCGCGAACGGCAGCAGGTGCTCGATGTCGGCACCGGCCACGGCCGCTCGCTCGGCGCGATTGCCGACAGCGCTCGCGGCGTCACCGCAACCGGCATCGATTCATCCAACGTCATGCTGGCCATTGCTGCAAAGAGAAATCGCAGCTTGATGCGAACCGGTTGCGTCCGCCTTGAAAAAGCGTCGAGCGACAGGCTGCCGTTCACCGACGCCTCGTTCGACGCCGCGATGGCCGTGCATACGCTCTATTTCTGGCGGCCGGCTGAACCGCATCTCGCCGAAATCGCCCGCGTACTCAGACCGCAAGGTCACTTTGTTCTCGGGTTTCGTCCGGCCGAGGACGCGGCGGCGACGGCGCAATTCCCTGCCACGGTTTATACTTTTCGCACGACCAAGGAAGTCGAGGCGCTTCTGACGAAATCCGGCTTTGCGATTGTCGACAGCGTCCGCCGCGACGAGCCCGGGCGTTCGCTCGTTTGGTTGAGAGCCGTGAGGGATGATTGAACCAACTCAATCACCATCACCACGTGGAGCTCGAAAGGAAATAAGACCAATCCAGCGAAAGCTGAATCAACAACCTGTGTGGTCGTGCGGCTGGCGGGATCAGGCCGCGACGTTGCTGCGACATGCCGTTGGCCTGCTGCAGTTCGGTAGCAAAAGAGTTGCGACCTCTCATTTGTCACGCTGCGCTGAGGGACTGCAAGACAGAAGATGGCTGACGGTTGGAGTTAACTGCGGCCAATGCGTGGAGCAGTGGACGGGGACGGTTTGGCGATGATGGACTGCGCGGATTCCACTTCGCGTTCGAGGCGGCGAATCCGCTCTTCCTGTTCGCGGAGCGTACGCCTCAGCGGCGCCTGTGCCAGCCAGCTTGACCAGCTGCCGAGCACGATGCCGATGAGCGCTGCGCCCAGGATTATCCAGAAGAGCCGGACTTCGACAGCCACTGCAGGCGACAGGGTATTGAAGGGATCAAAGGAGAGCGTCACCCCCTTGCGATTGGCGACGGCGATCGCGGCCGTTGCCAGAGCGAGGGTCCAGAAGAAAACTGTTCGAAACAGGCTTGTCATTTTGCGCGCCTCAGGTTTGCCGACGCGCCTACTCGCCGTCGATATTCAAGCGATCACGAAGTTCCTTGCCGGTCTTGAAGAAAGGTACGTGCTTTGCGCCGACACTGACGGATTCACCGGTGCGCGGATTGCGCCCTGTACGGGCAGGGCGGGACTTTACGGAAAATGCTCCGAACCCTCGCAATTCCACGCGATCTCCGTCCGAGAGGGCTTGGGCGATCTCGCCAAAGATGGTCGCTACGATTTTTTCGATGTCTCGCTGAAAGAGATGCGGGTTTTGTTCAGCCAATTTCTGGACCAATTCCGATTTGATCATCGTACGGCCATTCCTTTGATGTGCCCCTTGCGCTGTGGCGGCGGCGCAATCGTGCGTTGGGGAGGCTGCCAATCGGCGACTGATCCGTCAAGCACCAGTCCTGCCAAGCTATTATAGAATAAGGGATATTTTGCTTCAGACGAAGAAAAGGGGCGGTTGGAGCCGCCCCTTTTTGACTGTCAGGCCAGAACCGTGACGGACTATTCGTCTGTCTTTTCTGCCTTTTTGCGCAGCGCGGCGCCCAGGATATCGCCAAGTGATGCGCCCGAATCGGACGAACCGTACTGGGCGACTGCTTCCTTTTCCTCGGCAATCTCGCGCGCCTTGATGGACAACGTCAGTTTGCGTGCGGCCTTGTCGACGTTCGTTACTTTCGCGTCGATCTTGTCGCCAACCGCGTAACGTTCAGGGCGCTGCTCGGCGCGATCACGAGACAGTTCGTTCTTGCGAATGAATGCCTTGAGTTCGCCCACAGCCACTTCGATACCGCTGTCGGTCACTTCGGTGACCGCGCAAGTGACGATGTCACCCTTCTTGACGGGTCCGAGGCTTTCCATCGGATCGCCCGAGACCTGCTTGACGCCAAGCGCGATGCGCTCCTTGTCAACGTCGATGTCGAGCACGATGGCTTTGATGCGGTCGCCCTTCTTGTGCTTCTTGATCGCTTCTTCGCCTGGTTCGTTCCAGTCGAGATCCGACAAGTGCGCCATGCCGTCGATGTCGCCGTCGAGACCGATAAACAGACCGAATTCGGTGATGTTCTTGATCTCGCCTTCGATCATGCTGCCGACAGGATGCTTGTCCGAGAAGGCATGCCACGGGTTGTCCATGGTTTGCTTCAGGCCGAGGCTGATGCGGCGCTTGCTCGCATCAACTTCGAGAACCATGACTTCGACTTCCTGGCTGGTCGAAATGATCTTGCCAGGATGGACGTTCTTCTTGACCCACGACATTTCAGAGACGTGGACCAGACCTTCAACGCCCGGCTCGAGTTCAACAAACGCGCCGTAGTCAGTGATGTTGGTGACGCGGCCCTTGAACTTGCCCTGGATCGGATACTTCTGGGCAACACCTTCCCATGGATCCGCCTCGAGCTGCTTCATGCCCAGACTGATACGCTGCGTATCCGGATTCACTTTCACAACCTGGACCTTCACGGTCTGGCCGATTGAAAGCACTTCGCTCGGATGATTGACGCGGCGCCACGCGATGTCCGTGACGTGGAGGAGACCATCGACGCCACCCAGATCCACGAACGCACCGTAGTCAGTGATGTTCTTGACGACGCCTTCGATAACCTGACTTTCCTTCAGGTTCGCGACAAGTTCGTTGCGCTGCTCGGCGCGGCTTTCTTCCAGGACGGCGCGGCGCGAGACGACGATGTTGCCGCGGCGCTTGTCCATTTTCAGGATGTGGAACGGTTCCACCTTGTTCATCAGCGGGCCGGCATCACGTACCGGACGGATGTCGACCTGGCTGCCTGGCAAGAAGGCTACGGCGCCGTCGAGGTCGACCGTGAAGCCACCCTTGACGCGTCCGAAGATCACGCCGGTGACGCGCTGCTTGTCTTCATAGGCGCGTTCGAGGCGCGTCCAGGATTCTTCGCGGCGAGCCTTGTCGCGCGACAGGATGGCTTCGCCCATCGCGTTTTCAACGCGATCGAGAAACACTTCAACCGTGTCACCAACGGCAATCTTTGGTGCCTGGCCGGCGAGTGCGAATTCCTTGAGAGCAATCTTGCCCTCGGTCTTCAGGCCGACGTCGATGATGGCGAATTCTTTTTCAATTGCGATCACCCGGCCGGAAACGACGTTGCCTTCTTCAAGGCCGTGCGTTTTGAAGCTCTCTTCGAGCAGCGCGGTGAAATCTTCCATTGATGGATTGTAGGATTCTTCTTTTTGCGCAGGACGCGCAGCGGCAGTTCTTGCCATTCAGGTATTCTCCAATTCATTCACAGGCGTATGCCGACCAGGGTCTGACTGGCGGACCTGGTTTTCTGGCCGCAGGCGTGGGAGCGCCGACCATCCAACCCATTTGGAAAAACAAAAAAACGCCATTGAGGCCCCAACCTCAAAGCGCGCGCACCAATCAAGTGCTGAGAGCCGCCCTTACGATTTCAAGCGCCCGGGCGACGGCCGCTTCTATATCGAGAACGCTCGTGTCCAGCAAGTGTGCGTCGGCTGCCTGCGACAAGGGTGCGACGGACCGGCCCATGTCCCGGCTGTCACGGGCCTGGATGTCGGCCAAAACCTCGGCTTCCGAACGCGTGGACCCTTGCGAAAACAACTCCAGATACCGTCTGCGAGCCCGAACTTCCGGGCTTGCTGTCACGTAGAGCTTCACGGTGGCGTCAGGGCAAATGACAGTTCCGATGTCGCGTCCATCCAGCACCGCGCCATGGCCGCCGGGCGGGCTGTCGGCAAAATTGCGCTGGAAGGTCAACAGGGCGTGCCGCACGGCCGGAACGACCGCGACCTTTGATGCGGCCGAGCCTGCTGTGTCGCTGCGGATGGCCGGATCCTGCAGCAATGATAAATCAAGAGAATTGGCGGCGCGTGTGGCAGCAACCGGATCGGACGGTTCTTCGTTGCGCTTGAGGACAGCCAATCCAACCGCACGATAAAGCATGCCTGTGTCGAGGTGCGCGAACTCGAGCGTTGCGGAAACGCGCCTGGCTATGGTGCCCTTGCCGGACGCTGCCGGGCCGTCGATTGCAATGACGGGCAATTTCTTCATCGGTTCGGCTTCTGAAATTTTGCTCCCAGAGCCTGCATCATGGGAATGAAGCTGGGAAAGCTCGTCGCAATAAAACGTGTGTCATCAACGGATACGGGCGCCTGCGATGCCAGACCCGCAATCAGGAACGACATCGCGATCCGGTGATCCATGTGCGTCGTCACGCGACCGCCACCAGGAACGCCAGCTGGCCCGCATCCTTCAACGACCAGCCAGTCGGCGCCCAGCTCGAACTTGACGCCGATTGTTTTCAGGCCTTCGGCTACCGCTGCAAGCCGGTCACTTTCCTTGACCCGCAGCTCGGCAAGCCCGTTCATGCGCGTGCGGCCCTCAGCGAAGGCGGCGGCAACGGCGAGCACCGGAAACTCGTCAATCATCGAAGGGGCGAGTTGCGGCTCGACGTCCGTGCCCCTGAGCGCGCTATGCGAAACGATCAAATCGCCAATGATTTCGCCGCTTTCCGTTCGTTCGTTTTCGATCCCGATGTTGGCGCCCATACGCCGGAGGACGGTCAGCAGCCCCGTGCGCGTCGGGTTCAGCATCACGTTGCTGATACGTAAATTCGAACCCGGGACAATCAATGCCGCCACCAGCGGAAAGGCTGCCGAAGACGGGTCCGCCGGCACTGCAACGTGACGGGCGACCAGTTCAGGCTGACCAGTCAGAATGATGGCCGTCAGGTTATCTTCGGTTTTTTCAACCCGCACCCGGGCACCGAAGTGGGTGAGCATGCGCTCGGTGTGATCCCGGGTCGCTTCGGCCTCAAGAACGGTTGTTTCACCCGGCGCATTCAGGCCCGCCAGCAGCACCGCCGACTTCACCTGAGCCGACGGAACCGGAAGGCGATATGTCACCGGAACAGGGTTCGTCGCACCGCGGAGCGTGATCGGCAGCAATCCGCCTTCCCGACCTGTCGCCTCGGCACCGAAAAGGGCGAGCGGATCAAGCACGCGCCGCATGGGTCGTTTGCACAATGATGCGTCGCCAGTGAATGTTGCCGTTATGGGCGTCGTGGCCACAGCCCCCATCATCAGGCGCACGCCGGTGCCCGAATTCCCGTGATCGAGCACGCGCGACGGTTCTGCGAATCCACCCACGCCTACGCCATGAATGTGCCAGACCCCGCTTTCATCCCGACCGATGTCGGCGCCAAGGGTCCTGAGCACTTCAGCGGTGTTCAGGACGTCTTCGGCTTCAAGCAGGCCCGAGATGGTAGTTTCCCCCACAGCCAGGGCCCCGAAGATCAGGCCACGGTGCGAGATCGACTTGTCGCCCGGAATATGAGGGTTTCCGGCCAATGGCGGGCATTTTTGAGCCGTAAGAGGCAGGGGGAGGGGCGTTGAGCTCAAGGTGCGACGTTTTGGAGTGGGAAGATGAAGAGGTTTTCGGGTTCAACTTCTCTTTGACAGGTGGCCCGCTTCGTGGCAATGGGACGCCCCGCAATTACCCCCTCAAACTCCAGGAAATATCACCTGTGGCTGCTCCGGATATCGGAACAAAGCGCATATGCCCAAGCTGTGCGGCAAAATTTTACGATTTGAGCAAGAAGCCGATCGTCTGTCCGAAGTGTGCCTTCAGCTTTACGGCTGAGGCGATCGTGAAGATGCGTCGGCCGCGTTCATCGGCGTCAGTCATCCGCGATGCGGATGAGGGTGCTGTTCGTGTCAAAGAGGCGCGTGACGACACCGACGACGCCGAAGACACCGAAACGGCGGTCGAATCCGAAGAGGAGGAGCCCGAGGCCGAAGAGGAAATCAAGGAAGTCGCCCTTGATGATGAAACCGTCGCTGATCCCGATCTCGTGGAAGACGAAGAAGCCGAAGACAAGGACGACAAGCCTGAGGTTGTTGGCGACGAGGTCGATCTCGAAGAGATTGAAGATGACGATGACGATGATGACGATGATACGCTCATCGAGACCGTTGACGACGATGAAGACGTCGGCGACATCATCGACAAAGGCGATCTGGAAAAAGAGTAACCAAACAACCTGACGCCGTCGCGCATTGCGGTAGCGCAGATTCGTTTGTATATACCCTGGTGTCGCCCCCCAGGCGGCACCGATCAGGATGGGGCTATAGCTCAGCTGGGAGAGCGCTTGAATGGCATTCAAGAGGTCAGCGGTTCGATCCCGCTTAGCTCCACCAACTTCCCGCTGGTTCACCCCGCAACCTTGCAGCTTATCGATCAGACTTGTCTGCGGCGCGCGGATGGCGTCCCCAAGGGGAATCGAACCCCTGTTCTCGCCGTGAGAGACTGGGATAGTACCCAACGGCGCACGCCTATACACAAGCAATTTAAATGGTTTTGTGCATGGCGGTGCATCCTTGTGTATGGGCATGTACTCACATATATTACCCAAAATAGTACCCAAAATTTGACCAAGGGACATTATGGGGCGTCTGGTTCGAAGTGCACCGCTGGAAACGCGAACTTCTCGACTGAAACTCGTTACGCGAGGTGAGCCGTACTTCGTTTCTCTGGGGGGCGGGTTGCACCTGGGATATCGCAAACGGACTTCTGGCGGAGTCTGGGTTGCCCGCAGGCGGGGTGAGGACAAACGCTACAGAGAAGAGCGAATTGCCAAAGCGGACGACTATGTCGATGCCGATGGCGCCAACTACTTGAGCTTTGCCGAAGCCCAGAGGGCAGCGCAGGCATGGGCTCTTGTTCGGCGGGATGCTGAGGTTGGCGGCGTAACTGTGTCGTCAAGGTACACAGTTGCCGATGTGATGCGGGAGTACTTAGAAGACTACAAAGTGAGGGGGAAGGCGTATGGCCCAACCTCACACGTGGTGGAATCCAAAATTTTGCCCGAACTGGGCAAAACATTGTTGTCAAAGTTGACGTCCACGCAGATCCGCAACTGGCACAACGCGGTCGCCTCCGCGCCCAGCTTGTATCGAGGGGGCAAGGTCAGGGCAGCGGATCCAAACGAAAACGAACGAATGCGAAAGCGACGGGCAACCGCCAATCGCTCGCTGACGGTTTTGAAGGCGGCCCTGAATTTTGCTTACCGTAGTGATCGTATTGTTTCGAATTCTGGGTGGGCAAAAGTTTCGCCGTTTCGTGGTGTTGATGCTCCGCGCGTCCGCTTTTTATCAGAAGCTGAGGTGGCAAAGCTTCTAAAGGGAGCTGCCCCGGACTTTCGAAACTTGCTCCAAGGTGCGTTGCTGACTGGCTGTCGGTACGGGGAACTGACGCGGTTGCGCTGCGGGGATGTGAATGTTGCCGACAAGTCGGTTGCGGTCACCGAGACAAAGTCCGGCAAGCCGCGTCATGTTTATCTGACAGAAGAGGGCGCCAAGTTCTTTGGTGCGATGATTGCGAAGCGAGTTAGAGACGTCCATGTGTTCCAGCGCGAGATCGGAAGGCCATGGGGGACGTCCGAACAAGCCCGTCCGATGAAACTCGCTTGCGCAAAGGCGAAGATCAGTCCGGTTGTGGGTTTTCACATCCTTCGACACACGCATGGTTCATGGCTGGCGCGCAATGGCGTCTCGCTACAGGTGATTGCCGCTCAGTTGGGACACGCAGACATTCGGATGACTGAAAAGCACTACGCCCACTTGTTGCCGTCCCATGTTTCGGCTGCCATAAGGGCGAACCTGCCCAAGCTTGGTATTAGGACGACGTCGCCGCAGCGTGGGAACAAGAAGCAGGGGCCAAACCGCTCGGCGAGCAGTTCTGGTGGTGTGTCCGGGCATGACTAAGGTTCCTCGCATGGAGGGTGCTGCACATCTGGTGTCGTACATTCCGCTAAGTGATGGGCAAGTGGATGAACTGGGCATACTGGCTGGCATGGATCTCAGCCCGTTTCGCGATCAGTTGGACATTGCCATCAACGACTACTGTATTTTGCAAACGGTAGATCGAGAAAGTCCTCGGTCAAGTGAGTTAAGCAAGCAGTTGGAACAATTGCGCAAGCACTGCGCGCTAATCTTGAACAAGGTGCTAGTGACGGTTGTTGATGATCTGACAACTGATGGTTCTCCGTACACAAGAGCGGACAAGGAACGGGCGGAAGTCAGAAATCGCATTATGCGCGAGAGCCTGCAGTCACTCATCGCACCCTATCGAAAATGGGATCTAAACATCTGGGACTTCTTTGCGGATGTGGAAAAGGCGTGTGAGCAGGGGCTTGCTGCGCTCCCGAATGACCGCGGGGGACGTCAGGATGGGCAGTCAAAATTTCCTGAGTTGGTCGCGGCGCTTGCGGACATTTTCGTTCTTGCGGGGCGTGAGCCCGCCTTGCACTGGGACTCCATGAACGACAAATATGTCAAAACACCCTTCTTTGAATTCGTGACTGGAGTAAACGCGATATTGCCGCCGCACTTACGAGTAATCGAGAAGAAGAGGGCGACAACCCTTCCTAAGATCGTAGTCGATACTCTAGGGAAATGGAGAAAATTTCAGAAGGAATAAACCCCTGTTGAGTTAGCCGAGGTTCGCTCCTTTTACAGCCGTACACCCCCGCGATTATCAGTGCCCAGGTCTGCACGAGCATTTACTCGATGCGGAGATTTCTGGAGGTAGCATGATCGCGAAGGCAGCCATCAACGACACAAACCAATGTCTAACGATTGACGAGGTGTGTCGGGCATCAAAATTGTGTCGTAGCCAAGTCTATAAGTTAATTCGTGAGAAGCGGCTCAAGGCTCGAAAGATTGGCAGTTCTACCCGGGTGTTGAATTCGGATTTTGAGTCATTCCTTCGCGCCCTTCCTATGTTGGGGAGTGCGAAATGACACGCACCACCGACAAGCGCGTACGTCTCGAGCGTCGAATGACCTTGTCCAGCACATGGCTGGATCGAAAGCACGGACCGTTAGAATCCAGCGAGTATTTATTGCACGTTTCTCCAGACGGCACGGAACGCCGATTTTCCGACCCCCTATCCGTGCCGAAGCAAATGCAAGTCATGCGGGTGATGGTGGAGGGGCGTTTCGAGAAGACCTGTACCTCGAACGGGGAGCGTTTCGAAGGCGCTGCGATGATAGTTTTCCCTGTATCGCCGTACGGCGACCGTTGGGCTGTCGATGATGCCAGCCATGACAAGCGGACACTATGGAAGCGGGAAATTATTTGATGTCCCGCACGGATCCACCAATCGACGATGGTCAGTCGTTTCAGGAGCCTGACGGTTCAACGGCGGAAGGTGTTGATGCCGTCAGTGGCGACGTGGACGAAGCCATTAGGTTTCTTCGTTGGCTTAGTCCGGTGGGGCTTTGGGTGCTAACGACAATTTGTCCAGTCAGTAGGAAGCTGGAGGGTCGATCATTCGCTTCCAACGAAACCACTGAAATGCGTCAGTGGATCGAGCAAAGAAACGGCAAGGCGAACTTGTACTTCCATGTAAATGAAGTGCGCGCCGGAATTCGGGGTCCCAAGGCGTCAGCAATGGATGTCACCCGTGTCACGCACCTACATGTAGATATCGATCCCAAGACCGGGGAGAATCTTGCGTCGGAGCAGGCGCGAATTCTAGCGCTATTGACCGAAGGGCTGCCGAGCGATGTTCCTAAGCCCTCAGCTATGATCAAATCCGGCGGTGGATATCAGGCTTTTTGGAAGCTCCAGGAACCGATCATTGTAGATGACAACCCAGGAAATGCAGAAGCAGCCACGGGCTACAATAAGTGGTTGGCGGGGCGCTTGGGTGGAGACAAATGCCATAACCTTGATCGCATCATGCGGTTGCCAGGCACGATCAATCTTCCCGACGCCAAAAAGCGCAAGAAGGGTCGTGTGCCAGTTCTTGCCCGCTTGGTAGATTGCAACGATGATTTGCACCCGATTTCGGACTTTCAGCGGGCCGAGCAAAACACGTCATCTGGTGGCAAAAAGAAAAATTATGACAGCTACAGTTCAGGTGCTCGTGTAGATCTAGACGCTCTGAAACTACCTGATCGGCTGAAGAAAATTATCTTGCATGGGCGCCTGGTTGACGAACCGAAGCAGGGCGACAACTCAAGATCGGCATGGTTGTTCGATGCGCTATGCAATCTCATTCGCCATAAAGTTCCTGACGACCTCATTTTGGGCATCATCATGGACCCGACCAACGCGGTCAGTGAGAGCGTACTTGATAAGAGCGGAGGGTCTCAACGCTACGCGGAACGCCAGATCGCGAAGGCACACGATGCGGTTGTGGCAGAGTCGGAAACGTTCGCCACTGACAAGCGCTCAAACATCCTGCCTAATAGTCAGCAAAACATTCGTGTAGCCCTCCGCCGTCAGGGCATCCGATTGTCTCATGACACATTTCAGGATCGCTTGCTAATCGAAGGGCTCGACGGGGCAGGACCACTACTGGATGACGCAGTGATTGATCGCATCTGGCTTATCGTGGACGAACGGTTCAAGTTCAGAGCCACCTACGACTTTTTTGTGAGAGTAGTTTGCGATCTTGCCCGACGTTCGCCGTTCCATCCTGTGCGAAGATACCTCGATTGTCTAAGCTGGGATGGAGTTCCAAGATTAGACAACTGGCTAAGCCACTACGCGGGTGCGGAACCTACGAGCTTCAATAAGTCCGTTGGAGCAATCGTGTTGATCGCGGCAGTCCGTCGTGTTCGGTCGCCGGGGTGCAAGTTTGATGAAATGCTCGTCTTGGAAAGTAAGCAAGGAACAGACAAGTCAGGGGCATTGAAAATCCTCGCTGTTGATGAGTCTTGGTTTTCTGATGACGTTCCATTTAACGCCGACAGCAAGCGCACTATCGAATCTCTCAGCGGCAAGTGGTTGCTCGAAGCGGCTGAACTTTCCGGATTGGGAAATAGTGACGTCGAGCATGTGAAGGCATTTCTGTCGAGGAGTAGAGATCGGGCGCGCATGTCGTATCATCGCCTTGTCACCGAAGCGGCCCGACAAAGCATCTTGATTGGCACTTCAAACAAATCAGAGTACTTGCGGGACGCTTCTGGAAACCGTCGCTTCTGGCCAGTGCGTGTCGTGAAATTTGATCTTGAAGCCCTGAAGCGCGACAGGGACCAGCTCTGGGCGGAAGCGGCACTTCGTGAAGAACAAGGCGAAAGTATCAGGCTGGACAAATCATTGTATGGGGACGCGACCCTCGAGCAGGAGGAGCGCATTGTCGAAGACCCCTATGTCGTTACAGTGCGGACTGGTTTGGGCGATATCACGGGCAAGATTCAGATGGAGGAAGTTTGGAAGATGTTCTCGTTGTCCCCAGGACAACGAACGCAATTACAAAATACGCGGCTCGGGCAAGCCATGCGCCAAGAAGGGTGGGAACGGATAAAGCTTAGGTTTGGCAACAAGGGGCCAGAATGGTGCTTTGCACGCGGGTCTAAGGCCGAGCGCGAGAATCGAATTTTGGTTCATCGGACTGGTATCGACGAACCATGGTGCGCCACTCACAAGAGTGAGGAGTTTTGAGAAGATCTAATGTGCTTGGCTTCGACACTGGCCATGAAGAGTTCAAAATGAAACCTAGAATGTCAGGCCTGATCGGCGCCGGATAGTGCTCGCTAAGCGCTTGCAATAAATCATTGAGCGCCACCCACACTGCCTGCGGCCATAGTGCAAAGGTTGCCTTGCCAAACGCGACTGACGACCAAACATCTTGCGTGTCTTGTGCTTGACTGCGCAGCGCAAGCGTTCCTCCGTTCCTGCCGTTCCACCCCTGCCCAAATGATCGGGGTGCTTGTGCTGATGTATCTCCTGCACTGTATTCCTCATTCATTCCCCTTTTCTGGAGTTGAGGGGGAACGGGTGGGTACGGATGATAAACCAACACATTGTGTGAATTTCTTGCGTTCCTGCCGCAGGAACGGTGCGATGGAACGCAGGGCACGGCACGGCACGGAAGATAGACGCCAGATTACAGTTCTCTATTTGATCGTTCATCGCGTCGGCGAGCGCATTCGTGGTACGATGCTACATGCCAGAAAACACAACGAGCGGAAACCAACAGGAAGCGTCGATGGATTTGTGCACGCTGCGACGATCCGTGCGCGATGGCCTCGCCGCTGCCGAGACAGCCAAACTCTACGGTGAAGTCTTGAAGACTGCCGACCGCCGACCAACACACGAAAGCGTTGAGCAGTTTGCCAAGTTGAGCAGCATCGCAGAAGCGAGCCTAGGTCAGGCGCTACAGGCGCAGACTGCCAATGGCGGTGAGGTTGTGGCACTTGAAGATGAGATGAAGTTCGAAGCGCCCGGCCTGTATGACGCGCTCACAGCGCCGCCGACGGTCCTGCAGGCTGTGGCCTCACGTGATCGCATGGAAGTTCTGGGCAAATCGGATACGACTGCCCTAGGAGTGGATCTAGCCCAATCCGTGGGAGCCAATGGTTCGTTGGAGCAGAGCCTGTCCCACCAGATCGCCACAGCCCACAGCCTGGCGATGCGTTTCATGGGGACAGCCCATGCCGAGCTTCAAAGGTACGATACCGCGCGCGACCCAATTTACTCCGTAGAGGCTTCCAGATGCGCCAATACAGCCTCAAGACTGATGGCGGCAGTTGGTGGAGCCGCCCTGGTCTTGGAGCGCCTACAGGCCGCCAGAGCGGCTCGGAGACCCAGACCGTCCACCAAGACCTCTGTTCAGGTCGTCAACATCACGAAAGAACGGCAGGAATGAGCGGAGAACCCCATGCGCAAGTCCTGAAAGCTTTGGAAATGGCGCATTCGGCACCCCGCTGCGGCGCGCGTTGCAGACGCAATGGGGGGGCTCCTTGCCGCGGTCCCGCGATCAAGGGCAAAACACGCTGTAGGATGCATGGCGGCCGTTCTTCCGGGCCGTCAGTCGAAGGGTGTCAAAAGCTGGCCGCTATGCGCTGGATGCACGGGCATCGATCCCGAAAGATGATTGAAGCCAGGTCGTCGGCAATCGCTGTTACATGGGGCATCAAAAGAGACCTGGATGGGAGCAAATGACTTCGATGCTGATTTCGGAACTGCCGGAACACGTTTCGGGCGATATTCTATGGAGAAGGTGGAGGCGAAGTGACCCGCCCCTGTGAATCTCCCCAAAAGGAATTGGAGTCCGGCAGAGCGCCGAGTAAGGGCCGCTTAGTTAATCCTAATTTGGGGCGCTATCCGCTCCACAACCAAATGTTCCGCTTTCCAATTTGGGTAGCACTCACTGAGCAGGGAGAGGTGGCATTCATCCAACACCGAAGCTGCTATCCGACACAACTCTCTGGTTATAATGTAGTCGATGCATGTCCGGGGCAGCTCAACGAGTTTAACGTTGAGGCAGACGGTTTGGCTCCTAGTGAAGTTTGCCGACCATTGCCGCTTCATGCTGCGAAGTCTCAGTTTGGGCACTTCAATACCCAGTCTTTTGCAAATACTAGATGCGGAATCAAAGCGGTTGTTCAAACACTTGACTGCTAGTTCCCTAATCCAAATCCGTGCCGACTTTCGCGCTTGCGACTCCCCAGCAGGTAGTTGGAGAACAACAACCAAAGAGTTTTTGGTTTGATCGCCCCCCTCCGGGCTTCCAAGATGAATTCCGACTAATGCGTGACCGCCGAGCCAAGAGAGGGTGCGATCAAACTGTCCCTGTGCCGCGAACGATTCTCGCTTGAATTCAATCGAGTAGGGCATCACAAAAACCTCTCTGGGGATGCTTTCCGTCAATTCGACCACTTTTGGCTATTCGCTAAGGTGATCAGCATAAGCCCACCGCTTCATTGAACTACGACGATCTACTGATTTGGCGACTGGATTCGTGCACCAGCTGCTCAATTTGCTCAGCCCGTGCCGCTCTGCGCTTGTGTTCATCGCCGGATCCAAAATCAATTGCTTCAAACAAGATCACCAATGCGACAGCAGCAATTGACGCCGCGATTATTCCAAAATTGAGCGCAACCAGACCAACGAAAACTAGACTGATGGATTTCAAGCCTAACATTTTGACCTCCTTAGCTGTGACGGTTAGCTTATGCAGTTCAAGTCGCAACAAAGCGCCAATGTGGTGGCAGCAATTGACGCCGCAATGATTCCAAAATTAGGCGCAACCAGACCAACGGAAACCAGACCGATGGATTTCATGCCAAACATGCTGACCTCCTCAGCTTCCACCTAGCGCAATTGCAGCAAGCCAGAGCGCGATACCAGAAAAGATTGCTGCAACAAATAGCATAGGAATCACTGATCGAACTATTGCGCGTGATGAAATTTCCATTCGATCTCGGCTCGCGCTAATTTGCTTTCCAATCGCGTATCCACGTATTTCAGGCACCTTGGACGTTTGTGCGATTTCGGCGGCGCGCTCGTCGTTTTCCTCTTGATGCACATCGTTTGTAAACTCGTGCCATGCCGAATTCAGCCACAATGCTAACAAGAGAACCTCTACAAGAACCGACAGCAGAAAGAGCAAAACGGTTACAACCGTGGCGTAGGTACCGTCACCACGTCCAAACAGGTCCAACCAAAATTGAGGTACCGTGAGAAGGGTGAAAGCCTGGACCGCAACGCACAGCGCCGCGACGGACATCAGCGAAAATCTCATGCTGTTTACTCCTCTATCAATGCCTGCCAAGTGAACGCTTGGTGTGCATGGGTATGTTGCACGAATTGCATTTTCGAGGACGCTGAGTTGACGTTCAGATTTTGAGCAATATTGTGCGCGGGTACATCATATTTGATCGAAGGAGTGCACATCGCGTGTGCCCCAATTGTGGTCGTTCAACACATGGATCAGCTCAAGTACACACCGCGATGTACACATCCGGGTAGGTGCGGGGCGCTTGCCTTTCTCGCCTACGTTGTGCTTAGCTGGATGGCGCAAAATCTCGCAAAAGTGCCAAATCGAAATCAAGCTATGGAAGCGAAACCAATTACGGCAGGCGAAGCTGTTAGGCACATTCGGGTCGAACTTCATCTGAATCAAAGTGGATTGCCCCTGACACAAACGGATTTATATTGGCGATGCCATGCCGTGGAGAAGAAGTTGGCCAATCGACGCGGCGCCTTATCATTTGGGAATGTGCAACACGACCAACCCAGGCACAAGATTCGACGAATTGAGATCAACCAAAAGAACCTGAATAGTGTCGATTTGCTGGTTCTATCGTTGGCCTTTGACTTACCTTCCGATTTTCTGGCACGAGATTTCAGTTCCTTGAACGATCTTAGTGCCAAGTTTCATGCTGCGCGGGCTCAGCCGAATCATCGCCCGGCGAGTACTCACGCCGTTGGATTTCGGAGGGTCTTGCCTACCGATGTAATACCAGAAAGCCGTAGCCAACTTATTGGTAGTCTGCAAAGCACATTGACGAACGATCACAAAAAGAAGTCCGCACTCATAATCATTGATGGATACCCTGGTGTAGGCACGTCATACGTAATTGCAAAATCGTGGGACGCATTCGGTAAGGACTTATTTGAGCAGAACGCGATATGTGTCGATTGTAGCGATCTGTCTTTGGATGAAATTGGTGTCGCTGTGTCAACCCAATTTTCAGGTGTCCCGACGGATGACGGCTCAGGAAGTTTGCTTGATGGCTTAAATCGCAACAGTAGCAATCTTGTGGTGCTTGATAACTTGCGGTTGGAGAGCTGGAGCCCGACATCGGCTTCGCGCGGGCGCAAATCGCCTCAGATCTATCCCAAGGAACTGGCCGAATACATCGCACGACTGGCAAACGGCACTCAGTGCACTGCCATAATTCTTGGCGTAGAGGTTGATCGACAACAGCCTATAGATTCCACTGTATTTGTCGAGCGACTGGATCTCGATGTTGAATTTCAGCACTACTCGTTGCTGCCTCTAACTGAAGATGAAGGGTGTGAATTTCTGGAGAACTTGGGGGTTACAGATTTTGAGCGGGATCGCCTTAAGCAAATTTCCCGTAGCTTGCAAGGATTGCCTGTGACCTTGTGTGTTGCCGCGGAAGATCTGCGCAAAATGAAGCCAGTTGATCGTGAGCGGTATCTTGAGATCATTTCCCAAAGAATTGGGCCTGCAGATAGCTTTGCAATTTTTTTTAGAAGTCATTTGAGTGATCTCCGAGCTCGCCTCGTTGATGAAGAATCACATCCACACGCGCTATTACGTTTGCTCGCAATCATGCCTGGACCAATTCCAAAATCGCATTTGGAGGAATTGCTCGCAGAAAGGCGCATTCGCAGGTTGACTCGAATGTCCGTCGAAGAGGCGATACAAGGTGTTAGTCCATTTATTCTGGATTTCGGTGATCAAATCGATATCAACAGCATGGTTCGAGGAATCTTACGCTCCGAAATCCAACAGTTCATCGGCGCAAATGAATACGATCAATTCACATCGCGTGAAGAACTAGAATGGATCCATTGGAAATGCGCTCAGCTAAATTGGGGAATATTTTCACACGGTGGCGATCTAAATAAGCCGAGCATCCTCGCCATAGAGTCCTTCGTATATCACATGATGGCAATCTACAGGCTGTTACCCCCGGATCGCCATCGACGCAAACATTGGGGACAGATAACGAATAGCTTAGAGCAGCGAATACATACCTTTGGCGCCGCGACTGACAAAGACATTCTTACATTCTGCAGGCTCAAAGTTATCAATCCCTTCTTAATGAGCGGTGGTCATCCCGTCACAAAAATATTCGGACAATACGAGACCAAAGCAAGGATTCTAGAATCTTTCATTGCAGACTACGATCCCAAAGCAAACCAAATGCATCGTTTAGAAGCGGCGGGCATTCTGAAGGAAATCGGCTATTGTTGGATGCACGCTGGAAAGCTGGCGTCAGCATCAGACGCAACTGTAAAAGCTGCGACTCTTTTTCGAGGAGAAACTGGAGGCCACGAAAATGCAGCTAGCGCTGAAAGCAGCAATCGAACGAAAGAACTTTGGCGAATGCAATGTGACGCAGCCATCGTAAATGCCACGCTTGACACTCGGAAGGGGCGGCCGGCGCACATGGTGGTGGGCGGGCTGGAACAGCATCTTGATTTAGCAACGAGAATACTCTTACTTGCAACACCTAGCGAACAAAGGCAGTTGAGAACGCCCGCTGCAGCGGCCGAACGAATAGCAATAAAGCTAAAGAGCAGATACGCGCACATTCTGCTTTGCAGTGGGAGGATCGAGGAGTCCATTCAAACTTTCGACGAGATGTCTGAAAGAATTCAAGGACTGTACGGGCGAACAATTAACGGTGAAGCTGCTCGACGTTACTCGCAGGCGTTGATCCTTGGTCGGACCAATGCAGCGGATAGAATTGAAAAAGCCAGGCTGCTAATTGAACAGAACATCGCTGAGGAAGAGGGCTATATAAGATCTGGACGACCCGCATCCACAGATATTGTGCCCTTGCTTGTGATGCGCAGTGCGATAATTCGTGTGTCGGGCGACTTGGAACGGGCAAGACACGAACTTGAGAATACACTTCGTCACGAGTACGTTTGGAAAAGCCAGTGCACTTATGTTGCAAAGGCGGAACTCGAAATGGAGCAATTGAGGCTCAAGATTGCTTCAGATGACTTGTCTCGGCAGTGGCTTGAAAGAGCTAAGAGCTTGTCTGATCGACTGTCCAGTTCGCACCATGTCCAACATGCTCAAGAGGCGAAGCTATTGGCAGCGGAATTTGCTGACGGAACTGAGCGTGCATCTAAACTCGAACATGCCGAACGAGTATTGGTGACCTGCGGTTGGAGATTGCGACTGCAAGATATTTTTGAACTTCGAAATGGTGGCAGTGCTGTCAAGCGGTTTGGTGTGTAAGGGAACCCGCGATTGAGTGGTCTTGAAAGTGACCAATCGCTTCAGTTTTCGCATACGATAGCCTCTCAAAGTCATTTCAAACCAATAACGAATTTATATGCTATTTGGGTGCAGACTTCGCGGGTAAGAGAGCGGGACAAAATTTCTTCAAAATTGCCAATACCCGTCTCCCAACCGCAGCGGAGCCATGAAGCGACCTAGGTTCACCATAAAGCTGATCATCGATAGCCGACTGGTCTGACCCGTCATGTTTGTGACCTGCTGACCTGCCCCCATCGAGTCCTTGGCAGCATCAGGGCAGTATTGGAAGGTTTTGAATTTCGAAATGTTCTGGGTATTGGCTACCTAGAGCATTCGCTATCTGTGCCCAAAGCTCTCCTGCTCAGCATCTGCAAAAATCTAACTGGATTGGCGCTACATGATGAACTTCGCCTTGCGGTTGCTTTCTCAACTCCGAGTCTCCTCCAAAGCATAAAGTCCCTCCGACATTGGTCGTTCGGCAACAATTTTAGCGCATGGTCGAAGGTTTCAGCGCTCACATATCAGTCTACCATTCAGCTAGTTGTTATCACTCACTTGCAAGGCATCCAGAAGGCAGTAGTCTAAAACTGCCTTTGGGGAGGCTGAAGCAAGATGAGCGCGCTAGGGGCATTCGTATTACAAGCTGTTGGTGAACTTGTCCTGCAAGAAGCTCTGAAGCGAGCCGCATCAGGAACGGGCCGGATCTCTCAAGTATACAATCATGTCGTTCATGGCGAATTTAAAACTCTTGTTATTGGACCGGGAGGGACTGGAAAGTCAGCTCTGGGAGCGATGCTTACTGGACAATGCAAATGGGGCGAATGCACTCAAGTCTATGAACCTGACTTCGACTCTCACGAAAGCAACGTTGAGGAGTTATGGTTTCGCAAGGTCACTGTAGCTCCAGGACAAGTTGCTGTTGAAAACTGGAAAAATAGTATCAACGAAATATCGGAAGCACGGCGGGCACTTATAATTTACACAAGTTCGTTTGGATATCACTCCGTCTTGCCTCAGTCCAAATGGCAAGATGAAGCGAAAATCAGTGGTTTGAACCATGATAGCTTAGAGCGGTTTAGAGGAGAGTTTTTAGCTCAAAGAAGACAGTTGGAAATTGAGCAGTTTTCGCAATTTGTGCAATTGTGGCCAAAAAAAGCGCGAGCCAAACTCTATCTGGTTATCGCACCTACCAAGGCGGATCTATGGTGGGACCAGCGCGTCGACATCTTACCTTGGTATCATGACAAGTTTGGGAAAGCGTTGGGAGTGTTGGGCAACCACTTTCCCAAGGGCGGATTCCGAAAAATGATCCATCCAATTTGTCTGATTAAAACGTCCGTCGTTGACAGGGCTGAGGTGGAAGTTTTTCCGTCGACGTTCGCATTTGACCAAAAAGAGGCAGCTCAGGAGTACAAGCAATTTCGCAAAGTGCTCACGGGCATTCTGGGATTACCGAGGTGGTAAAATGGAAAGTCTCGTAATCGTACTTCAGAAGTATATCGATGAAATTGAAAACCGGAGCGCGAACTTGCAAAGATTGACCTTCGTTCTGAAATTTTCTTCTGTTGCGATGATTGTGGTAGCAATTGCAAGCGCCGCACTTTCATGGTCTGCGATGAAGGAAATGCAGGTCAGAGAATTTGATTTCAATATGTTTGGAGTATTGGCATCGGCTTTTGCTGCCATTTTTTTGGGACACTCGACCGTAAATTACTATGCTTCTCGCCAAGCAGTGAACGAGGCAATCAAATCAAGGGCCGATGGGCTCAAAAACCTTAGGTACTTGCTCGGCAACAGCGATATTCACCCGGGGGTGATGGAAATAGTGAAAGCGGAGTTTGCTAGACTCGATAAATTGTTAGCCAAGCACTCTCGGCACCAGTAGATTTCAGAAACTCGAGCGTATTGCTTTCAACGTCTGCTTACACGACCCTTGGTGTTCGACCTAAGAACACTGTCCAGTCCGAAACCCTAACAGATTGTGGGAGACGGTTGACTTGTGTCCATTCCGGGAGGCCCAATCATCTCTGGTGACCTTAGCATCCAAAAAAGAAGGGGCTACGCGATTGCCGCTCCTCGACGCTGTACGGTTTTGGTCTTTGGCCTTAAGTGGCCTTGGACAACCTGCGCCTCATCCCGTAACCGAACATCGACGGCATCGCCATGCCCATGAGGGCAATGGTGGAGGGTTCGGGAACATCATCAATGTCAGACAGCACCTGAATGCTGCCGCCCCAAAAATACCTCGGCCTAATTTTGTTGACGAACCAAAAATGTAATGTCCTGCAGGGTTTGCGTCTCGAGTAGACAAAAGGATGGACCGAAAGTGCTAGGCAAACCAATAAAGGCATCATGGGCTGGGTCTGACGAACAGAAGATGCAATCTGCACCAACTCCGTTGGAACAGGAGTGTTGTGGACCAGTTACGCTAAACAAGTGGGTCACTGATGAGGTTTGTTCCAGCCTCCTCCAGATCGATGCTTAGCACGCCCCACCGTCCCCCCTAAGGTCGGTGTGCCACCAATAAACGTGGGACTCCGCTCCGGATCACGCTCCGAAAAGGTCACGTCGCTATTAGAACAAACGCTACCACCTTGATGATTCCAATGCACAGACGGCGTTTGAATGACATCGTTCCTACTTCACCTCACATTGGTCTTCGATTTGTCGCAGTCAGCACACCGCGGTTGCGCTGTCTTGGCAGAAAGCCGTGTTTTCCGAACGCCATCTTTCCGCCGCGATTCGGTAGCAGAATTTGGCCCCTAGCCCATCCCATCGAGGAGAGAACAGTGATGGCTGACTGTGACCAAGAGAACTTTTGCGTTCACTGTAAGCAAGAGCTTTTAACCTGCAATCCTGAATGTCAGCGCAAAAAAAGCGGAATTGTCGCTATCCTTGCAAGGGCTTGTGGATACTGTAGTGGCACAGGAAGGTACTGCCGGAAGCACTTTGGCAATCACGGACGAGGGAAACGCAAGTAGTCGAAAGTCATCTCATAGGAAGGCAGGTGGACTGTTGAGCCGACCGATAAGCAACGTGGCGCTTGCAGCGTCGACTTTCCGCACCAATGGCTTCGGCATGCTGTGTTGTCGACCCGCCGTACCGCTGGCCGATAATGCTGCCGGGAAGGAGTTATGACATGGCTGGCACTTCGCATGATTGCAATCCTCCTCGGCGTCGCCGCGGCGGTAGGACTCGCTCAATCTAGTCTCGGCTTTCGGTTCCCTGAGGAGTTCCTGCCCTTGCTCGAGCGGGTGGACGATCTGATAGGAGTCTTCACGTGGCCATTCGGAATTTTCCTAGAACGCGTCGTACGCTACCTTCAGGAGCAAGGTTTTGCCTTCGAACTGCACGACCACTGGCACGGCGTGTTCGTATTGTTGTGGCTATTCAATGGATCGTTCTCGCGCAATTTGAATACGCCGCCCAACTTCCGAATCGCCGCAGCGGATATGCGAGATCTCCTGGGATTCGCACCTGCCTGGATATGGGCCGCGGTAACGGCTTTCCTTGGCAGTGCCTTTGCTGGGACGGTGCCGCTTCAGCACCCGGCTGTGCTGTTGTGGCCAATAGCAGCATTTTTCCTTTTTCGCGCAGGTGATAATTTGATGATCGCCTCGCGCGGGGTGGTGAAAGAGTTGGTTGGGGCAGGGTTTGCGCTCACGCTCGCTACATTGTTCACACTTCTCGCCGTCGGCGTGATTGATACGTCCGCCATCGCAGGAAACCATTCTGCGCAAATCTGGTGGCCAACGTCAGCGTATTTTTTGTACGTGGCAAGTAGCGGCATCCCCTATTCAGGGGTGCGCGCGACGGCAGCGCTAGCGTTCACCGTCGCCGCGATAGCCCTGGCATGCGCATTGGGGACCCTCCCAACGCCAGCGTGGCTGCATTTCGACGGGTCACCTAGTCCCGGCCTAGCCACCCTCTTGGCCTTCATCGTCATCATCGCGGTGTGGATATTGATCCAGTCTTTGCTGCTATTGGAGTTCAAAGGCGGACACGCGCTTCTGGACAGTTGGTCTGGTGGGGCCAGCGTCGGGATCGATATCCTCCTTGTCCTAGGCATAGCGACAACTTTCATCTGGTTCGCTCGGATGACCTGATCCCCTAGAACGCAGCCTGCCGAATGTAACCTTTATGCGTGACACCGGAGCGCCGAACGTCGAGCAGCAGTATAAGACGGAAGACATCGTTCGCCACCTTCGTGAGGCTGATCGGGCGTGTTGGATGGGTTCTAGAGAATCTGATGTTTAGCCAACAACATTGAATTCGTATTGCCGACGACCAATGCTCTACTCACCAATAAACCTTCGCGCCAACAGAACCATCCAACCCAACAACATCCTGGTCTAAGCTGCCCGTATATTTGACGTTGGCGAAAAGCGCAGTATTGGCATCGATCCGTGCGGTGACGCCGCCACTCGCGCCCAAAAGGTTGCTCGTCGTTCTGGTTGAAATAGCAGCACCGCCCATCGCAACACTGTTTCCGTCAGCAAGATCATCGGCGTAGGACAGCGCCACATACGGCAGTAGCTTTCCATCTGATAATGATCCGTCCAATCGAACTGTCCCTTTTGCAAGCCATTTGGATACAGTTTCTGTGGTACCCGGGAGCAGGCAGTCGCTCTCGCACTGTGTGCCGTCATAGTCAGCTTCGCCGATAAGCTTGATGCTGAGGTTGTTCTCTACTGGCCAAGCCATGCCTGCCTGCAATGCACCAATAAGGCCGGATGACATTACGCTGCCTGACGCCGCCGTTGGCCCTATGAAGGACCAATCCGTTTGTGAGTAGCCAGCGGACAGGCTGGCAAACGAATGTTCAGAAAAATAGGAGGCGACACCTTCAATCGACCCGCTATCACCCATCAAGTTGGCGACGCCGCTTGGAACTGTGACGTCGGATTTTGAACGACTGTAACCACCAACCGCACCCACTCGAAATCCGTTTCCGACGGCAACATCCACGCCCCCTGATCCACAAGAGTAGTCTTGATCGGCTGCCATTCCCGTGTCAGCACCCAACTTCAGAGAGCCGTCAGTAAACTTCGCCCAGCCGCGAGACTTGCTCGATTGGTTGTCAGCAGCAGGAACGCGGTCGTCACCCCGCAAACACGCCTGAGTCATGGCTTGACTAGAGGACAGAATGGCTGCTTGACCAAAAATCTCATCCCTGATCGATGCCTTCAGGAAGAAAGCATCCAGCGACCCCGAATAGTCTTGCAAATAGTTCAGCGAATATTGGAATCCGCCGCTGACCATCGGGGCTCCCAAGCGGAATGCCGTCGGGGCGACTGCTCCACCAACGCGAACCAATTCAAAGCCGTTGCCAGCGGTGAGCATTGGTGAGCCTGTTGCAACGAGACTGACCGTCGTCACTCCTGAGACATTTCCAGCGATGCTCAAGAAGTCATGCGTCGTGCCGTTGACAGGCGCGCTACCGTTGTTGAGGTGCACTTCCATAGTGGCAGTTGCGCCCACACCAGCAGTGTAATTGCCAAGATAGGTCTGAGTGCCGGGGGAATTGCCCGGGCTGATATTTCCGTTGTTCGTGACGGTTCCAAAAACGGTCCCTCCGCCTGACAGCTTTCCGCCGAGTTCGACGGTCAACGCGCCAGCGAGAGAGCCATTCAGCTTTAGTTCTCCTGCGACTACATCGGTCAGACCTGTGAAGCCCTGGGCGTTCACTACGGCAAAAGTTGATGGCCCGACTTTGATAATTCCTCCAGTACCAGCGGCAGAACCAGCCCAAGTTGAATTGCTTCCACCGCCTGTCGTCAAAGTGTTCGAACCCAAATTTAATGACCCGCTTCCACTGAGGCTGCCGATGACTTCGTTGCTGGCGATTTCAAAGGTGGCGACGCTAGCGACGTTGACATTGCTCGCGTCTCCAATCGCATTTCCGCCTGATGCGATCAGCGTGCCAGACTGAATATCCCAATCGACTCCCGTCGTTGCCGCGCCTGTGAGGGTGACATTCGACAATCCGACCTTCTCAAATGTCTCAAAATTTCGAAACACCTGCGACGGCCCGATCCTCGAGTTATCAAATGCGAAGTTGGTGTCACCGCCAAGTTGCAATGTATCAGTTCCCAAACCTCCATCGGCGATTGCAATACTATGAGGCGTCGTCGCGTCAATCACGCATACGTCGCTTTGCGCTGTGAACTTGCACAAGAAGTTGTCGAGTCTAACAACCCAGCCCGTGTAACGACCGTTGGGGTCGTAACCGCTACCGACAATGACTGAGCCGTCAGCTGATATGTCTCGAGCAACAATTAGGTTCCAACCGTCAAGATTTACTCCTCGCTCGATCAGGTAATCGGACAACTTGCGAAATCCGATGGTTTGGGACCAGATGAATGCTTGCGGCCCCCCGATTGATGAAGGCGGGTTGATGCTTCCAACGATCACCGATCCATCAGCACTAACGGCAAGAGCAGTTGAAGCCCCCCCTAATATCGGCTCGCCTATTCCAACCATTCCTGTGGCCTCGGTCCAACGGAAGGCTTGGCTGTAGGCATCGGTGGTGCCTACGATCACCAACCCATCTGAACTAACGCCCCAAGCTTGTTGGCCACCTCCAGCTGGGAGAAGGTTGCCCAAGTCCTGCATCCCACCGTTTGGTGTCCAACGAAAGCCACGCTCTCCGCTAAAAGAGGCGCTCCGACCCACAACTACAGAACCATCGGAACTGACGTCAAAAGCCTGACTAAATACCGGGTCTCCCGGTGCGGGCGGTAGCCCTCCCAAGCTAACGATCCCGGCGGTTGTCCACCGAACAGCTTCGACAACCGAGCCATCATTCAATCCGACGATATTTCCAATTACGACTGAGCCATCCGAGTTGACGCCGCTTGCTTCAATGATGCTGCTTCTACCCAAGGTTCCTAGACCAACCATGCCATTCGAAGCACTCCACAGAAATGCTTCGTTGTGGCAGGAGGCGTTGGCACTCGCGCCTACGATGACCGATCCGTTTGCGTTTACGGCGCGAGCATAGGACGTAGCGTCGCCGCACCCCGGGAAAAACCCTAAACTCTGGGCAATACCCCCATCAAGAGTCCAACGCACAGCCTGTTGCTGACCGTTCACATCAGATATGCCGACAACAAATTCACCGTCGGCGCTCACGCTAGAGGCCGAGGAAAAATATCCGCCCGGAAGAAAACTAAGGCTTTGAAATGTGTCGGCGCCGAATGCCGAGCTGGCATCGGCGGTCAAAGCGATAGCTACCGACAACGCGAAGTTCAGCTTCGCTTGATGCAATGATCCAAGCGTCTGCGAGAACGCCAATCGCGCGGCGCGTAGTGGCACGAAATCTTCCCCCGCTCTTTCCCCAAAGAGCAGCCGCATCCTACACGGCCTGACACTTATGGCTACGCTTGTCAGTTCAGCGCGCCTTCCGCGCTCTGCAACTGAGTTCGGCAGAAATCATAAGGCTGACTGGCTTCTAGCGGCGAATGTTAACCGAACAATTCTCACGCGTGTTGCAGGAAATCCCTCGCGTGATTGAGTGTCTACTGCTGACCGCTGTTGGGCACGCGCGACCCGAGTCAACCTGACTCACTTGGATTTCGGTCGCCGTGTCCCACCTCTCAACGCTCGTTGAGTGGGGGGACAAATTCATGCCGAACAGCAGGTACATTGCTTATTTGCGGGTCTCGACGGTGCGGCAGGGGCGTAGCGGTTTGGGGCTGGAAGCTCAGCGCGAGAGTATTCGCCTGTTCGTTGCAAGCAGGGGCGGGCGTCTCGTGTCTCCGGAGTATGTAGAAATCGAGACTGGTCGGATGAACCAGCGACCCGAGTTGGGAAAGGCGCTTGCGCGCTGTCGTGCTACAGGCGCGACCCTAGTTGTCGCGAAGCTTGATAGGCTCTCCCGAAACGCAGCCTTCTTGTTGACTCTCCGCGACGCGCACGTGGATTTCATTGCCGCTGACTTGCCGGAGGTTAACACCATGACCTTGGGCGTCATGGCACTTGTGGCTCAGCACGAGGCCGAAATGATCTCCAAGAGAACCAAAGAGGCTCTGCGTGCCGCCAAAGCTCGCGGCAAGGTGCTGGGAGGCAAACGCCCAGGCGCTGCGGACATCAGAAAGTATCAGAGCATGGGAACTGCAGCTGCTCGGGGCCGCTTGTCAGATGCGTTGCTCGACGTCGAGCCGGAAATCAGGCTTCAGTATTCGACAGGAGTATCTCTAAATGAACTGGCCCGGCGACTAAACAATTCTGAAGTCCGGGCTCTACGCGGAGGTAAGTGGACCGCGAAATCTGTATCTCGCGCGTTGGCCACGCTTAGTTTGCTTCCGCAATCCAGTGGTCGCTGAGGAGCCCGCAATATCGAGTAACTGGCAACTTCAACGGCAAAACCGCATCACCCCAATTTTGATGAATGAGTCTTCTCAATTCCCTGAATGGGCGAAGTGAGTTGATGCTCGCAAACAATCTTGCTTCCCTTCGATTTGCCGGGAGGGATGCTAGTTGGTTACGGGGACGGAAGATCAGGCACTGGTCTTGTTCAAAGAGTTCGCAGACTGGAGCCTTCGGGGGCTTCACTTCGGTGTGACACAAGACGTCACTAAGTGGCTATCAGGCCTCGCGTTGTGTGGGCACACGGCCAATCGACTTCAATCTGCAATCCGGGACCGAAAGCCCATCAAGTGGGCTAAGAACAAGGGCATGACGTTTGGTATGTTCGTTCGGTTCAATTTGGTCGCGGTCTTGTTCTTCGTCATGCTGGCGGCTGGAGGCGCTCTGAATGTCATCGCAGACATTCAGTCATTGCAGGATGTGTACCATCGATACAGCATAGTGCCTTCGCTGACGGCAATCACTTGCTTGGTGCTCATCTTTTACAACTACGCGCAGCTCGTGGTCAGAGGCTACAAGCAGCATAAACTGGATCGCGTTTGGGATCGTCTGGCCTTCGCTCACAGAACAACGGAGTCCAGAGGCATTAAGCTCGTGGAGCTGGTGTCCATCCCTGTCGCTTTGATAGTTCCGATCCCGATGGCGATTGACTGGCTGCGAGTCTACATCGATACACTCTAGTCATCGCTCCGCGGAGCAGTTGCCAATCGAGGTAATGATTTTCATAGTAACCAGATGCTGCTCAAGTCAGGATTGGCGTCACAAGCAGTTCCACCTAGGGACATCGTGCGCTGGTCGGCCGAAATCCGCCAGCTACTGTTGTGCCCTGGGAAGCGCCGCTATCCATCGCCGAAGAGCATCGGGGGGTATCAGAGTTCGGCTTCCGAGCTTGATCGCGGCAAGTGACAGAGCCTTGTAGATCGTAGCCTTGCCGATACCCAATGCCCATTCAACATACGTTAGTGGATCAAGCTTCTGGCACCGGTGCGACCTATGTTGGCGAGCCCACCATCAGCAAGTCACCGTAAGCCCAAAGCAACGTTCCAGACACTGCTAGCAACGGCCCAAGTATTTGGACCGACCGCGCATCTAGTTCTGACTGCTTGTCCGATTCGATTTCGTTTGGAGACGCTTCGAACTCTCCCCCGTCGAATTTGCGTGTAGATTCATACCACTTGCGATATCCCAAGCGGATGATTGGTCGCGCAACAATTGCTCCTGCAAATACCACCCACGTTGCTCCGCACCTGCTAACTGCCATTGGGTCGTGTCTGACAATTGCCCAGACTACGTGGAACAACAGCATTGCGGCCGAACCGGTAATCCAACACCACGGCGAAATAGCAATTCGACGGATTTTGGTTTTCATGAGCGAACTCATATCATGGACCAGGGCATCAATTCCAATCGCGGTAGCGCAATCATGCTCAAGGGTTAGGGGAATTTGGGATGGAATATTACCTCAGAATGGACCCCAACGGAAATGCTATGGGTGTTTGGCGAATAGATGACACCACTGCGGAACGCATCGGTGTTAGCAAGCAAGCCCCTGGTAGTTACTTCACTGCAAAAGCAGGGGAGTCAATTTGGGACTCCATTAGGCGCCACGCCGAGTCTTGGTTTTCCCCTGATGGGGCAATTGCCTTCCACAAACTTGATTTGTTGCCGGGACAGTACTACCCAAGAATTGCGCGTCCTGGAGATCAACATCCGCACGAAGCGCCCGGAACCAATCCAGGTATCCACATGGAACGCAACCTAGTCGCAATGGCCGTTGGGCAGTTGACCGCCTTGACCAGGCAGCTCGACCGAATCTGTCGGACGATTCACCCAAGTATTGAAACCTTTGATACCTACGGCCACGACATTAGGAACTTGCTGATACTGGCTTGCACAGAAATTGAAATGTATTGGCGCGGAGTGCTGGTCGCGAATGGCGTCATCAAGACTAGATTTAGCACCAACGAATACGTTGGCCTTCTGCATGCGATGAAGCTGAATGAATACGCAGTCAGCTTTCCTCAATATCCCTGGCTTGAGCCAATTGCGCCATTCAAAGAATGGGGATCGACAATTCGTCCAACTCAAGACCTGCGATGGTATGACTCATACAACGCCATAAAGCATGACCGGGAAAATCAATTCTCCAAGGCAACGTTGCTTCATGCATTCGAGGCTTTAGGTGCTTGCTATATCATGATGGCGGCTTCGTTTGGGGTGACAGAACTTCGGCCAAGGTCTGAACTACAGGCTTACTACTGTCTGACAAAAGTTCCTTTATGGAGTCCATCCGCGGTGTACACTCATCCATACGACACGGACCCGGCTAAGTGGACCCCAGTAAAATATCCGTTCTTGAAGCCATAGTCTCGTGCCTTCAATTGATCCCCAGCGACGCCGTTGGTCATTCTCGTTAGTGTAGAAATATTGCGTCGCAGCCGAGATACCAGGGACACCAGGATGGTCAAATAGTTGCGTCCGGACAAACTGAATTGGTGAAATTGTTACGAACAAGGTTGGTTTTAAAGTGTCATTGCTGGTTGGGAGCGTCGAGGGTGACAGTGTCTGGATGGTTTCGGATGCAGTGATCACCGGGGGAACGATCGAATTACGAGACCGCGTTTATGAGCTGAAGATTGTGCCAAGCCTCGACGGAATGGGGTTGGCAGGTTTCGCTGGGGATACTGCTATTGGATCGAAACTTATTTTCGAAGCGTCTGACTATCCTAGTGGGGCAGAGGCAGTCGAAATTTTGCGACGTGGTACCGTAGATTATCCAAGCGTGGATTTTGGCTACGCGTTTCGGGACGATTCTGGTCCCCACTTGATCCGCATCTCAGGAGGAGAGGTTCAGGAAGTCGCAACATTGCATTTGGGCATCGACGCCGCATTCAGCCAGTTTCAACGCATTCGGCATTCGATTGAAATTGACCCAGCGCCCCTGGCTATCACAAAGTTGTTGTGTGCCGTTCGCGGGCACCAAACCCCGCCCAATGGCCTTCCAAAGGCAATTGGTGCGATGCAACGATTGTTTGCGGAACGCCCCGAGCGCGATGTAGGCGGTTGGGCGGTGCCATATGTGTTGACTGGGGAAGGGGCACGCCTTTGCAGCTATTCTTATTCTGTATCAGACCCGATTTTGGATAGAGCGGCACCGGGTGCCCTAATTGGCCATGGTACCGCAGAAGCGGGCGGCTTCAATCTCTCCGTTACTGAGCTTGGAAGCGCAGAAGGTCTGGTTGTGTACTGGGTGCAGGGGCGGCAAGGCGTCGTGTTTCGACGAAGTGATTGTAAATTTGAGTGCCATCGTTTTTCAGGATCGCCCTCCGCCTTCAAATTGGCCGCCAATCAGGCACTGAACATTTCAATTGATCTCTGGTTTGGAGATACCCCAGCAGGGCCAATCAAGAGGATCACGATTATGCATGACCAATCTGGTCGGCCTGCGATTGCAGTAGCAGATCACGGGAACTGCTTCACATTTTCGGCGCTTCAAACTGTTGATCCGTTTCAGTCAACTGCAGTGCTTCCGTTAAACGGGCAACTGGTAAATCGAACTATGAATGGCCAAAGCATGAACACAAAACTGGGCGTTTCCTTGTCCGACGATGCAATGTCAGTGCAGGTGCGTGTCGGAGATAGTGGAGCGGATGCAACAGAAGTTTCGCTATCCGCTCAGGATCTCGACAAGCTTATGTTCAATCTAAGTGAAGTTCGATCACGCATGCTGGAGCAAGTGTCGCGCGAGCCATGCCAACCGGGCACTTTTGAGATTGGCGTCATTGATCCTGCGTGGAGGACTCAACGGCCTTCGCATCCAGGATTGAACGGAATCGAGCTTCGACTCAGGCATGTCGGACTCGGATGGGTTTGCTTCATTTTGCCGTATCACGAAGCACGAAACCTTGGAACATGGCTGGTTGAAAATGCACCCGACACCTCACAGGCGTCCGCGAACATCCAGCCGCCAACTTAGTAGCCAGTGTTTTGAGAGTAGCTGACGGAACTTACGGTGAAATCGTACGAATTACCCGCGACCGTCCTCAATGCGAGCGATTGGGTTGTGAATGCGGCATTGCCGCTGTGGCGCAAGTGATCTACCGAGGCCGCCAGCGGCACACGGACTCTCTCCTACTCAAGATGCGCCTTGGAACGTCCCACCGAGGTCTAAAGGTCTCGGACAGGACAGACCGGGCGGAAGCGCGACCCGTTAAAATTGAATGGGCCTCTCTCCGCATGAACGTCCGAGCAACAACAACGCTCGCCCCTTTAACCGATTTTTTGAAGACCGGGGTGGGGTCTTTTTGCAGCCAGGAAAGCATCCACCTCGTGGGACCCCTATTCTTTTTGGCTTACGCCTTGGCCACTTGCTGCTCCCTGTACGGATAACCCCTTCAACAATCTGATCGGATACACCAGAGTATCCGCGGGTCACTCCCAGTCCGATGTGATGTACGCGTAACAGTTGAATTCCGTACACCCTATTCCCATATGTTGCCCCCACTGGAGGGCAAGGGATGTCGAAACGGGTTGCACTGTATGTGCGGGTGAGTACGGACGGGCAGACCACCGACAACCAGCAGCAGGAGCTTCAGAAAGTCGCTGAGCGGCATGGCTGGCATATCGTCGCCACATTTGCTGACAAGGGCATTAGCGGCGCGAAGGGCAGGGACAAGCGCCCGGGCTACGAGGCGCTATGGCAGGCCGTTGCGCGTAAGGAAATCGATCTGGTCGCGGCATGGTCAGTGGATCGCCTTGGTCGATCACTGCAGGATTTGGTCAGCTTCCTGGGCGAACTTAAGTCCAAGGGCGTTGACTTGTATTTGCACCAGCAGGGGCTCGATACATCGACGCCAGCGGGTAAGGCCATGTTTCAGATGATGGGAGTGTTCTCGGAGTTCGAGCGCGCCATGATTGTCGAGCGCGTCAAGGCGGGCCTGAAGCGTGCCCGTAAGGAAGGGCGTGTTGGTGGGCGACCGAGGGTTGCTGCGAAGTTGGAAGATCGCATTCGGGCGAGCCTGGCCGAGGGAATTGGCATCAGGAAGACAGCCACGAATTTGGGTGTTGGTGTAAGCGTTGTGCAAAGAGTGAGAGCAGAAAAGTTCAAGCGTTGAAGGCTATGACCTACTTCCTTCCATACAACTCCCTGAATTCAAGGTCTTTTCCAAGTATCGCTGACGGCAAACATAGGACACATTGCGTTTGAAGTTGTGATGCCAGCCGACCCACCCTGCTCTGTTGGATGGCCACGTCTGGGTCAGTTTACCCTCGGAGCACGTTTGGCCGGACTGCTAATCGCTTTGGATGTGGTTGTCAGGGGAGGCTCAGTTAGGGTGGTGTGGCTCAGATTTGTGGATAGCGTACAGTTTTCTTCTTTTTTGAGGAAAATCAACCATCTTGCCTTGAACTTTCATTGAGCTTTCTGCAACACGACGGGCGTGTAAATCGATGTTTGCTGTCGATTATTCGATTGAATAAATGACGCAGAGGGGCTTTGTTTGTTGGAGTTATAGCGCGACAGCGTCATGCGGTTTGTTTGGGGAGTTGAGGAAAATGAAGCGGGTATTTGGGCTGGGTGGACTTGCGCTGCTTTTGACTGGATGTACCTTTGGAAGCGTATCGGCAATTCCAATGGAAGTCGCGGGAGTAGGGACAGTTTACAAATACGAAGGTCGCGCCAATTTTCCACATCAGATCGCAGAAGGTGATCGAATGATTACTGAAGATTGCAAAGCCAGAAACGGTGGGCATCCAGTAATTGTGGATTTGCAAAAGAGTGTCATCGGAAAGATCGATTTCGGCAGTAGCCAATCGCAGTCTACTGTTAATGCGACCGTGACTGGTTATGGAAATGGTGCGAAAGTTTCGGGCGCCATTGACACCACCACTTCGAATGACAGCAGCAGCATCGATAACGTCAATCAAGTAGTTTACTACAAGTGCGTGAAAGACTAACGGAGCAACTCGAATTCACCCAACAGCCTTGACGTTCTCTCAAATTGGAATAGAACTAAAAGAGAACAATTGCAAGGCTCAATCGATGGCACGAAAAATCACTCGTACGTGGCGGATTGCGAATGAACTGAAAGGTAGAACTATTCGGCAGCTAATCGATCTTGGTATTTCTATCACCTTCCAGTGTGACGAATGTAGCCATGTCGCCGTCTGGCCATGGCCCTGGATGCTGAGAGAAAGAAAACTGCGGTCGTTGTTGAATAAGGAACTCCACCAATTCGCCAGCAAGCTCAAGTGCGTTGGATGCCAAGCGAACAATTTCTATGTGCGGCCATACTCAGAAAATGATCAATTGATTTAGCGACCATAGTCAGTTGCTGAAGTAGAGCGGGCGCCTCTCCGGGCTTGGTATACTGGCTCCGGCCCCCGATCCATACTATAGATTATCTTGGTGAGAGGTCGCCGATGACGAGCGGGAATATTTTGAGCCCTCTGCAACAAATCGTCCCATAGGACTGCATTGACCGTTATCGTCCCTGAACCATCGTTAAAAGACCGTTTGAATCCGTTCGGTCGTGCGCCATTTGGATAGTGTCCTCCAATCGCGATGCATTCGAAATTCATGTCTGCAATTTCAGGTAACAACCTTCGCAAGTCATTTGCGTAGTTAAATGCTTCATCCATGACAAAGCTATCGACAGGATTGTTCGGAGCTTTTGCCTCGATCAGGAAAAAACTTCACCCGCTGTGCGGCACAGCGGACCACTCACACTCTCACCAACTTGGAACACGCCCAAAAAATCTGGAAAAAGTCCAGCGTTGGGTTGAAATTTTTCGATTTCTGCAATTCGACTGGCAATGTCTATTTCGGGAAAAAGAGTCCTAATTATTGTTGAAGTAGCGGCCCGACAAAAGGGAATGCTTTTGGGTGAGAGTTCTGGGAACGTTAGATCGAATTGCCGACAGAGCGCATCAACGCAAGGGTTCGCGGCCTGTCCTTGAACAATGCGCAAGTGAACGGCTCAGGCGATAGTCTGGGCGAACAAGCGCAGCCATTCTTGCAAGTCGAGGATGTGCGGTTGGCTGCGGGAGGGGCGCGCAGTTCTTCATTCATGCGATGCTGGATTTACGCGCGTCGATCTTCCGAACATCTGGGTGTGATCTAAACTTGCGAACATGCTTCGCGATGTGACTAAACGCCCGCTCATGCACGCGCATCTCGTGTATACGAACCAGTCCATTCCTACTGTTGGGTTGAAGACGTCAGACTTTGGCGACATCGAAACTTTACTTGCCACGTTGCTTGAGCAGCGATAGCCGATCACTGCGAGCGGTTGAATGAGGCGGCGGCGTTACGTCACTACAGCCCTTCTCGCACAATTTGATAGATCGGGCGTCCCCCAAGGCGATCCAACTCCGCGACACCCGGCGCCGATAGCCAGTTCACAAATTCCGTTGTCGAGATTTCTTTCGCGTGAAGCCTAAGAATTCCCTCCATAAAAGCAGCATGCTCAATTAGAGAGATATCTTTGGCCGCTTGCGCTTTCTTTTTGGAATGCTCGTCGAAAGAAGGTTTTCCAAGTGTAACGCGCGGCATACTAGAGTCGTAGTCGATTGACTTCTGAAGAACGGCGAAGGCTTCCTCCTTCTTGATGAGCGGTGGAGTTTTCGTGGTGGTCTTGCACTCTACCAACACCGCAACGCGGTCGGATTTTATCATCAAATCAGGCACGTTTTTCTGACGGCCGTCATCTAGCGCATGAACGGTCCAAGACTTCTCCACCTCGAGAAGTGTTTTTATGGCCGCTTCATACGCGGTACCAATAGACGCTTCGCATGCGCTCACGAGATCGGAGAGGTCAATAAGGGCCGCCATATCGCTATGCACTTGTTGATATCGTCCGGGCCCGAAGCCAACGCAAGACGCAACAGCGGAAAGCAGGGCGTTGGTGCGACGGTCATTTCCCAGAACTGTCAGCAAGACGTCCTTCGCGTGTGATAGGAGCTGGTCGAAAGTCTGTATGCCGCTTCTGAGTAGTGCGACAGCGCGCTGACGGCCGAATCCCGGGACGCCTTCGCGTTGAGCAACGCGGAGTATGTCGAGGGCCTCGGCAGGCGCTCCCCATTGCACCTGACGCGCGAGCATTGAAAGTTTGTTCGTCAGTGTTTGGGGGAAGTGGATCTCGGGAACGCTTGCAATTCGTCTCAAGCCGTTGAATACCCACGCCACATCGATGGCCAAACGGTGTAGTTGACCAGACGATATGTTGGTCTGCTGTCTTATGACCCTCTCCGCGTCCCCTTGGCTGAAGAGCATCACGGCATGCGCGCATTGATTCACCCGATCGTCAGTTCTGTTCAACGGAGCAAGTAAGAGTTGCGACTGCACAAAACCCGTCGAATGCGAAACGCCGCGTGATGGAAAGGGCAAAAATCTAGAGGGGGTCTCGCCTCTGAATTCGTCAGACTGACACACCCAATGAATGAGTCCTGTGATGTGTCGCTCGAACTCACTTTCGATCGCTGCCAAATTAACGTGCATCATTTTTAGAAAGCTTACCGCCGTCGAGGGCAGAAGTCCTGATTGGGCAATTGCTTTGCCAACGGGCGTCGGCATTAGATAGTCGCCATCGGCCTCGATGAGTTCGCTAGCGATGAGCCAATCCACCGAACCGATTGCGGAGGCGACAACATCTTCGAGCATCTTGGGATTCCGCTCGCGAATTTGATGCCAGTAGAGTGTGTTCTGAAAGAAGTCTGTCATATTGTCCCGCGTCGTAACCACCTGGGATGCGATGAGCGACAGCACGGTTCTTCTCATGCTGACGCTGACGAACTTAGAATCTACGTTATCATTTTCGGGTAAGACGAGATGGTTCGCATGTCTTAGTTCGCGAGTATTTCTGGGCAGCAAAACTGCGTAGCCGTCCGAGTGATATCCTAGTCGGCCCGCCCTGCCTGACATGTTTCTATAGTCAGAGCGCACAATCATGTGCCCCTGTCTTTCACCGTATTGGTAGGTGAGTTTAGGAAATACTACTGACCGAAACGGAAAGTTTACCCCTGCGGCGAGAGTCGAAGTCGCAAAACAGACGTCAAATGCCGCTTGGGAGAAACCCTTTTCAATCACTTGGCGTTCTTGCGCCGTTAGGTCGGCAGTGTGAAATGCGACTCTCCTTTGCGCATTCCTTTGTAGCTGTTGGGAGGATTCGGTCGGCTCGGAAAACAACTCAAGTTGTTCAGCGACGACAATGCCATCTGCGGTTCGCGCCAACGTCAGACTATATCGCTCCGCGTATTCACTCGCCTCCTGCCTTGATTCGGTGAAGACCAAAACTGGCCCACGATTTATCGAGACGAGGTGACGAACCACTTCTATTGGATCAGTCGGTATCTGTTGGCCCGCGTGACAAGGAGCCCCAGTCTCCTGCCCGAATTTGACCAAGTAGCCTTCGCCGTCTGACCAAATCTCTTGGTTCAAATCGACGTCGCGGTTGTTGCAGCAAACCAGCTCGCAATTCAACCAGTCGGCAAGATCTTGAGCGTTTCCGATAGTTGCAGTTAAAGCAACGAATTGTTCGACGCCTCGTTGCTTCAGGATCGTGCAAAGCGTTTCGATGTTTGGGCCTCGAGAAGTCTCATTGATGATTTGCAGCTCGTCAGCGATTACGGCGAGACCAGCGGCGGTTATCTGACCTGACATGAGCAGTGCCAACGCTTTCTCGTAGGTCGCGACTAATAGTCGAGGGGTCACTTCGCCCTCGTCTCGGTCGCCGGTGCTCAATCCGACAGAGGCTACCGGGTCGTCAGCGTGCTCTCCAAACCGAGATTGAAAGTCGGAGTATTTCTGATCCGCCAACGCTTTGTGTGAGACCAGATACAGGCAGTTCCACCCCCGACTAATCGCTGATAAAATTGCGATTTCGCCTACAAGCGTTTTACCCGACGATGTCGGCGCGCAAACGACCTGACTTGCGCACTTGGCAATTCCGGCTCGTAGTGCCAACAGCTGAATTTGGGTCAGGCTTTCCAAGCCCCATGACTTCAAAGCGGCTCTGGTTATTGGATCGAGTTCGTCTTCTGGTATTTCTGCGATGAACAAGCGCGTGACCTTATGTTGCGTCAATCTCTATTGTTAGTATTTTGCCGCCCTCCAGGCAATTAGTGGTTGAGTATGTCTGCGACTAACCAATTGCGATAGTCTGTATTGATACGGATTGCTTTTAGCGGCCTCTCAGGTCAAAAAAACTCTTCGGTGCGCTCGCGCACGTTAACTGACCATTGACCGTGCACACTCTCCGCTCAGGCACCAGCGCGACCATTTTTGGTTGGAATGGGCTCGTGTTCTGAGTGCAATGTTCGACTCTAAGGAACTGACTACACAAGGAAGAGCTGTAGTTCGGTATTGGGCAGTATCGGTTATCGTGAGCTGCGCGAGCTTCTCGGCCCAAGTTTCAGTCAATACAGTCGGGACTAAAGGGCCTCAATTGAATCATGTGTCTCGTGAAGCAACTCCCGCACCATGCGTCTGGACTCACTCTTCAAGACCATCAGGCTCGACGCCTGGGAAGCGCAGCACTGGCATGCGGCACAACGGATTCTCAGCACGATGAATTTGACTTTGGATAACTGGTTGGGCGCGTCGAGCGCAAAGGCTCCTCAGAAGCTATTGGAGCATGCGGCGCGTGCTAGGATTGATGCAATCAAAGTTCGGGTGCAGCAGTCTCGAGACTGATTCAACTCGCTGAAGAAGTCGGTCCGGGATCAAGCTCTGGAAAATTCGGAAGCATTGACGAGAACAGACAGTAACCACGACGAAGCTGGAGCGTTCGAGTGGGTGTAGAAAGATTTTGTTGCGGAAGAATTTCATTGCCCAGTCTGTGAGCTTCAATTGCAGGGGATCGAGGAAAAAGAGGCAGCTGAGTGGCCCGCGAACTATACCGTGGAGGAGGAGCGGGAGCGAGAGTATCAGGCCGAATATGGCAACTGTTGATTTGAGGTTTGTGCGACATTGTAACGAGTTAGCAGGGTCAAGCCTGGCACTGAGCGTTTTACGACATCTGCGACGACTTCATTGTTCACTTAAGTGACAATTTGCTCGGCGAGTTCATCTAGTTGTAACCACCGAGTCAAATGGATGGATGCGAGGGGGGGGGGCCGGATAACGCCGAATGATGAGCACCGAATGGTAACTTGATAGTGAACTAGATTTCGAATTTAGACTTCATTTTTAACTCTGAGCGGCTGAGTTTGTCATCTCAAAGCGCTGAGGTCACCTCGCGCCAATTGCTCTATAACCGGGCGATAGTGTTTTAGAAGCTCGACATCAAGTACCAGCGGTACGGCCTCGTTTGATCCATTATAGTCTCTGGAGACATTGCCGCGGTATTCGGCTTTCAGCAGAAGCGCGGCCTGTTGAACTATGTTGTCTTTATTGAATTTGAAAAATCTTATTTCCTGACCCTCTTTGGCGAAAGGAGCGCGTTCGTTTACTAGGGCTGCTGGCACTTCGTGCCAAGGTTCAAATCCAGCCTTTAGGATGTTGCTCTCAGATTCTTTGTTGGGGCAAATTATTGCACCGAAGTGTGCGTCGCACCCATTTTTGTCGAGTACTTGTTCGTGAAGCATTCGGAGGTGGTGAAACACCTTGTGAATGCCGAACCCCCGGTATGATGGGGCTACCAATGAACCTCCTGCTTCCTTAAGCAAGAGGCTGCCGCCTTTGTCATCTTGGCAAGGCACATCGTACACGGCGCTCGCACCAAAGATGCGGTTCGTGCTGTCCTTGTCGGTATCGAGTGCTAAGAAGAAGACGCCGCTCGAAATCGCTCGTTTGACGACCTCTTCGCCTCGAAACATGACGTGTTCGTCTGGGTTTTCCTCATAAAATCTTCGGATGTCGTCGTATTCAAACAATCGTGCTTCCCGCACTATAAATCGGCGCATTGGAACTCCGCAATTAATGTGGGGTTAATTATCTGACCTTGTTTCTCCTAAAAATTTCTTGGCCGCCAGTATGCAAAAAAGTTGCAAGTTGTCAACTTTTGTACTATCTAATGCATTGTATTCAGTGAGCGCACGTCTCCGGGTTAGTCCGGTTAGCGACGCGATGACTCGCGTATATTAGCGATTGGAGCAAAAAATGAACAAAGTACGTGAAGCAAATGGAACATCGGCGCTCGCGCATGAGTTAGCGATTGCTGAGGTTGAAGGGCTAAAAAGATTGGTGGCCGTCTTAGACAAGTATGATTCGGATAGCGAAGAAGATTTTTCAGCCGTAGTCGATTGTGTTTTGAATGGCAGGTTCCAACCGACGGAGCTCGCAGACGAGTTCCGTGTGTCGCTGGGAACAATAAGCAGATGGCGCGCTGGAAAGAGCGCACCCATTACCTACGCGAGGGGCGTTATTGTTGGAAGGATAAGGGAAATGCTTGGGAAAACGGCGAGTGACAAGTCTATAATTTTGCGTGTGGTCACTAGAAAAGCAAGCTGACTATGTTTTGCTTTGCACAAAGTCAGCTTCAGGTTGTTGACTGCGGCAATCGACGTGCGCTCCGTACCAACATTAAGGCCGTGATACCGATTGCGGGCTTTTGAATGAGGTGGTTGCAAGTCGGAAACCATCGGTATCAGCGTGTGGGGTTTGTTGAGTGGCATTTGACGACATTGATCAACAGTGAAATTTTGTTGTTAACGATGGTAAACGTCGCACTTTCTGCTTCTTGATTCTGTGTAATGACTTCCTATTCGTAGAAATGTCTCCAATGCCATTCATTACTCAGGGTTCTAATGTCCGGGGTGAGTACGCTTCAATGAGATTTGGTCTTCCCCCCCCCTTGCTGGGCATACTCGTGTGTCGTGAAAGGGGTGGACCAGCTTCACTCACGCAGCTGAAGCCTGACACTAGCTATTGATCAATTTGGATTTTGTTTGGCTAGGACGAGCCGCTCTGTGGTGTGCAATAGTTCAACGGGCTGGGAGAGATCATAGTCATGAAAATGGCCTTTCAATTTTGAATTCCCTTACCTGGGCTCTTCTGCGGCAGCATTGCCGTTGCCGATAGCTGTCCTCTGTTGGCAAGTTTTGGATTCCCCTTACTCTCTGGCGATGCAGAGCAACTACGAGGGTCGTGTGGAGCGCGCGTACTTGTTGGAGAAGTTGAAGAATCCGAACGAATAGGGGCTGCCATGGTCAAGCGGGATGCACCGTTGAGCCGGAAGGCTTTATATGATGCCGTCTGGTCGGTTCCGGTGGACAAGCTGGCGGCCCAATATGGCATCTCGGGACGCGGCCTTGGGAAGCTTTGCGAACGGCATGGTGTACCCGTGCCTCCGCGCGGGTACTGGGCGAAGAAGGCGAGCGGTAAGCGTGTCGTGCGCCCACCTCTCATCGAAGTCGAACGTGGCCCGAACCCCGACCCCGTCATCAAGATTTGGGGGCAACGACGCGAAAGCGCCAAGGCGGAGAATGAGGGGGCCGTCAGAAACGCATATGAGGAATTGTGGAGAGAGCTTCTCGCGCGCACGCCGTCGATCAAGATTCCTCAGCGAATTCCCAATCCACATCCGCTGATGCAGGCGCTGATCGAGCGTGACCGCCGGGAAATTGAGTCCTATCGCTGGTCTCCACACTACGTGCGACCACAAGATCCGTTTGAGCCGATGAGGCGGCGCATCCTGCAAGGCATATTCGTTGGGCTTGAAGCGAGGGGCGTGCGACTCGAGTCTGATCTGCAGCGGAGCACACAATTCGTGGCACTTGTTGGACAGGAGAGGACGACCTTCCGGGTCGAAGAGTGGGTCAAGCAGGTCCGCAGGGAACTGACAGCCGAAGAGCGTGCAAAGAGAATTTTTTCAAATCAGCGTTGGACCCAGATCAAAACACCTTCCGGCAAGGCATGTCTGAAGATCATCGCGGGGATGCCTTCCGGTGTTCCGGATGTGTGGCGCGATGACGGCAGCAAACCATTAGAAGAAATGGTGGCGGAGTTTGTTGCGGCAATTGTGATGCACTCTGAATTGGAAAAAGCGAGGCGCGCGCAAAAGGCGGAAGAGGATCGACGACATTGGCAAGCGATGCAGGAACGGGAGCGCCAGGATCGTCTTTGCAAGGATCTGCAGGCACGGAAAACGAAAATAGGTGACGATGCCAAGACTTGGAAGGAGGCTGCTGCAATCCGTTCCTACGTCGAAGCGGTGCAATCCGCCGCTGCATCGTCGCAAGAAGGCCTGAATGCGGAAGCACTCGACCGATGGGTCCGCTTTGCACTGGACTATGCGGATGAGTTGGATCCTTTGCGGACCACAGATTGGAATTCGCGAATTCTGAAATTGTGACGCTACAGATCCGAAGTCGCTGCTTTCGTCGTCGCGATCACCACCCCTGTTCCATTTGTTCAGCAACAGACATCGGATCGATTACGAGTTCCCGAGTTTCCCAGTCGGCGTCTACGACCTTGCTGTATTTGGCGTCGAACGGGTTCTTTGTCGCTGCCGCACGGTCGATGAGTTGGCGGGCTTCAGCTTCGGTTTCAAGTGCAAGCTTGACCCAAACATCTTCCAACGTGTCCGGGATCTGTCCGAAGAGCTGATGGATCGAGGCCAGGCGGCTGGCGAGAACCTGGTGCACCCTGTCTTCGACAGAATCCCGGTAGCGCAGGTTGGCGATCCAGACTTCATCGCGGATCTGGCCAATACGCTGGATGCGGCCCTTGCGCTGTTCGAGCCGCGTCGGATTCCAGGGCAAGTCGATGTTGATCAGGGTCCCGAGCCGCTGGAGGTTCAAGCCCTCCGATGCCGCATCGGTGCCGAGGAGCAGCTTCAGGCTGCCATTTCTTACTGCTGCCTTCAGTTTTTCACGGTCAGTTCGCTGAAACTTGCCGTTCGTCCAGATTCCGGATCGATTGCTTCCAGCATAGAGACCGATCTGCATTCCGGCGAATTCGGACCGCTTGGCGAGTTCTTCGCCGATCCATTTGGCGGTGTCATAGTACTGGGAGAACAGGATGCATCCCAGTTCTCTCCATGGACGGACGGCGTCAGGTCGTGTGCCCAAAAGGTAGGATAGCACTGCTTCAAGTTTTGGGTCCTTGTTGCCACCTTCCTGCAAAAGCTGGAGACACCTGTTCAGCGACGCGATTTCGGCTGGTGTAAAGTTCTTGAACTCGGACTCGGCGTTGCCTGTGGTCGAAAGTTCATCGCTGTCGTCGTCATCTTCATCATTGGGAGCATCTGGATCGTGGCCCAAGAGCTTTTGCACGGTGCTTCGTCCGGCTTCGATGGAACTTCCGAGGCGGCGAAGTAGCAGGGTTTTGAAGAAGCCCGCGCCCTTGATTCGTTTTTGAAGGAGGCGGCAGAAGTTTTCAGCTTCCCGGTATGCTTCGAGCAGGTAGCTGCTGAGTGTGAGCGCGCCTGTTTCGTCTTCTCCGAAGAGCTTCACAGACACCCTAGGGAGGAAGTAGCTGCCTGTGGCGGGGTTGATGGTGGCTTCCAGGTAGGAGCGCGTACGTCTGACGATGCAACGCAGCAGCGGATTGTGCTGTTCTCCGTACCCGGGCAAGACATTGTTTCGCAGCTGCACCTTGCCCAAGGCTGGTGAGAGTTTATTGAAAGTTTCGGGCGTGAACTGCCAGTCGGTGTCTCGTGCGTTCAAGTTGCGTCGAATGCTGGCAAAGCCGTCTCCTTCGAACTTAGAGGGTAGGGGATCGCGGACATACTCCCAACCGTCCTTCGGTTCGCTGGGCACGGTTTGCTGTCCATTCGCAATCGCGAGGCAAACACTTGGGCGAAACCACGGACTTGAGCGGGTCCAACCGCCCAGAACACCCTCGTTACCATTGGAGAGGATTTCGAGCAGGTCCCATGCTTCGACCGGATGCAACTGCACGGGCGTCGCTGTGGCAAGCAACATGCTGGAGGTTTTCGAGCCAATATCCCGCAGGAACTTCATCAGTTTGTTCGGCTCGGCCTTCTCATCAACTTCCTCGGTGCTTGCATCAACCTTTGGCACTTTCCGACGGCGGGCGCGGTGGGCTTCGTCCACGATCACGCAGGTGTATTTCCGCGCCAGCAGCTGCTGGATCACTTCGCTTTGACCGCGCACGACCAGGCCCTGGGAGACGAGCCCGATCCGTCTGGGACACTTGCCGAGCGACTTTACGCCGTCTGACGGGTATTCGAGGCCGTGTTCGTCGATCCAGGCTCGGCCATTCCACCTGGCGGATGGCAACTGCAGCAAATCCTTCATTTCGCCCTGCCATTGCTGCAACAGAGGTTTGGGGGCAAGTATCAGGATGGGGCCACCATCTGGGGTCTCCAGAGCCATCAAGAGCGCCGCCATGGCAAGCTGGACTGTTTTTCCTAGCCCGACCTGGTCTGCCAGCACGAGCCTTGCACCGTCCAGCCTGTGGCGCTCCAAGGCCAACTGGGCGAAGTATTTCTGATGTGGCCAGAGCCCTTGCTCCTTGCGGTAGACAGGCATCTCCACCGCTGCAGCCGCGCCCACTACGGCGGTGTCGTCCTGGTGTTTCAGTTCCTCGGGTTCCACGACCTTGCGGCGGACGATCCGCTTGATGTCGCTGACAATGAAGGGGCAAACGGAAAGATCCATCGCCCGCCTGTCGTTCCAGAGTGCGTCGAACTCTTCCTGTACCCATTGCACGGTTTCAGACGAGTTGTCTTCCCAGAGGAGTTCGTAGTTCAGCTCCCACGCTGATTTGCTTTCATTGACACTGCCCAGGAACGCGGTTGCGCTTCCATCGGTGCGGCGGATTACACCCGCCTTGCCGTGTATGAGGCCGAAGGCTTCGTCGGAAAGGACACGCACTTCCATCTTGCCCGAGGTCAGGGCGTCATAAAGGGCGCGGTACCGTGGCAGAGCGGCTTCCGGCGCGTCCTCCGGGCGTGCGCTGCACCAGCTTTTGCGCAAGGCATTCTGGGCCGATGCCGCTGTCGAAAGATCAATGGGGTCGAGGTCCGAGTTGCAAATGATGCGGACCTTGCCATGCACGCTGGACAAAGCCTCTCCCGCCACCTCGAAAAGGCTGGAACGGAAGTAGCCTGCGATTCGGTCATACGATGCTGCTCCAGCGAGGCGCTGGTTCAGGACGGTCTGATCAAGTTTTGTGCGTCGGCTGGAATGGCGCTGCAACATGATAGTCAGGTATGGTCGTTTCTGAGGCGCCCGGCAAGGATGCGGCAGGCTTCGGAGTCTTTATTCCACTCACTCATTCCCTCGGCGTTGGACAGCGCGGACATCCAGTCGAGAAGGCCCACGAACAATTCACGCTTGGTCCAGTAGGCTTGCCCGTAAGTGTCCCTGAGATACTGGCGGGCCTGTTCCGGGTTGTTATCGGCGTCGGCCGTCTCCCTGATGGCGAACATCAAATGGCGCAAGGGTGAAGTGGCAAACGGGTGGAGGGCTGCGGTCGTTGCCCGTCCCCTGCGTGGCGCATCGGTGGTTTGACCTTCGGCGGTTGCCAGAATGGATTTGCCGAAGCCTGATGGCGTGAACATGCGCGCGCCATTGGCCTTGTCGGACTTCAGCAGCGGTTTGATGTCCATCGTGCCAAAGCCCCTTGCTAGCTCTTCGTACATGCCTTTGCGGCGTTCGCCGCGGGATTCAATGTCGAGAGCGCGTAGGTAGTAGCGTTCGACAAGGTTTAGGTCTCGCCAGGTATTTTCCAATCCCTTTGGAATGAGGTGATCGCAGGCGATGCCAATGGCGCGTTCGATGACCGCCTGGAAGTCGCTTTTCTGGTTCTTGTCCCGCACGGCGAAGACTTCATGTTCAACGTCTTTGCCGTCTATGTTGCCGTATTGGGTTAGGACCTTGAGTGCGGCGGCATAGGCGGCAAGCTGGTAATCCGCGTCGTTAAAGTTCGGTTCACCGTCTTCATCTAGTGCTTTCATTGAATCGATTTGTCTTAGAACCTCGTCTTCCACGAGCGGGAATATTTCGTCAAGAAATCCTGGATCGTTGGACAGGCGCTTGCGTAGCACTAGGCACACAGTGCCTTGCACGTAGTTGCCCTTTTTTATTCCGGCCGCCCCTGTTTCGGTGGCAATTGTCCATGCAGCGGTTGCCTTCAATCCTGCGGCCCAAAGGATCATGCCGAGGTCCGCCCAAACTGCTGGATCTTGATGCGTGAACATAACAAGCTGAATGCCGTTCGAGGGCATATGTTGAGCAAGATTCTTGTAGATCTCCACCATTGTTCGGCGAAAGTCGTCACCGTCGCCGCGTACTGCCAGCTCAGCTCGCGCATCGAGGGGCCACTTTGGGAAAGTGCTAGCAAGCTGTTTATCGTACCATGCGAGGAAGAAGTCTCCGAGTTCATGATAGTTGACCGCGTCGGCGTAGGGCGGGTCAGTTATCCATACATCGCAACTCTCCTTAATATCACGTGCGTCAATTGGTAATACTGTGTTCTCTTTCGATGTTCGCTGGTCAAGTTCGGTGCTGGTTTCCGATAGGTCTGCAAATATTGGCCATACTGTGTCCAACTTTGGCAGTGGCCGAGTTGAAAAGGTTGCTAGTGTGTTGAGTGCTTGATTATTAAAAACTTGGTTGCCCTTCTCGTCGCCTTTTGCAGATGACCAACTTGTGAGACGTGAATTCCAATTCGCCATTCGTCCCAATCCCAAAAGGCATCCAACCTGAGTTGCTTTTGTTGTTGCTAGCATTGACGACTTCTGAGCAAGCAGCCCATGTGTCAGCAACTGCCGCGGGGTGAATAGATGATGCCAGTGAGTCCAGCCGCGCGTGCGAATTGGTTCTTCCGTTTTGTCACCGCCTTCGGGAATTGCTTTCGACGGAATAAATCCCTCACGCTGCCAATTTGCGAAGCGCTCTCGCAACAGCGAAAGCACATTGTCTTCCCGCGCCAAGTCGGCGGCACCTGGTGCAGCGTATCTTCGATTGCCGTTCTTGTCGATCCAACGGATGCAGTAGAGACGCTCTTGGAATACATCTCCGGACCTTGGCACCACATCGTCATTCGTCCAGAGGCGGAGCCCTTCCGGCCCGCGAAGGGATTCAATTGACCAGGATCGAGAGTTGTCGAACGGATCAACTGCGCGGCTGTCGATTGCAGTTGCGCCTTTCTTGTTTTTGTAGAGCAGTAGTTCGGCATCGCTGACGACCACTATCTCAGGTTTTAATCGATCTGAACCCTTGAAATTGTGCCATCTCGCAACAACCTTAGATTTTTCACCAATGAGCCAGCTTGGCGCGAGCGGAATGTAGTATTCGCTGCCCTCTGGTTTGACTTCAACGCAGTAGAGCAAGGCATCAATCCTTTCTCCCCGCTCATTGTGTTCGATGCCCCAGTCGGAGACTTGACGATCAGCCTCGGCAAGCGCGGATGCTTGAATGCGCATAACTTCTGCTTGCACATCCTTGCCCCCGCCGAGCAAGTTGAGGCTGGCCCAGGTAAGAATACCTGCGACTGGATTGAGGTCCGAGCCAAAGGCCTCACAGCCAATGCGAGCGGCTTCGAATGGAATGGATCCGCCACCACAGAAACTGTCGCCGACACGCGGTGTGTGACCGAAGGTACGTTGGCCAAGCTGTTCCACCAGTTCCGGAATCGATAAGGCCTTGGTGCCAAGGTGATTGTTGATTTCTTTCCAGGCCGCTTCAGAAGGGCCGTCAACATTCTCCGGCCGTTCACAATTGGCGATGCGGTCGGCGTAAGGCAGTCGATCAAATTCCCTCTTTGAAGTCTTTCCTTGGGATGAGGCTTTGCATCGGTCCCAGGTGCCTGCATCGTCCATCGTCAGAATTTTCAGGAAGATCTCCCGATCCTTCTTTGGATCGTCCGATGCTGGCATCAACAATCCGATGATGGAGGCGCGGACGAGGATGAGTGGTTTGCGTCCCCACCACTTTCCTAGGCGCGTCAGAGTTTGGCCGTTGTTCGCCTTGCGCTCCTTGTAGCTTTCGGCTGACAGGCGGGCGATTGGGAACTGGGTTTCAATAAAGGAGGTTGGTTCGGCGCGGCTGGTCATAGTTTAAGCGACATTTGGGGGTGGCCTAGTAGTTCACGCCGAGACTTCGGCGCCACGCCTTCGCCTTTTATAAAGGGATTGTCGGCCATTGCTGCGCGAAGCGCCTTGCGCCAACCGACACCCTTGTTCATGGCCTGTCCGGTAGTTGCTACCGTCATGGTGTAAAGCCACCAGCGTTCTTCCGGGGCAAGGGCCTCCCAATTCCGGATGGCGTTGGGGATGTCGTCAATTGACGCCTCTTCGACGGCCCAACAGAGGACGCAGAGTTCCTTCCCTAATGAGGGGTGCACCGGGATGGGCTTGCCAGGGTTCTTCTGAAACTTTACCTGCGGATAGCCGTTGGCACGAAGGCGAGTGTTGGCTTCGTCCCAGAATGCGGGGGCGAGTGCGAGCCAGCGTGCGCGGTCAATCATCACACGCAATGAAGGATCGCTCGGGACGACTGTTTCCGGGGAGAGGGTTCGATCCGCGAGATTGTCGAGTTCATTGCCGCGGTGCTCGCTGATGCACACTAGGTCGCCTTGCGCGCTACCTGCCGGGACTGAGATCAGAAAGCCGTGTCGAGCCTCGGCGGGCACGAAGCCCAAGCCCAGCGGCTTGTCGTTCTTGGATTTTGGAGCCTTTGGCGCTTTTGCTTTCGCCATTTATTGTTTCACCTTGAATTGGTCGAACTGCTGGTTCGTGGACTTAAGCCATTCCAGCAGAGCTTGTCCGGTGGGGAAGCCAAGCGTTCCTGCGCTCATACGGATTTTGTCGCCGCCAACGATGTCCTGCAGACGTTCAAGCAGCGATTTGAGAGTTGGACTGTCATATCCGGCATCCATAGCACCCTGGAACTCAGCAGCTTGCGAGCCGTCTTCGTTTTCTGCGGTGATATGTATGTCGAAGGCAAGCATTCCGCTGGTTGAAGTCAGCCTTTGCACAAAGTTCCACACGGAGCCGGGATCATCAAAGCGGGAGATCCCCGTCCACCTAGCGGACTTGCTGACGTCAATCTTGTCCTCCCGAACGCCAGGCAGAGGAGGGGTGATGCGAATCTGCTCGGAGTTGATGCCGAGCCCGGCTGACGATGCTACCGCCAGAATGATCCGGCTGCCTGCAGGAATGCGGAATGGTCCGGAGTAGGTTGCAGCTCCGGCGTTGGTGGGAGAAGAGCCGTCGGTTGTGTAGCGGATCGTGATCGCGTTCGATCGAGGAAGGGCCAGTAGTTCCACTTCGTGATGGTCTCCGCGATCATGCAGCCTGTGCTTCAGGCGAATGGACGCCGTCCAGTCCTTGACGGGACTGACTCGCACCATATCATTGGGATCGAAGGCCATGAACCTGTAGCGCAGTTCCGTCGCTTCAAACTTGGCGGGCGTGGGAACCGGAAGGGATGTTCGTGTGGGGTCCTTGTCTCCGACCTCAAACACAAGGTTTGGTGCGTGCAGCGGTTCAATCTTCAAGTAGGTTTTGCCGTCGCCATCGTCTTCCGTTGAGAGTCTGAAGATCTCCACCGAGGGCATGGGAGGTGGGAAGGGGCCTTTGCGTACGTAGTTGCCTTCTTCGCGCCAAAGATCGCGACGTATGGCGTCGGCCTTGAGGTCGTCGAGGGCGGATGGTTTGTGCAGTGGCCAGGTCGTGCTGGTGGCGGCATTTCGCTTCAGATCGGACCAAAGCACTGACTGCGCGTTTCCGCCGCCGAACAGGCGGGCCTCTGCCTTCAGGCGGAAGGAATCTCCACTGATGTCAGGAGTGAACTTGGTTGCCGTTTCCAAAGACTTCCTGATGGTTGCTTCGCCGTTGCTGTTACCTGCGAATGCAAGTTCGACAGACGTTGTCCGCAAGGCAGTGTTGATGGACGGATAGACAATCTGGTCGAATGCTTCCTTTAGTGCAGCATTGAACTGAAGTGCTACCCGGTCCGTGAGGCCGTCCAGGGCCTTCCACTGCGGGTCGTTCGGTGGAGTTTTGTCGGCTTCAAGTTCTTCCTGGATGCTCTGCAGGGCGCGCACCTGGCGAGCGGCATCGATGACTTTCTGATAGGTGTTGCGTGTTCCAGTGAGGAACAGAACTCGGTTCTTGAATTGCTGCTGGTTCCACCACGCTTGCCAGTCGCTGGAAATGGGGAGCTGGTTTGCCTGTTCGCCTGGGCGCACAATTACCAGTGCGGACTTCTCGACATCCAGCTGAACTTCATCGATGGGCTTGAGGACGTGGACCGACTGATAGCAGTCGCGCAAGGTTGGTCCGAAATAGCTTTCGAGGTGCTCACGCAGAAGACGATCTACGACCTCTGCATGCAGGGACATCGCCGTCGCGCGGAGTTTGGCTGCAAGGTTCTGCTGGTTCTTAAAGAACAGGCGACCGTCTGACGAATTGTGAAGGTACCACGCGCGAATTGCCAGCTTGTCGAGAACGTTTGATTTGAAGGTCGAGAGATCCCGACCTGGCTTCTGAAGGCAATCGACAAGTTGGTATTCTCTCAAGCCGTGAATGGCACCAGGCGTGGTGGCCAATGATGCGACGAGCACGAGCTTCGCGGCCTCGGATGCATCTGCGCTTCCATTGGCTTTGTCGATCTCTTCCACTTCGGCGGTGCCGTTGCGCGCGATATCGTGTGCAATGGCTTCGCTGAGGGACGAGTTGACTGTTCGGATTTCAGAAGCGATTTCATCTGCGTTAAGGTCGATGTCGTATGGCGCAATCAGATCCAGTTTCTCGGCTTTTTTCTGCTTCCATAGATCGCTGACAACCATTTGCATCAAACGAATGACGCCGCGGGTCTGCTGGAATCCTTCATTCTCCTTGAAGCGACCCACGAGCTCGCGAAGGTCTGGATGAAAGGGGTATGAGTCAACGACGCGTGAGTACAGAGACTGCGGTACTGTCGCGGTCAGCTTCATGTTCACGGCTTCCGCGAGAGCATCGCGGTAGGCCGTGGCCACCCTCTTGATTTCGTCGTCGGGTGCAATGGTTTCAAAAAGCCGTTTGCGCAGGATGTGGTAGAGCTCGTCACCGTTCGGGTTAACCGGGGTAATGGGGACAGCGGCACGCTTGGCTTCATTGGAAATGTGCTGCGCGGAACGGCCGAATGCCGCCTGGAGGCTTTGTTGCCCGATTGAGTAGTTCGTGCCAGCGAGGTCTGAAAGAACCACGCAGACATTTTCCAGCCCGGTGTCGGCCACGGCGACAAACAAGTTTGCCAGCGCGGTGCTCGTCACTAAACCAAGATCACCGTTTCCGACGGGAACGCTGACTGCATACTCAAGGTATGGTGGGAGCTCATCCAGGAAGATGATGAGAGGGTCACCGCCGAGAAGTTTTTTCCATGCCTCCGGGCCCGGTGCGTTGAGCATGGGGGCGACAAAAGAAGCAAACTCAGAGAACTTGCCTAGTTGCTCTGCGATGCTTCCCCAGATGCCGCCCGGCGCATCGGTGTTTCTGCCATTGAATCCCACCACCCGGCATCGGCCCAGGTTGGGTGCCGGATCTTTGTGTGCCAGTACTTTCTTTCGTAGCTCAGGCTGACGCGCCAACAGACCGAGCGCGATCATGGAGTGGGTTTTGCCGCCGCCCATGGCCTGCGACAGTACAAACACCGACGAGCCGGACTGTTTTCCGGACAGGTGCCTGAACGTACTATCGACCAGAATTTCCATGCCATGTGTGAAGTAGTTTTCCTCGAAGAACTCGGCGCCGGAGACCTGGCCTTTGAGGAAGGTATCGAGGTTGAGGACCGTTGCGCGGCGGTCCGCGGCGAAAACAGACGGTCTAGGTTTGCAGAGTTTCTGAAGTGACATTCCGAATGGGCCTCTAGGTTCGGGGCATTGTGGTTCGCCAATTGTGACAAGTCTAGTACTCTGGTTTGCGACCCGAAAATCTTTCATGGAAAGGCGCTGCCGAACTGATTGTGCGTGAAAGGGGTTGGGCTGCACGAGCAGTCCCCAGGGGCTGACAAGGCACTGTGCTTCGAGTTGAAGCCGAGCGAACAATCTGCCCGAAGCGTCACGTTGGCGCGTCGCGAGCTCATGCAGTTTAAGCACAGTAAAAAGTCTGCATCCGGGTTCACTAGCTTGAAAGTGAACATGCGGTTTCACGACATTGGGTCGATCTTGAAGACTGTCTGAGTGTGCTTGCGGAAACCCTGCAGGTCGCGAATGGTTAGGGTTGGGTTCTGAACCTAAGCCTGCAGAGAATTGGGTATTAGATAGATTGGCAACAGGAGGGTCAGATGTACAAGCGGCTGCTAACCGAACTCTCGCGCTTTGCGGACAAGCGAAGCAAGATACTCAATCAGGAATCTCGACTCTGGCAGGAGGTCTCTGAATGGATTGCTCAAGTTGAATTATCGGAAACTGTAATCGTTCAATCCGTCGTGCAAACCAAGCCACTTGATAACTCATCCACAAACACGCTTGGCCCGCAGAAGGCGGCGGAGTTTCTAGGTCTATCGAAGCAAACGCTTGCCAAATTACGAACGACTGGTGGTGGGCCTGAATATGTGAAAATAGGAAGGCGGGTGGTGTATCGAAGACAGAAACTGGAAGAGTTTCTATTCGACAAAGCGCGTCCTCACACATCGTCGTATTTGATACATGACCAACCTCGGGGGCGAAGGACGCGATAGCGCGCGTCGCGAAGTTGTCATCAACTGTACGGCAGCGATTTGATATTACCCAAAAAGTACCCATAAATGGGCCGAATGGGACTTATTCTCCGATAACATATTGATAAATTTGGCGTCCCCAAGGGGAATCGAACCCCTGTTCTCGCCGTGAGAGGGCGATGTCCTGGACCGCTAGACGATGGGGACAGCGGTTGTTCAGTGAGTGGTCCTATACGCGAGGGGCGGGGCGGCGATCAAGCGTCCTTGTGGTGCATGGTGGCTTTTTGGCCCGTGCCTTCTGGAATTTCAGCGTGTTAGTTTTCAGAGACTGATTTTCGACGGGAGACAGGTGATGGTTCGCGCTCAAGCTGCGATGGCGGCTGCTGTTGTTGGCATGGTTTGCTGTGTCGGGGCGGCCTGGGCCGGTCCGAATTCTCCCGGCGCGGAAGAGCGCAAGCGCGCGGTCGAGATCTATCGCACGATCGTGGAAATGGATACGTCGGTCGAGGGCTCGAAAGTTCCCGAGATGGCAAAGTATCTGGCCGGTGTGTTTGCAGATGCCGGCTTTGCCGCTGAAGACATCCACATCATCCCGCACGACAAGACAGCATCTCTCGTCGTGCGTTATCGTGGCGATGGCACTGGTGGCCGGCCGATCCTGCTGATGGCGCACATGGATGTGGTGACGGCGCATCGTGAAGACTGGACGCGCGATCCGTTCAAGTTCATCGAGGAAGGCGGTTTCTTTTTCGGGCGTGGTACTGCCGACAACAAATCCGGCGTGGCGGCACTCGCGGCCACATTCATATCCCTGAAGGGCGAAAAGTTTGTTCCCACGCGCGATCTCATCATCGCGTTCTCCGGAGACGAGGAGACTGTGGGGCTGACTGCAACGTCGCTGGTCAAGGAGCACCGCGACCTGATCGATGCCGAGTTTGCAATCAATTCCGATTCAGGCGGCGGGCAACTGGGTGAAGATGGCAAGCCTGTCACCTACGCGCTGCAAACAGCGGAGAAGACTTTTGCGAGTTTCAAACTGACAGCCAGGAACGAGGGCGGGCACTCGTCGCAGCCGCGGCCTGACAACGCAATCTATGACGTGATGGAGGCTGTGCGCGCCGTTCGCCGATATGCATTTCCGGTGATGTGGAACCCGACAACGGTCGCAGCCTTCAAAGCCAACGGTCGGGTGACCAAGGGCGCCATCGGCAAGGCGATGCTGCGCTTTGCCAGGCATCCTGGAGACAGGCGGGCCGCCCGCGTCCTTTCCTCCAGTCCGTTTTATGTCGGGCAGGTTCGTACCACCTGCGTTGCTACAATGATGCAGGCAGGCCATGCGGACAACGCGCTGCCGCAAAGCGCCAGCGTCACCGTGAACTGCAGGATCTTTCCCGGCGTGAAGATCGAGGCTGTGCAGGCGCAATTGCAGAAGCTGGCGGGCCGCAGAATCGAGATCGCGCCGCTGGAGCAGAATTATACGGCGAGCGACGCGTCACCCTTGCGCGCTGATGTGCTTGAAGCTGTGACCGCAGCCGTGCATGCCGTCCATCCCGGCGTGCCTATCGTGCCTTCGATGTCGTCCGGAGCAACCGACGGCGTATTCTATCGCGCGGCCGGCATTCCAACGTATGGAGCCAGCGAGATATTCATCAAGGACAGCGATGACTTCTCACACGGTCTCAATGAACGCGTTCCAGTGGAGTCTTTTTACGGAGGCCTCACGCACTGGCGCGTGCTGCTGACCCAGATCGCCGGAAAATAACTCTGCGATCAGGGTGCTTTCCTGTTGAAGCGGATCCGGTTGATGATCTTTGACTTTGCGGGGTCGATGACCAGGACTTCGTCGCTGACTGGTGACGTGACGCGCACGATCAGCAGGGAGCCATCCATTTTGGCGTCAGATACTGTTGCGCCAGGTTCGAGGTCGAGGTTGAGTTCCGGTGCCTCGCCAGGCTTGAGGGTTGCCTGGACCGGTGCAGAGGTTTCCGGGCCCTTCGAATAGGCATTCCTGATCGCCATGCCGATCATAGCGGCAACAACCAGCAGGATTGCGATCCCGAGACCGATCACCAGCATCCATAAGCCGCGGTTGGATGCGGGCGGTTGTTCAGGTACGACTTCGGCCATGATGAAATCCTCTGAGGACAGCGAGCGTCGTACACTGACAATCGGCGAGAGCCAAGCCGGTGACAGGCTTGATCGTGCGCTTGCGGCCCTGTGGCCGGATTTGTCGCGTTCGCGGCTGAAACAGTTAATCGAGACGGGCGCTGTCACCGTCAACGGTGCTCCGGCCAAGGACGCCGCGCAACGGGTCAAGTTCAACAGCGAAGTGCTGCTGGTCGTGCCGCCCGCCGTGGAGGCCGTGCCACAGGGTGAAGACATCCCGTTGAACATTGTATTTGAGGACAAGCACCTGCTGGTCATCAACAAGCAGGCTGGCCTGGTGGTTCATCCGGCCGCAGGCAACAGGGATGGCACTTTGGTCAATGCCCTGATTGCGCATTGTGGCAATTCCCTGAGCGGCATTGGCGGCGAGCTCAGGCCCGGGATCGTGCACCGGATCGACAAGGACACAACCGGCCTGATGGTGGTTGCCAAGACGGAGCGGGCACATACGAGCCTTGGCAAGCAGTTCGCGGCCCATGCTGTCACGCGCGTCTACAAAGCGCTGGTATGGGGCGTTCCTCGTACCCTGTCGGGGACCATCGACGGCGACCTCGGCCGCAGTCCGCTGAACCGACAAAAAATTGCAGTGTTGCGCGTGGGTGGCAAGCACGCCCGGACTCACTACAAAGTGATCGAGACTTTCGGGGCATCGGCGGCGCTTGTGGAGTGCCGCCTGGAAACCGGAAGGACACACCAGGTGCGTGTTCACATGGCTCATATCGGCCATCCGCTGATCGGAGACCCTGTTTATGGGCGTCCCCGCAGCATTCCCGGCGTGACCCTTTCCATTCAGCGCCAGGCCCTCCATGCGGCTGTTTTGGGCTTCCACCATCCGGGCCTCGACAAGCCGGTTTACTTTGAAAGCGAATTACCCGCAGATTTCAGTGAAACCCTTGAGGCCCTGAGGCGTTTTGCAGGAAGGGGCCGGGGGACTTAAAATCGCCCGGATCAATAACTAGATGTTCTGGTCACGCCCGGGCCAAATAGGGGACGGGTGCGTTGGTCAGGCTGGAAGACCGGGGCAATCTCGCACGGACCGTACCAGCCCTGCGCAAGGGAGAACGAAATGGCTGCTGGCTATTTGATGTTGGCCGAAGGGGGCCTTAGCCGCTATCTGGCTGAAATCCGAACATTTCCAATGCTTGAGCTGGAAGAAGAGTACATGCTCGCCAAACGCTGGCGCGAGCACGAGGACTCCGGGGCCGCTCACCGCCTGGTGACAAGCCATCTCAGGCTGGTTGCCAAGATCGCGATGGGGTATCGCGGCTATGGCCTGCCGATCAACGAGATCGTTTCTGAAGGCAATGTAGGCCTGATGCAGGCCGTCAAGCGATTCGATCCCGAGAAGGGCTTCAGACTTGCGACCTATGCCATGTGGTGGATCAGGGCTTCGATCCAGGAATACATCCTGCGTTCGTGGAGCCTGGTGAAGATCGGCACGACAGCCGCGCAGAAGAAGCTGTTCTTCAACCTTCGCAAGGCCAAGGGACATATCAAGGCGATCGAGGATGGCGACCTGAAACCAGAGCAGGTCAAGATCATCGCCAACAAACTCGGCGTGACCGAGGAAGAAGTGATCTCGATGAACCGCCGCCTTGCGGCGCCGGATCATTCACTGAACGCGCCAATGCGCGCAGACTCGGAAGGCGAGTGGCAGGACTGGCTTGTCGACGAGACACCGAACCAGGAAACGATCCTCGCGGATCAGGAGCAGAAGGACGACCGCTCTGATCTTCTTGCCGAAGGCATGAAGGCGCTGAACGAGCGCGAGCGTCACATCCTGACAGAACGCCGCCTGAAGGAAGATCCGGCCACGCTTGAGGACCTGTCGAAGGAATACGACATCAGTCGCGAGCGCGTGCGCCAGATCGAAGTCAGGGCTTTTGAAAAGCTGCAGCGCGCGATCAAGGATGCCGCCAGGCAAAGCCGCCTGGGTGGCGGGAAAGAGGCGCCTCCGGCGGCGCTTCCGGCGCGGTAACATAAGACGGCAATTGCACAGCGGCCGGGGCGATTGTCCCGGCCGTTTTGCGTTCGGGCGGTATCCACTTTTTCGATGCACTTGAGACAAACACTGTTTCACGATTTTTGGCCCATTCTTGCGGGAAAATGGTCAAAAGTGAGACAGAGTCGAGGGGTATTTTTTCATTTTCAGCGTGTCTCCATCGCATCGTATTGCGGGGATGGCGCAAGGTGGAGTCCGGGGCACACACCCTGCAATAGATTTTCGCGCGGGGCTCACGAGGCGCCCATCTCGAGGGACAGGATCGCCGGCAGGTATTCACAATGTGCGGGTTCGATGTCGAACCTGGTGCCGGAGGGTTTCGGCCCGGTTTGGAACGTATAGAGAACATTCGTGATGTGCAAGGCCGTCTGGGTGCGACGTTTTTGTGCGGGGGCATTCTTCCTGGGAGCGCGGGCATCCTGCCCGCACTTTCTTCTTCACGCTTGCAAGAGCGGGCAGGATGCCCGCGCTCCCAGGGGGGCACTCATTTCTCGCGAACGCTATTTCGCCAGGCCGGACATCAACTTTTCGAATGATGCCATTGTCTCCGGAATGCGGTCGATCTTGCGGTAGGGAGTGGACAGGAAGCGGTCGATCGCGCCGTTGAACATCTCGGGGTCGTCGTAGGGCATCAGGTGGGTCCTGTTCGGGAAGATGGCGAGCTCGGCGTTGGGCAGGCTTCTGTAGATCGTGACGATGTGCTCGAGGCGGACAAGGTCGTTGTCACTTGCAAGGACCAGGGTCGGGGCCTTGACCTGGCCCAGCAGGGCCGAGGGAATGTTCGGCTCTTTCAACATCATGCCGACCACTTTCAGCTGGCGTTTTCCTTCCGGCGTTTTCCGGGCAGCTTCGGGGATGTCCATCATGGACTTGAGCAGAGCCTTGACTTCGGGGTCGAACGCGTCGGGCCCCGGATTGAGGTTGGCGGCCATGGACACGATCTTTTTCACCTTGTCCGGATGGCGAAGCCCGAGCAGCAGGGCCTCGATGCCGCCATCGCTCCAGCCCACGACATCGACGGGGCCGGTCTGGAGGTGATCGAGCAGGGCGGCGAGATCATCCGTCATCTTCTCGTAGGTGATCGGTTCTGCGCTGTCGCTTGAGCGTCCCTGATCGCGGCTGTCCATCGCGATCACCTTGTACTTCGCCTTGAAGTGTAAGATCTGTGCGGCCAGCCCGCCCAAGCTGCCCCCGTTGCCGTGCACGAGCAGCAGCGGCGGTCCTTCGCCATAGGTTTCGTAATAAAGGGTCACGCCGTCGTGCACGAAGGTTGCACCGACGGCCTTGTTGGCGCCATAGGGAATTGCAGCGGCAGGGACTGACGCCGCGGGAGGGGTGTCAACCGGCGCCGATTCCGTTTTCTTCGGCGTGTCGGGCGAGCAAGCGCAGGCAAGCAAGAGCGCCATGCTGATCGATGCGGCTTGCAAAAATTGTTTCATGATATTCCCGGCGTTCAGATTGGTGCAGAGACAACCATCGGCGAGCGTGTGCGTTTCGTCAAGTTGCGCAGGATCAGGCACCAAGAGCCGCGTTGGAAAGAGACTATGGACGTGCATTTTCCCTGGGAGCGCGGGCATCCTGCCCGCAGGTGAAGTCGCGAGGAAGAAAGAGCGGGCAGGATGCCCGCGCTCCCAGGCGGATCAGGATTTGATGAGGGTGGGCAAGTAGAGCCACGGCCATAGCATGAGGGCGAGGTTGATGGTCCACCACGTCACGTCGAAGTCGCCGCGGATGGTCCAGAAGGAGATGGCCATGAGGCCGGCGCAGACGGTGAGGGCGAGGGAGAAGATGGTCCAGCCTCGCCAGGACGGGTTGCCGGCGCGCCGGAGGCGGACGGCGTTCAGGCCCGCGAGGGACAGGATGATGTCGAGCGGCATGAAGGACCAGTTCCAGGCCACGACCAGCGGGTTGTGGTAGTCGCTGTAGAGATATTCCGGCGGCACGCTGAACAGGCCCGCAGCAACGAGTGCCGTGAGGGACCAGTAGGCGATGAAGCCCAGATCCGTCAGCAGCAACGCGGTGCTCAGGCCCTTCGGCATTTGCGTCATGCCGAGAAGGGATCGCGCACGAGGATGGTGTCGTCGCGTTGGGGGCTGGTCGACACGGATGCCACCGGGGCGCCGATGAGTTCTTCGACGCGGCGGACGTACTTGATCGCGGCGGCGGGCAGGTCGGCCCAGCGCCTGGCCCCTTGCGTGGTTTCGCTCCAGCCTTCCATGGTTTCGTAGATGGGCTTCACGCGCTGCTGTGCGTCGGCGGCGGCCGGCAGGTGATCGATCTGTTTGCCGTCGAGGTCGTAGGCGACGACGACCTTGATTTCCTTCAGGCCGTCGAGCACATCGAGCTTCGTGAACGCGATGCCATCAATGCCGCCGGTGATGACGGTCTGGCGAACCAGTACGGCATCAAACCAGCCACAGCGGCGCTTGCGGCCCGTGACAGTGCCGAACTCGTGGCCGCGTTCGCCGAGGCGGGCGCCGACTTCGTCTGTCAGCTCAGCGGGGAAGGGGCCTTCGCCGACGCGGGTCGTATAGGCCTTCGCGATGCCCAGCACGTAGGTAAGCGCGCGCGGTGCGATCCCGCAGCCGGCAGCGGCCTGGCCTGCCACGGTGTTGGACGATGTCACGTAAGGGTAGGTGCCATGGTCGATGTCGAGCAGGGCGCCTTGCGCGCCCTCGAACAGGATGCGTTCGCCGCGCATGCGGATCTCGTGCAGCCTTTTCCAAACGGGGCCGAGGAATGGCACGACCTTCGGGGCGATCTCGGCCAGCTGTGCGGTGAGCTTGCCAGCATCGATCTCCGACTGGCCCATGCCGCGGCGCAATGCATTGTGGTGTGTCAGCAGGTTCTCGACCTTGGCCCGCAAGGCTCTGACGTCGGCGAGATCAATCGTGCGCAGGGCGCGGCGGCCGACCTTGTCTTCGTAGGCCGGACCGATGCCCCGCTTCGTCGTGCCGATGCGCGTGCCGGAGTTCGACGTTTCACGCAGGGTGTCGAGTTCGCCGTGCAGCGGCAGGATCAGCGGTGCGTTGTCGGCGATGAGCAGGTTCGCCGGTGTGATGGTCAGGCCCTGTTCCGTCATGCGGCCGATCTCGGCGATCAGGGCCCAGGGATCGACGACAACGCCGTTGCCGATCACCGACAGTTTGTTCGGACGCGCAATGCCCGACGGCAGCAGCGAGAACTTGTAGGTCTTGTCGCCGATGACCAGGGTGTGGCCCGCGTTGTGCCCGCCCTGGAAGCGGACCACGACGCTCGCGCGCTCGCAGAGCCAGTCAACGATCTTGCCTTTGCCTTCGTCGCCCCACTGAGCTCCGATTACTGCGACGCCTGTCATCAGAACACCAAGGCTTTGGCTTGTTTGACTACCGACATCTTGCGCAAGTCAGCCAGGACAGATTCAGGAACCGCGCCGTCAACTTCGACCAGCGCAATCGCATCGCCGCCCGGGCCGGTGCGACCGAGATTGAACGAGGCGATGTTGACCTTTGCGTCGCCCAGCAACGTTCCGAGCTTGCCGATAAAGCCCGGCTTGTCTTCGTTCGTGACGTAGAGCATGTGCGGCGTGAAGTGGGATTCCATGTCGATGCCCTTGACCTGGATGAGGCGGGGCACTCCATTCGAGAACACCGTGCCTGCCACTTCGCGCGTCTGCCTTTCGGTCGTGACCTTCAGCATCAGGTAGCCTTCGTACGCGCCATGTTGCGTGCGGCGGATCTCGCTCACCTGGATGCCGCGTTCCTTGGCGACGATCGGCGCATTGACCATGTTGACCTCGGAGAGGTTCGGCTTGAGCAGGCCTGCAAGGGCTGCCTGCATGAGCGCGCGGGTGTTGAGTTCCGCGACGTTGCCTTCGAAGATGATCTCGACGGACTTGATGCTGGTTTCGGTCAATTGGCCCGCAAAGGCGCCGAGCTTTTCGGCAAGCGAAATCCACGGTTTCATAACCGTTGCCTGGTCGGCCGTGATCGATGGCATGTTGATCGCGTTTGTGATGGCGCCCGTCAGCAGGTAGTCCGACATCTGCTCGGCGACCTGAAGTGCGACGTTTTCCTGCGCTTCGCTTGTTGACGCGCCGAGATGGGGGGTGGCCACAACCTTGTCGGAGCCGAACAGAACGTTTTCCTTTGCCGGTTCGGTTTCGAATACGTCGAGGGCGGCGCCCGCAACGTGGCCGCTGTCGAGTGCACTCTTGAGTGCCGCTTCATCTATCAGGCCGCCACGGGCGCAATTGATGATCCGCACGCCCTTCCTGGTTTTCGCCAGGGACTTTGCGTCAAGGATGTTGCGCGTCTTGTCGGTGAGTGGTGTGTGCAGGGTTATGAAATCCGCACGCGTGAGCAGGTCTTCGAGTTCGACCTTCTCAACGCCCATGGTCTCGGCGCGTTCGGGGCTGAGGTACGGATCGAATGCGGCCACCTTCATGCGAAGGCCTTTGGCGCGTTCCGCCACGATCGAACCGATGTTGCCACAGCCAATGATACCGAGCGTCTTGCCGGTCAGTTCCACGCCCATGAAGCGGTTCTTTTCCCACTTGCCCGCGTGGGTCGAGGCGTTTGCTGCCGGGATTTCGCGGGCAAGGGCAAACATCAGTGCGATGGCATGTTCTGCGGTGGTGATGGAATTGCCGTGCGGCGTGTTCATGACAATCACGCCGCGGCCGGTTGCTGCGGGGATGTCCACGTTGTCGACACCGATACCGGCGCGGCCGACGACCTTGAGATGTGTTGCTGCTGCCAGGATTTCGGCCGTGACCTTGGTGGCGGAGCGGATGGCGAGGCCGTCATAGCGGCCGATGATCGACTTCAGTTCGTCCTTGGGGAGGCCGACCTTCACGTCGACTTCGATGCCGCGATCCTTGAAGATCTGGACGGCAGCCGGGGACAATTGATCAGAGATCAGAACTTTGGGCATGGGAAATGCTCCGGGTGTGGATTTGATGGAAAAGGGAAGGGCGGGCAGGATGCCCGCGGCCCCAGGGGTGTTACGACGCCTTGACCTGCGACCATGCCCAGTCGAGCCAAGGCATCAGTGCTTTCATATCCGCGCTTTCAACGGTTGCTCCGCCCCAAATGCGCAAGCCCGGAGGGGCGTCGCGGTAGGCGCCGATATCGAAGGCAACGCCTTCCTTCTCGAGCATGTCGGCGATTTTCTTGGCGGCTGCAGCCTGGCCGTCGGCGTCCTTGGCGGTGAACCAGGGATCCACGATCTTCAGGCACACCGAGGTGTTTGACCGTGTGAGCGGGTTGGACGCGAGGAAGTCGCACCAGCCCACGGCCTTGGTCCACTTGTCGATGACGTGCAGGTTTTCATCGGCGCGTGCCATCAGGCCCTTCAGGCCACCGACAGTTTCGGACCAGGCGAGTGCGTCGAGGTAGTCTTCCACGCAGAGCATTGACGGCGTGTTGATCGTCTCGCCCTTGAAGATGCCTTCAATGAGCTTGCTGTCCTTGGTCATCCGGAAAATCTTCGGGATTGGCCAGGATGGCTTGTAGCTTTCGAGCCTTGCGACAGCACGCGGGGACAGGATGAGGACGCCATGGGCGCCTTCGCCGCCGAGAGCCTTCTGCCAGGAGAATGTCACGACGTCGAGCTTGGACCACGGCAGGTCCTGCGCAAAAGCTGCAGACGTTGCGTCGCAAATGGTCAGGCCTTCTCTTGCATCCGATATCCAGTTGCCGTTCGGAACACGCACGCCGGATGTAGTTCCATTCCAGGTGAAAATGATGTCGTGGGCCGGGTTCGTCTGCACGAGGTCAGGAAGTTCGCCGTAGGCTGCCTTGATGACTTTTGCATCGGGGAGCTTGAGCTGTTTGGTGATGTCTGTCGCCCATTCCTGGCCGAAGCTTTCCCAGACGAGAATGTCGACCGGGCGCGGACCCAGCATCGACCACAGGCACATTTCCACGGCGCCGGTATCGGACGCGGGAACGATGCCGATGCGATAGTCAGCGGGAACAGCAAGGATCTTGCGGGTCTGGGAAATCGCCAGTTCGAGCCTGGCCTTGCCCAGTTTCGAGCGATGCGATCTGCCCAGGCTATCGGTTTTGAGGTTTTGGGCTGACCATCCGGGGCGCTTTGCGCAGGGACCGGACGAAAAATGCGGCCGCAATGGCCGGAGCACTGGTTTGTCTGTCATTTATCCATTCCTTACAGAATGGGCGCGCCCCGTTGGGAGGGCGTGTCCCGTCAGCGTTGTGGCTCGATTCAGGCGCAAAGGTCAATTCCTTTTCGCAGTCGCAACACAGGTTGTCCCCGAAGATGAACGGGGGACAACGGACGCGTGTGTGATGAATGTTGCCTAGCCTTATGAAATTGCTGGCTTAAATTGCGATCAGTTCCCCGGGTACTGTGCCCGGATGCGAATTGAAAGAAGGAGAGGAAACATGCGCTTCAAAGCGCTTTTATTCGCCGCAGTCACAGCGATGTCCATCACACCAGTGATGGCGTCAGGCTATGGCGAATTCACAGGTGACTGGCGAAACGAAGATTCCAGCACCCAAAGCATAACACGCGTTCGCGTCACGCCAACCGGCGGGAACCTGAAAGTTCGCGTCTGGGGACAGTGCAGCCCATCGGATTGTGATTGGGGGACAGAGCAGGCAGTCGCCTATTCCGAAAGCCCGTCCGGCAACCCGGCGTCCGATGCAACTGACCTGACGGTGACGTTTCATCCAGGCTTCGCCGAGACCATCCTTCACCTGAGGGACCGTCCCGGCGACAGTTTGCAGTACACCATTTTCACGCGCTTCACTGACGGTTCCGGCCGGCGTCCGTACACCAGCCGTGGATCATTGCGGAAGCATCTGGGCGGCTGGCCTGGCTGGCCAGGCGGTCCTGGTGGCGGCGGCGGTTGGCCTCCGGGCGGACCGGGTGGTGGTTGGCCTCCGGGTGGTCCTGGTGGCGGCGGCCCTGGTGGACCCGGCGGCGGTGGCGGTTCAGGCATCACCCTCTATGAACATGCAGGGTTTGGCGGCGGAAGCCTGTTCCTGAATTCCGACACGCCCAACCTGTCACCGATGGGATGGAACGACATCACGTCAAGCATCCGCGTGTCAGCGGGAGAAGTCTGGCAGGTCTGCAAGAACTCGTTCTATGGAGCGCCTTGCCGCACGATTTCATCCGACACGCCTTCGCTTGTGCCGTTGCTGTTCAATGACGTCATATCGTCGGCGCGCAGGATATCTGGCGGCGGCGGACCAGGTGGCCCAGGCGGCGGTCCTGGTGGACCTGGCGGTGGTCCGGGTGGTCCCGGAGCTGGCCTGAGCTTTGCCGAAGACTGCATCAACTTCGACTGGCACAATGTGCAGGCCCAGTTCGTCGGTGGTGAGTGGAAAGTCGTTGAAGGTTCACACTGGATGCTGTCGTTCGGCACGCATGCAGCGGAAGCCCAACAGGCGGCCAACACGATCCGCAACTATCGCTTCTCGGCCACTTGCTATATCGGGCGTCCAAACCCGGGTATGGTGTACTGGAAGCGTGGCGGAAACATTCCCTCGGGCGGCATGCCGGGAGATGACTGCGTCGGCAACAATCCCGATACGACCCAGGCACGATGGAGCGGTGGTTCGTGGAAGGTTGTCGATGGTGGACACTCCATGCTGAACTTTGGAAGCAATGAAGGCGAGGCCCGAAAGGCTGAAGAAGTCATCCGCTTCTACCGACTCAACCAGCAATGCTTTGTCGGACGCCCCAATCCGGGCATGACCTACTGGCTGGCTCAGTAACCACTGGTTACCTGACTGATACTGCAGCCGCCCGGAGTATCGGGCGGCTGTTTCATATTCCGGGAGCAGAAATTTGCCACATCAACGTGCGATGTTCCGGATCGCCGAGAATGTCAGCTGGGTTTCGATCAGTTTCCCGTCAAGACACTGGAGATTGTGCACCAGCGACTTGTTGTTGAAGGTGTTGTGCAGGATCATGATGGGCTCAAATGGCATGGAGGGTGCCGCGAGCAATTGCCGTGCTGGATCCCAGACCGGTCGCGAAAGATGGCTGATCCAGTTCACCTGTGCAGGCAGCTTTTCCAGCCTCAAATTGTCCATGGCAACCACACCATTGATCACCGCCTGGTCGGAGAGGAAATCACCCTCCCAACGGTCAAGGGACTGCTGAAATCTTTCCCTGAAGTGCTTCCAGAACCTGGACCCGGAAGCGATACCCATCACGCCCGAGTTGATATAGGAATGCTGCATCAGCGTCTTCGCGACCGCTGCTCCAAACGCCATTTCATAGCGCTTCTTGACCCATCCAATATCCTGTGGCTGAAAGGCGTAACAGCGGTGGACAGTGGGTGCTGCTGCGATTTCCGAATACTTCGCAGCATTCAGCAGCCATTGCAGGCCACGCGGATCCTGCACCCACGCATCTGCGTCGATCCAGATATATGTCGCGTAGCCAGGAAAATAATCCGGAAGAAACGGGCGGGCGGCTCGAGACAGGTATTTCCGATTTCCGTCGAATTTTCCGTGCGGCCGGAATAGCCATTCGGGTGAGGTGATGTGTGTCACCATTTCAGTGACAGCGGCTCTGGTTTCTTCAGCCAATCCCAAGTCGAGGCAAGCGATCGAAGTATCCAGCTTTTCGACGTGCGGAAGCAATGACCGGATCAAGTCCTGCAGCAGGGGTGCATAGGCTTCATCCGCAGCGGTGACGATCAGATGCTTCATCGCGCATTGTGCCCTGGCTGCAAATGTTCGTGCAACGGTTCGTCGTTCCGTTTTGTCGTTTCAATTGTCCGACACAAAACAATGGCTGGCCAATCGGCCAGCCATTTCGACAGTTCGATTTTGTGCAGAAACCTCAGAACGGCAGGATATCCCGGTCTCGCGTGTAGCTTAGGTAGCCGATGTTGACGCCCGTGCGGAACCCGACGCCTGCGCGGATCGGTGCAAGTGAAATGCGGCCCGAGCGTTGGTAGTTCACCCCGAGTCCGCCGATGAAATAGGCGCTGCCCTCGACACCCGGAAAGCGCTGATAGATCTCGCTCTGCCTGCGGATCTGGTAGATCAGGGTAAAGCATTTGGAGGCGTTTCCGCCGATGTCGAATCCAACTGACGGACCTTGCCAGTAGACCTTCTGGTTCCTGTAGGTCTTGCGGTGCATGTAGCCCTTGCCGTAGCGCAGGCCGATACCGATCGCGCCAGAGGCTTCATCGCCCGTTATGTAGGCGTTGGGCCTGCCAAGGTCTGCAAATACGTGCTCCACGATGCTCGCCGCGGTTTTTGCGGCAACACCAAAGAAACCGGCAACTTCATTGACGATTTCGGTTTTCGAATAGGTTTCATCGGCACTTGCAGTTTCATTGAGCATGGTCATCGCTGTTGCCAGCGAAATCGCGCCGCCGGCCGATCGTGTCAGCGCTTCGCGACGGGTAAGCTTGCTGTTGGTCATCGAATTCTCCTTTTTCAAGTCCCTTGATGAGCACCATAGACGGGCCATATGACAATTGCCCTGTTCTTATCAAGACGCGGAGGTGTGAGCTTCGCTATGATTTGTAATGATTCGCAGCCTGAGACTGCCGCGGATTTCTCAAAATAGAGGGGATCTCCATGTTTGAAGATTTCGGCTCCACCTTTGTCATCTTTTTTCTGGCGGCTGCAATCATTTTGGTGTTCCGCGCCATTAAATTTGTTCCACAGGGCTATGAATGGACTGTGGAACAATTTGGCAGGTACACGCGCACATTGCGGCCGGGCCTCGGTGTAATCAATCCCATATTTGACCGAATTGGACGAAAAATATCGATGATGGAAACGGTCCTCGATATTCCCAGCCAGGAAGTCATTACGAAAGACAATGCGCAGGTTACGGCGGATGCGATCGCGTTTATTCAGGTGATTGATGCCTCACGCGCAGCCTATGAGGTTCAGGATCTCAACCGTGCCATCGCAAACCTCGCGCTCACAAATGTGCGCACCGTGATCGGTTCGATGGACCTGGATGAGGTGCTGTCCAAGCGCGACGATATCAACGTGAAACTCCTGCGCGTGATAGATGCGGCGACACAGCCGTGGGGTGTCAAGGCGACGCGCATTGAAATCAAGGATCTGTCACCGCCATCAGACATTACCGAGTCCATGGCGCGCCAGATGAAAGCAGAACGCGAACGCCGCGCCGAGGTGCTGACCGCTGACGGACAGAAGCAGGCGGCCATCCTGCGCGCCGAGGGCAGCAAGCAGTCCGCGATCCTTGAGGCTGAAGGCCGGCGCGAAGCGGCCTATCGTGACGCGGAGGCCCGTGAACGGTCTGCGGAAGCGGAAGCCAAGGCTACCGCCATGGTGTCGGAGGCCATCGGCAAGGGTGACGTGCAGGCCATCAACTATTTTCTCGGCCAAAAGTATATTGAAGCGTTCAAAGCCCTGGCCTCGTCTGAGAACCAGAAGTTTGTCATACTGCCCATGGAGACCGCCGGATTGCTGGGATCTATTGCCGGGATCGGAGAACTGGCGAAACTTGCGAGCGAAAAATCTGCAGCGGGAACCGCACGAGGCGGATCCGTACCAGCGACGCGCTGAAGCGAGCGGGTCACCTGTCAGGAGTCAAGTCATGGACGCAGTCGCACAATTGTTCATTGATATAGGTCCGTTTCACTGGCTGGCACTTGCAGCGCTGTTGATTGGCATCGAGATGGTGATGCCAACCCAATATCTCATGTGGCCCGGTGTAGCGGCTGGCGCGGTGGGGCTCGCCAGCTTCCTGCTTCCTTTGTCGCTGCCCTGGGAAGCGGGCATTTTCGCCGTCCTGTCCGCGACGCTCGCGACGGTATCGCACTACTATCTGCCGAAAACAGGTGTTCCTGCCCTGTCAAAACTCAATCAGCGTACGGATCAAATGGTTGGCCGGTCCGCTGTCGTTCTCGATGACTTCCGAAACGGGCAGGGTGCCGTCACCGTTGGTGATACGCGATGGTCAGCTCAGTCAATTGATGGCAGCAACTACACTGCGGGCACGAAGGTGTCCGTGGTCTCGGCAGAAAGCACGTTGTTGACCGTCAGGCCGGTCTAGCGTCCCCAGGCGATGAAAAAGGGATTGCGAAAGCCACTTTCGGCGTTGCCGTAGGTCAGGTCAGTCGTTGTATCGACCAGGGTGACGCGTCCACCCGCGGCTCGGAGTACTGCGTGTCCCGCGGCCGTATCCCATTCCATCGTGGGGCCCATGCGGGGGTAGATGTCTGCTTCACCCGCCGCCAGAACACAGAACTTCAGCGATGAGCCTGCAGAGACGATACTTGCTATCCTGTGGCGTGACAGGAACTCGTCAGTAGCGGCATCCCTGTGACTGCGGCTTGCAATGGCTGTCAGACCGGTTTCAGGAGCGGTTCGTGTCCTGATCGGCTTCGTGGCTGCGCTGTTTTCTTCAAAAGCCTGGATGTCAGCGCCCCAGAACATGCGGCCGATCGCAGGTGCAAATACCACTCCAGCAACTGGAATGCCGTGCTCGATCAGCGCAATGTTGACCGTGAACTCGCCATTGTGGTTCAGGAACTCCTTCGTCCCATCCAGGGGGTCCACAAGGAAGAAAGGGCTGGTGCCGATGTTGGGCAATCTGCCTGCGGCAGCGGATTCCTCAGCGACAACGGGAATTGCCGGTGCCACTTCGCCCAAGCGGCGAAGTATCAGCGCTTCGGCTTCTTCGTCAGCTGCGGTAACTGGTGAATTGTCTGCTTTTTTCCGTTGAACAATGTCGCCGGAATAGTGCTTCATCAGCACGTCACCCGCTTCGCGCGCAATGCTGACCAGTTTGGCAGTGAGTTCGGTGCGTGACACGTTGCTCTATGTTCTTTGTGAATTGACTGACTTAAACGTTTCTTAAGTGAAGTCTGGCTGGTTAGCCTGATGCTTATACCTTCCGTATCATATTCGCCATTCGATCTCGGAACAAATTCCGATGACGAAAGTAAAAGTCAACCCACGATGCATGAACTTGATCTCGGTGCGCTGCTTGTTTCCCGCGTGTGCCATGATTTGATCAGCCCAGTTGCCGCCATTTCCAACGGACTGGAGATTCTTGCGGACGAAGACGATGCCGCGATGAAGATGCATGCGATGAAGCTCATCGAGCACAGCGTTGGCCAGGCCAAGGCAAGACTGCTGTTTGCCCGGCTCGCGTTCGGCGCAATGGGTTCAGCCGGTGCAGAAATCGATCTGGGGGAGGTAGGGCAGGTCGCAGCTGACTTCTTCAAGACCGGAAAGGCGAGACTGGACTGGCAGATGCCCTCGATTGCTGTCGACAAGGAAATCATTCGTGTCGTGCTGAACCTGGCAGCACTTGGCGCCGACTGTATCCCGCGCGGCGGCTCTCTTGTCGTCAAGGGTGAGCAGGTCAAGGACAAATTCCTGACTTCCATCACAGCGAAAGGCCTCAAGGCCAATCTCGCCCCGGACATCAAAGAGGGGCTGGCACTGCAAATCCCTCAGGAAGACCTGACAGGACGAACTGTTGCTCCCTTCGTGACCGCTCTTCTGGCGCAGAAAATCGGTACTGAGATTCGTTACTCAATGGTTGACGATGTCATTAAATTTGAGGCGCACTTCGAGCGCAAGGTGTCCTAGGGCCAGATCCGGCGCCTGCGTGTGCATCAGCCGCCAATTATTCAGTATGATGACCGGGGTGCCGGGTCCTTCATAAGGTGTTGTTAACCCAAATCGTTGAGTCATCACTTTGGCGGGAAAGTGTTTCCCGATGGCTGAAGCCGTCTGCGATGTTGGGTGAAGTATGGACGATCTCCTCAGAGATTTTTTGACAGAATCCGGCGAAAGTCTGACCATCGTTGATGGCGAGATGGTCAAGCTCGAGGCTGAACCCAACAACAAGGACGTCCTGCAAAAAATCTTCCGCCTTGTTCACACCATCAAGGGAACTTGCGGGTTCATTGGCCTTTCGAGACTTGAAAAGGTAGCGCACGCATCCGAAAACGTTCTGGGCAAGTTTCGTGATGGCGTACTGCAGGTCACTCCTGATGCCGTAACGCTGATCTTCGAGTCACTGGACTGCATAAAGGCAATTCTCACCGGCATTGAACAGACCGAGTCCGAACCTCAAGGCGATGACAGCGATGTGATTGCCCGTCTGGAGCGCATGGCCTCGGGGGAGGGTGGTGGACCTGCACCAACCGCGGCAGCTCTGGAAGCCGCCTTCAACGCCGCTGTAGCCGATGAGGTTCCGACCCAGCCAGTGGTCAAGGAAGTTGCGCCAACGGATGATGCGAAGCCCGAAGCTGCCAAGCCGACCGTCGCTGCACTGCCCGTGGCAGCTGGCAAGGCTGCCGAGGTATCGGTGGCAAACCAGTCCATTCGTGTCAATGTCGATGTGATTGAGCAGCTTATCGTGATGGTGAGTGAGCTTGTGCTTACGCGCAACCAGCTTCTCGAGATGGTTCGGCACTCCAACGACAGCGAATTCAAGGTACCCCTGCAGCGCCTGTCCAATGTGACCGCCGAGCTGCAGGAAAGCGTGATGAAGACGCGCATGCAGCCCATCGGCAATGCCTGGTCCAAGCTGCCGCGCATCGTGCGCGATCTTGGAAATGAGCTTGGCAAGAAAATTGAACTCCAGATGCACGGCGCGGAGACGGAACTCGATCGTCAGGTGCTTGAACTTATCAAGGATCCGCTTACGCATATGGTTCGCAATTCGGCGGATCACGGCCTTGAGACGCCAGCCGAGCGGAAGGCCGCTGGCAAGTCAGAAACTGGTACAATCATCCTTCGCGCGTTTCACGAGGGTGGTCACATCCTTGTTGAAATCGCTGATGACGGCAAAGGCTTGCCGGTCGAGAAAATCAAGGCAAAAGCACTTGCGAATGGAATCGTAACGGAAGCAGAACTCGCTCGCTTGAGTGAGGCGCAGGTTCACCGCTTCATCTTCCACGCCGGCCTGACCACGGCGCAGAAAGTCACGAATGTGTCGGGTCGCGGCGTCGGCATGGACGTGGTGCGGTCGAACATCGAGTTGATTGGCGGATCGATCGACCTGAAGTCGAAGGAAGGCTCGGGCACGACCTTCACAATCAAGATCCCGCTGACGATGGCGATCATTTCTGCCCTGATTGTTGGAGTGCAGAAAATGCGTTTCGCCATTCCGCAAATCTGCGTGATGGAGCTTGTTCGCGCTTCTGATTCCTCTGATACGAAGATCGAACGCATCAACAAGACCAGCGTGCTTCGCCTGCGTGACCGCTTGTTGCCGCTTGCCCGACTGTCAGAGGTTCTTAACCTGCCCGCGCTGGAAGGTGAGACGGCACCAGAATCCTACATCGTTGTTGCGCAGGCCGCCGGACGAACTTTTGGCATCGTCGTTGACACCGTGTTCGATACTGGTGAAATCGTGGTCAAGCCGGTTTGTTCGGTGCTGAAGGATATTGCGCTGTTTTCCGGGAACACGATCCTGGGCGATGGCAGCGTCATCATGATCCTGGACCCCAACGGCGTCGCTTCAGCTGTCTCGGGCGAAGTCGCGACGCGGAGCGCTGCTGAGGATGCTGCCGCTTCTGTTACTGCTTCGACAGAGCAGAAGCAGTCTTTGTTGCTGTTCCGTGCGGGATCGCAGGAACCAAAAGCCGTGCTGCTTGGCGCCATTACACGGCTTGAAGTGGTCGATGCGCAGAAGTTCGAACGCTCGGATGGACGTCACGTCCTGCAGTACCGTGGGTCCCTGATGCCGATCGTCACTTCACTCGTGGGGTCGTTACGTGAGGAGGGCAGCCAGCCTGTGCTGGTTTTCAGCGAAGATGATCAGACTGTCGGGGTCGCGGTTGACGAGATCCTGGATATTGTGGATGCCACGCTCAGGTTCGAGCTCACAGCTTCGGGTTCCGGCATTGTGGGAACCGCAGTCGTGCGAGACAGGGCGACCGAAGTTATCGATATCTCGTATCATGTCAGCGATGTTTTCCAGCACTGGTTTACGAAAAGGACCGTTCCGGCGCTTCGCCGCCACGTGTTGCTGGTCGATGACAGTCCATTCTTCCGGACCATGGTGGCGCCGCTGCTTGCGGCGGCTGGCTACGATGTCACTGAAGCCGCAAATGCGGAACTGGCGCTGAAGATGAAGGATGAGGGCAAATTCTTCGACGTCATTCTTAGCGACATTCAGATGCCGGGAATGGGTGGGTACAAGTTTGCCGATGCCATCAAGCAGGACCCAACGTGGCGATCGACGCCCGTTATTGGCCTAGCCGCCGATACGGATGGCGATGAATTGGGAACATTTGATGCATTGACGCGCAAGTTTGACAGGGATGGACTTCTCGAAACCGTGCGTGGCTTCATCGGATCGCAGGAGCGCGCGGCGTGAACAAGACCAATGGTGGTGTGAACGAGTATGTCACGGTTACGATCGGGACGCAGTTGTTCGGGATCACGATCGATCTCGTCAATGAGATCTTCAAGCCCGCCCGCCTCACCTATGTACCACTTTCACATCCTGACATCGCAGGTGTCCTGAATTTGCGCGGTCGTATCGTTACGATGATCGATTGCAGACGCAGGTTGGGAATTTCCGCGCTGGCGGGCCAGCGTGACTATATGGCGGTCGGTGTTGAGCGGGATGGCGATCACTACGGCTTGCTGTTTGATGGGGCGGGAGAGGTCCTGCGGCTGGCGCCTGAATCACTGGAAGCAACGCCAGTAAATCTCGACCTTCACTGGAAGAAAGTTTCAAAGGGAGTATTTCGCCTTGAGACCGGACTTTTGGTGGTCCTCGACATCAATGTGCTGCTGGATTTCTCGAGAAGAGCGGCAGCTTAACCTGTTGTTCAAACTAGTTAATAGGTGATTAGGCAATCACTTCGCTGTCTGTCGAACTTTTCAGACAGTGCCGCGCGGAATTTCGCGGCTTGAACTGAACCGCCGTTCAAGGCGTTTTTACCGTTTTCCACTAGTGTTTCCGGACATAGTCGGCACTTTGCGCCAACCCGGTGCAATGAAGCTGAACGCATTGATACGCTTGGCGATCCGAGATTTTCGGGAAGCTCAAAACGATGGGACCGGTCCGATGAAAGAATTCCTGATCGTCGATGACAGCAGGGTTGTTCGGAAGGTTGCGCGGCAAATCCTGGAGCAACTTCAGTTTGGCATCAGTGAGGCCGAAGACGGTCAAGTGGCGCTTGCAAGCTGCAGGAAGCACATGCCCGACGCCATTCTGCTGGACTGGAACATGCCGAACATGAACGGGATCGAGTTCCTGCGCGCATTGCGCAAGGAGGAAAACGGTGATCGTCCGATCGTCCTGTTCTGTACGACCGAGAGTGAGTTTTCGTTCATTACTCAGGCGATGGAGGCCGGTGCGAACGAATACATCATGAAGCCGTTCGACCGCGAAATCATTGAATCGAAGTTGGCCGAAGTCGGGCTGGCGTGAAGGAACTCAAGACATCATGAGCGGGGCAGCAATTTCCAGTGCCAGTCCATCGCCCAAAGGGGCCAACGCCATAAAGGTGCTGGTTGTTGACGATTCTGCAGTCATTCGCGGAATTGTTTCCCGTTGGATCGATGCGGCGCCGGACATGATGGTGGCTGGTCGGGCAGTCAACGGTCAGGATGCCCTTGAGCGAGCCAAGACTGTGAAACCCGATGTGGTCATTCTGGACATCGAGATGCCCGTCATGGACGGAATCACGGTGTTGCCGCTGCTGTTGCGGGCCTGTCCCAACGCAAAGGTGATCATGGCGTCCACACTCACAAGGCGGAATGCTGAAATGTCACTCAAGGCGCTTGCTCTCGGCGCGTGCGACTATGTTCCCAAGCCGACATCCATTGGTAGCGGAGATGCTGCAGAAGATTTTCGTCGGGAATTGCTGACGCGCATCAGCGCCGTGGGACGCAAGAGACTCTTTCAGACGCGCGCGACAGAAGCTGGTCTTTCATCTGCGGGAAAAGCCGGAGGGGCGACAACTCCTGCGCATGCTTCGCGCAGTCAATTTGCGAACAAGCACCCACCGATTGTACTTCGCAATGCATCGTTCATTCCGCCGCAGATTGTTGCAATAGGTGCATCCACAGGAGGACCTCAGGCCCTTGTTCAGGTTGTTCTGGCCATTGCGCCACATCTGAATGTACCAGTACTCATCACTCAGCATATGCCTGCGACTTTCACGACCATTCTGGCGGAATCGCTTTCGCGCAGCTCGGGACTGAAATGTGTCGAAGGGTCGACTGGCATGAGACTGGAGCCTGGTCATGTCTACATTGCTCCTGGCGACTATCACATGATCATCAAGGGTAAGGGCGGCCCGATTGAACTCAATCAGAACGCACCCGAGAATTTCTGCCGGCCAGCGGTTGATCCAATGTTTCGAAGCGTGGCGGCGGCCTATGGCGCTGCGACACTTGCCATCGTCCTGACCGGCATGGGTGCAGACGGGCGGGAAGGGGCGCGGGCGATTGCCGGAGCCAATGGTACCATTCTCGCTCAAGATGAAGCCAGCAGCGTTGTGTGGGGGATGCCGGGCGCAGTCGCGCAGGCAGGTTTGGCTAGCGCCGTGTTGCCAATTCAAAATGTTGGATTGGAAATCCGGAAGTACCTAGGACTCAAAGCAAGATGATACCGGCGGAATTCGACTTCATTTCCCAGCTGCTGAAGCGAAGGTCCGGTCTGGTCCTCGGTCCGGAGAAAGGCTATTTGATCGAGAGCAGGGTAGCTCCACTCATTCGCAGGCATTCTCTGCCGAATTTCAATGCGTTGATGCTGAAACTACGCATGAATGATGAGAAATTCATTCGCGATGTCGTGGAAGCGATGACCACGAACGAGTCATTTTTCTTCCGCGACAAGACGCCGTTCGATCACTTCGAAAAGCTACTGCTGCCGAAGCTTATGCAATCCAGGTCTGCGCAGAAGCGATTGCGAATCTGGTGTGCGGCTGCCTCGACAGGGCAGGAGCCCTATTCGATTGTGATGATCCTCAAGGAGAAGTCGCTGCTTCTCAAGGAGTGGAAGGTCGAACTCGTTGGCACTGATCTGTCCAACGATGTGCTGGATCGGGCCAAAGCGGGAGTGTATTCGCAATTTGAAGTGCAGCGCGGACTTCCTGTGCAAATGCTGGTGAAGTATTTCGCCAAGGAAGGGGACCAGTTCCGCCTGAAGGAAGATATTCGCTCGATGGTGCAATTCAAGCCAGCCAATCTGCTCGATGCATTTACCGGGTTTGGTACCTTCGACGTCATATTCTGCCGCAACGTGCTGATCTACTTTGATGAGGTGACAAAAAAGAACGTGCTCGACAGGATGGCACAACTGCTGCCTGATGACGGCTTTCTGCTTCTCGGAGCAGCCGAGTCCGTCGTGGGCGTGACAAATACCTTCATACCGCACGAGAGCGCTCGTGGCGTGAGCGTCAAGTCAACCCGTATGGCAAAGCCCTTGGCAAAAACGGGAACGGTCTGAACAATCAGCCCGACGGCTGGCGAGATCCGGCTCCATCTGCAGACTGCGCGTCGTATCCATGGATGTCTGGTTGCGCCCAAAAACTCGAAGGGCGCCGTCGTTTCCGACAACGCCCCTCGTCAGACCCCCCGGTCCAATAGCGTGATCTAGGCGGCCTTGCCTTCAAGCGGGTCGCGCAACACGTAGCCACGTCCCCACACAGTTTCAATATAATGCTGGCCGGCTGCTGCCTGCAACTTCTTGCGAAGCTTGCAGATAAAAACATCAATGATCTTGAGTTCCGGTTCGTCCATGCCGCCGTAGAGGTGGTTCAGGAACATTTCCTTGGTCAGGGTCGTACCCTTGCGCAAGGAAAGCAGCTCAAGCATCTGATATTCCTTGCCAGTCAAGTGAACACGCTGGCCGTCAACTTCAACCGTTTTTGTGTCCAGGTTCACGGTGAGCTTGCCTGTCTGGATCACTGACTGAGAGTGGCCCTTCGAGCGACGGACTACTGCGTGCACGCGGGCAATGAGTTCGTCCTTGTGGAACGGTTTGGTCATATAATCGTCGGCGCCGAATCCCAGGCCCTTGACCTTGTTTTCGATCTGGGTTGAACCCGACAGAATGAGGATTGGCGTTGCGATTTTGTTCACGCGAAGCTGCTTTAGTACGTCGAATCCCGACATGTCCGGCAGTTGAAGATCCAGGATGATAATGTCGTAGTCATAGAGTTTTCCGAGGTCGACACCTTCTTCGCCAAGGTCTGTCGTGTACACATTGAAACCTTCGGACTTGAGCATCAACTCGATGCTCTGCGCCATGGCGCTATCGTCCTCGATCAAGAGAACTCTCATGCTTTAATCTCCCCTCGCAGCCCGGACGCACCCGGTGCCCTTGTTGGTTTGTTCACCAACGAATCTAAGTGGTAAAACTTAAGAAAGCTTAACCCCAGAGGCCTGAACGTAAACCGCATCGATAAAATTTGTGCGTGTGATGACACTTTCGCGCATCAGTGACACCTTAGGGCAACCTTAAGTCGCATGAAGCCATAGTTGTCCGTGGTTTAGACGGAATTACTCATGCACGCTCTGATCTCGGCAGTCGAAGAAACGCAACGCTCCCGTTCCTATGGAAGGGTCATCGGCGTGAACGGACTGCTCGTTGAAGTTGCCGGAACACTGGATCCGCTTGGAATCGGAACTCGGCTGACGATTGAGTCATCGCACGAGCGACAGGTGGCAGCGGAAGTTGTCGGGTTTCGAAATGGACGAGCCCTCACGATGCCATTCAGCGAACTTGATGGCGTGAGGATGGGCTGCAAAGCATTCGTGCAGCCACATTCTGGCGAAGTGCGACCCTGCAACTCCTGGCTTGGTCGGGTCATCAACGCGTTGGGTGAACCGGTTGACGGGCGAGGTGCGATGGAACGCGGAACTTCGCCTTATCGCCTCAAGAATGCGCCGCCACCGGCACACACGCGTGCCCGCGTGGGCGCCAAGATGGACCTTGGTGTGCGCTCGCTGAACTCTTTCACGACAGTGTGCCGTGGACAGCGCCTTGGCATTTTTGCCGGCTCGGGGGTGGGCAAGTCGGTGCTGTTGTCGATGATCGCGCGATACACTGAAGCAGACGTGATTGTCATTGGACTTGTGGGCGAGCGTGGTCGCGAAGTTCAGGAATTTCTTGAAGACGATCTCGGACCCGAAGGTCTGGCTCGCAGCGTTGTCGTGGTCGCCACGTCAGACGAAAGCGCCTTGATGCGCCGCCAAGCGGCTTACCTGACCATGACAGCCGCTGAATATTTCCGAGATCAGGGCTTGCAGGTGCTTTGCCTCATGGACTCGGTCACGCGATTTGCCATGGCGCAGCGCGAAATCGGCCTCGCCAGCGGCGAGCCTCCTGCTTCCAAGGGATACACGCCGTCCGTCTTTGCGGAATTGCCTCGCCTGCTTGAGCGGGCGGGTCCGGGGGTTCAGGGTTCGGGCACGATTACCGGTCTCTTCACCGTTCTGGTTGAAGGAGACGATCACAACGAGCCCGTTGCGGACGCTGTGCGTGGCATTCTGGACGGTCATGTCGTGCTGGAACGTGCGATTGCCGAGCGCGGGCGCTTTCCGGCCGTCAACGTCCTGAAGTCACTGTCGCGAACCATGCCCGGCTGCAATGAGCCGCACGAGCAGACTCTGATCAATGAAGCGCGTCGTGTCCTGTCGGTCTACGACAACATGGCCGAACTCATCCGGCTGGGTGCCTACAAGACGGGATCGGATCCGGAAGTTGATAGATCGATCAAACTATATCCAAAACTCGAAGCATTTCTTGCTCAAGGCAAGGATGAATGTGGCGAACTGCACAGCGGTTACCAGCAAATTGCCGAAATTCTGAATGGCACTCACTAAAACAACAAAAGGCAGGGGGAGACTATGAAATCTCGTGATGCACTGATCAGACTGAACCGGTTCCGCGTAGACGAAATCCGCAAGCGCCTGAAGTCGCTTGACGACATGCGCGCCGATCTGATGAAGAAGATGAACGACCTTGAAACGATGGTGCAGGAAGAGCAGCGCCGGGCCCAGCAAAGCGATCTGGGACGCTTGGCGTATCCGACATTTGCACGTTCGGTCATGGCTCGCCGCGAAAACATTCAGCGCACCGTCGATGAAGTCGAAAAACAATCGGCAACAGTCACTGAGGAACTTCAGGGCGCCTATCGCGAATTGAAGAAGTACGAGATCGCCGCGGATGCAGACGCGCAGCGTGATCGTGTCGAATATGCGCGACAGGTGCAGGCCGAGATCGACGAGATCGCCCTCAGCCGGCACGTACGCAAGGCCTAGACGCCCAAACTCACTTCCTTCTCAAGCCGCCTGGCGGTCGAACAGCGATGGCTGCGTCGGCCGCTGAGCCGTTTTTGGCTTCGTTACCGCATGCACTTCGATATCCTCAACCCGTGCAGGCCGAAGGAATGACATCAGGGATTCCAGCGTTGCGTCCGGATTGAACCAGGTTGCGATCGCTGCCTGGTCCAGGATGACTGGCATCTGCTCGTGTACGAGAGCGAACAGCGGGTTGGACCGGCAGGAAATGTAGGCGAAGGTATCGCCGAAACCGTCCGTCCTGCTCCAGAGGCCTGCGATCATCATCGGCTTCTGGGACTTGAGTTTCAGGCAGAACTCCCGTGTTCGCACGTCACCAACCCGTTTCCATTCGAAAAACTGCTCAGCCGGGACCAAGCAGCGCTGTGCGTTAAGCAGGCGGCGCCATTCGGCGTGCGTGCGCAAGCCTTCCGTCCGGACTGTCGTCAGCGGGCGAGTCTGCCCGAATTGACAGTCGTGCTCGTTCCGGAGTCCCCAACGCATCGGAGTCAGGGTCAGGCCACCAAGATCGTCGCGCCTGATAACCAGGCGCTTGGCGCCGGGGTTGGCCTGTTCGCGCGGCCTTGGGGTAATGCGCAGGGTCTCGCCCTGACGCCATTCCTGGGTTGCGACCAAACGGAGGACTTTTGCCGGGCTCGCAGATGCTTTTCGTGTGAACAACATGGGGTTTTCCTTCAGTGTCAACCTATTGTTCACTATTTGTTCTGACCTGTCAAGAGCCGGCATTTGGTGCTTTCCGCAGTTGGTGTGTGGTTGCACGACGTGGCAGACTGCAACTGATGCTTCGCCTACGGGGAAGTAAAATGGCGCACGCGCGATCAGGGAGAATGCCGAAATGGCCACAGACAATCATACGCCGGTGACAGCTGGTTCCGTCGCGGAGACGCATGGCGAGTTGAAGCGCAGCCTTGGTCCACTGCAACTCATCGCAATCGGTATCGGTGCAATTATCGGCACCGGAATTTTTGTCATCACGGGGACGGCTGCAGCGACCTATGCAGGCCCTGCAGTCCTCATTTCCTTCATCATCGCAGGCATCGGCTGCGTATTCGCGGGACTTTGCTATGCTGAGCTCGCGGCCATGATACCTGTGTCAGGCAGTGCCTATACCTATGCCTATGCTGCTTTTGGCCGGTTTGCTGCCTGGGTGATCGGCTGGGATCTGGTACTTGAGTATGGCGTTTCGGCCAGCACGGTTGCCGTCGGCTGGTCCGGCTATTTCACAGGCCTTATGAAGAATCTGGGATTGCCGCAGCTGCCAGGAGAACTGTCGTCGGCTCCTGTTGAATTCAAGGATGGTGCCTTTCATCTAACTGGCGCGTTTATCAATCTGCCAGCGGTTGCAATCGTTGTGTTGCTATCCGCGTTGCTGGTTGTCGGCATCCGGTCGTCTGCAAATACCAACTCGCTTATGGTGCTGTTCAAGGTAGCGATTGTCATCCTGGTTATCCTGTTTGGGCTGCCCTTGATCCATCCGGAAAACCTGGATCCGTTTATTCCTGAAAATACCGGAAAATTCGGCGAGTTCGGGTGGTCTGGCATCCTCAGGGCGTCGGGCGTAATTTTCTTTGCCTATATTGGTTTTGACGCGGTCTCTGTTGCTGCACAGGAGTCGCGCAATCCGCAGCGCGACATGCCGATTGGCATTCTTGGATCCCTTGCCATTTGCACGGTGCTTTACCTGCTGATGGCACTGACCATGGTGGGTCTGACGCCCTACACAACGCTCAATGTGCCAAATCCTGTTACGGTTGCGATCAGTGCCGCCGGACCAGAGCTCAACTGGCTTGTGATGTGGGTGAACCTCGGTGCAATCGTGGGGCTGTCGACCGTAATTCTGGTCTCGCTCTACGGACAGTCCCGCATTTTTTATTCCATGGCGCGGGACGGCATGCTGCCGGCGATGTTTGCAAAGATTGATCCGAACTTTGGTACTCCAGTCGCGGGTACAATGGTTACCTGCTTCGGTGTTTGTTTACTGGCGGCGTTTCTGCCGTTGGATATTCTGGGTGAGCTGGTATCAATCGGTACACTTCTGGCGTTCGTGCTGGTTTGCATTGGTGTGATTGTGCTGCGTTACACGAATCCAAAAGTGAAGCGGCCCTTCAGGACGCCGCTGTCTCCGATCGTCCCGCTCCTGGGTGTCGCATTCTGCGGCATGATGATGCTGAGCCTGCCGCAAGAGACCATCTATCGACTGGTGGTGTGGTTTGGAATCGGGCTGGTCATCTATGCCGTCTACGGCGTGCGTCATGCGAAGAAGCCAGTGTGGTCACTGGAAGATGACGCACCTACCGAGAGCTAGACTCTATGAAGGGGCTTGCGCCGGTGGCGCGGGCGCCTTGCGCTGGGCCACTTTCAGTGCCCGCGCGACGTTGGATACGATCTCGCCCTCCATGTGGGCGAGATCGCTGATTGCGCCGTCGTATGTTCCGGTCCAAAGCGCGTGACGGCCACTCAGAAGGCGGATGTTGATCACCAGCCGAGGGCCGGTTTTGCGCACTGTGCCTTCAATCGAAAGACTTGAAAGGGCATCTCCCAACGAAGGTTCCAGCCGTTCATATTTCCTGAGCGACGCTGTCAGTTCCCGTGAGATTGTATTGCCCAGATAGAGGTGATTGGGATCCGGGCGGAGCTCTTTCAACGGGCGGATGAGCAGCCTGAGGGGGCCGTTGTCGGGCAGCGGTTCGGGTTTGCCGCGCATCAATTGCCGGACGATGAAGGCCAGGACCAGTGCCACGAGCGCCAAGCCTGCCAAAATCCATATCTGTTCGTCCGTTTGTGCCATGCGCTATTTTAGCGAAAAGGCTAGTCTTGACTACTCATTGCCGGGGACTAATTGCCCTGCATCGGAAAGGATGGTTCATGTCATTCGGAGAAAACATCTCGCCGCTGGTAGGGCGGATCCTGATTTCGTCCCTTTTTTTGTTGTCCGGCGTCAGCAAGACACAGCACTGGAACGAGACAGCCATGGCGATGGCCTCGCACGGTGTAACCATGATCGGACCATTGCTTGCAGCTGCGATTACTGTCGAAATTGGCGCGGGGTTTGGTCTGCTGATCGGATTCCGGACCCGGATCATGGCGCTGATGTTGTTTGTGTTTACCCTCGTGGTCAGCTTTGTCATGCACGACTTTTGGGCAATTGGAGACGCCGATCTGGCGCGCACACAAATGCAGATGTTTGCCAAAAACGTGGCGATTGCCGGAGGGTTGCTCGTCCTCGTGGGCCTGGGTGGCGGATCGTGGTCCTACGACAGCCTTCGAGACGATGACTGAGACATATTCGATTGAAACGTGACCTGAACGGATCGCGCTTGAGAAGCGCATCCCCTTCAAGTGGCAGCTAACCTTTGCAGTTATTCTTGGGCGCTAGGACGAAACATGTCGCGTCGGGTGAGGCTGAAGACCACGATCAGGTACACATAGGCCAGGTATTCGGCGGCAATCGAAATTGGCTCAAGTTTTGGCGCCAGGGCGGAGACGTCTTTCAAGATCGTGGTGAAGCCCTCACCACCAAGCAAAGCCGGCAGAACGACTGGACCCGCATGGTGAATCACAACCGCCAGCAACGAAACCAGAAGGGCAGGGACCAAACGGCGGACCATGAACGCAAAAAGCAGACTTACAGGAATGGCCCATGAGGCCCACTGCAGCGTGAAAACGTGACCCACGAGGTCAACAAACTGTTTTTCCATTATTCTTAAGTCCCCAACTCAACGCTTCCGCGGAGGTGCCCCAGACACCCTTCAGTCCGCCTTTATGTTCTGCGACATTTATACGAATTATTGGACGGTGTGTCTCTAGTCAATTGCTCGGACGGGTGGCACCAATTCGCCACCCATCACCAATTTGTGCAGAAATTTAGTGTCCGCTCGAACCCACCGATGTCCGAATAGTGTGCACGATCGCGATCACTATGGCGAAAGCCAGGAAGTAAACGGAGAGGTCACCAACCGACATGGACTTCAGGTTGCCCCATGCCTCCGATGGCAATGCAGTGGCACTCGCGCCCTTGACCACCGAATAGGCCAGTCGCAGCAGCCCAAACGAAACGAGCGACCAGAAAGTTACCTGGACGATGCGGCTCATCTCGCGCAGCAGCATGCCGGATGTCACGACGACAAAAAGCATGATCACCAATGAAATCGTGTCTGCGCCGCCGAACACGCGCATAACGATTTCCCACATTTCATTCAAAATGCCAGTCAGTCCGCCAACGATATCCATGATGAAGTGTCTCCCCCGAGATTTGTTATGGAGGCAGCCTATCCGAAACCGGCGGTCTCAGGGAGCGAGCAAGCAGGTTCGGTGCAGCATTGTGTCTGACCTGCAACGCTTTGCGCATGCAGCAAACGCTTTCTGGAGCCTGCAGGCTGTCGCTCAAAGGGAATTCAGACCGAGGAATTCCCCTTGAAGGCGAATTCTCGCGTTGTGCCCTGTCTTAACCGTAAACGATCAATTTTGTCGCGTATCAAATCTGTCCCAGTGTGCGCAGGCGGGCGCCGGGGTGGATTTCATTCTGCGACATCACAAAGGTCTGCGGACGGAAGCGTTCAACGATCGAGCGTACATAGGGGCGGATCATCGGCGAGGTCAGCAGGACCGGCATCTCGGCTTCGCTGGCGGCAGAGTCGAAGCGCGAGCGGACGCCCTGGATGAACTCCTGAAGCTTGGAAGGTGCCATGGCGAGTTGCTTGTCTTCGCCGGCGCCGATCAGGGATTCCGTGAACGACATTTCCCAGTTTGGCGACAATGCAATCAGAGGCAGGTAGCCTGCTCCGGTCGTATTGGCTGCGCAAATCTGGCGGGCCAGACGAGAACGCACGTGCTCGGTAATCTGCATCGTGGTGGATGTGCGTGACACAGCTTCGGCGATGCCTTCGAGAATGGTTGGCAAATCGCGGATGGAGACTCGCTCACCAAGAAGCGACTGCAATACGCGCTGGACACCGGTGACCGTAATCTGGGATGGAATTAGATCCTCAACCAGTTTCTTGTGTTCAGCTGACAAGTCATCGAGCAGCTTCTTTGTCTCGGCGTAAGACAAGAGTTCTGCCATATTGTCCTTCAGGATTTCGGTCAAATGCGTTGTCAACACCGTGGCAGCATCCACAACGGTGTAGCCGCGGAACGAGGCGTCATCGCGCAATTTCTCATCAACCCAGGCCGCCGGGAGCCCAAACGCTGGTTCTCTGGTTGGCTTGCCGGGCAATTCGATGTTGCCGCCGCGTGGATCCATGACAAGCAACTGGCCGGGCTGAAGTTCACCTTTTCCGGCAGGCAGTTCCTTCACGCGGATGGCGTATTCGTTGCTGCCGAGCTGCATGTTGTCGATGATCCGGACTGACGGCATCACAAATCCCATTTCGGTCGCCAACTGGCGTCGCAGTGATTTGATCTGGTCGGTGATCCGATGACCCTTGGTGTCGTTGATCAATGGAAGCAGGCCGTAGCCCAGTTCGACTTTCAGGTGATCTATCGCCAGGGCTGTCGATATCGGTTCTTCCGTTGGCTGTTTCGGCCTTTGCTCTTCAGCAACTGCAGCCGCAGCACTTGTGCGCACGCCCTCGTTTCTCTGCTGCACCAGGTAGGCGAGCCCTCCGACGCCCGCAGCCAATACTGCAAACGTGAATTTCGGAATTCCAGGCAGCAAGATCATGCCGCCCATGACACCAGCCGACATATAAAGCGCTTGCGGGTATTTCGACAGCTGCGCAAACAATGCCTTGTCGGCCGAGCCGTCAATGCCTGCCTTTGACACCATCATGCCCGCGGCAATCGAAACCAGAATCGCCGGAAGCTGCGAGACGAGACCGTCGCCAATGGTCAGAAGCGTGTATGCGTGACCTGCGTCGGCGAAGTTCATGCCATGCTGGCCGACGCCGATGATGATGCCGCCAATGACGTTGATAAACGTGATCATGATGCCGGCAACAGCGTCGCCGCGGACAAACTTCGACGCACCATCCATCGCGCCGTAGAAGGATGCCTCATCCTCGAGACGCTTGCGACGCTCGCGGGCTTCCTTTTCCGTTATGAGGCCCGCTGACAGGTCGGCGTCGATGGCCATCTGCTTGCCCGGCATGGCGTCCAATGTGAAACGTGCTGACACTTCTGCAATGCGACTTGAGCCTTTGGTGATGACGACAAAGTTGACGATCACCAATATGGCGAAGACTATTGCACCGATGACAAAATTTCCCTGCATCAGGAAGTTGCCAAACGCCTGGATCACCTCGCCTGCGGCGCCGGTTCCCTCGTGTCCGTAACCCAGAATGAGTTTGGTGGACGCAAGATTGAGCGAAAAGCGCAAGATTGTGGAAATGAGCAGAATGGTTGGGAATGTCGAGAGTTCAAGCGGGCGCTCGATGAACAAGGCGGTCATCAGGATGAGCAGGCCCATCGTAATGGAAACACCGAGCGCAAGGTCCAGCAGCATCGGATGCATTGGAAACAGCAACACTGCAACGATTGCAATGAGGCCAAGCGCGAGCGAAAGTTCGCCGCGCATGAGCATGCCGATCCCTGAACCAAAGCTGCTGCTTGGGTTCGCGCGAAGTCCCGGGCTTGCGAGTGCGTCCGCCATCTGGTGCAAATATCCCTAGGTTTTATGCGACTCGCGACTCGCCACCCGGCAAGGGCACGCGAACGCCTTCGTCGGTGTATTGCTTGAGCTTGTTTCGTAACGTGCGGATGGAAATGCCGAGAATGTTGGCTGCGTGGGTCCTGTTCCCGAGACAATGATCGAGCGTCTGGAGGATCAGGTCGCGTTCAACTTCTGCGACGGTTCGACCAACCATTTCGCGGTTGACAGCCTCAGCCGCCTGCGCCGCGCGGGCGATGACTGCAGGTGCCGTGATCGGAATCGCGTCGTCAACCCTGGAACCATCCGGCAGGCGAATTGCCATCTCGGTGATTTCCGGACCAGATGCGAGCAAAACGGCACGGTGTATCGTGTTTTCCAGTTCGCGAACGTTCCCGCGCCATTTGTATGACGTCAGCGCCTGTTTGGCAGCCTCTGCAAGCGGACGAACGGATACACCGTTGGTTTCTGCATATTTGCGTCCAAAGTGGCTGGCAAGGGCGAGGATGTCTGCAGGCCGTTCACGGAGAGGCGGTATCTTGAGGTTCACAACGTTCAGGCGATAGAGCAAGTCTTCCCTGAAGGTGCCTTCACGCACGGCTTGCTGCAAGTCGCGGTTGGACGTGGCGATTACCCGAATGTTCACTCTGACCGGCTTGGAACCTCCAACACGGTCGATGATACGTTCCTGAAGGGCTCGCAGGAGTTTTGCCTGCAGCCGAACGTCCATTTCGGAAATTTCGTCGAGCAGAAGCGTACCGCCGTCTGCCTCTTCAAACTTGCCAATGCGTCGCGCGATTGCGCCGGTGAACGCGCCTTTTTCATGACCAAAAAGTTCGGATTCGAGCAGGTTGTCCGGGATGGCAGCGCAGTTGATCGAGATGAACTGCTTGTCCGCCCTGTTGGACTTGCGGTGCACGTGCCTGGCCAAGACTTCCTTGCCGGTTCCGGATTCTCCTGTGATCAGAATGGATGCGTCGCTGGGGGCGACCTGCTCGGCCAGCGTGATCACACTTTGCATGGCCTTGTCTTCGAAAATCATCTGATGACTGTCATCGGCCACCGCCGAGAGGACCGCCGCGATCAGTTCCGCATTCGGGGGCAGGGGGATGTATTCCTTTGCTCCGCCCTTGATTGCGTCGACGGCGGCGCTGGCATCCGTGCCGATGCCGCAGGCCACGATCGGGACGTGAATGCGCTCAAGCCGCAACTGTTCAGATAAGGCTGCAATTGGAAGCGTGACATCGACCATCAGCAGGTCGGCGCCACGCCCGTCGCGCAGTTCTGCCATTGCCTGTTCAATGGTTGTGCAGTGCGCAACCTTCGCGCCCTTGGAAATCGCAATCTTGGTTGCGGTTCCGATTTGCCCGTTCAGTGGTCCGACGATGAGGAGACGCATGGCTGGCTCTTTTTTCTAACGTGTTCAGTTTCTGTCGCCCTTGACGATTTCCGTCATGGTGATGCCCAAGCGGTCCTCGACAAGCACGACTTCGCCGCGAGCGACCAGGCGGTCGTTAACAAATATGTCGATCGCTTCTCCGATTTTCCTGTCGAGTTCCACGACTGATCCCTTGGCGAGTTTGAGAAGTTGACTGACTTCCATTTTTGACTTTCCAAGGATCGCAGAGACGTTCACGTTGACGTCGAAGACGGCCTCGAGATCCGTGGCGGTTCTCTTCGTGTCGACGTCCGAGCCGCTGTCAGCGCTTGTTGGCGCCGTTGACTGGAGATCGGTCAATGTCACTTCGGTAGACTGGGTCATGACTGGTTCTCTTCACCTGTTCTGGCGGCTTGCCAACGCGCAACTTGCTCTTGAATTGCAGCGAATGTTTCGCTGGTGTCTTGTTCGATGCCTCCGTCAGCCCATTCGATGCGGCAAGCGGAGGAGGAAAGCGATGGTTCCACGAGGACTATAACGCGACCGGAGAAACCGTTTCGGTCGGCGAGCGTCTGAATATGCGAAGTGATTTGCTCTGCGATTTCAGGCGACACACGAATTACCAGGCGCGACTCGAGATGCATCTTGTGCATGCACTCGGAAATCAGTGCGACGACTTCGCCCTGTGGGGAGGCCTGAAGCGCCGTCTCCGCCAGTTTCCTTCCGACCGCGAGCGCCAGATTTGCACTTTCCAGTCGAAGGGCGCTGATCTGACCATCGAATTGCTGGATCAGCGTTCCGAGGGTCTGTGCGATCGACGACAACGCCATTGCCTGCATGTGGGCGAGTTCGGCGGATGCAGAAGCTTTTCCTGCCGCAAAGGTTTCCTTGCGGATGGCTTCCACTTCATCGGCGGAATAGGCGCTTCGTGGCCGGCCGGCTTGCGTGCCGGTCGAGGCGCCGTTGCTTCCAAAAACGGTGTCGAAGTTAAACTTGGTCGGACGGGCGGGTTGTGCTGGTGTGCTCATGATCAGTACACCAACTCGTCTTCGGACTTGCCCGCAGACAGCAAGATTTCACCTTTTTCGGCCAGTTCCTTGGCGACAATGACCATCTTCATCTGTGCCTCATCTACGTCCTTGAGCCGCACTGGTCCCATTGATTCCATGTCGTCCTTGAGGATCTTGCCGGCACGTTCGGACATGTTGTTGAAGAACAGGTCGCGCATCGCCGGGGACGCACCTTTGAGCGCAAGGCCGAGCTTGTCTTTTTCGATACCGCGCAGAAGCGTCTGGATCGAACTGCCATCGAGCTTGCCCAGGTCTTCGAAGGTGAACATCAGCGACTTGATTCGTTCAGCCGCGTCCTTGTTGCGCTCTTCGAGGGCTGTCATGAAGCGACCCTCAGTCTGACGGTCAAAGTTGTTGAAAATTTCGGCCATCTGCTCATGCGCGTCACGTTTGGCAGTGCGGGCCAGGTTGGTCATGAATTCCTGCCGCAGCGTGGACTCCACCTTGTCGAGGATATCCTTCTGTACGGACTCCATGCGCAGCATGCGATTGACACATTCCAGCGCGAAGTCTTCCGGCAGCGCGGCCAACACCTTGGCCGCGTGTTCCGACTTGATCTTCGTCATCACGACGGCCACCGTCTGCGGGTATTCATTCTTGAGGTAGGCTGCGAGTACCTGCTCGTTCACGTTGCCGAGCTTGTCCCACATTGTCCGACCTGCCGGACCACGAATTTCTTCCATGACGGCATTGGCACGGTCCTTTGGCAGGAATTTGGTCAGCAAGCGCTCCGTCGTATCAAACGTACCGAGAACTGCGCCCGTAGAGGAAATCTGCCCGACGAATTCCACGAGAAGTTTTTCGATCAAGGTGGAGGATACAGTTCCCAGGGTTGCCATTATCTGGGACACTTCCTTGACTTCCTCATCATCCAGCGTTCTCCACACCGGCGCGCCGTGCTCGTCGCCAAGTGCCAGCATCAGTACAGCTGCGCGCTCGGGACCTGAGAGCTGCTTGAGATCATCTCGAATTGTGGGTTTCTGGACCTTTGACATGACCGTTTCCTCGCGCGCGCCCTATGCAGACTCGTGGAGCCACTGGCGGACGATTGAAACTGTTTCGTCCGGATGCTTCGTAACTATTTCGCCAACCTTGCGGACCGACGACTCCTTGACCTGACCCTCGACCTGAGAAATGTCGATCATGTTCTGAACGGCTGAGGGTGGGGGCAGGGCCATTGCACCGGACGGGCTAGCCATGGCCAATGCGCCTGACGCGGCAGCGGCCAGTGCTCCTTGCGACGGCATGGACTGCGCGATCAGGAGACCGCCGTTTGAAGGTGTAGCGAGCGCCTTGATCATGGGACGGAGCACAAAGAAGATCAGCAACAGGGCGATGATGCCGATACCGCCGAACTGGCTGATGTGGAGAACGTCTTCCTTTTGCAGGCCCAGCAACGGTTCTTCGGCTGGCGGCAACGCTTCCACTTCAGGCTGGCTGAAACGCAGGTTCACCACTTTCAGCTGATCGCCACGCTTGTCGTCAAAGCCGATCGCAGATTTCACGAGCTGCTCGATCTGCTGCATTTCGTCAGCACTGCGTGCCTGGTAGGTGCGCGTGCCCTTGTCGTCGGTCGTGTAGGCTCCATCAACGGCGACTGCAACAGAGAGCCGCTTGATACTGCCCCCTTCCTGGACCTCGGTCGACGTCGTCCTGGAGATTTCGTAGTTGACTGTTTCTTCGGTGCGTTTGTCATTCGAATTGCTGGCACCGCCTGCGGTGCCCGCGTCGCCACCGGGCAGCGAGTTGGTGACCGTCACTCCCTGGGATGACTTGCCATCCTGCGAGGTGGACGCGTTCGAACTCGATTGCGTGGAGCGAACGACCTGCCCATCGGGGTCAAATGTCTGGCTTTCCTTCGTGATGCGGTTGTAGTCGATGTCCGCGGAAACCTGCACGCGGGCGCGGCCGGGACCAACAATGCCGGTGATGATGTCTTCAATCTGGGAGCGGACACGGTCTTCGAATGTGGCTGTGCGCTCATCGTGCTGTACAGCCATTGCGCCGTTGGAGGCGCCATTGCCACCGCCCAGCATATTGCCTTTTTCGTCGATGACAGTGATCGTGCCTGCGGCAAGGCCGGGAACGGCCGATGCGATCAGGTTCTGGATTGCAGAGACCTGAGCGGGGGAGAGTTGACCCCGCGCCTTGATGACGACAGATGCTGTGGGATCGGTCTGCTTTTCGGCAAAGAGTTCGCGTTTGGGAATATTCAGGTGAACCCTGGCGTTCGCAATGCTCTGGATGGATCGAATGGTGCGGGCGAGTTCACCTTCGAGGGCACGGATCAGATTTACATTCTGAACGAAGCTGGTCTGGCCAAATGTGTCAGAGCGATCAAAGATCTCGTAGCCAACAGAGCCGCCCGCCGGAAGTCCGTCACCTGCCATTTCCATGCGCAGCTTGAGGGCCTGGTCGGACGGCACAAGAATGGTGGAACCATCGCCAACGACTTCGTAGGCAATTTTCTTTGCATCAAGGCGCGCTGCAATTTCTGCGGAGTCGCGTGGATCGAGATTGGAGAACAGCAGAGTCTTCGTCGGCTGGCCCATGTAGTCCGTCGTAATCGCGAAGGCGAGAACCACGGCAATGGTCAGTCCCACGACAAAGGCAATTCGCGTCGTGCCAAATGACTTCAGGAATTCCATGGACGCTCAGCTCCCACACCACATTTATTCTTATGGTTCAAATCCGCACAGTTCGTCTGACTGTGTCTGGATCCGACGTAGGCAAAATTTACCCACGGTGCGGTAAAGGCGCGTTTAACAAGAGGTCAAGAAAACATGAAAGCCAAGCGAGCCGTCTGGCCTGCCTGGCTTTCGAATCTGATAATAATCCGTTTACGGATTAATTGCGATACTGCTGTACCCGCGTGGTGCGCAATCCGGCCAGGCCGTATTTGTCGATTGCGCGCTGCCACGCAAGGAATTCTTCAACTGTCAGGGTGTAACGCGTGCAGGCTTCCTCGAGGCTCAGCAAGCCACCACGTACAGCAGCCACGACTTCCGCCTTGCGACGGATTACCCAGCGCTTTGTCCCTGGAGGTGGCAAGTCGGCTATGGTCAACGGACTTCCGTCTGGTCCGATGACGTAGGTAACTCGGCCATGCCGTTCTTCGCTCATCACTGTACACGCTCCTGCACTATTTTTCCCCACTCTTGCCGCATAGCGTACGCGTTCCGCGTGAAGACTCACCAAAGAAACACGCTTAATACGGCGTTGCGACCATCGTTGCGATTTTCGTGCCGACCAAAATGAGACATTCACTTTCGTGAATGCCTCAGTGGCGAATTACCGCTTCAACCTGGTCAATTCATCCAGCATTTCGTCGGCAGTTGTAATGATTTTGGAAGCTGCCGAGTAAGCTCTTTGAATAACTATCATGTCACTGAATTCCTTCGCGATATCGACAGTGGACTGTTCGACCGCGAGATTTGAAACTTTTCCGGCACCAGCTTCATCGGCGCTTTTCAAGCTTGGTGTCCCTGATTCAACTGACTGTCTGTATGCGTTGCCATTCAGAGGTCCAAGGCCATCCGCATTCAGGAATGTGGCGAGAGGCAGCTTGTAGAGCGGCGTTTCGATGCCATTCGTGAAAAGGGCAATTACGAAGCCCTGTTCGTCAACCCGCACACCCGACAGGCCGCCAAACAAGGTGCCGTTGATATCCGTCCCGTAAAGAGTGGATGTCGTGTCGAACTGCGTGAAACCGTCAGCCTTGTTGGCAGTGCCGAAGCTGAAGTCGATGGCCTGAGATGACAGTCCCGAGCTCGCGACGAATGGCACCGTAATCGTCGTGGTGGTTGCCGGGGTCGCAATCGTTCCGTCGGTGTTGAATGTCATTGTGCCGCTTGCAATCGGGTTGTTGCCAGCGCCGCCAATGTCGGCTGGGTCGCCGTCATAGATTGCTTCATATTCCCATGTGTTGGACGCGGATTTGACAAAGGCGAGGCGAAGAGGTCTGGATCCACCCTGGCTGTCGAAGAACTCGATCGCTGTTTCGAACTGCGGTTGAACGGTGCCCGCTGCCATATCGCCGGCGACGTAGCCTGCTGTAACTGCCGCAGACGACTGCAGGTTCGAGCGCAAAGAGGCCGTTGTCGTCGGGAGTGCAGTACCGTTTACCTGGCCCAGGTTCACAATCGAAACGTCGTTTGCGTTGGTCGGAATATCGCCATTTGAGTCCAGCGCCCAGCCTTGCAGGTAGTAGCCTGCTGCGTTCCTGAGGTAGCCGGACGAGTCCTTCTGGAAGGCTCCCGCGCGCGTATAGTTCAATTCAGTGACGCCAGGATTTGCAGATGGTGTTGATGTCACGACGAAGAAGCCCTGACCCTGGATCGCGAGATCGGTGGGGGACGACGTCTGCAGCAGGTTGCCCTGGGTCGAGATCTGGGGGAGCGAAATGTTTTTCACGCCGCCGGTGTAGTTGCCAATGGTGGTTGTCGACAGCACGGTCGAGAATTCGTTGCGCGTGCCCTTGTAGCCAACAGTATTGACGTTGGCGATATTGGTTGATGTGTTGGCCATGGCACGACTGTTCGCTGAAAGGCCAGCCACACCCGTATAAAGCGCACCGTAAAGACTCATAACTGTACTCCCTGTTTCGAGAAAGGTGGCGGCCAACCGTTCGAGTGCACCGCTCTTTTTGTTTTGATCACGAAGCTTCTGCTTCATGCACTCGACACAACACCGGCCTTGTTGTTCTAGTTTTTGAAGCCAGTGATATCTGCAAGGCCAAGTTTCCTGGAGCCGATGAACAACACCGGCTCACTTCCTGACATATCGATTTCGCTGATCAGTCCCGTGCCAGATATGTTTGAAGCAATTGGCGTTCCGTCCGCTTTCACGGCGGCGACTGTCAGACGATAGGTCCCATCAGGCATTTGCGAACCGGTTGAGCTCTGGCCGTCCCAGGTGATGTCATGCGTTCCCACCGTGGACGGACCAGACAGGGTGCGGACCACGTGCCCGCCTTCGTCCGTGACCTTGATCTGGATATTCGATGCATCCTGTGGCAGCGAGTACCGCCACGCAGCCGAACCACCGACGAGGGCGCTGTCGGCGCCGGCTGTCAGGGCTGTCTTGCCAAGATAGCTGACAGCGTTGGCGCCAGCAGCAGATCTGGTGAGTGCAATGAGCGAATTCAAGTTGGTGTTGGTGGAAATCTGCTGCTCGACCTGGCTATAGGAGACAAGTTGCTCGGTGAATTTTGTGGCGTCCTGCGGCGACAACGGGTCCTGGTTCTGCAACTGTGTCGTCAACAGCTTCAGGAACATGCTGTAGTTGCTGCTGAGGGATTTCTGAGCCTGATTGCTGGCTGCTGTCGCGGACGAAACTGCGCCGATGTCCATGGTTTTTTCTCCGCCTAGACGTGGATGTCGAGTCCGTCGCGTTTGCGAACGGCCACGTAGTTGATTCTGGTTTCTTCTGTGGGGGTCGATTGGGCTTGTTGCCCAAAAGCCCTGCCGAAGTCCGAACTGTTTTGCGCCTGGCGCTGGTTGTTGCCGTGCGAGAGCTGGAAGCTCAATGAACTGGAGCCAACATCAAGACCTGCCTGACGGAGCTGCGCCTCGAGGTGTTTGGAATCCTGACGCAAGAGGTCCAGTGTTTCGGGCCGTTCGGCGCGCAGCACTGCATTCACTCGACCGTCGTCAGAGACCTTTAGCGAAATGTCCAGCTTTCCGAGTTCAGCCGGATGAAGCGATATCTCGAACTGGCTGATGCCCTGATCGAATTTGCGGGCAATCTGGACTGCGAGCGCTTCGAGCGGAACCTGTCCGGGTAGCGTCGTATTCGAAACTGACGATTGCACCTGAACGAGGTCGACCGCAAAGCTTTGCGGCTGAGACGTGGCGCCAGCCTGAGCGGCAGCGTTCTGGTCCATCGGTTTTATGGCACCGCCCGACTGGTGAGCCGCCTGATTGCCGGCGCCATGCTGGCTATTGGCAGAGGCACCGTTGGTGGCATTGATCGCGGCCTTGTCGTCGAGCGTGAGCGCCTGGCTGTGGGTATTGGTACCTGCAGCGGCAATTGCAGGCGAGGCTGCTTGAGCTGCTTCACCCGAAGTGCGTTTGGCTGTCGTGGTTGCCGCCGGATTCCTGGGATGGCCAACGCCTTCCTTGGCGTTGGCGAGCAATTGGGCGAATGCAGGATGCAGCGCGTCCGGCGCTTCAGACGCAGCTTTGGCGCCGCCTGTTTTAAGCGCGGCATTTTCCTGAGCAGCTACCGAGGCTTGTGATGTCGTGACCGAACCTTGCAGTGCTGCCGGGGTCGCTTGAGCCGCGGCCTGCGCTGCGAATTTGGCGATGATGGCTTCGGCGGACTGTGCGGGTTGGCCCGGAAATGCGAGAGCCGCAAGATCAGAAGGCGAGCTGGTGTTTTCGGTTGCCGCGACTTCTGCGTCGGTTCCACGAGCATTGTTCTTTACGTGGGGAGCACCCTTTGCTGTGGTCGACGTGCTTTGCACAGCATTGGTCAGGCCTTGCGTTCTGGCTGAGCCCGTTGCCGGCAGTTCACCGTTTTGGGTTGAGCCGCTGTGTGCTGCGGCACCCTGAAGCTGGGCGAGAAGTGTCGCGAATACGGATGTGCCGGCGTCTTCTGCCGGCGCAGCGGGGCCTGCACCGGATACCGGTGCTGCTGCTGCTGTGGCGAAGAAGGAGGCAATATCGTTCATGACAGGCGCGACAATCCCATTACGCATGATGCGTTCGGAGTTTTGACTGCAAGGTGCTTGCCAGTCGCAAGAGGCGCGGTTTTCCAGCAATCGCTGCGGAAGCGGAGTGGCTTGGGCGGCAGAGTTTGCTCTCGGAGGGCGGCAGATTCGTCTAGGCACCAAGCGTTTTATTCCGCTTTGCAGCTTGGCACTGACGTTGCAACTCACAACACGAGTTCAAGCGGCTGCGGATTCGATTCCGTTGCTTTGCTTGGCTTTCACGGCGCCAGAAGGTGCGAATCAGGCAATTCTTGCGTGCTTCGAGGCAGGCAGTTTTTGCCTATGCGGGAATGGACGGAGGCTCGAATGACGGTTGGTGCAAACATATCGCTGGGCGCGATCATGAATACCGCAGCCAGTGCGCTCCAGAGCAATCAGACCGCGCTGCGAGTGACGTCCAACAACATCGCAAACATAAATACAGAGGGCTATCACCGCAGGCAGGTTGAGTTCGGTCCCCGGTTGACGGGCGACCGGCTGACGGGCGTTGCGGTGGAAGACGTGCGGCGCATTGCGGACGAATTTCTTGCGCGCGAAGCTGTAGATGCCACCAGCGCGGTGGGCAGGATGGACGTCGTTTCCTCGTATTTCAGCCGCGTCCAGGACCTTATCGGTTCGATCAAGGATGGTTCGTCGATTGGTGCGCGCATATCCAGTGCGATGACCGCGCTTCAGCAACTGAGTGTTGACCCTTCGTCAACCGCGCGTCGCAATTCTGCATTGTCGTCGCTGACGTCGACCCTGTCGGCGTTGTCGGGGATGGCGTCGGGGATTCAATCCTTGCGTCAGGATGCGAATACGCAGCTCAACACAGACGTGCGTAATGTGAACGAGCTGATCTCGCAGATCTATGACCTGAACAGGGACATCAAGACGGCTGTTGCAAGGAATGACACACAGTCCGGCCTGGTTGACCAGCGGGACAAGGCAATTTCGGATTTGTCCAAGTATCTGGATATTCGCACGTATGAGCAGTCGGACGGCCGGGTCTATGTTTCACTCACTGACGGTACCGGACTGATCACCGATATCAGTTCGAAATTACAGTATGCAAGCCCTACGGCTGTATCGACGACGACGGTTTTTCCTTCCATCACCCTGCAACGTTACAATCCCGAGGGTGATAACGATATCGGTCCGCCGGCCGCGATTGAAGGGCGGGTTTCTGGCGGGGAGATTCGAGGCCTGCTGGACATGCGCGACAGTCGCTTGCCTGATCTCGCAGAGCAGCTTGGGCAAATTGCTGGTGCGTTCGCCGACGAAATCAACGCCATCCACAACAACAGTACTGCTGTGCCGCCGCCCGCGAGCCTCACTGGCGTGAATTCGGGTCTCTTTTCGACGGATCCACTGAACTTCACGGGCATTGCAACGATCGCCGTCGTCGACCAGACCGGCGCTCTTGTGCAGAAACTGGACATAGACACGTCGTCACTGGCGACGGTTGACGACCTCGTGAATGCAATCAACGCTGGCCTCAGCGGCAACGCCACGGCCAGCTTCACAAATGGTGTGCTGTCCATTTCGGCCAACAATGCCGGACAGGGCGTTTCGATGCTGCAGGATCCTGCCAATCCCGCTCTGCGGGGTGGCCACGGACTTTCACAGTTCTTCGGGTTGAACAATCTGGTGACGGCGTCCAGTCCGTCCAGCTTTGCAACGGGTGTCCTCAGCACGGATGCGCATGGTCTCAATCCCGGCGGCACCACTGAATTTGTGCTGCGCGGAACGGATGGCGCCATCCTCAAGAGCTTCAGCGTGAGCGTGGGTGGTTCGACTGTTGTCGACATGCTGACAATGATGGATACAGCTGCTGGTGGTTTCGCGACCTTTGCACTGGATGGCAATGGCAGCGTGGTGATGACGCCGGCAGCGGCGTATTCGGGCGCGCGGCTTGAGATCAAGAATGATACGACGTCGCGCGGTGCGACGGGTGTTTCGTTCTCGCAGTTCTTCGGACTTGGAACGGCGATGCGCCAAAATCAAGCCATGGGAATGGCAGTCAGGAGCGATATCGCGCGCAACGGTTCGAAGCTCGCGCTCGCGCAGCTGGACACCAGCGCGTCGTCGGTGCCGGGTGATTTCGTCCTGGGTACAAGTGACAATCGCGGAGCGCTTGGTCTGGCAAACGCCGCAAATGCGCTTCACAGTTTTGATTCGACTGGGGGACTTGCTTCGGGAACGCTTTCGCTCAACGACTATATCGCGCAAGTGGCGGGACTTCATTCCGATCTTGCGAATGCTGCTGAGGACGAGCGCGTCAATCGCCTGAATGTGAAGGAAGAAGTCGTTGCTCGCCGTGCAGACCGCGAAGGTGTCAACCTGGATGAAGAGCTGTCGAATATGATGATTTACCAGCAGGCTTACAACGCGTCCGCGCGCATCATGACTGTGGTGCAGCAGATGTTTGATACGCTTTTGCAAGCCGTTTGATAGGGAGGTGCAACCATGCTTGACCGTGTAGGTACGTTGTCGTTTTCACAAGGGCTCGTGAACGAGTACGGTCGCATCCAGGGCCGGTCGGTCAAGTGGCAGACGCAGATCTCGACAGGCAAGGTTGGCGACAACCTGACCGACGTCAAGGACAAGGCGTCGGTCCTTGTGGCCGCGAAGCAGAAGTCAGCAGGCGTGGACTCGTTTCTCTCTGCGAGCAAGGAAGTGCTGAACCGCCTGGACGTACAGGACATTCACATGAGGGAACTGGTTGATATCAGTTCACGTCTGCGCCAGGCGGTGTCTGATGCCATTTCGACGGGACATGCGCCGGCGATGATGGATGACGTGAAGAACCTGTACGGTCAGGCGGTTGCCATCGTGAATGCGCGGATAGACGGAAAGTACCTCTATGGGGGATCGAGAACGGATGTGGCTCCGGTTTCGGCGACAGATCTCTCCAGCCTGGTGGCAGCGCCGAGCGTGGACTCGGTTTTTAACAACTCTGATTTCGAACAAACACAACGCATTGATGAAAACGAGACGATCACGGTCGGCTTGACAGCAAGCAATGTCGCGACAGACCTGTTCCAGATGTTCAAGGACATTGGGGCTTTCGACGCTGGCGTCAACGGTCCGTTTGGATCTGATCTCAATGCCGCACAGACGAGCTTTCTCACGACACAGAATGTAGCGTTGCCGGCTGTCCATGAAGGCCTCACAACAATTGCTGCGCTCAATGGATCTCGGCACTCCCAGGTTACGGCCACTGTTGACCGCCACGAGAGCATGTCAGCCTATTTCACCAAGTTCATCGGTGACATCGAGGATGTTGATCTGTCCGCGGCTATTGCCAAACTCAATCAGGACCAGGTTGCGGCACAGGCTTCCGGGCGCATGATTGCGCAATTGAACCAGATCAGCCTGCTGAATTTCCTGCCCGCGCTTTAGGGATTGGCTTTCGGGCGGTCAAATGGCCGCTTTGGTTAAACTTGCCCGACTAGGTGCGTCCGGGGTATAGGCGCGGCCATGCATACTTCAGACACAATCCGGTCCCTGATGGACTTGCCCGGTGAACCGGGCAATTTGCGCATTGTTGCGGCCATGTCGGGCGGTGTCGACAGTGCTGTGGCTGCGGCGCTGGTGAAGCGTGCGGGGTTTGATGTCGTTGGCATTACGCTGCAACTCTATGCGTCCGACAATTCGCCCAGGCGCAAGGGTGCATGCTGCGCTGGACAGGACATTTATGATGCGAAGGCTGCCGCGCAGCATATCGGTATTCCGCACTATGTGCTCGACTACACGGAACGATTCCGCAAGTCTGTAATGGAGGACTTTGCTTCGACCTATGCACGTGGTGAAACGCCAGTACCCTGCATCCAGTGCAATCAGACGGTCAAATTCCACGACTTGCTGGGTGCCGCAAAAGACATGGGCGCAAAGGCCATGGTGACGGGGCACTATATCCAGCGCGTGCAGGGGCCAGCAGGTGCAGAGCTGCACCGGGCAGTCGATGCCAATCGCGACCAGAGCTATTTCCTGTTCGCGACAACCAAAGACCAACTCGACTTCCTGCGCTTTCCGCTCGGCGGGTTGCCCAAAAGCGAAACGCGGGCGCTTGCAGCGGAGCTTGGACTGGCTCTGGCTGACAAGCCAGACAGCCAGGACATCTGCTTTGTGCCGCAGGGTCGGTACAGCGATATCGTGCAGAAGCTGCGGCCCGGGTCCATCGAGCCTGGTGATATCGTCGACATGTCGGGTCGCGTGCTTGGTCGGCATGACGGCGTGATCGGCTTTACGGTCGGGCAAAGAAAGGGCCTCGGGCTTGGGCACCACGAGCAGCTGTTTGTCGTCCGCATCGATGCTGACCGCCAGCAAGTCGTCGTGGGTCCGCGGGAGTCTTTGGCCACGCGCCGTATTGTCCTGAGAGATCTTAACTGGCTCGATCCAGTCCAGCCGGCTGTGCAGCCTCGCAGCGTTCTGGCTCGCGTGCGCTCGACCCGACAGCCTGTCAGGGCCGAGGTGCGTTTGCTCAATGGCCAGGTCGAAGTTGAGCTGCTTGGTCATGAAGAAGGGGTAGCACCCGGACAGGCTTGCGTGCTTTATGACGCAGCCGACGAACGGCGCATGCTGGGTGGCGGCTGGATTGTCAAGGGCGCGGCGGCATTTGCGGCTTAAGACTTTTCGTTGCCTTGACACGGGGAATAGGGCCGCCTTACATCCGCCCCTCGTTTTTGGTTTGGCAGCGTAGCTCAGTGGTAGAGCAGGGGAATCATAATCCCTTGGTCGGGTGTTCAAATCACCCCGCTGCTACCAATCGGAATGTGTTCCATGCTCCCGCACTACGCCATTGGTGACGTACACGGGCGCGATGATCTTCTCGCGCTTTTGCTGGAACGCATAAAATTCGAGCATCAACAGAACCATGCCGATCGGCCCGGCGTACTGGTCTATGTCGGCGACTACATCGATCGCGGTGCCCGTAGCCGTGAGGTGATCGATCGCGTGATGCGCGGGGTGCCCGGATTCGAGACCATATGTCTGAAGGGCAATCACGAACACATGCTGCTCAAATGCGTCGAGAGTGACGATTCTCACCAATGGGAAGTATGGTTGGGCAATGGCGGGGACGCGACTGCAGAGTCATTTAATCTTCAACTGGGGTACGGCGAACATGACCCTGCTGCGCTTGCGATGGCGGTTGGTTCGAAGAGGTTGAAGTGGCTGGAGGCGCTCAAGCTGTCGTATCGAGCCGGGAACTACTTCTTTGTGCACGCCGGGATTGTTCCCGGACGTGCTCTTGAAGATCAGATCGAGAAGGATATGCTCTGGATCCGCGACCGGTTTCTGGAGTCGGATCAGGATCATGGCGTGGTCGTCGTCCACGGGCACACGCCTGCGCGTGATCCGGAACTCAAGTCCAATCGCATCGGCATCGATACCGGTCCGACCTACTGGGGATGCCTGACTGCCGTTGCATTGTGCGAAGGAAGTGAGCCAAAGTTCCTTTCGGTGACAGGCGAACCGGGCAAGGGAGCGTGAACCCGGGTTTCGCAGTCCGGTCCTGCCAAGCCAGAGTCAACATTTTACCATCCAACACGACGTCGGAATCCAATCGATATGGCAGTCACTCTCGAAGACATCAGACAGGCGGCGGCCCTGATCAAGGGCAAGGTGCAGCGCACGCCCTGCATGCGCTCGCAGACCCTGTCGCAGCTGACCGGTGCCGAGGTTTACCTGAAGTTCGAAAACCTGCAGTTCACGTCGTCGTTCAAGGAGCGCGGTGCGCTTAACAAGCTGACCAGCCTGACACCGGCGGAACGCAAGCGTGGTGTGATCGCCATGTCGGCGGGCAACCACGCACAAGGAGTGGCATATCACGCAACGAGGCTTGGGATTCCATCCACGATCGTGATGCCTGAGACGACGCCGTTTGTGAAGGTCAAGTACACCATGGCGCATGGTGCGCATGTCATCCAGAAGGGCATGACGCTGGCTGATTGTGACAAGGTCGCTCACGATATTGCCGCGGAGAAGGGACTCGTCTTCGTGCACCCCTACGATGACGACAAGATCATCGCAGGCGCGGGCACGATCGGAATCGAGATGCTGGAAGATTTTCCGGAACTCGACACGATTGTCGTGCCGGTTGGCGGTGGTGGCCTGATCTCCGGGATCGCAACTGCTGCCAAGGCCATGAAGCCTTCCATTCGCATGATTGGCGTGGAGACCAAGATGTTTCCGTCGATGTCGAACGCGCTCAAGAAGGGTGACCTGCCAATTGGCGGCCAGACCATTGCCGAAGGCATTGCCGTCAAGAATGTGGGTGCGAAGACTGTCGAGATCTGCAGCCGCTTGCTTGATGACGTACTGGTCGTGCAGGAAGACATGATCGAACGTGCGATCGCGCTGCTGCTGTCGGTCGAGAAGACAGTTGTCGAGGGTGCGGGCGCCGCAGGTTTTGCCGCCCTGCTTCAATATCCGGAGAAGTTCGCGGGGCAAAAAGTCGGGCTTGTCCTGTGCGGCGGCAATATCGATCCGCGGCTGTTGTCCAACGTGATCATGCGCGAACTGCAGCGCGAGGGTCGCATCCTGACGATGGCGGTCGACATTGAAGACAGGCCGGGGATCCTGGCCAAGGTTGCGACACTGGTTGGCAATGCAGGTGGCAACATCATCGAGGTCTCGCACAACCGCATGCTGACCGACATGCCTGCAAAGGATGCCGAGTTGCGGGTCAGCGTGGAGACTCGCGATGCGACGCATGCCGAAGCAATTTGCCAGGCTGTCCGCGATGCCGGGTTCAATGTGCGGGTACTCAGCACAACAACAGCGAAGTGAGGTTTGAGATGCGTGTCACGCTTTTGGCGCTTGCAATTTTCACCGCGTTTTCTACGTCTGTTCCAACCGCGGTGGCGGGGGGCAGTGCTGAAGATGCAGTTGAGTCGTTTCACAACGCGCTGCAGCAGGGCGACAGAGTAGCTGCGCTGGGCACGCTCGCAGATGATGTAAAGATCTATGAGCAGGGTTGGGTCGAGCAATCGAAAGCCGAGTACGCTGCCCACCATCTTGACAGTGACATCAAGTTCTCGAAGTCGGTGAAGGAAGCCACTACCGCCGTTGACGTGTCTGATGATGAGGCTTTGGCGGTGGTTATGCGACAGAGCACGACCAAAGGCACCTTTGAGGGCAAGCCAGTCGACAGTGTTGGCCTCGAAACAATGGTCCTTCGAAAGATCGGTGGCGACTGGAAGATCGTGCATATCCACTGGTCGTCACGGAAGGCGAAGTGAGCCGCTAGCGCTCGAACTTCACGCTCAGGACAATTGAGGACATCGTCTTCTGCACGCCCTTGAGGTGCCCGATTGCGTCGAGCACCGCGTCGATGCGGGCGGTTGTTTCTGCCGCGAGTTCTGCCATGAGGTCGAAGGTGCCGCTGATTGCTGCGAGCGATCTCACCTCGGGCATCTTTTTCAGGTCCGACGTGACAGAGGCCGACATCTTTGGGTCAACGCTGATCATGACATGCGCGAGGATCTGGCGGTCGGCATAGTCGACGCCTGCACGGATCGTGTAACCCTCAATGATGCGGGATTTTTCCAGGCGCTCGATACGTTCCTGTACGGTGGATCTGGCGAGGTGCAGTTTGCGGGCGAGCGACGCAACGGGTTCGCGCGCATCCGTGCGCAGAAGGACGAGAAGTTTGCGGTCGGTTTCGTCGAGAGCGGGCATGGTGATCTTTTACATTTCGCCGGAGTTTCCGACATAATGCCTGCAATTTCACTAAGAATCGTCGGTTTGTAGCCTCCAAATCGGCGGAAAGCAGGACTAGAATCGGCTCGAAGCAACGGATTTCGAGGAGACGGTCATGGTGAAACTCATTCTGCTGGGCGGCGGCAAGATTGGCAGCGCGATCACCGCGATGCTGGGCAGCACGGGTGATTATCAGCTGACGGTCGCTGACCGCGATGCCAAGAGCCTTGAGCGATTGCCTACGAAGAACACAAGCACGCGGGTGCTGGACGTTGCGGATCCGGCGGCCTTGCGCGCTGCCATCAAAGGGCACGACATGGTCGTATCGGCCATGCCCTATAACCTGACACCGGCCATCGCCGGCGCTGCCAAGGAATGCGGCGCGCACTATTTTGACCTGACGGAAGATGTCGAGAGCACCCGCGTGGTGAAGTCGCTTGCCAAGGGCGCGGATACCGCCTTCGTGCCGCAGTGCGGACTGGCGCCGGGCTTCATCTCCATTGCTGCGCATGACATGACAAAGAAGTTCGAGACGCTGCGCGACGTGCATATGCGCGTCGGTGCGCTGCCCGAGTATCCGACCAATGCGCTGAAATACAACCTGACCTGGTCAACCGACGGCCTGATCAACGAGTACTGCAATCCCTGCGAAGCCATTGTCGATGGCCATCTGCGCGAGATGCCGGCTCTGGAAGAGATGGAGCATTTCTCGCTCGACGGTGTCGACTATGAGGCGTTCAACACCTCGGGCGGGCTGGGCACGCTGTGCGAGACGCTTGAAGGGAAGGTCGAGAACCTGAACTACAAGACCGTGCGCTACCCGGGACACCGCGACATCGTGAAGACGCTGGTTCGCGACCTGCGACTGGGTCAGCGACGTGACATCCTGAAAGACGTGCTTGAAGCTGCCATCCCGATCACTTATCAGGACGTGGTGCTTGTATTCGTGACGGTGTCGGGTCAAATGCGCGGGCAACTGACGCAAGAAAGCTTTGCGCGCAAGATCTACGCACACAAGATCGACGGGCAGCTGATGAGCGCGATCCAGATCACCACAGCTGCGGGCATGTGCGCCATGGTCGACATGCTGGCCAACGGCAAACTGCCGCGGAAAGGATTTGTGCGGCAGGAGCAGGCGGACCTTGCTACATTCCTGGACAATCGCTTCGGCCGTTACTACGCAGAAACCGGACACTAGGACACTCATGAGCAATCTTCGCAGCGGCGGACAGATCCTTGTCGACCAGTTGAAGATTCATGGCGTGAGCCTTGCCTTTGGCGTCCCCGGCGAGAGCTATCTCGCCGTGCTCGACGCGCTTTACGATGCGCGCGAGCAGATCAGGCTCATCACGTGCCGTCACGAAGCGGGTGCTGCCAACATGGCTGAAGCCTATGGCAAGCTGACGGGCAGGCCCGGCATCTGCTTTGTGACGCGCGGGCCTGGCGCCACGCATGCGAGCATTGGCCTGCACACGGCTTTCCAGGACTCGACCCCGATGATCCTGTTCATCGGGCAGGTGGCGCGCGACCAGGTGGAGCGCGAGGCGTTCCAGGAGATCGACTATCGGCGGATGCTGGGTCCGCTGACCAAGTGGGTGGCCGAGATTCCAACGGCTGACCGCGTGCCGGAGTTTGTCGCGCGGGCCTTTCATACGGCGGTAAGCGGGAGGCCCGGTCCTGTTGCGCTCGCCTTGCCGGAAGACATGCTGACCGAGCAGATGGAGGCTTTGGACTCGCGTCCTTACCAACGCGTGGAGGCGGCGCCGCGGCCTGAAGACATGACGCAGCTTGCGCAGATCCTGTCGTCAGCGGAGCGGCCGCTGGCCCTCATCGGCGGGGGCGGGTGGAGCGATGCTGCGTGCGAGCTCGTGCGTGTGTTCCTCGAGAACTGGAATATTCCCGTTGCGACGTCGTTCCGCGGCAAGGACCGTATCGACAATCGCCATCCACTCTATGCGGGCGACATGGGTATCGGCATCGATCCGAAGCTTGGTGCGCGCATCGCTGCGGCTGACCTGATGCTTGTGATCGGGCCGCGCCTGGGTGAGATGACCACGCAGGGCTATACGCGACTTGTGCCCCCGATCGCGAGGCAGCGGCTGGTGCATGTGTTTCCGGCCGCTGAAGAGCTGAACCGTGTCTACCAGGCCGAGCTCGGCATTGTGTCGGGCATGGAAGCCTTTGGTCGTGCGGCCTCGCAGTTGAAGGCGCCTGCGCATGTTGCGTGGAGTGACTGGGCAAAGAGCGCGCATGTCGACTATGAAGCGTTCGTGAAGCCCGTGACTGTGAAAGGCGACGTCAATCCTTCCGAGATCTTTGCATGGCTCAACCAGCGGCTGCCCGCGAATGCGATCCTGACGAATGGTGCCGGCAATTATGCAGGCTGGCTGCACAGGTTTCACCTGCATCGGGGCTTGCATACCCAGCTTGCGCCAACGAGTGGTGCGATGGGTTATGGTGTCCCCTCTGCCATCAGTGCGAAGGCAACCCATCCTGATCGTATTGTGATTGCCTGTTCTGGCGATGGCTGCTTCATGATGAACGGGCAGGAGCTCGCGACGGCGGTGCAGTTTGGGCTGAACGTCATCTTCCTTGTGTTCAACAACAGTGTTTTTGGCACGATACGCATGCACCAGGAGCGTGAGTATCCTGCACGCGTGATTGGCACGGAGCTGCGCAATCCGGATTTTGCGGCCTATGCGCGGTCGTTTGGATGTTTTGGTGCGACCGTGCGCAAGACGTCGGAATTTGCGCCTGCGTTTGAAGAAGCGCTTTCGGCGGGCAAGCCTGCGCTGATCGAGATCGTGACGGATCCCGACCAGATCACGCCGACGGCGACGCTGTCGGGTATTCGCGCGGCGGCATTGAAGAACAAATGAAACAGTCGTGGGTGGTCCGCCTTTGCGGACCATGACACGCATTTTGTGGTTGGAGAAATTGCGATGACGGAAGCAACGCTCAAGGCCCTTGGCATTTCGACTGAGGATGTGTCGCGCGGTGATCTTGTGGTGAGCAGCCCGATTGATGGTGCGGTGCTTGGCCATGTGCGCAGCGATACGGCTGCCGAAGTTGAAGCCAAGATTGCGTCGTCGGTGAAGGCGTTTCATGCATGGCGCGAAGTACCTGCACCGCGTCGTGGAGAGCTTATCCGCCTGTTCGGTGAAGAGCTTCGTGCGAACAAGTCGGCGCTTGGAAAGCTTGTGACGCTGGAGGCGGGCAAAATCGTGCAGGAGGGCCTTGGCGAGGTTCAGGAGATGATCGACATCTGCGATTTCGCAGTGGGTCTGTCGCGGCAGCTTTACGGCCTGACGATTGCTTCGGAACGTCCGGGGCATCGCATGATGGAGACGTGGCATCCGCTGGGACCTGTCGGTGTTATCAGTGCCTTCAACTTCCCGGTGGCCGTTTGGGCATGGAATGCGGCGCTTGCCATTGTTTGTGGTGACAGCGTCTTGTGGAAGCCGTCGGAAAAGACTCCGCTGACCGCGATGGCGACGCAGAAGCTGTTCGAGAAGGCTTTGAACCGGTTTGGTGACGCGCCAAAGGCGTTGTCACAAGTGATCCAGGGCGGACGTGCGGTCGGCGAGCAAATGGCTGCCGATGCGCGCGTGCCGCTGATTTCGGCGACCGGGTCCACACGCATGGGCAAGGCGCTGTCGCCGGTTGTTGCGGGGCGTCTGGGTCGCACGATCCTTGAGCTCGGAGGCAACAATGCGATGATCGTTGCGCCTTCGGCTGACCTGAAGCTGGCTGAACGTGGGATCACGTTTGCGGCAGTCGGCACGGCCGGGCAACGCTGCACCACGCTTCGCCGTGTGATCGTGCATGAATCCGTTTCCGAAAAGCTGGTTGCACGCCTGAAGGCGGTTTATGGCGCAATCAGGATCGGCAACCCGCTGGAAGATGGCACGCTTGTAGGTCCGCTGATCGACAAGGTGTCATTTGATGGCATGCAGGCAGCGCTGGCGGCTGCAAAGGCGCAGGGTGGCAAGGTGACAGGCGGAGCACGTGCGCTGGCCGACAAATTCCCGAATGCGTATTATGTGCAGCCGGCGCTAGTGGAAATGCCGACGCAGAGCGAGATCGTGAAGCACGAGACGTTCGCGCCGATCCTCTATGTGCTGACCTATCGCGATTTCGATGAGGCCCTTTGCCTGCAGAACGATGTCACGCAGGGCCTTTCATCTTGCATCTTCACGCGCGACATGCAGGAAGCCGAGCGTTTTACGGCTGCGGCCGGAAGCGACTGCGGCATCGCCAACGTCAACATCGGCCCGAGTGGCGCGGAAATCGGTGGTGCATTTGGTGGTGAGAAGGACACCGGCGGAGGACGCGAGTCCGGCTCGGACTCCTGGAAGGCGTATATGCGCCGCCAGACCGCGACGGTGAACTATTCCAATGCGCTGCCACTGGCGCAGGGGATCAAGTTTGATACGGAGTGAGCGGGTGCGGATTTGAATGATTCAAAGGGGACAGTGTCACCTTGACTGGTGGTCGGTTTTTGGCTTGTTGGCTCGGGCCGACTGGTTAAAAGGTGACAATTTTGTACGGCAAGTTTCGTTTGATCGGTTGTGGTCGGGACGATTGAGGTCTGATCAAATCCGGGCGCAGTGAGGGGTACCCGTCTGCTATTTCTTTTGCCGCGCAGACTGACGGGGCGGGAGCGCCAGATTTATTCAAGATTTCAAGTGGCAGCGGGGATTTGGCCCGGAATACGATAAAGAACAATATAGGAACGTTCTTGTCGAATCAACTAGGTTGGATTGTCGCGGGTTGGGATCGGGACAGGAAAAAGAGTCGGCAGGATGCTGGCGTTCCCAGGGCGCTTCCAGGGCGATTCCGGGGGCTAGCCGTCGGACCACATGCGGATAAGATTGGCGTGCGCCCTGGAGATCAGATCGAAATCCCTCGATTTCTTCTCGCGGTCAAATATGGAACGTCGGGCGATATCGAGTTCGTACAGGATTTCGCGTTTGGCGGCGTCGCGAATGAAAGACTGGCTCCAGCCGACGGCGGCAAGGCGCTCGCCCCTTGTCACGGGCGTGACGCGGTGGAGCGTTGTGGAGGAGTAGGCGATCATGTCACCGATGCCCAGCTTGTAGGCCTGTTCCCCTCCGGTCGTTTCCATGACGAGTTCCCCACCGTCATAGGTTGACGGATCCGCGAGGAACACGGTGAACGAGACGTCGCTGCGCAAGTTGTACATATGCGGGTCGTCGACATGCGTGCCGTACTCCATGCCGTCGTGATACCGGCTGAACAATAGCGGTGTGACGTGGCGCGGACGGAAACCCATGCGAAATGTCGAATTGCGCATGATGATTTCGGTCACCGATTTGTTCAACGCGATGTAGTCGGGGTGATTGCGGTCGACCTGTTCGTTTTTCTTCACGAGTTTGGCGTGCCAACCTGCTGTCCTTGCGCCGTCGACGAAGCTGAGCGCGTTTATCCTTTCAACAGCCTTGGCCGCTTCGTCCTGTGTCAAAACGCTTTTCATGACCAACAGCATGGTTACGCTCCCGCTCTGAATCGGTTCAATTCCCGAAAAATAGGGCGGCTTAACCCTAAAACCAATGCGGGTGAGGCTGGGGGAGCAAACGGGATAAAATGCAGGTGGGGAAAAGCGTGAGGCACGGCATGAAGCTGGCTCAATCTGCAGGAATGGTGGTGACCATCGCCATGGTTGCCGGGATTGATATGCGTGTCGACTGGCTTGTCCCGCTGGCGATGCTGGGGGGCGGCGTCACGGTCTTTTTCGTCAGCCTGTGGGGTCAGACGCGAAATTAGCCCTTGTCGCCCGGCGCCGCGTTTATTGCTTCCTCGAGTTTCGCGAATGAAGGCTGGAAGTGACTTGGAACGCTGCCGCGGCCGATTTCAACCGAGACCTGCGCCGCATTGCCGTGAAGATGCGCAACGAGTACGTCGCGAATGACGTGATAGAAAAGGCCTTCCTCATCAACCGCTTCCTTGATTCGGGTCGCGAACGGGCCGATGAAGCCGTATGCCAGGAACACGCCGAAGAATGTACCCACAAGTGCGCCACCGATCATTTCGCCCAGGACTTCTGGTGGCTCGGTGATCGAGCCCATTGTCTTGATCACGCCCAGAACGGCGGCGACGATGCCAAGCGCGGGCATGCCGTCAGCCATGTTCTGGAACGAATGCGCGCCGGCGAGTGCCTCGTGGTGGTGTTTTTCGAGCTGCTTTTCCATCGCGGTTTCGACCTGGTGCGGGTCTTCCAGACTCATTGTCATCATGCGGATTGTGTCGCAGATGAAATCGATCGCGAAGTGATCGTGCATGACGCGCGGATAGTGCTTGAAGATATTGGACTCTTCCGGCTTCTCGATGTGCTGTTCGAGTGCGATCATGCCTTTGGACTTCATCGTCTTGGTCAGTGTGAAGAGCAGGCAGAGGAGGTCAGTGTAGTCCTTGTCCTTCCACTTCGAGCCGGACATGATCTTGCCGAATGAGCCGAGCGTTGCTTTCAGCGTTGGTCCGCTTGAAGAAATCAGGAAGGCGCCGACGGCTGCACCCAGAATCTGCGTGCCTTCGAAAGGCAACGCATGCAGGATCACATCAAAGCTTCCGCCCGACAGCATGAAGCCGCCGAATACGGTCGCGAAGACGAAGATGACCCCACCAATCTGAAACATGCAACACGCAGCCGGTTTTTACCCTCGCGTATTGGCACGCGGGGGCTGGTTTTTCTCAGCGGATTATGACCAAGCGCGCTTAAAGATCGTTGAAGCAATTCGCATGCATTTTTTAACGCATCACTAACCGAGCCGACAGGCTTAACCCTTTGGTGAGGATCGCAACCGTGGGGCGCCCGGGATTGCACAAATCTTCTGCAAATTCCGGCTGATCAGGCTTTTGCAGTCACGATCCACACTGCACCGCCCATGGTGAAGGGTCTGTTTGCGGCATAGGGCGTCAGTGCGTCGCGGAGCGCATTGACTGCATTCAACTTTTGTTGCGGGGACGAGTCTGCCAGCATCCGTGAGACTGGTCCGACTTCCTGGATGTGGGTGCAGGCTTCATCCAGATCGCTACCCAGCTGCATGGCGGCGTCAAAGGGAGTGATGGCGATCTGGTCAAAGCCGGCATAGTTCAAAATGCGGCGGACACGGGCTGGGTCGGCGAATGAAAAAGGGCCAGGATCTTCAGGTCCCATTTGCGGCTGCGGGGACACATGCGGCCTGACGGCTGCCATCGGTGCGCGCACCCATTCATTTTCCCGCCAGTCGCGCCAGCAGGCAAAAGCCAGTCGGCCGTTCGACGCGACCGCGGATCTCATGTTCCTGAATGCCTCATCCGGGTTGGCAAAAAACATCACTCCAAATCGCGAGAACAGCAGGCTGAAGTTGCGCTCGAACCTGTAGCTGGAGGCGTCCGCCTCTATGAAACTCAGCTTTGGGGCACGGTGTTTCGCATGCGCCAGCATCGGCGCCGAAATATCGATCCCGGTCACCGCTGCACCGCTTTTGGACATGGCGATTGAGGTTTCTCCGCAACCGCAACCGACATCGAGGACGCGATCGGATGCAGTGACGTTTGCGGTTCTGATGAGCTCGGCGGAAATGCCCGACAGCATACCATCCAGACGCTCCTGCGAGCGGACCCATTTCAGGCCGGCATCACCGTTCCAGAAGGTGATTTGTTCAGCATTTGATTGTGTGTTCGCCATGCCGTCCTCTTTCGTCGAGACGGCATCGTAACTGGTTCCCCACGGCGGTGAAACGGCAAACTGCCTGTCTTCAGGGCCCTGCGGCCTAGCCGGTCATGCCAAGGTGCGGCGCGAGCACACTGGCCTGGTTCAGGAATGTTTCTGCGGCGCGACCGAGACGTTCGCGAGCAGACAGGAGTGTGTGCCGGGCGACTTCAATTTCGTCGTTCGAAGCAAAGAGCTCGGAAGGGGCTTTCAGTGACAGGCCCCGTTCGCCTGCTACCAGCGTGATGTGACCGATCGAGTGGCGTGGTTCGCCCGCTGCCGGGAGCTTGATTTCGATGGATTCGCGTCCGGAGTCGATCAGGTTTACACCTTCAAACGTCGCGCCATTGGCGACGGTGTCGATCCGCGAGCGCAGTTCCTCGTAGCGGTCGGCGATCATCGCCCGCTTTGTTGCATCGGGAGCGACAAGGGCGGCGGCGGTCAGGTCCAGCGCTTCCCTGAGATAGTCGTGAATCGAGTCGATTGCGACCAGCGTGCCTTCAACGGCGGCGACGGCCCTGGCGGCTGCTTCCTCCGTGGTCTTCGGGGTTAACGGCGCGCGGCGGGTATGGCGGAGGGCGCGGTCGATCCCAGAGCGTATATCGACCGGATCGGCGGGCGGCTCCGGCGGCTCTTCCGTGCCGGACAGGACGCGACGTGCATATGCAAACAAGCTCTTGGCTTCAGCGCGTTCAATGCTTGCAGACATTTGCATCCCCAGTTTCAGGCAATTTGAGTTGGCAGAGTATTCAAAGAACAGTTAGAGACGGTTTACTGAACAGCGTTTATTGCGTCTTAACGCATGGCGAACGGGTCACTTATGGCGTCAATCCTCGGAAAGGCCGTCGGCACGACAGCATTCGCGTATCATCGTGTGATGCGCTTTGCGCGTCGTGGCCGCTGGCCGTTAACAATCGGTGTACGGATTATCGTCATTGATCAGGAAAATCGCGTTCTGCTGGTCAGGCACACTTATGCGCCTGGCTGGCATTTTCCAGGTGGTGCCGTCGATCCGCAGGAAACCATGGCAGAAGCTGCGGTGCGTGAACTGCGCGAGGAAGCCCTGATTGCGACCAGTGACGCGCCGGACCTTTTTGGTGTCTATCTGAGCCTGACCGAAAACAAGTCCGATCACATTGCAGTCTACGTTGCGCGCGGATGGGCCAGGATTGAAGGCAAGTCCCGGCCGCTTGAGATTGCGGAAGCCGCGTTTTTTCCAGTGCGGGAGCTGCCCAAGGGAACGACAGGCGGCACGCGGCGCCGACTGAACGAACATCTGGACGGGGTAGCGAAAAGCCCTCGCTGGTAGTGCAGTCACCAGGCGCTGGTGACGATTTCCAGCACGTCTTCGGTCCGGGTAATCGGGCGCGGGTTTGACAAAACCACAGGGTGCGTCGCCGCTTCAGCGGCGATTGCGCCCAGGTCCTTTTCGGCGATACCCACATCGCGGAGGCGTGTTGGCAAGCCCAAGTCCGAAACGAGTCCGGCCACTGCATCACCTGCGCTCAGGTCAGGCCTGTTCATGGCGATACTGATGAGTTTCTGGCGGTCTTCCGTGGAAGGACTGTTCCAGCGCAGTACATGCGGAAGCATGATGCAACTTGCGTATCCGTGGTGCACGCCGTATCTGCCGCCGAGGATATATCCGATGCCGTGGCTTGCGCCTGAACCTGCGCGGATTGAACTGGTACAGGCCAGATAACTCGCGATCTGCGATGATGACCTGGCGAATGGATCTCCGGGCACCGTTTTCGTGCGCCGGAGCGTCGTTGAGAAGAGCTTCAGGGCGTGCAGCAGCCCAGCATCTGCCACAGGGTTGGCGTTGCGGGCAAGAATGCCTTCGCAGCAATGATCCACGCCGCGAATGGCACTTGAGAGCCATAGCCATTCCGCTGTCAGCGCTCCCATTGCCGGGTCATAGATGACCGAGCGCGGCACGAGTTGCGGATCGATGAAGCCAATTTTCACGCCACGCCCGGAGTCCGTGCCGCCGCCTGCCGGCGTGACTTCGGCGCCCGACAGGGTGGTGGGAATGGCGATCTGGCGTATGGCATGCAGGGGGATGGTCCTTGCCTTTCGCAGCGCCAGAATGTCGTTGACGCTGGTGACATTGTTTGCGAGCGCCAACTGGACGATTTTCAGGCCGTCGATGATCGAGCCACCGCCGACGCCGACAAGCAGGTCTGCCTTTGAGGCCTGTGCTGCCGCGGCTGCGGCAGCCACGCCGTCGAGTTTCGAGTGTTCAGCGATGCCGTCGAAAATTCCGACACACTTTGCGCCCAGTGTTGTAACCAGCAGCGAGATCGCACCCGTCTCACGACGCAGTGTCTTCGATGCCGCAAGGAAGACGCGCTGGGCACCCAGCCGATCGACTTCCAGCCCCAGCGCGTCGCGAACCGAGTGGCCGAAATAGATGCGCTCCTGGGGGAGCGCATCCATGATCAGGGAGTGGCTCAAACCGGATCCCATCCAAAGACTGATGTGGTGGGGCCTGAGTCATACATCATTGTCTTGAGCGCCGGGAATGCATGATTGCAAATGGTTTCGGGCGTCCAGCCTTCGACCTTGGTCATGCCGCGCACGGGACGCGATTGGGACATCAGGAAGATTTCGTTGCCGCGTGCCACGAAAACCTGTCCGGTGACGTCCTTTGCCTGCGGTGCGATCAGCGAGATTGCGAGCTGGGCGACCTGGTCGGCGCGCATGTGGTTTTTCATGCGCTCAACGCGCTTGGCCGAGGCTTCGTCCTTTATCGGAATCGTTGCGATCATGCGCGACCATGCAAATGGTGCGATGATGTTGGAGCGTACGTTCTTTGTGACACCTTCCATTGCGATGATCCTGGACAGGCCTGCCACGCCCATCTTGGCTGCTGCATAGTTGGCCTGGCCAATATTGCCGATGATGCCGCTGGTCGAAGTGAAGAGCACATAGGCACCATCCTGCTGCTCGCGGAAATGCTCGATCGATGCGCGGCACACATTGTATGCGCCGTTCAAGTGGACATCGATCACCATGTCCCAATCCTTGTCGTCCATCTTGTGGAACATCGTGTCACGAAGGATGCCTGCCGGGTTGATGATGGCATGCAGGCCTTTGAAGGAGTCCCTGGCCTGTTCAATCATGCGTTTCACGCCTGCGCGATTCGTGATCGAGTCGGAGTTGGACACGGCCTGGCCACCCTTGGCGATGATCTCGCGGGCGACTATCTCGGCCGGGCCGGCCGAGCCTTCGTCTCCGCCGGCGACTGCGCCGCCGAGATCGTTGACCACGACCTTGGCGCCTTCCCGGGCCGCCAGGAGCGCGCATTCCTTGCCAATTCCATTGGCACCACCGGTCACCAACACGACTTTTCCGTCAAGTAATCCCATCGGAATTCCTCCTCATTTGCGATGCGTTTCGGCCCGCACGTTAGCGGCAGGTGCTCTGGCGTTCCAGCCCCAGACAAGAAGTTTGTATTTTGCACCTCGTGGCGGTATTGCGGTCCAGCCAATTGCTCGCGGGAGGTCCAGGAATGATCATGAATCAATGGGTTCACACTTTGGAACACAAGCTGGGGCTTGGCGCCGACACGTCGTCGGAGAGGAAACGGCGGATCCTGCAGCATGTTTCCGAAAGGACCCTCGTCAGCCGCGACGTCCATCGCGAACTCAAGGAGAAAGAGACTTTCGGAGAATGGCTGGCTGACCGGGTTGCGGAGTTCGGAGGGTCATGGACCTTCATTTCCCTCTTTGGTGTTGTGCTGGTGGTGTGGACGGCAACCAACACGCTGATCCTCGTGAATGGCTTCGACCCGTACCCGTTCATTTTTCTCAATCTGATGCTCTCAATGCTGGCGGCGCTGCAGGCGCCGATCATCATGATGTCACAAAACAGGCAGAGTACGAAGGACAGGGCGGCCGCCCAGCATGACTATGAAGTCAACCTGAAGGCCGAGCTCGAGATCATGACCCTGCACGAAAAGCTGGACCTCGTGCGCACCGAACAGCTGACCCAGCTCATCCAGAAGCAGGAAGAGCAAATCAAGTTGCTGTCACAGCTTTTGCAGAGCAGATCACCGCAATGACGGTCGCGGTTCGCCGGGAAACAGCAGCCGACCACGTGCGCGTCGATGCGCTGGTTGCGGAGGCCTTCGGGCCGGGCCGATATGCCAAGAGCGCATACCGCCTTCGTGAAGGCGTGAAGCAGATCGAAGATCTGTCGTTTGTTGCAGAAGCGGATGGTCGGGTCGTCGGCACAGTCCGCTATTGGCCGGTCGATGCCAATGGGACGGCCGCCATCATGCTGGGACCCATTGCTGTTGCAACCAGCATGCAGGGGCAGGGGATTGCGCTGCGTCTGATGCAGGTCAGCCTGGATGCTGCGCGTGCAGCGGGCCATCGCATTGTGCTGCTTGTTGGTGACGAGCCCTACTATGCGCGGGCCGGTTTCAAGCGGATAGCGCCTCTTGGGGCAGTGAGCATGCCCGGCCCGGTGGACCCGGCCCGCTTGCTTGGACTTGCGCTCCAAGAGGGTGCGCTTGAAGGCCTCAAGGGCGAACTTCGCAAGCCAAGGATTGACTATCCACGCGACGCGCTTGGCGCGGGGCTAGCGCCCCTCGCGACGCCAGCCAAATAGCAATCCACCGACAATCAGCAACAAAGCCAGCGCGGGATGGAACAACGGTGTCTGCCTTGTTGAGCTGACGGCATAGGATTCGTTCGCCTGCATGCCAATCCAGTTGCCTTCAGCAGCGCTGCGTCCGGGCCGGGTGCGACGAATGTCGGGCAAGCCATCGCGCTTGATCCATCGGATCGCGCTGCGGGTCGCCGTCGCAACAGGTCTTAGCCATGTGTCGGTGGCACGAACGTCTGTCAGTTCCTTTGGGTTCAGGGGTCCTGCTGCAACCACCGCCGAGAGATTTCCGTCCTTCATGCGGTAGAGACCCAATTCTTCAGCCTTGATCGTGCCCGAAAACGCTCCGTCTTCGGTCGGCGAGAGCGTTACTTTTTCTGCACGTCCAGACGGAAACGTAACGTCGATCGTTGACGCCTTTTCGGCCATGGTGTGGCGCGTGATGCTGAGCCGGTCTCCCGAGATGACGCCGTGCAGCCGTTCCTCTTCAAGATCGGGTTCCTGCATCAGCCAGTGCGCGAGGCGGCGCAGCAATTCGGCTTGCGGGCCGCCGCCCTCAAAGCCCCTGGTCCAGAGCCATGCGTGATCGGAGAGCAAAAGGGCGACCCGGCCCTTCTGCACACGATTGAGAACCAGGAGCGGTTTGCTTTCTGGTCCGCTCATCAGCGTCTGACCGCTGATCACGGATGACTGTACCAGACGAAACCAGCGACCCCAGCTTGGCGCCGTGTCGCCGACATTGGCTCCCTGAAGTCCTGCGGTCACCGGATGGCGTGCGCCACTGCTCGTGAGCCTTGGCTTGAAGCCCTGTTCGATGACGTGGTCAACTGGCTCTGCCGGAAGCACAGACGCGAGTGGCGAGCGGAACAGACTGTAGGATGAAGCGTATTCCGGGCCGGACGTGACAAGCAGCGCCCCGCCGTTTTCAACGTATCTGGCGACGTTTTCATAGTAGGCGAGCTGAAGGATGCCGCGCTTCTGGTAGCGGTCGAAAATGATCAGATTGAACTGGCTGAGCTTTTCATCGAAGAGTTCGCGCGTCGGAAAGGCGATCAGCGAGAGCTCGTCGGTGGGAGTTCCATCCTGCTTTTCAGGCGGTCTCAAAATCGTGAAGTGTACGAGCGAAACTGACGGGTCGGCCTTGAGCAGGTTGCGCAGCGTCCGTTCGCCTGCATGCGGCTCGCCGGACACCAGCAACACCTTCAACTGATCTCGAATGCCAGTCGTGATGACTGCCGCATTGTTGTTCAGCAGTGTCAGTTCGTTTGGCCCGGCACCGGCTTTCATCTCGATGACATTTTCTCCGCCATGCGGCAGACGAAGGTCGATCGTTGTCTGCTGTCCGACAGTGGCCATGACAGTACGTACCGGCTTGCCGTCGATCTTCACTTCAAGTGTCGCCGCGGTCTGTGCGTCAGCGCCAAAGTCGTCGACGCGGACGGTGAATTTCAATGGCTCGCCGACAATCCCGAACCTTGGTGCCTGGACGATCGTCAACTTTCTGTCTTTTTCGTTGGGTTCACCCGTCAACAGTGTGTGGACGGGATAGTTGAGCTTTGCACTTGTGCCGGTGGGCGCATCGTGGACTTGTCCATCCGTCACAAGAATTGCGCCGGCGATCCTGTCGGTGGGTACGTCTGCGAGCGCTTCGGCAAGCGGACCAAACAGGGCCGTGCCGCCGTCGTGGTTCCGATTTCTGTTTTCGGCTACGGTAATCACGCGGACTTCGAGGTCATTTTTCTCTGCAAGTCTGGTTCTGAGCTGGTCAACGGTTTGCGACACGAGCCTCGTCCGGTCGCCGATGGACTGGCTCTGTGTCAGGTCGGCGACAATGACGGCAACGTCCGGCAACCCCTTGCGCTCTTCCTCGATGATTGCAGGATTGGCCAGCACCAGCACCGCTGCCGCCATGGCAGCAGCCCGCCATAGCGTCCCCGGTGCGCGCAGCAGGAGCCCAGCGCCCACGACTGCAACGCTTGCAACCGTCAGCGACATCAGCGTGAGGTCGGATACATGCGGGGCGAAGACGATGTCGAGTGCCACGCGCTATTGCCCCAACCGTTCCAGGATGTGGGGTACGTGCACGAGGTCCGCCTTGTAGTTGCCGGTCAGCGTATACATGACCAGGTTGATGCCAAAGCGCATTGCGATCTCGCGCTGGCGCTCGCCGCCTGGAACCACCGCGGCCATCGGGCGCCCCTCGGCATCTTCGGCCCATGCTGCGGCCCAGTCTGCGCCGCCCACGATGATGGGCGAAACGCCATCTGACGCCGTCGTCTCGGTCGAGCCATCTTCGGTGGACTGCTTGCCTTCGATCCAGACACGGCCAGAAGCCCAACGTCCGGGAAATTCACGCAACAGATAGAACGTGCGCGACAGGACGTGTTCCTGTGTCAGTGGCTGAAGCGGCGGCATGTCGAGGCCCGACAACAATTTGCGAAGCGTCACCGAGCCTCGAACGCCTGCGCCGGAGGCGAGCGGAAGCGCCGTGTCCTGGTCGCGGGTGTCAAAGATGATCGTGCCGCCGTTGCGCATGAAGGCATCCACCTTCGCGAGCGCCGCTGATGACAACTGGGACTGATTCTGTGAAATCGGCCAGTAAAGCATCGGGAAGAACGCGAGTTCATCGTTCTCGATATCAACGCCCAGAGGCTCGGACGGCTCTACGGCCGTTCGTTCCTTCAGGGCTCGCGTTAGCCCGGTGAGCCCAGCCTTGCTCATCGCATCGACTTCGGGATCGCCTGTCTGCACGTAGGCAAGCCGGAAATTCAGGGCTGCTTTCAGGTCGAAGGCGTCGTCTGCTCGAGCGTCATGAACCAATGGTACCAGCAGCAGAAGGGCAATCGCCGCCTGCCCTGACTGGCGAAGGGACAATGAAGGGAGCGGGATCAGTCCACGGAGTGCCAGCCCTGCGATCAGGTCGAGCAGCGCCAGAATTATGCCGATCGTCATGAGCGAATATTTCAACTCGGCAGCCTGGCGCAGTCCGAATTCCGCAGTCTGTATGCTTTGTGGAAGAGATGGCATTGGCTGAAGCTGTGCGTCGTGCCGGAACAGGTTGAAGGCACGGCGCATGCCTCCTTCTCCGTAAAAGCCCGGAGGATGCTGAGGACCCGCAACGGCCAGATCGAATTCGGTCGGTCGCATCGACAGGGCAGAAGGCGATGGCGAGCCGAGCCTGCCGAAGCCGTCGAGAGTTTCGATCGGTGCGAGTGGTCCATCAGGTGACTTGGCAGAAGACGTTTCCCCCGAGATGCCGATCGACAGTGCAATCGTGCGTCTCAACATGTCGACAAAAAGTCCTGACAAGGGCAGGGACGACCATGAAGTATTCGCGGTGACGTGGAAAAGGACGACCCACCCCTTGTCCTTCTGGGTGGCTGTGACCAGTGGCGTGCCGTCAGCCAGTTGCGCCCAGGTTCTGATATCGCCGTCTGAACGCGGGTCGGTAAGAACCTGCCTTCGTACGGTGACATCGGGAGGCGCGGCCAAGCCCGCAAAGGGGCTGTCCTCGGGCCAGGCGCCAAGCGATTGTGGCTTTTCCCAGGACATGGCCGAGCCGAGAAGGCGGCCTCCCGTGCGCAGCTTGCCAGGGATCAAATCGTCTGCCTGTGCCGCGAGTTTGGGACCTGAAAAGCGCACGAGCACGCCCCCGCGCGAAACCCATTCTGCAACAGCGGTCTTGTCGTCAGCTACGAGCTGGCCAACATCTGCCAGCATCAACACAGACAAGCCGGACTTGACGAGATCCGGAATACTGCCGTGGTGGAGTTCTGCGTATGGCTGCAATGCGCGATCGAGATAAAACAGGTCCGACAGCAGCGGCTGCGCTGCGTCGACAGATTGTCCGGAAACCAGCCCGACGGGACGCCGGCGCCAGCGTTCATCAATCAGAACTGAGCTGCCTGCCGAGAGATGGTTGGAGATTTCGATGCGCTCGAGGTCATTGCGAAGTTCCGTTGCCAGTTCCAGAGGTACGTCCTTCTGCACCTCGTTCTGCTTCAGGATAAAATCCTGTGACGCCAGGTAACGACCCTGCAATCCTGTCGCTCTCAACGTGCCCTTGATTTCGGCGCGCGCATTGGCGCGGATCACCCTGAACACGAGCGTTCCGCCTTCTGCGCGGGGCAGGGTCAGCGCCATCGGCGAATTGAGGTCGCCGTCGGCGATCATCCGCACGCTGCCGATGCCGGAAAGGCGGCTTGCGAATTCGCCGCCATTGCGATCGTCAAGACCGTCTGCAAGCCAGACAATGTCGGGCTTGCCTTCGAGCATCATTGCCTCAAGCGCTGTGAGTGCCTTGATCCGGTCAACGCCAAACGGCTGCGGGGCGATGGCCTTGACGGCGCCTTGCGCTTCGGCACCCGACATTTTCTTCAGGCGGATCGAGGCGTCGCTGAGCGCGGTCGGCACAATAACCAGTGGACGCTTTTCACGTTCAGCTTCAGCCGCGAGTCCCTGCATGACACCCACCCTGTCATCCCAGCGCGCGGCGGCTGCCCAACTGTTGTCGACCACGATCACGACGGCGCTTGTTTTGGATCCCACTGTCTGCGGATTCAGGAAGGGATCCGCGAGGGCGACAATGACGACGGCAGCGATTACCATGCGCAGAAGAAGAAGCCATAGCGGTGTCCGAGCCGGTGTTTCTTCACTTTGCTGCAAACCCAAAAGCAGCCGGACCGCCGGGAACCGAACTTTCTTTGGCGCCGGCGGCGTGACCCGCAAAAGCCACCAGATCACAGGAAGAACTATCAGGCCGAACAGGACCCACGGTGCGCCAAATGCAATCGGGCCGATCGTGGTCAAGACCTACCTCAACTCTAGGGGACGGTGCGCGGACAATGCGGCGTAGGCTGCGAGCAACGCCGTTTGGGCCGGCCGGTCCGTTCGATGGGTCGCAAAGGTCCAGTCCTGGCGACGACAAGCCTGCGCGAGGCTGGTCTGCAGTGCCGACAGTCGTCCGCGATAGGCTTCTCTGAGGGTCTCGGCCCGTCGCGCCAGCATGCGAACCCTGGATGCCGTGTCTTCGAACTCGATGCGTCCGTTGAACGGCAGATCTTCTTCTGCGGGGTCGAGCACCTGGATCAGATGTCCCCTGACCCCCAGGGCGCCGTAGTGGCGCAATACATTCAATGCTGAATCGATGGGTGAGAGCCAGTCGCTGATCAAAACTATCTGGGAGAACCTCGGCAGTGCGACGCAAGGTGGCGTGCCATTTGTCGTGCTCATGTTGCGCGACAGGCTTAGCGCAAGGCGATCGATAGCCTGTCGGCCGATGGCTGCAGGGTGATTGCCCCCCAGTTCACCTACACGTTCTCCGCCTCGCACAAGCAGCGAGGCAAACGCGAGCGCCAGAACTGTTGCACGTTCGACCTTCGAACTCGTCGCCACATGTGACTGATACTGCATCGAGGCTGACGCGTCGCGCCAGATCCATACGCTTGCCGCAGCAGACCACTCTCTCTCTCGTACGAACAGGTGCTGTGATTTCGCGGACTGACGCCAATCGATGGCTACTGACGGGTCTTCCTGGCGGTAGCGGCGGAACTGCCAGAACGCGTCACCCTGACCAACCCTGCGCCGACCGTGATCGCCCTGGGCTACGGTTGCAGCGACACGATAGGCCTGAATCATCAGCGGAGGCAGGCGGGCACTGAGTTTTTCCGCTTGCGAGCGCGAGCTTTCCTTTGGCCTGGATCCGCCGATCCACTCGCCAAGTTTTGCATTCAGCTTGCCTGCAGGTTTGGATATCAATTCACGCTACTCGCCTGGCGATGCGATTGCTGCCACTTACAGATACGGCCTCGTCAATCGGTTGATGACGTCGGACATCGTGATCCCGTCTGCGCGCGCGGCAAATGTCAGCGCCATGCGATGGCGCAGGATCGGCTGAGCCAGGGCCACTACGTCATCGACCGACGGTGCAAACCTTCCTTCAACGAGCGCACGGGCGCGAACGGCGAGCGAGAAGGACTGGCTTGCGCGCGGACCTGGTCCCCACGCTACGTGCGCCTTTATGTCTTCCGCGCCCCCTTCTTCTGGTCGGGCACTGCGCACCAGGGCGAGTATCGCGTCGAGTACTTTCTCGCCAACCGGAATCGCGCGTACCAGTTTCTGGAAGAACATGAGGTCCTGGGCGCGGATGACTTCCTTTGCGTGTTCTTCCGTGACACCGGTTGTCGACAGCAATACCCGCTTTTCCGATTCCAGATCTGGGTACCCGATGTTGATCTGAAGCAAGAAGCGGTCGAGCTGGGCTTCAGGAAGCGGGTAGGTGCCTTCCTGTTCGAGCGGGTTCTGCGTTGCGAGGACATGGAAAGGGTGCGGCAGGTCATAGCGCATGCCGGCTACCGTGACGTGACGTTCCTGCATTGCCTGCAACAATGCTGACTGCGTGCGCGGGCTCGCGCGATTGATTTCGTCGGCCATGAGCAACTGCGCAAAAACCGGACCGCGGATAAATCGAAAGCGACGCTTGCCGGTGTCGTCTTCCTCCAGCACTTCGGAGCCAACAATGTCTGCTGGCATCAGGTCCGGGGTGAACTGAATGCGCTTTGTGGCGAGGCCGAGCACGATACCGAGTGTCTCGACGAGTTTCGTTTTTGCCAAACCCGGTACGCCGATCAGCAGGCCATGACCACCGGCCAACATCGTGATGATGGACTGGTCTACCGCTTCGCGCTGCCCGAAGATCACGCGACCCACGGCCTCCCGTACAGCCGCCAGTCTTGCTACCGCATGCTCGACTTCGCGAACAATTGATTCAGAATTCTCCAAGGCTGGCAAATTGGGTGACACTCGATTTCTTCCGTTTCTTGCCGTTCGTTGTGGCGCGCCTTGACTTGGCCCGGATCGTTAAGGCGCAAGCCTTGGCCTGTCGGGCTGTTATAACCAATTTCGGCCCGGAGACAGAACTGTCTGTCAGCTTATGTTGAATGATTATTGGCTGTTCATGTTAATAGTTGGGCGGAACAAATTTTAATAATTGAAACGCCGAACCATGGTCAGTTCAAATCAGGATCCGATGCATTGGGGCGCGCCTGCGCCAGATATCCTGCGCGGGCTTGCGGATTTACAGGCTGAAAACGCCCGCTCGCACAAATTACCACCGGTGGATAGCTGGAACCCGCCCTATTGCGGTGAGCTCGACATCCGGATTGCGGTTGACGGTACCTGGTACTATCTGGGTACTCCCATCGGCCGCCCGGGACTTGTCCGGCTGTTTTCAACCATTTTGCGCCGGGATGACGACGGCAGGTTCTATCTGGTGACACCCGTCGAGAAGGTCGGGATCCAGGTCGCCGACGCGCCGTTTTTGGCTGTGCGTGTGGACATTCAAGGAAACGGCAAGGACCAGCTACTCGTTTTCACGACCAATGCAGGCGATGCAGTAGAAGCGGGGTTAGATCATCCATTTTGCGTCCGCTATCCTGGTGCTGCGGGCGAACCAAGGCCCTATCTGCATGTGCGTGGCCGGCTGGAGGCTCTGGTCTCGCGGGCGGTGTTCTACGAACTTGTTGACAGGAGCGAAGAGCGCGACACACCGGAGGGACCGCAACTGGGCCTGTGGAGTGGAGGAAAATTCTTTACTCTTGGGTCCGCTATTCAATGACGGACCCGGAACTCAAAACACGACTTCGTGAGCGCGTTCGATTTGGTCAGCCGCACCACCCCGTGCCGGGCCGAGGCGATTTTGACCTCAACCCGCACCTCAAGCATGAATCGAAGGCTCGGGTGGCACTCAGGCCAGCGGCTGTTCTGGTTCCGATTGTCGAGCGTGACCAATGTCTGAGCGTCATCTTCACGCGCCGGGCTGATCATCTTGCAAGGCACGCCGGGCAAGTCAGCTTTCCGGGTGGACGCGTGAATGAAGGGGAGGCCAATGCCATTGATGCAGCGTTGAGGGAAACAGAAGAAGAAGTCGGGCTTTCCCGAATGTATGTTGAAGTGATCGGTGAACTCGACCGGTATGAAACGGGTACCGGATTTTCAATCCAACCGATTGTCGGTCTTGTCAGCGACGGGTTCGAGCTCAAGATTGATCCTTCAGAGGTTGCGGAGGTGTTTGAAGTGCCATTGAGGTTCCTGATGGACAGACAAAATCATGAACAGCGTACAGGCTCGTGGCAGGGCATTGAGCGGCGCTATCATGCCATGAATTTCGGGCGTCACTATATCTGGGGCGCGACTGCGGGGATATTGATCAATCTCTACGAGACCTTGTACGGATAGAGCATGACGAACATCCTGCCCATTGCGCAGCAACCGTGGCATCAGGCCCGGGAAACTCGTGCTGTGATGCAGGCGCTGGCCGACGCACGCTTTGTCGGCGGTTGTGTACGCAATGCATTGCTGGGTTTGAAAGTTGACGACATCGATATTGCCACGCCGCTTACGCCGAACGAGGTTGCGGCGTGCGTCGAGTCCCGTGGCATGCGTGCCGTGGCGACGGGAATCGAACACGGAACGATGACGGTTATCTGCAATTCCAAGCCGTTTGAAGTCACAACACTTCGAAGAGACGTGTCGACCGACGGTCGGCGTGCCAGCGTTGCATTCACCAAGAGCTGGGAAGAAGACGCAGCCCGACGCGACTTCACCATAAATGCGCTTTATGCGGATATGCAGGGCAACGTCTACGACTATGCCAGCGGCATTGACGATCTGAAGGGTCGACGTGTGCGCTTTATCGGTGTTGCCGACCAACGCATTGCTGAAGATCATTTGCGCATTCTGAGACTGTTTCGCATCCATGCCTGGTACGGACAGGGAGAGCTCGATCGGGTAGCGCTTGCTGCATGCGTATCTGCCAGGAGCAAGCTGAATTCGCTTTCAGGGGAGAGAATTCAGCGCGAGATGTTCAAGCTTTTTGCTGCCCGGGATCCAGGACAGATCGTTCGCGTCATGACTGATAGCGGCGTGCTTGCAGAACTGGTACCTGGTGCTCTCCTGCTCAGCCGATTTGAGTCGCTTTGTGCGATTGACCTCGCGCATGGGTTTGAAGCTGATGCTCAACTTCGTGCTTGCAGCCTGCTGACCGAGCTATCCCAGGCTCAGCATATTTCCGGGCGATGGCGTCTCAGCAATGAGGACAGGGACAGACTTGTTTCCATATTTGCAGCTCCAGTCCGATTGATGCCCGATCTTCCGGCGAATGCCGTGCGGCGATTGCTGTATCGACATGGTCCGTCGGCTTTTTCTGACTGCGTCCGTCTCAGGTGGGCGTCGGAGACTGAAAATGCCAAAACGAAGGTTTGGCGCGAGCTACTCCTTCAAGCTGAGCGCTGGCAACGTCCGAAGTTTCCCTTGGCCGGGAGCGATGTGATGGCAACGGGCATCTCTCAAGGTCCTGGCGTGGGCCGTGTCCTGAAGCAGGTTGAAGACTGGTGGGTGGAAAATGACTTTCCGGAGGACCGGGCGTTAGTTATGGAACGGCTGAAGCTGGCGGCTGGTTCCGCAAAGTCATAGTGCAGGTACCTGAGAGAGGAATTTCATGGCTCAAATTGAATTGCTTGAGGCCCTCAGCATTCCGGGGTCTCCTGACCGCGAAAATGATGATGCCATGGGAACTACGTCATCAATTGCCTTTGTGCTTGATGGTGTGACCAGCCTGGTGGACCAGCCGCTGATGTCAGGACGCAGTGACGCTGCCTGGGTCGCTCACCTGGCGCGCGACCTAATGTTGCACCACAAACCTGGCGCTGGTGGAGACATTCAAGATCTGATCCGAAACGTCGCCACTGAAATCACCAGGCAGTTTGAGGCGCAACGGTCAAGGCCACCTTCAGCGCGTCACGAACTGCCCTGGACGACACTCAGCATGATTGGTGTCGAGCCGGGACGCATCAATATCGCTTTTGTCGGTGACAGCAGAGTGTTGATCGAAGCTGATGACGATTCAGTGCACAATTTTGGAACAACGCCCTCGCGCGGCGCATTCGAGACCAAACTTGCCCAGAAAATGATTTCGGCGGGGAAGGGGATCGGCATTGAGGCACAACGCGCAACGGTTCAGCTGGAACTTCGGCGTGCGCGCGAATTCGTCAACACGACCGAGGGCTATTGGCTGCTTGGCGCAGACGCGCGCGTTGCCGATCACCTGAACACAGCAAGTCTTGAGCTGAGGGGACCTGCAACCGTTCTTTTGGCTACTGATGGCTTTTACGCCCTCGTCGAGGACTATCATCGCTATGGGGATCGGGAGCTGATTGCGACCGCACAGGTTGTCGGACTCAAAACGCTGGCCAGGGAACTGCGTCATCTCGAAGATGCAGACCCTGAGGGCAAGCACCATCCCCGCATGAAGAAGAGCGACGACGCCACTGCGGTTCTTGTGCGCGTGACGCCCTAGCGGCCTTTCAACTTTTTCAAAGCGCCCTTGACTGTGCGAACAAATTTTCCATCGGTCACGTTTGTGAATTCGAGTTTCATTTCATTTCCGGCAAGGCGACGCCTGTAGGTCTGGTACTCGGGCTTGCCATCAGAGTTGATCGTGAAGCTTGAAATGACGAGGCCTGCCCCGTCGAGGCGCGCCCAATAGAGAATGCCACCGCTGTAGGGATCGGCGTCTGCCTTGGCTTTCCAGGTGTTGGGGACGGGTGCCGGCACAAACTCTACCGTGGTTGACTTGAGCACTTCGAGGGGAGCCTTCGGGTTTCCCTTTTGACGTTGAAGGGTCGACCAGCTGATCAGGAAGCCACCCAGGTCCGACCTGGAAATGTTCAGGGCAATGTCACGCTTTGAAGTGGGAAAGTCTTCGTCAGTTTCGCTCATGGCTGTGGCAGTTCCCTGCCAATCGCCGAAATAGGAATCCAGAACGTTTGCAGCTGGCGCCGGTTTTTGTGCGGCGGCACTTGCCTGGCCCGCAAAAGCGAACATCATCAAGGCGCAAAACAGAATGCGAATGGCCATTTATGCTCTCCCGCTCGGAGTCGGATTCCGAACTGTAGCGATAGCGATGGATTGAGGTTGCTTCAAGGCCAGCGGACTTCGGGAGGCAGTGACATCAGTATTGCTTCAACGTTTCCGCCAGTTTTAAGTCCGAATTGGGTGCCACGGTCGTGAAGCAGGTTGAATTCAACGTACCGGCCACGACGAACCAGCTGATGTTCGCGATCGTCTGCCGACCAGGGGCGGTTCATGTGTCGTTCCACCAGTTGAGGATAAATCGACAGAAACGCCAGCCCGACATCGCGCGTGAAGGCAAAATCCGCTTCCCAGTCACCGGTGTCCAGATTGTCGTAAAAAATCCCACCGATGCCCCGAGCTTCATTGCGATGGTGCAAGAAGAAGTACTCGTCGCACCAAGTTTTGAAGTCTCGATAGTACGCGGGATCGTGCCTGTCGCAAGCGTTTCGGAGCGCCGCATGGAAGTCCTGCGTATCCTGCTCGTCTGGTTTCATTGGCGTCAAATCCGCGCCTCCACCAAACCATGATTTTGTCGTCGCGATGTGCCTGGTATTCATATGAACTGCTGGCACGTGCGGGTTCTGCATGTGGGCGACCAGCGAAATGCCGGCTGCCCAGAAACGGGGATCTTCACTGGCGCCAGGAATGCTGCCGGCGAACTCTTTGGAAAATGTACCGTACACAGTCGAGATATTGACCCCGACCTTCTCAAAAACACGACCACGCATGATGGACATGGTTCCACCGCCTGCGTCGACTCCCGGGGCGGCCGCGCGCAACCATGATTTCCGCTCAAAGCGACCAGCCGGGCGATGGTTGAGTTGTCCAGCAAGACCGTCTTCAAGCTTCTCAAAGGAATTGCAAATGCGGTCGCGCAATTCCCCAAACCAGCTTTCGGCGCGGTGCTTGCGCTCAGCGAAAACGTCAATGTTCATCGACCTATTATCCTTTTGTCGGCGCGCAGCTGCGGGTTTGCCGGAGCATTTCGCCCACTATCATGCCGCCTGCGATTGCCACGTTTAATGAACGCATTCCCTCAGCCATCGGAATGCGGATCTTTGCTTCACAAGCCTCAGCGACGTCATCTGGTACCCCGGCGCTCTCTCGTCCGAGCAGCAGGGTGTCTTCTTCACGGTACGACATGCCGGTATAAGTCAGTGCTGCCTTCGTAGTCGCGAGGATCAATCTTGACGGACGCAGTTCGAGGAAGGCGCGCCATGAAGAGTGCCTTCGAATCTCGGCCCTGGGGAGGTAATCCAGACCCGCACGTCTGAGCGCGGCGTCTCCAAACGGAAAACCACAGGGTTCGATTATGTCGACCGCAACGTTCATGCACGCTCCCAACCGGATCAGAGTTCCAGCGTTAGCGGCAATATCGGGCTGGAAAAGGGCTATGCGCATTGAGCGGGATCAACTGATGCCAAAAAATGGATCGCAGATGTGAATCATGACTCCTTGCCGCGCAAATGTGGGATTTATGCGGCATCGTGACGCAAGACCGCATACCGACGACTCTCTATTTTCCTGCCGAATTCAAGGCCTTCATTGGACCCATTGCGATTCGCAGTCGCGGTGGACCAAACCTTCACAACTTCATCGTTTTTTCCCGCCATAAAGGGGGCTGACTACCTTGGCGCACTCAGCGGACAACGCCAACGTTACGCGGCGTGACTTTCTATTGGTTGCATCCCAGACGGCAGCAGCTGTCGGTGGCGTGATCGCGTTGTGGCCGTTCATCGACCAGATGAACCCTGCGGCGGACACTCTGGCTTTGAAAGAGGTTGAATTCGACCTCTCTCCAATCCTGCCCGGCCAAATCGTAACAATCGAATGGCAGAAGAAGCCGGTGTTCATCCGGCGGCGTACGCCAGAAGAAGTCAAAATGGCAGAAGAAACTGTCATTGCAGACTTGCGTGATCCGCAGGCAGACAAGGATCGTGTCCAAAAGTCCGAGTGGCTTATTCTGGTTGCGACCTGCACCCACCTTGGGTGTATTCCCAGCAATCTCTTCAAGGGAGAGTTCGGCGGATGGCTGTGTCCTTGCCACGGCTCTCACTATGATACATCGGGTCGTATCCGCAAAGGTCCTGCGCCCAAGAACCTCGCGGTGCCTCCATACCAGTTCCTATCCGACACAAAAGTGTTGATTGGTGCGGCGCCGAAGGCGTCGGCTCCAGCTGAACACGGGTAACAAGCAACACCATGGCACACGGCAATTACAGCTACCAACCAAAGAACGCCTTCACCAAGTGGCTAGACTCGCGGCTTCCGATCATCCGTCTCATGGATGAGACGATGCTGCAGTTTCCGACGCCGAAGAACCTGAACTTCTGGTTCACTTTCGGCGGGATCCTTGCATTCATGCTGGTGGTGCAAATCATATCCGGCGTCGTCCTGGCCATGCACTATGTGCCGCATGAAGCGATGGCGTTTGACAGCGTCGAACGCATCATGCGTGACGTCAACTATGGCTGGCTGCTGCGCTATATTCATTCCAATGGCGCGTCGATGTTCTTCATCGCCGTCTACATCCACATTTTCCGAGGGCTGTACTACGGGTCCTACAAGGCGCCGCGCGAAGTTCTCTGGCTGCTTGGTATCGTCATCTATCTTCTGATGATGGCAACGGGGTTCCTCGGTTACACACTGCCATGGGGCCAGATGTCATTCTGGGGTGCGACCGTTATCACGAACTTCTTCAGCGCCATTCCCTGGGTCGGTGAGTCCGTCACGCAGTGGCTATGGGGATCATTTGCAGTCGACAACACGACGTTGCAGCGTTTCTTCAGTCTGCACTACCTGCTGCCATTCGTGATTGCCGGCGTCGTTGTGCTGCATGTCTGGGCATTGCACGTGCCAGGCAACAACAACCCGCTGGGTATCGATGTGAAGGGGGCTGCCGACACCGTTCCTTTCCATCCGTACTACACGATCAAGGACCTGTTTGCGCTGGTCGTGTTCGTGCTGTTCTTCAGCTACTTCATCTTCTTTGCGCCGAACTTCCTTGGTCATGCGGACAACTATATCCCCGCCAACCGACTCGTTACGCCGCCGCACATTGTGCCGGAGTGGTACTATCTGCCGCTCTACGCCATCCTGCGTTCGGTTCCTGACAAGCTGCTGGGCGTAGTCCTGATGTTCGGTGCGATTGTGGTCTGGGCGTTCCTGCCCTGGCTTGATCGAAGCCATGTTCGCTCTTACCGGTTCCGCCCGGTTTCACGTCAGCTGTTCTATGTGCTGGCGGTCGTGATCTGGCTGCTGGGCATGCTTGGCGCACAGACGCCTGACGGCAATTTTGAATTCTACTTCGGAATCGTTTTTCCAATTTCAAAATTGTTCCTTTCCCAGATATGCACGCTTTACTATTTCCTGCATTTCGTCGTGATCACACCGTTTGTAAGCACTACGGAAAAGGCACTTCCGGTGCCCGAGAGTATCGGGACCGCCGTACTGTCCAAAGCTGGGGCTGCTCCAGCGGCCGCGAAAGGTTAGGGGGCGGAACATGAGAATCATTGCTCTCGCGACGTTGGTCGCCGTTTTCTTGTCTTCTCCTGCATTTGCGGAAGGGGTGAGTTCCGAACCCAAGCATCCGGAAACGCAAAGCTGGAGCTGGCAGGGTCCTTTTGGCACGTTTGACCGGACGCAACTGCAGCGCGGTTATCAGGTGTACAAGGAAGTCTGTGCGGCCTGCCATGGGATGCACCTCATTTCATTCCGCAACCTCGCGGAAGAGGGTGGGCCTGAATTCACACCTGCTCAGGCAAAGGCGATTGCCACCGGCATTCAGGTGCCGGGTCTGGATGACAAGGGCGAGCCTATCCAGCGCCCAGCAACTCTCGCTGACCGGTTTCCGTCGCCGTTCCCGAATGAGAAAGCTGCTCAGGCGGCAAACAACAACGCGCTTCCGCCGGACCTGTCGGTGATTATCAAGGCCCGTGCGCACGGTATCGATGCGGAAGGGCCGGACTATGTTTACTCGATCCTGATGGGTTATGTTGATCCGCCGACCGACGAGCCCGTGCTACCTGGATTGAACTACAACCCTTATTTTGCAGGCCACCAGATTGCCATGCCGGCGCCGTTGAGTTCGGACGGACAGGTCACCTGGCCGGAGGGGAATCCGCCGGCAACCAAGCAGCAGATGGCGAAGGACGTTGTTGCGTTTCTGACCTGGGCATCAGATCCGCACATGGAAGCGCGCAAGTCGATGGGTGTCAAAGTGATGATATTCCTCGTCTTCCTGTCAGTTATTCTGTTCTTTGCCTATAAGAGGCAATGGAAAGATATCGATCACTGATTGTCCGAAAAATGGCGAATTTCAAAGGGTCGATCCTCAGGATCGGCCCTTTTTGCTGGCATGCCATACACGGGACTCAAAATGGATTGCGCGGCTAAAGGCAGGTGTTACAACCGCGACGACTATTGAAACTGGCAGGAAATAATGGCGAAGACTGTTCTGGGTGTCATCGGTGGAAGCGGTGTCTATGAGGTGGATGGACTCGAAGGCGCGCGCTGGGAGCGTGTTCGTTCCCCTTGGGGCGAACCTTCCGACGAATTGTTGTTTGGCCGCCTTGGCGGCGTGGACATGGTGTTCCTGCCACGTCACGGTCGTGGACATGTCCAGTCACCCACGAGCATCAACTATCGCGCGAACATTGACGCGTTGAAGCGGGCAGGGGTGACGGATGTCATCTCCGTCTCAGCCTGTGGCTCATTCAAGGAAGAGCTGCCCCCTGGTACTTTTGTGCTTGCAGATCAGTTCATCGACCGAACATTTGCGCGTGAAAAGTCATTCTTCGGACCCGGATTTGTCGCCCATGTTTCGATGGCGCACCCGGTCTGCCCTCGACTGGTTGGTGCATTGAAGGATTCGGCGAAGGCGTCAGGCATCGAACATGTTGTCGGGGGGACTTACCTTGCGATGGAAGGGCCGCAGTTCTCAACTCTCGCGGAGTCCAATCTATACCGCTCGTGGGGTTGCAGCGTGATTGGAATGACAGCGATGCCAGAAGCCAAACTGGCACGCGAAGCAGAACTGCCCTATGCGATCGTAGCGATGGTGACGGACTATGATTGCTGGCATCCCGATCACGACCATGTGACTGTTGATCAGGTTGTGAAGATCCTGAACGGCAACGCGGACAACGCGCGCAAGCTTCTCAAGCATCTCGCACCCCTTCTGGGGCCGTCAAGAAAGCCGTCACCCTTGAATATCGAAACGACACTGGACACAGCCCTGATCACCGCGCCTGAGCGGCGAGACCCGGCACTCGTTGCAAAACTCGATGCGGTTGCCGGCCGCGTATTGAAGAAGGCTTGACCGCATGGATTTCAAATCAATCATCAGGACGATCCCGGATTACCCGAAACCCGGCATCATGTTTCGCGATGTGACCACACTGTTTGGAAACGCAAGAGCATTTCGAACTACGGTTGATCGCCTTGTGCAGCCCTATGCAGGAACCAGAATTGACAAAGTGGTTGGTATCGAAGCTCGCGGCTTCATCCTTGCTGGCGCGGTGGCACACCAATTGTCTGTCGGGTTCGTTCCAGTTCGCAAGAAGGGAAAGCTTCCATGGAAGACAATTAGTCAGACCTACGACCTCGAGTATGGGACCGACACGGTTGAAATCCATGAAGACGCCGTCACCAAAGGTGAAAGCGTTCTGCTTGTTGACGACCTGATCGCAACCGGCGGCACCGCGGAAGCCGCGATCAAGCTGGTCGAGAAGGCTGGCGCGAACGTTGTTGGTTGCAGCTTCATCATCGATCTGCCGGAACTCAAGGGTCGTCAAAGGCTGGAGAAGATGGGCAAGAAAGTGCTGTCACTCGTCGAGTTCGAAGGTCACTAGACCTCATGAAGATCAAGGGACGCGCGTATCGCACAATCTGGGTGGCAAGCGACGGCTGGTCTGTAAAGGTTATAGACCAGACAAGATTGCCGTTCGAGTTTTCGACATGTGCTCTCCAATCCGTTGACGAAGCCGCGAACGCCATTCGAACCATGGTCGTGCGCGGCGCGCCACTTATTGGTGCAACGGGCGCATACGGACTTTGCATGGCTCTGAGGTCGGACTCCTCCGACAACTCGTTGCATGCAGCCTATGACATGCTGGTGCAGACCCGGCCGACCGCGATCAATCTCAAGTGGGCACTCGACCAGATGATGGACGCGATCGCGCCTCTGGCTGCTCGCGAACGCGTGGCGGCGGCCTATGTCCGTGCGGCCAAATTATGTGACGACGATGTTGCCACCAACGAGGCTATCGGGAGGCACGGCCTGAAGATTATACAGGCAATCGCCAAGCGCAAGGCTGGGCAACGGGTAAATATACTCACGCACTGCAATGCGGGCTGGCTCGCATGTGTTGACTGGGGTACTGCGCTTGCACCGATTTACATGGCGCACGATGAGGGCATTCCCGTGCATGTGTGGGTCGATGAAACGCGGCCGCGCAACCAGGGTGGCTCACTCACGGCATTTGAACTGGGCGCGCATGGTGTCAATCACACCATCATCGTGGACAATGCCGGCGGACACTATCTTCAGCACGGACAGGTAGACATGTGCATTGTGGGGACGGACCGCACAACTGCGACCGGCGATGTTGCGAACAAGATCGGGACCTATCTGAAGGCGCTGGCAGCGTTCGACAACAATGTGCCGTTCTATGTTGCGTTGCCGTCATCTACCATTGACTGGTCCATTGAAGATGGACTGAAAGAAATTCACATCGAAGAGCGAAATGCGCGCGAGGTTACTCACGTGCTGGGTCGTGCGGAAAGTGGTGCGATCGCCACCTTTGAAATTACGTCTCCCGGCAGCTCTGCAGCCAACCCCTCTTTTGATGTGACACCCGCCCGCCTTGTTACCGGACTGATCACCGAACGTGGGGTCGCACCTGCGACACGCTCCGGACTTGCCAGTCTTTTTCCCGAGCGCGCGACATGACAAAGACTGCCGTACGTCGCCGCGTTGCGCGCGTGTTGCAGCGTCGCGCACAGCATGTGACGGCGTCGTCGGGGCTGCGATCTGACATGGCGTCTTTAGCGCAGAGAATGGCGCTGAGTGCGCTTTCCCCGGGGCGAAGCGGCAATTTTTCGGTGAGGGTCGACGGGGGAATGCTGATCACGCCTACTGGTGTTGCGTATCAGGAGATCAAGGCGAGCGACATTGTCGAAGTCCGAATGGACGGCAGCGTTTCGACCGGGCAACGTGTGGCGTCTAGCGAATGGCGTATCCATCTCGGATTGTACCGCGCCCGCGCAGATGCCGGAGCAATAGTGCACACACATTCGTTGAACGCCACGGCACTGTCCTGTCTTCGACGTGGCATTCCGGCGTTCCACTATATGGTGGCCGAGTTTGGAGGCGACAAGATTACATGTTCGCCTTATGCGACCTACGGGACTGAAGAGCTTGCAAGGCTGGCCGTCAAGGCAATGGGGTTGCGGGATGCTTGCCTGTTGGCCAATCACGGTGCCGTCACGATCGGGGATGACTTGCGTCAGGCCTTTGAACGGGCGCAGAATCTGGAGGCACTGGCCTCGCAGTACGCCCGCGCGCTGCAAATCGGGCGACCTCGCTTGCTCAGTTCGCGAGAGATGAAGCGCGTCATTGAGAAGCTCAAGTCCTATGGCAAGCAAAAAGGATCTGGAGGCAAGACATGACGGTTGCCCTTGTCACGGGAGCTGCGAAACGATTGGGTCGCGAGATTGCGCTTGAGCTTGCGAGAAACGGCTGGGACATTGCCATCCACTACCGTGCAAGCAAACCGGATGCATGTTCCCTTGAATCGGAGATTCATTCATTGGGGCGCCGATGCTGTCTGGTTGAGGCTGATCTGTCTGTCGAGACGCAAGTCCAGACGATATTTCCGCGCGCTTGCGCAGAGCTTGGAGATATCCATTTGCTGGTCAACTGCGCGTCGTTGTTTGAGGATGACAGGATATCGAATGTTACGCGAGCGAGTTGGGACCGGCATCTTGAGACCAATCTTCGCGCGCCACTTGTTCTGTCTCAGGCGTTTGCTGCCCAGTTGCCAAAGGGTGAGGGCGGGTCGATCATAAACATCATCGACCAGACGGTGCTCAATCTGACACCCCAGTTCCTGTCCTACACCGTATCGAAGGCCGCACTCTGGACTCTGACACAAACGCTTGCGCAGGCTCTTGCACCGATGATCCGGGTTAACGCTGTTGCACCCGGTCCATCGCTCAAGGCGTCGCACCAAAGCCAGCAGAACTTTGATCGCCATGTGCAATCCACGTTGCTGAAGCGTCCTTCACTTCCCAAGGACATCGCAGGGGCGGTGATGTATCTTGCGTCTGCACAGTCTGTGACCGGACAGATGATTGCCGTCGACAGTGGGCAACATCTGGGCTGGTCCCAGTCCGATTTGATAGAGTAGTCACGGACCATGACAGACCGAATGAATGTTCAACCCTTGCGAATCGCCGATGCGCGCAAGCGCATACGCCATGTATTCGTTCGTGACTTGGAATTGAACGCGAATATCGGGGTGTATCACAGAGAGAAGGGGCGTACGCAGCCGGTCCGCATCAATGTAGACTTGACGGTGGTGGAGTCCGACGGGGCGCTCGAAGACCAGCTTTCAAACGTGGTGGACTATGGGGCGGTCGTTGACGGGATCAAACTCATACTTGAAGGCGGTCACCTGAACCTCGTGGAAACACTCGCTGAAAGAATTGCCGAGCACTGCCTAGCTGATGCGCGCGTTCGGGTGGCCCGCGTACGCATCGAAAAGCTGCAGGTCATTTCGGAAGCGCGCTCGGTTGGTGTGGAGATCGAGCGTGAGTCGTCACTTTAACGCGATGCATGAGCGTGGGTGATGGCAGATAGCGAACAAGCGGAACATGAGACAGCGGACGTTCAGGCGAACCGTATGGCCGTTGGTGCGGCGGTCATCGCTGACTATCTGACAAGATTGCCCAATTCACCAGGTGTCTATCGGATGATCGGCGCCGACAGCGAAGTGCTTTATGTTGGCAAAGCCGCGAGCCTGAAAAAGCGGGTCCAGGCCTACACGAAGCCATATGATCAGCCGGCGCGGATTGCGCGAATGATCTCGAACACTGTCACCATGGAGTTCGTGCAGACCCGCTCAGAAGTCGAAGCGCTTCTGCTTGAAGCCAATCTCATCAAGCGCCTGAAGCCGCGTTACAATGTTCTTCTCCGTGACGATAAATCCTTTCCTTACATCCTGGTGACAGGCGATCACGAGGCGCCTCAGATCATAAAGCACCGGGGTGCAAAGACACGGAAGGGGGACTATTTCGGTCCGTTCGCTTCTGCCGGTGCCGTCAACAGAACTTTGAACACACTCCAGCGAACGTTTCTCCTGCGAAGCTGTACCGATTCGGTATTTGAGGCGCGTACTCGCCCCTGTCTCCTGTTCCAGATCAAGCGGTGCGCCGCCCCATGCGTCGGCAAGCTTTCTTCGGCCGACTATCAACGGCTGGTAGGGCAGGCGCGGAATTTTCTGCAAGGCAAGAGCGATGTCGTCAAGGACGAGCTCTCGACGGAAATGGAATCTGCTGCGGAAGCGCTAGACTTTGAAAAGGCTGCCCGGTTGCGAGACCGCATTCGTTCATTGGCACACGTTCAGTTGCAGCAAGGGATCAATCCCGAAACCATCGAGGAAGCGGATCTTTTTGCTTTGCATCAGGAAGGCGGTCAGAGTTGCGTGCAGGTGATTTTCTTTCGTTCGGGGCAGAACTGGGGAAACCATGTGTACTTCCCGCGCCATGACAAGAGTGTGGAATCCGGGGAGTTGCTGGACAGCTTTGTTACCCAATTTTATGACGAGCGCGAGCCGCCGCGCTGCATCATCCTGAGCCACGACGTTTCGGACGCGGATTTGCTGCAGCAGGCGTTGTCAGTCAAAGCCGATCGCAAAGTCGAACTGTTAGTGCCCCAGCGTGGCGAGAAGAAAGAAGTGATGGCGCAGGCCATCATGAATGCGCGCGAGGCCTTTGCTCGACGAATGGCAGAAAGCGCGACGCAGACCCGGTTGCTTGGCAATTTGGCGGAAGCATTTGGACTTGCGATGCCTCCCCGCAGAATCGAAGTCTATGACAATAGCCACATCCAAGGCACCAATGCCGTAGGCGGCATGATCGTTGCCGGGCCGGAAGGTTTCGTCAAAGGTCAATATCGAAAGTTCAACATCAAGAGCACGGATATCGAGCCTGGAGATGACTTTGGGATGATGCGCGAAGTGCTGACCAGAAGGTTCAAACGCTTGCAGAAGGAGCTCAGCCAAGATCCGGAATCGGAGGGTGTTGTATTTGACGAAACGGCCTCGGATGATGACGACGTTGAGACCCTCGTGCCGGACCTCGTGATTATCGACGGAGGGGCAGGCCAGCTTGGCATCGCACAGGAAGTCTTGAACTCACTTGGTGTTCAGGGTGTCTCACTGGTGTCGATCGCAAAGGGTCCCGACCGGGATGCCGGACGCGAGCGTTTCTTCATGCCGGGGCGCGAGCCTTTCCAGCTGGAGTTCAAGAGCCCGGTGCTGTTCTACCTGCAACGCTTGCGAGATGAGGCGCACCGATTTGCGATCGGGACCCATCGCGCCAAACGGGGAAAGGCGATGACGGCGTCGCCTCTTGATGAAATTGAAGGAATAGGACCCAGCCGTAAAAGGGCTTTACTCAACCATTTCGGGTCGGGCCGGGCTGTTACACGTGCGGGGCTGTCAGATCTGGAGGCAGTAAAAGGGATATCAAGGGAATTGGCACGCAAAATTTTCGAGCAATTCCACGAAAAGAGCTAGCGCTGTCTCCGCGCACCGGGTTGTGGCGCTGTGTATCAGATTTGCGAATTCCACTTTGTCGGAAATCGCATTAAAGTTGGGTCTATGGGAGATCATCTGCCAAATCTGCTGACGCTTGCACGCATTGCGCTGGTTCCGGCATTCGTTGCATCGTTCTGGATGTCCATGCCTGCAGGGCGATGGATCGCCTTTGTTGTTTTTGTGATCGCCGCCATCACCGACTATGCGGATGGCTGGATTGCCCGGTCGCGAAATCTGGAATCGCGCCTTGGACAGATGCTTGATCCGATCGCAGACAAACTTCTCGTTGCAACCGCGCTTATCATGCTGGTCTACAATGATGATATACGGGGTTTTGTGATCATTCCGGCGCTGGTCATTCTGGCACGTGAGATTCTTGTGTCCGGCATGCGGGAGTTCCTTGCGACCATCGCGGTACAGGTTCCGGTTTCGTCAATTTCGAAGTTCAAGACTGCCGTGCAGCTGATCGCTCTGGCGATGCTCATTCTCGCGCCCGCGGTGGAACATGTGTGGGGCGGGCTTCACTTTGCCGGCATTGTATCCCTGTGGGGAGCTGCGATTCTGACGATGTACACGGGCTTTGCTTATGTACAGGTCAATCTTGCGCATGTGTCGAAAGAGGACGCGCGCAACCGTTTGCGACGCTCCGCTGAAGCAAGGCAAGCGCCTTGAAGCTGCTTTATTTTGCATGGTTGCGGCAACACATTGGCCGCAATGAAGAAACGCTGGATGTTCCAGACAGCATCGCGACCGTAGCGCAATTGATCGACTGGCTCATCGAGCGAGGTGAAGGGTATCGAGCAGCCTTTGCCGACGGTACGCGTGTTCGTGTCGCGATCAATCAGCACCATGTTGATCGAGATGCCAGAGTTCGCAAGTTCGACGAAGTGGCGTTCTTTCCACCGGTGACCGGCGGATGATCAAGATCAGCATACAGCGCGAGGATTTCGATATCGGTCGAGAAATTGCGCTTTTGCGATCTGAACACAAATCGGTTGGGGCAATCGTGAGCTTCACGGGGCTGGTGCGCGACAGCAGCCATGGCGAGCCATTGATAACTATGACGCTGGAACACTATCCGGGCATGACTGAGCGTGAGATCATGCGTATTGCAGAAAATGCCCACCAGCGCTGGAATCTTGACGGTCTTACTGTTGTGCATCGCATTGGAGAATTGCATCCTTCTGAGCAAATCGTGCTCGTTCTTGCTGCGTCAAAGCACCGGAACGAAGCATTCGAAGCAGCACAGTTTCTGATGGATTACCTAAAGGTTCGCGCACCGTTCTGGAAAATGGAAAAACGTGCAACAGGCGAACACTGGGTGGATGCGCGCAGCAGCGATAGTGACGCTGCCGCGCGATGGGAACGATGACTAGATTGTGTGTTTGCCGCGCACGTAGTTTGAGTAGTCTTCCATCAGCGTCCTGGTGATATTGCCGACTTCAAACTTCCATGGGCCAATTTCACCCACTGGGGTGACTTCGGCCGCTGAACCTGTAAGGAAGCATTCGGTGAATGTGCTCATGTCGGCATGTTCGATATATTTCTCTACGACTTCGATCTGTCGGGCCTTTGCCAGCTGTATCACCGTCTGTCGCGTGATGCCGTTCAGGAAGCAATCGGCGTGCGGCGTAAACAGCTTGTTGTCCTTGACCACGAACATGTTTGCGCCGGTAGCTTCAGCGACCAGGCCGCGCCAGTCGTACATCATGGCGTCTGCATAGCCTTTTTGCTCTGCTTCGTGCTTTGAAAGCGTGCAGATCATGTAGAGACCAGCTGCCTTTGCCTTCCATGGCGTTGTGTCCGGGGCAGGGCGCCGCCAGCGCGAGATATCCAACCGGATACCCCGTTTCTTGATCTCGGGATCAAACATCGATGGCCAAGGCCAAACAGCAATGGCTACATGGATCTTTGCCTTCTGCGCACTGACGGCCATCTGTTCGCTGCCGCGCCAGGCCACGGGGCGCATGTAGGCATCTTCTGCTCCCTGCGCTTCAACCACTTGTCGGCACGCGTCGTTGATTTGCGCTTCCGAGAAGGGAATTTCGAAACCCATTAACCTCGCAGAGTCGAAAAGGCGCGATGTATGCTGTTCAAGCTTGAATACCTTGCGGCCATAGACCCGCTGCCCCTCAAAAACGCATGAGCCGTAATGAAGTCCATGCGTCAGGACATGTGTCGTTGCTTCTCGCCAGGGGACGAGCTTTCCATCAAGCCAGATGTGTCCATCTCGATCATCGAAGGGTATCAGTGACATTGCGGTCTCCCTGGACTGCATATTGGTTAAGGCTGGCGACAGGATTGCTCGCAGAGTATAGCTTGCGAGCGTACCGGTGTGCGCTCTATTCTAACGCATACTTGCCATAACCGCTGTGCATCACTCCAGCAGGCATTTTCATGAAGGCTTCGGCCCCCCTTCTTTATTTGCGAGAAGAAGAGCTTACGGATGGCGTTGAGCTGTTTTTCTTTGCCAGCCGGGATGTTGTCCGGTCAATGGACGGGAGGCTCAAAGAACTGGGTCTGGGGCGTGCGCACGCAAGGGTGTTGCATTTTGTGGCAAGGCATTCCGGCCTTCCCGTTACGGATCTTCTAGGAATTCTAGGCATTACGAAACAATCTCTCGGCAGGGTCATGAAGGATCTGCAAGCATTTGGTCTGTTGACGCAGATGGCCGGAGTAAAGGACAAACGGCAAAGATTGCTGCAATTGTCGCCCAAGGGTCGCGAAATCGCCTCGGAACTGGCGGGGCTGCAGCGGGCGCTTTTTGCCAGGGCATTTCGTGTTGCGGGTCCAGATGCGGTTGCCGGATTTCGACAAGTGCTGTCAGGGTTGATTTCAGAACAAGAACGGGCAGGCGTCATGCGCCTGATATCCAAAAAATGATTCCTGAGTTGAACGAAAGCCACGCCCAGGAGAAACCGGAACAGCACCTGCTGATCGTGGATGATGATACGCGTATCCGGACACTGCTCCAGCGCTTCTTAAGTGAAAATGGCTACCGAGTAACTGCCGCAAAGGATGCTGCCGAAGCGCGCCAACTCATGACGAGCTGGGAGTTCGATTTCATCATTCTGGACGTGATGATGCCTGGTGAAGACGGGTTTTCACTTACGCGTGCCATTCGCACCACGTCAAATGTTCCGATACTTCTGCTCACAGCCAGGGGTGAATCGGTTGATCGCATCGAGGGACTGGAGCGAGGCGCTGATGACTATCTCGCAAAGCCGTTTGAACCACGGGAGCTGCTGTTACGAGTCTCGACGATCTTGCGGCGTGCGGGCCGTCCCGTGGAAGTTCCGCGGCACATAGTTCATCTCGGTGCTTGCAGGTTTGACGCCGAGCGCGGAGAACTCTCTCGAGACGGAAAGCCAGTAAAGCTGACATCAGCGGAACTGCAGTTGATGCGCCTGCTTTCTGCCAACGCCGGCCAGACCTTTACGCGCTCGGACCTGTCGCAGCAGATGGGCGCAGTCCTTGAACGAACGGTGGACGTGCAGATTACCAGGCTTCGCCGAAAGATCGAAGTGGATCCAAAGCTGCCACTTTATCTGCAGACAGTTCGTGGAATTGGATATGTGCTGATGCCAGACAGGGTGGGGTAGTCCTTGTCCGGCGGATTGTTCAAACGGTCATTGCCTCGCGGGCTCTTCGGCAGATCACTCCTGATCATCGTCATGCCGGTCGTGCTTGTGCAGGCAGTGGTCACTTATATGCTGTTCGACCGGCAGTGGGACGCAGTGACTGCGCGAATATCGCGTGCGGCTGCAGCGCAGATCGTTTTGTTTGTCCAGTCCTATGAAACGCTGGGGCCGGACAAATTCGACATTGAATCCGTGAAGTTGCGCGAGACCTCCTTTGGGCTTGTCCCGGTGGTGAAGCAGGGCGAAAAGATTCCCGACTCTGAATCGCCAGCCTATGATGTTCTCAAACGCATTTTCGGCCGTGAGCTATCAGCCCGCATCAACAGACCTGTCTGGATTGATTCCTACTCATTGCCTGACCAGGTGGACATTCGAATTCAGCTCGATGGTGCAGTCATGCACATCATGGCTGAAAGCAAACGCGTGATGTCGACAAATACCCATGTCTGGGTGCTGTGGATGATTGGCACTTCACTTGTGTTTCTAAGTGTCGCAATTCTGTTCCTGCGCAACCAGATCAGACCCATAGAGCGTTTGGCCGATGCTGCAGAGGCCTTCGGCAAAGGGAGAGATGTTCCGGACTTCAGGCCCTCGGGCGCAACAGAAGTGCGTCGCGCGGCCCTGGCCTTTCTTGATATGAGAGAGCGGATTTCCCGTTTCGTGCAACAGCGAACTGAAATGCTCGCAGGCGTCAGTCATGACCTGCGGACACCGCTGACCCGGATGAAGCTTGAGCTTGCAATGATGAAGGAAGATGCTTCGATCCAGGCGCTCAAGGGAGACCTTGAGGAAATGGAACACATGCTGGAAGAGTATCTGGCATTTGCGCGCGGGCAGGCGGGGGAAGGTGCGATTGAAGCGGACATCACGCAACTGCTTCGGGAGATTGCGATCAATGCGCAACGGAAGGCCGATGCGAAAGATCCTGCAAAGAAGCTGACTCTGAATGTTCCGGAAGCACTCACGCTTGAAGTACGTCCTAACGCCATTCGTCGCTGTGTGATGAATCTGGTTGAGAACGCGATGCGACACGGTAATCGGGCGGAACTTTCGGCTGTGGAGCATGCAGATTTTATAGAAATTGCGGTCGAAGACGACGGCCCGGGTATTCCTGCAGAACGGCGGGAAGAGGCATTTCGCCCGTTTCATCGCCTCGACAGCGGGCGCTCGCTTGTAACCGGCGGGGCAGGCCTTGGGTTGGCGATTGCGCGCGACATCGCCCGGGGTCACGGGGGAGACATCGCCCTTGAGAGCAGTACTCTGGGCGGGTTGAGAGCTGTGCTGAAACTTCCGGTTTGACCGGCCTACTTTCTGATCGCCGAAATCTTTTCCGCCAGTTCCTGCATTTCCAAAACGGATTCCTTTGCGCGATCCTGAATCACCCTGAAAGCATCCGTGTTTGCACTGACCGTCAGATCGGCCAGTTCCTTCATGTGCTTCAACGCCCGGCTGACCGTTTTCTCAACCAGCTCCGCCTGCTTTTTTGGCAGATCGCGACCGTCGTTTGCCTTCATGAGATCGGATGCTGCTTCCTGAATCGCCTGCATTGTCTCACTCAGAATCTCGGTCTGTCGGCGCATCAGGTTCTGATAGCCTTCTGCGGCCTTCTGATTGGCCTTGATAAGTGCGTCAAAATTCTTTTTCTGGCTTTCCATCAACGCAGAACTGTCGACGCCCGGGATTTTGAAGCGATCCCAAAAGTCCTGATCGAAATTCGGCCATTTGAAATCGAACTCGGGAAAGTTTGGCTTGTTTACCATTTCAGATACTCCCTTCAAAAAGCGTCCTTGAAAAAATTGTTCAGTCGTCATCGTCCGTGTTGACCTGCCGGCGGGCTCGGCCAATCGTTTCCTGCCATTCCTCTATGGTGCGCAGGCGACGATCCAGATGAGCCATTGTCTTTGCCAGTTCCGGCGTATCCGCGAGCCATACGCCAACGGTTTCGGCCATCAGCACGCTTAACCCTGCAGTGATCGCCAGACCCTTCCATCCGGTGTCAGGAAGTTTTGCGCTATCCGCTATCCATGGTGCCGCCCGGCGCGCTATCGGCAAGAAGTCAGCGATGCTGCCGGGAGTCGTTCCGCTTTCATCATGTATTACCTGGTACACAGGACGAAGGCCTGACAGGCTTTCGAACCAGCATAGCGTGGCATCAAAGACGCGATCCCGAACTGGCATTTTCTCATCAGCTTCGGGGAGTGCGTCCAGAAACCCGGGCTCAGCAGATTTCGAGATCAGTATCAGCAGCGCGTGCTTGCTTGCGCACAGCCCGAGCAGGGTTTCCCGGTCAATTTTGGCTTTCCTGGCAAGCGTTAGCAAAGACAGGGATGACCAGCCCGATTTCAGGATTGCAGAAATTGCAGCTGCAATAAGTTTTGCTTCAGGCGACGTCTTTGCTGCCATATTTGCGGCACCCGGTTTTGTTTCATCCTAGACTTTTTGCGCGCAATTCACATCATGATTTTGAAAGTTGCGCTGCGCGTGCCGTAGCAGCCTGAACGGCTTCAGCGATCAGGTTCTCGAATTGCGCATCCGACATCAATACCTTGAGCGCGGCTTCGGTTGTGCCGCCGGGACTGGTCACTGACTTTCGCAATTCAGCTGGCGACATTTCAATATCGGCCAAAAGCGCGCCGGCACCTTCTATGGTCTTGCGAGCCAAAATTCGAGCCACTTCCCGTGGTAAACCCACTCTTTCTCCGGCTGCCGCAAGAGCTTCCGCAAGAAGAAAAACATACGCAGGCCCGGACCCGGAAACTGCCGTGACTGCATCCAGCATGTCTTCGCGATCTACCCAAACGAACTCCCCGATTGCGCTGAGGAGGCGTGCCGCCAGTTGCCTGTCTTTGTCGGGTGTGGATGGGGACGCATAGGCGGCAGTGATGCCCATGCCAATCGAAGCCGGCAAGTTTGGCATGGCGCGAACCAACGCTCGCGGTGTCACCAGCCATTCATTCAGACTTTCGATGGAGGTACCCGCAGCCACAGAAATCATGAGTGCGTTGCGAGCGATCTGTGCATAGGCTGGCGCCACGCTGGCGATGATCTGTGGCTTGACTGCAAAGATCACAGCTGCAATTTCGCGAGGGCCCAGCTGTGCGGCGCTTGCAATGTGCGTTGCACCCTGGGTGACCATTGATTCCATGGCTGACGTTGTCGGTGCGGGTTCCACAAGTATGAGGTGTCTTGTCCAGCCTGCCGCTGCAAGGCCTCTCGCAATGGCGCCACCCATGTTGCCGGCGCCCACAATGACAATCGGGTGACCCGATTGCTTCGGTTGCGGGTTACTTTCCGGTCCGGTTAGGCGCTGCCTTGACACTGATACACCACCGCCGCTGCTGCTTCGGCGGCAGATTTGCCAGCCCAGATTACAAATTGGAAGGCGGAATAGTACCGATCGCATGCTTCAAGTGCGGCGTCGATCATGCCTTCACACTGCTCGGGTGTGCCCATGGCGTTGCGCAAAAGCAGTCCATGGCGATAGGTAATCTGCCCGCTGTCCGGCCACATCTCGAAGTGTCCCAGCCACAATTGCTCATTAATCATGTTGATCAATGTGGCAATTTCCGGCCGCTTGGCCTTCGGCACTTTCACTTCCAATTGAGCGCTGAGTTGCAACGTTTCAACGTTACCACGCCAACTGAAGGCAAGGTGGTGGTCTTCGGACTGACCCGGGAATGAAATGTGCATTTCATCCTCGCCGGCCCGGTCGAAGTTCCATTCATTCTGGGATGCGAGTTGCTCGACCAAATCCAGGGGATTGTCGCTCGACGTCGTGGTTTCGAACTGAACTGTGCTCATAGTAACTTTTCTGCCTCTCACTTCCCCCAGAGTCAGCCCGCCGCCGGGGTGGGCCGGCGGCGGTGACACGAGAGGGCAAATTAGCAAAGGGTACGCAGGCAGGTGCTCCGGGCGCGGAAAACGAACGCTCCACATATAGTAGCCCGACGCGAAGCACCTCCCATGAATCGGAGCGTGCACCAAAGGTTGAATCCTGCGCAAGAGTCCTGCTGTGGGATGACTCATTCTTCATGTGGACTGTGTCACCAGCAATGAATCGCGCTTGGGGATGCCCTGCGGATAGTTGGATTTCCACCGCTGTGAATCATTTTTTCACAGGGTTGGCGCGTTCCAGTTATGGGAGTCTGCGTGCCGCCATTCAACTTCTGAACGCTTTCGCCAATTTGAATCCTCGAAAGAGTCTCGGCGTTCCGGTATTCAGGCGCAAGCCTGCAGCTGTTGACTTATATGACGATGACGGCGGCGCAGCGATATGATTTATAGTGTCACCTAAATCACCTCTCTCAGGTCAAGCCTCATGCTTGCAATCGATTTTCCCAATATTGATCCCGTGCTCGTGCAGATTGGGCCCATCGCCATCCGCTGGTACGCGCTTGCATACATTGCCGGTCTGCTTGGGGCCTGGTGGTACATACTCCGGATGCTCGGCAATCAATCGCTCTGGGCGACGGCGCCTTTCAAAGGCGCTCCACAGGTCTCGGCGGATCAAATAGGCGACCTATTTGTCTGGGCTGCAGCCGGCGTCATTCTGGGAGGACGCCTGGGCTATGTGCTCTTCTATGGCCTTATTTATGAAACGGATCAGTTCCTGAATGAGCCCTGGCGCATTTTCGCGGCTTGGGAAGGAGGAATGTCCTTTCACGGGGGAGCTCTTGGTGTTGTGCTTGCGGTTGTCCTGTTTGCGAGACGGCACAAGGTCGACATGATGGCGCTGGGTGATCTCGTGGCCGTTGCCGCGCCGATCGGCCTTTTCCTCGGACGCATCGCCAATTTTGTGAACGGTGAGTTGTACGGAAAGGTCACGACTCTGCCTTGGGGGGTGGTTTTCCCCAACGCCGCGGACCGTGCGCTCGATGGTACGGTCCTCGGCAACCTTCCTCGTCATCCGTCGCAACTTTACGAGGCGGCGCTGGAAGGTGTTGTGTTGTTCCTGATCCTGCACGCATTGATCCACTGGTATGGAGCCTTGCGGCGCCCAGGCCTTACGATCGCTGTATTCTGGTTCGGCTACGGTTTGTTCCGCATCATCGTTGAAGTCTTCTTTCGTGATTCCAACCAATTGGTATTCGGCGGGACTGTCACAATGGGAACCGTTCTTTCGATGCTGATGTTCCTGGTTGGCGGATTTTTCCTTTGGTACTCGTTGTACAGGAAAGGACCGGCGTTACTTACGCCATGACAGATGTTGCTTCGTTTCTAAAATCCATAATCCTGAACGGGGGACCAATTCCGGTCTCCGAGTTTGCAAGGCTGGCATTGAGTGGGCGGCCTGACAGCTACTACCTGCGGCACGATCCCCTTGGGTCAGGGGGGGATTTCGTTACAGCTCCCGAGCTTTCCCAGGTGTTTGGCGAGTGCGTGGGCATCTGGTGTATCGATCTTTGGGTCAAACTCGGTTCACCCAGTCGCTTGCGTCTTGTTGAATTGGGGCCGGGTCGCGGGACACTAATGTCGGATGTCCTGAGAACAGCGCGCATCAGACCTGCATTCCTGAATGCGCTTGCGATTTCACTGGTCGATATAAATCCGGTGCTTCGAAAGCAGCAGATGGACCTGTTATCATCCATGGCACCGGCTTCAATTGAATGGCACCGCCAATTTGAAGACATCGAGTTGGATTCTCCGACAATTATTATTGCCAATGAGTTTTTCGACGCCTTGCCTGCGCGGCAATTTGTGAGGACTGAATTCGGATGGTCAGAACGTGTTGTAGGTTTGGGTCCTGACGGAGAGCTTGCATTTGGTGCAGCCGCCACTTCCGATTTTACCCACATGATTTCACCGGCCTTGAGACACGCCCAGCCCGGCACCATTCATGAATTCTGTCCGTACGGCGCAAACCTTGCTGATACAATCGGGAAGGCTCTGGAAGCGCAGAGGGGGGGCGTTCTGGTGATAGACTATGGGTACCAGGGGCCCGCTACAGGCGACACGCTTCAAGCGCTGAAATCTCACGCCTTTTCCGATGTGCTCAAAGACATCGGGAATTCGGATATGACCTTTCACGTCGATTTTGAAGTTTTGTCCCGGACGCTAAGGCGTAGTGGGGTTAACGTTTGTCCACTCGTTGAACAGGGGGCGTTTCTCAAAGCGCTTGGCGCTGCGGAGCGTACAAGAGAGTTGCAGCGCAGGGCTTCGCCTGCGCAATGCCAACAGTTGGAGAATGCCCTGCACCGATTGACCTCGACGGAAACCATGGGCACCCTGTTCAAGGTGCTTTGTGCTGTCGCACCGCCGACAATTGTTCCATTGGGTGTTCAAACCGCATGAATGTATTGAAGTCGCGCATCCTGTCGGAGCAAAGAAAATTGGCGCACGGCTTCTACGGGAGGCCTGGTGGTGTTTCGAGCGGCGTCTACGCCTCGCTGAATTGCGGCTACGGATCCGGAGACAACCTTGAAGCTGTGCGAACGAATCGCGGATTGGTTGCGAAAAATCTAGGTGCAGATCCAGACAAATTGCTGACTGTCTATCAAGTCCACAGTGCAGCTGCCGTGATTGTGACCGCATCCTGGTCGCGAGAAAGTGCTCCACACGCGGATGGCATGGTAACCAACGTACCTGGAATTGCGCTGGGTGTGCTGGCTGCAGATTGTGCTCCCGTGCTGTTTGCGGATGAGAGCGCTGGCGTCATCGGCAGCGCGCACGCGGGGTGGCAAGGCGCGATCAAAGGCATTGTTGAGACCGTAGTGCAGTTGATGGAACAATCCGGAGCAAGCAGAACGCGATTGAAGGCCTGTGTCGGGCCGTGCATCAGTCAGAAAAACTACGAAGTTGGCCCGGAGTTCCGGCAACGATTTTGCAGTGCTGAAGCCATGTACGAAAGGTTCTTTGTGCCTGCTGAAAGGGATGCTCATTGGATGTTCGATCTGCCGCGCTTTGTCCGGTCGAGGCTAGAGCAATCGGGTGTGCAGGATATTGAAGTTGTTGATGAGTGTACGTATGCCAATGCAGAAGTATTTTTTTCGTATCGGCGAACTACGCACCGGGGCGAACAAAGTTATGGTCGAAACATGTCTGCAATAGTGCTGGTGCCGTGATGCTGTGTCGCCTTGCGTGTGGGTTGGTCGTTGTTTGTGCCTTGTCCGGATGCGCCTCTGTCACTGACCCGCTGGGCATGGAAGATCCTTTTGCAATACCGAGGACGTTTGAAGGGGTTGGCCGCAATCCGCAGATGCTGAACCCGGCACTGGGCCTTACTGCTGTTGTGGTCGAAGCACCGCGTGGCCTCGACCAGGCGTTTGCTGCCGAGATGCAGACGAAGATTTCCCGAGCGCTGGACGAACATGACATCGCTACACAATCCGGGCCAGGCATGCGCTCCTGGACACTTAAAGGTCGAAGCTCGACGATTGTCACGAACGAAAAAGGCATCACGAAGCGAAACATCCTTGTATGGCGTCTCTTTGATCCGGACCGAGCACAAAAGGGACAATTCTCGACAATGTTCACCGGTTCGAATGCCAGTGATGCGGCACCGCGACTGTCGGATATTGCAAAGCAGGTGAGCGACCAGGTCTATGGACTGATCAGCCCTGGTAGTTCCGGAAGCCCAGTTCAGGTCGCCACAACCGGCGTCCATGAAGTCTCGCTGGCGCCCATCAAAGGGGCGCCGGGGGATGGCAATGCGGCTCTGGCACGCGCGATAGAGGCGGCCCTTTCAAGCAAACAGATCAGGGTAAAGCCCGGAGATGTTCCGGGTGGCTGGCGTATCCTGTGTGAGGTTCAAGTTCAGAAGACTTCGGCGCAGCAGGACCGCGTCCTTATAGTCTGGAAATTGATTGACCCTGCTTCAAAGGAAGCGGGAACTTTGACGCAGGATAATCCGGTTCCCCATGGCCGATTGAACAAGCAGTGGGGAGAAATCGCTGGTTTTGCCGCTGAAGCGGCAGCCGAGGCGATTCAGCAAATTCTTCAACAGATTCGCGACGAAAAGTCGAAATAACTGAAGTTGCAACTATGAGGTCCGGTTGCTACAAGCCCCGCGCAGTGTGAAGGATCTTGAGCGACATGAAGCTTCTTGCCGGCAATAGCAACCATCCGCTTGCCAACCAAATCGGCGAATATCTGAAGGTTCCGCTCACCAAAGCCATCGTCCGGCGATTTGCCGATATGGAAGTATTTGTCGAAATCCAGGAAAACGTGCGCGGTGAGGATGTATTTGTCATCCAGTCGACATCGTTTCCCGCGAATGATCACTTGATGGAGCTATTGATTTGCATTGACGCTTTGCGTCGTTCTTCGGCGAAACGGATCACTGCTGTTGTACCATATTTCGGTTATGCGCGGCAGGATCGAAAGCCCGGTCCCCGCACGCCAATCTCTGCCAAGCTTGTTGCGAATATCATCACGCAGGCTGGAGCGGGGCGCGTGCTAACCCTTGACCTGCATGCAGGTCAGATCCAGGGGTTCTTCGACATTCCGACCGACAACCTATTTGCGGCGCCGATCTTTGAGCTGGACATCAAGCAACGCTTTGCCGGCGAAAGCCTGATGGTAGTTTCTCCAGATGTCGGTGGTGTTGTGCGTGCGCGTGCACTTGCGCGGCGCATCAACGCCGATCTTGCCATCGTGGACAAGCGGCGGGAGCGTGCTGGCGAGTCCGAAGTCATGAATATCATTGGTGACGTGTCTGGCCGGGTTTGCATTCTGGTTGACGATATTGTCGACAGTGCAGGCACGCTGTGCAACGCGGCTGAGGCGCTGATGCACAAGGGTGCAAAGGCGACGTACGCCTACGCGACCCACGGTGTGCTTTCCGGGGGAGCGGTCGCGCGCGTGAAGAATTCCGCACTCAAAGCGCTGGTTATCACTGACTCAATAGCGCCGACCGAAGCTGTCAGGTCGTGCTCCAACATTCGAATCCTGCAAACGTCAGAGCTGTTGGGCGAAGCGATCAAACGGATTGCTGAAGAGCGATCGGTCTCCAGTCTGTTTGACTAAAATTCGCGGACATTGCTCAGGTTCTTGCGGCAGTTCTGAACTGGATTGAAGAAAGCCTAAATCACACAATTCTCTGTGATTTTTGGTTAATTTGAGCAAGCGGTGCCGGAAACGGCTGCTGAAAATCTGGCGCATTGCGTTCAAAAATTGCTTCGGATAAACCCCGCGCCTCTTTCCGATGTGCGGATGGAACAAGATAAGGGGCGAACGCTCCTGAAAGGGTTCAAGACATGAGCAAGCAAACTGAAGAGAATCTGGTCGTCATTCCAGCCAAGTCACGTGAAGGCAATGGCACAGGAGCCGCGCGGGCGGTGCGGCGCACAGGTGACGTTCCGGCAGTGATTTATAGCGAAGGTGGTGGCAAGTCCCGCGCCATCCGAATTTCATTCCGTGACATGGAAAAGCCGTACAACACAGGTCGCTTTACCTCGACCCTGTTCCTTCTGGACGTGGAAGGCGAGAAGATCCGCGTAATCCCGCGCGATGTACAGGTTGATCCTGTTACAGACCGTCCAATTCATGCAGATTTCCAGCGTCTCATTCCGGGCTCAAGCATTCGCCTGTTCATTCCGGTCCACTTCAACAATCACGTGGATTCGCCGGGGCTGAAACGCGGCGGTGTGCTCAACATCGTTCGCCACGAAATCGAGTTCTTCTGCCCCTCCGAAACGATCCCACAGTATATCGAAGCGGATCTTGCGGGCATGGATATCGGCGACAGTCTTCACATATCGAAGATCAAGTTGCCGACCGGACTGGTGCCGGTGATTCGTTCGCGGGACTTCACGGTTGCAACAGTGGCGGCTCCGTCAGCATTTGCGGATGCCGATGTGAAGGCGACAGCCACGGCTGAAGGCGAAGCTGCACCAACGGCGGCGGCAACACCGGCGGCGGGTGCTGCGGCTCCTGCAGCAGCGAAGGGCGCTGCTGCTCCTGCGGCAGGCAAGGCAGCACCGGCGAAGGCAGCTCCAGCGAAGGCTGCGCCTGCCAAGAAGTAGTGCAGGTGCCTTGATTGCAGATACCAGGCGGTTGCCAAAGACACTTTGGCGGCCGCTTGTTCATTTCACCTCATGTGAAGCTTCAGATGTTGTTACTCGTTGGTCTCGGCAATCCGGGCGAGAGCTATCAGAACAATCGCCATAATATCGGATTCATGGCGGTGGATGCGATTGCAGATGCGCACGGATTTGGTCCGGTGCGCTCGCGCTTCCGCGGGCATTTGCGCGAAGGTGTACTCAATGGCAAGTCCGGAGCTGTGAAAACACTGATCCTGAAGCCGATGATGTTCATGAACGAGAGCGGCATCTCGGTGCAGGAAGCAGCGGCGTTCCACAAAATTGAACTGGATCGTGTGTTTGTCGTTTATGACGAACTGGACCTTGCTCCTGGCAAGGTTCGGGTGAAGCGTGACGGTGGCAACGCGGGTCACAACGGATTGCGTTCCATTTCATCGCATGCGGGAAATTCCTATTGGCGCATCAGGCTCGGGATCGGTCACCCTGGCGACAAGGCGCGCGTTCAAGGCCATGTGCTTGGGAATTTCACAAAAGTGGAGCATGAGTGGCTCGATCCGCTGCTCAGTGCGTGTGCGGATGCGGCGCCCTTTCTTGCTGATGCGGATGAAGCAGGGTTCATGAACAAAATTGCCCTGCTGACGGCGCCAGCCAAAGAGCCAGCAAGCAAGCCGAAACCACCCGATACACGAGACAAGTCAAAGGAATAGTCTGATGGGATTCAAGTGCGGCATCGTTGGGTTGCCAAATGTTGGAAAGTCGACGCTGTTCAATGCGCTGACCCAAACTGCGGCCGCTCAGGCTGCCAACTACCCCTTCTGCACGATCGAACCGAATGTTGGTGAAGTTGCCGTTCCCGATCCACGGCTCGATGCCTTGGCCAGGATCTCGAAGTCGGCACAGCTCATTCCAACACGACTGACGTTTGTCGACATAGCTGGACTTGTTCGAGGGGCGTCGAAAGGCGAGGGGCTCGGCAACCAGTTCCTGTCTCACATTCGTGAAGTTGACGCGGTTGCGTATGTGGTTCGCTGCTTTGAGGACGGCGATATCGCGCATGTCGAGAATCGCATTGACCCGGTTGCCGATGCTGAAACCGTTGAGACGGAACTGATGCTGGCAGACATGGACAGTCTTGAGCGGCGCCTCCCGGCCACCGAAAAAAAAGGCAAGCAGGGCGACAAGGACGCAAAGCTTCAGGCTGACGTCATGTCCGCCGCCTTGAACCTCCTGCGCGATGGAAAACCTGCACGCCTGGTCAAACTGACCGACGAGCAGCGACCGGTGTTCGACCTGTTGCAGTTGTTGACCTCCAAGCCGGTGGTATATGTTGCCAATGTGGACGAGGGTTCCGCTGCAAACGGCAACAGCTTCACCAAGCGTGTCGAAGAAAAGGCCAAGTCAGAAGGTGCTGCGTTCGTTGTTATTTCTGCCAAGATCGAGTCTGAAGTTGCGCAGTTGCCGGCCGAAGAGCGGGAAGATTTTCTTTCGACAATGGGGCTGACCGAGCCCGGCCTGAACCGCTTGATCCGGGCTGGTTACTCACTGCTCAGGCTGATCACGTTTTTCACCGTCGGGCCCAAGGAGGCGCGCGCGTGGACCGTGCATGTCGGTGCGCGCGCCCCACAGGCCGCAGGCGTTATTCATACTGACTTCGAAAAAGGGTTCATCCGCGCCGAGACGATTGCCTACGAAGATTATATCTCGTGCCAGGGCGAAGCAGGCGCCAAGGATGCCGGAAAGTTGCGGCTGGAAGGCAAGGAGTACGTGGTGAAGGACGGAGATGTGATGCATTTTCGGTTCAATACCTAGGGATATTTGCGAACGTACTGAGCGCGAATTGCGTCTTTGTCGCTGCAGTGCTCATAATGTGGCGGGGGTTGCCTTTCGATGACTGTCTTGCCGTCCTGCGCCAATTGCGGCACCGCACTGAACGGGCCTTACTGCTCAAACTGCGGGCAGAAGGCGTCGGACATTCATCGGCCGATCTGGTGGATCTTTGGCGAGTTCATGGACGCGATCTTCGGCTATGACTCCCGCACGTTCCGCACCATTTGGCTCCTATTTGCAGAACCCGGCGAATTCACACGCCGCTACATCGCCGGACAGCGCGCATCCATGTTGCCGCCGTTCCGCCTGTTCGTGATCGCAACACTTCTGTTCTTTGTCACGATGCAAGTGACTGACCTTGCCATCGTTGCCTTCAAGGTCCGTGCCGCAACCCCGGGCGACTATGCGACCGCGCCGGTTGTTCAGGTCGGAAAGTCTTCGGCAGGAAAAGCAAAGGTTCCACCCACCACTGTCGTGGACATGGATTTCTTCGTGCCGGCAGAGTCGGTGCAGCACGTGACACTAACCGCCGCGCAAAAGCGCGAAGTGCTGAGCGAAGCCTCGCATCTGGAAGTGGACAGTCGCAGCGCGGATGAAGAAGAAAAAGGCTGGTTGCGATGGCTGGTGGCAAAGGCCAATCGGGTTACCCAAGGCTATGAGCGTGCACTCGCTGATCCGATGAAGCTCAATGCTCCCTTGAACCTGTGGCTGCCGAGACTGATGCTGGTGCTTGTACCAGTCTTTGCACTGCTCCTGGCGGTCATGCACTGGTGGCCACGTGTCTACATAGCCGAACATGTCGTTTTTTCGGTTCACGTGCACACAGTTGTCTTTGTCGCCCTCTCGCTGACTGCCCTGACGGTGGCCATTGTCGGCGATTCCGGCTTTCTCTGGGCGGTCTGGCTGATCTTGCTCGTGTATCTTTGGATGGCGATGTATCGCGTTTATGGACGAAGCTGGTGGCTCACCACGCTGAAGTTCGGGGGACTGCTGGCGGTTTATTCCGTGGTTCTTTCGGCGGGCCTCGGTACGATTTTCATTCTGGCGCTATCGGAACTCTGAAAACTGACTATTCGGCGACTATCTCGTGGCTTCATTGCCACAGACGGCGGCTGGCGTTCGGCGAAGTCCATACAAACCGACAGCGGGTTTGGTAAGGTAGGTCTCAGACGGAGCGGTTTGGGGGAATCGGCGACGGTGAAGGGAATTCTTGGCGCATTTCTGGTTGTGCTGGCGGCTGCGATTGCGCAAGCCCAACCCAAGTCTGCGCCTACAACGTCGACTGTGAATGTTGCAGCATTTGACGCCCGACTGGAGCAGGCAGCTGCGGCCATCGATGACGGAAATTACGACGCGGCGATCACACTTGTGAAAGCGGCTGAAAGCGGCGAACAGCTTTCCAAAAGTGATGCGGACTGGGCCGCATATCTGAAAGCGCGCGCCATGGCTGCGGCCGGGAACACGGCCGACGCCGAGAAGACCATCCGGGAGCGCCAGCGCGCTTATCCCAACAGCTATAACTGGGCGTCACTTGTTTCCATCTTGATGAATTGCGGACAACACGAGGAAGCTGCCAAAGCCGTCGTGGATCTTGATGATGGGGATTTCGTCCTCGCCAATCGGCTCAGGCCGGGTGTTGTTGAAGGGATTCTAACGGCGCTGGAAAGCGCCAAGTCCCCGGTCAGCGACCAGCTGGTCGCGAAGCTGGTTGAAAATCGCTACACCGGGCCTTCGTCCCAGCATGTTCCCGACACCATCCGGCTTCGTTACATCAACCTGTTGCTGAGGCAGAACCGCGTCGAAGATGCGGCGCGGGAAACAAAGTCCCTCGAGTCTCCGGCAATTCTGAGCATTCTGCTCACCGACAAGGCGTTTGGTCCATTGTGGGAGTATCCTGCGGTCAACGCGTTGATGGCGCCGGGAGCGCTAGTGGCGCGGGTTGATCGCGGGATCCAGGCACGTCTTGAGCAAACGTCGCTGACGGCATCCGACTGGCTTGACCTCATGAGATCGTTGCGTGTGATCGGCAGGTCAGACGAAGCGGCAAGGCTGGGCCTGAAGGCCATTGAGCAGGCGCGCACGGGCAAACGAGCGGCAGCGCCGGCGCTGCGGCTGGAAGTTGCGAATGCCTATGCAGACATGGGTGAGTCGTGGGCCGCCAGGCGCACAGCCAAGGAGCTGATGAAGGAACAGGCGTCGCTGCCCGTGAGCCTGCGCGTTGCAATTGCCAATGTGCTTGAACTGACCGGCGACGATGGGGGGGCGATCCTGCTGATCAGCACGATTGACGGCGCAGAGACACTTTCAGCGGCGCAAAAGGTCGTGGCTTGTGCCGCGCATGATCTGGCGCGCAACGAAAAGCGGGACGAAGCACTTGCGCGCCTCGAAGTCCTGGGGGACGCTGCGCTGGTCGACCGGATGGACGCGTATGTGTGTACGGGACAGGCTGCAAAAGCCAGTCAGGCGCTGATCTCAATGTATGCGCGCCCGGAATTGAGAACGACTGCGATCCTGACATCGCAGCTTTATGCCGATCCCTCGAAAGCCGGCACTGATCTCAGCGACCTGCGCTATCGCATGCGGGCGCTTGTCGCCAGCAATGACGTGCAGGAAGCAGTCAAGGCCTATGCACGCACCCTTGGGCTGTCATTCACAATTGCGATTTCACGCTGAATTGTGGTGTCGGCATGGCGACGTAACCCTTCACACCCTCGACGCGCTTCAGCCATGACCGGATCCTCGGATAGTTGCCCATGTCAAAGCCTCCGTCGGCGGCGCAATGCGTGTAGGCATACAGGGCAATGTCTGCGAGCGTGAAGCTGTTGGCTGCGAACCAGTTGTTGTTCGCCAATTGAGTTTCCATCACGCCCAGTGCGGCATAACCCTTGGCGTGCCATTCGGGCAGAAGGTGAATGCGCTCCCTGCGCTTGTCTTCGGAAACAAAGGCAAGCCAGAATCGGGCGACTGCGATGTAGGGTTCGTGGCTGTACTGCTCGAAGAACATCCATTGCAGCATTTGCGCGCGGGCCAGGCGGCTGTCCGGGATCAGGGGTGATCCTTCTGCGAGGTACCAGATGATCGCGTTTGATTCAGGCAGGCAGGTGCCGTCATCCAGCTCGAGTGTCGGGACACGGCCGTTCGGGTTCTTCTTCAGGAATTCAGGCTGCCTGGTCTTGCCGCTCATCACATCCACGTTGATGGTTTCAAGCGGTGCGCCGAGGTGCGACGCGGTCAGAACAGCCTTGTAGCAATTGCCGGAACGGGGATCTTGGTACAGTTTTGGCATGCGGTTCATTTCCCTTCGTAGATGCGGTCCAATGCGAGTGGCCCAGAACCAAATCCGGCAAAGCCCAGAAGTCCTGCCGCCGTCGCGATGTTCTTGAGAAACATCATCATCTGGATGAACTGTTCGTGACCTGCTTCCTTCCAGAAGGCGTGCAGGGCGACTGATACGAATACCGTAAACAGGGCCAGCAGGATTGCGACGAGGCGCGTGTGCAGCCCGATGATGAAACAGATTCCAGCGATCGTTTCACAGGCGCCTGAGAGAACGAACATCAATTCGGCGAACGGCACGCCGTTGGCGGTCATGTGTTCGACCTGTGGCAGCGCCGTCGGCCCAAAAATCTTGCCTGCACCTGCCGCCAGAAAATACAGGCCCAGAATGATGCGGCCGAACGTTGCCAGATACTGGATTTGCATGAAGTGGAACTCCCCCTGTGACAGCCCTGAATCAGCGGCATACTATCAGACTGTCGAACGACTGTTTCGGGCCGGTGGTTTCGTGCCTGCAGGGAAGATTGTCCAAATTTTCGCTCGAGAAGCGAGTCAATAATTCGGCGCGGGTGTGGCCCGAATTTGGTATACTGGCGACAACGCATTGGGGGTGCACATGTCCGGAAATCACAAGTTGCTCAAAGCCATCAAAGGCACCATCAGCAACTATTCATCGAAAGCACCGATGGAGCTGATTGCGGAGCTTCGCGATCCCAAGCTGGTTGCGAAGATGAAGAAGTATGGCGTCGACGACGCGCAAATTCATCGCGTGATCCTGATCCTTCAGGAGCACAAGCCGAACTCAAAAGAGTTCGTTGCCTATCTCAACTCAAGCCTGGTCTGAAATTCAGGAAGCCCTTGCGTGCACGTGCTTGTTGACGCCGTGCTCGGCTTCCAGCGTGAAACCAACAGCTGCGACCTGGTCACGAAGCTGCACCAGTCGGGCCGGCTGGTCATGGATCGACAGCATCTGATCGAGGTCGCCCAGAAACTTGATCGCGTTCTCGGCAGCTTCGTTTGCTGCTTTCGACAAGTCGGCGTAAGTCGAGAGCTTGTTCTCGATCAGGTCGGCGGACGCGCGGAATTCATTCTCGCCAATACCGGGCTTGCCGATTGCATGACAGCTTTCGATCAACAGGTGCTGGGTGACGCGCAGCGCGTCCTGCCACTGGCTTCCCTTCAGCCAGGCCTCGGCTGCTTCGTCCAGCAAGTGGAGGTAGGTGAGGGCGCTTGAACGTGCGACTTCGCCCGGCTCCTGCGCCTTCTTTTCCAGGTTCAGTGCGGTTGCTGTCCAGTTGCGGCTGTGGGTGCCGATGCTGCGTTCAAGAAGGAGGGCTTCTACCTGACCAAACTTCCTGCGCAGCTTTCGGTGCTCCGACAGCGCAGCGAACAGCAAGAACAACATCGACGTTGATACCAGAATCGCCCAGTGCATCCGGGAGATCTGATCAAGCGCGTTCGTGACTGAAACTGTAATCGTATCCACGTGGTCCCCCACCAGCGGCTGCATGTTTTTTCCGCGGTGCAGCCCCATAGTAAATCGACTCCGACATCAACGCTAGCGTGCATGGTGAGCGATATGCCCGCAGTGCTATTTGGTGTGCTCCTCTCAATGTTCGCCCTTGCGGTGTAAGTCTATCCGAACGAGGTACCCAATTAGGCTCGATTAACCATGTAAACCACTCGTATTGTTCAAATATATGCACTGACCATTTTGTCTTAGACTCTATCAAGATTCCCACTTTACTTCGTTTGTTTACGCATGTGATTGTCCGCGGCCTTTACCGCTGGCAAGAACATCATGAAAAGCCACGCGGGCAGCAATATCGAATTCACTATCCCTGGGTAAATGGAGGCCTAAATGAATTGGAAAGTCGCCGGTATGGCCGGTACTGCAGTATTGACGCTGGCTTTGTCCGGCTACAGCGCCGTTGCAGGTGCGAACAAGTTTACTGGAAATGTCAGCCTGTCGGCTGGCCAGACTTGGGAAGATGACGAGTTCAGCCCTGGTGGCGACGACTCGTTCGCATCGATCGGTGGCAACGCAAAGCTGAACATTGCTTTCTCGAGCAATATCAATTTGCAGCTTGGCATGACCGGTGAGACCGCGTTCTTCGAAGACAATTCGGATCGCAAGACGGGATTCCAGGTTGATGCGCATGTTTACACGCGCAACGACAACTACGCTCTCGGCCTGTTCGGCGGCGTGGGCACTGGCTCGACGGTCAGCACGACATCGGCTGAATATTATTTCGTCGGTGCAGAGGGTCAGTACTACTGGAACAGCTTTACGTTCGGACTCAACGCCGGTTTTGCGGACTCCAACACGACGCCCGACTACTGGGGCGACAACGAGTTCCTGAGCGATGCATGGTTCACGAACGCAGAAGTTCGCTGGTATGCGACGCCGAAGGTCACAGTGACCGGAAACGTCGGCTACATTTCGGGCGAAACGTATTATGGCGCCTACGATCAGGATACGTGGCACTGGGGTGTTAAGGCTGAATACTGGCCAGAAGAGAAAGAGCCGCTCAGCCTGTGGGTTGCCTACGAAGGTCACACAAGCGACTTCAACACGAATGTTGGTGGTCCAGACTATTCGAAGGACGACCACACCGTGAAGATCGGCGTGACGTTCCACTTCGGCGTTGATGGCGGCAGCCAGGCCAACGACCGCAACGGTCCAGCGTTCAACCAGATGGACTACGGCAATATCGTCGTTGGCGGCTAATACCGCATTCGACTGAATTGAAGAAACGGGCGCCTTTGCGGGCGCCCGTTTTTTATTGCGCCAGCGCTGAAAGGATCTCGCACAAGCGCAGCGCCCACGCTACAGCGTCATCGTGATGTGGCGCGTCTCGCCACCGCCGATGGTGATGCGTTGCATGAAGAAGCCGCCTTCCTTCACTTCGCCTGCCTTGTTGCGCCAGACCACCGGTGCCATGACGTAGTAGGTGCCGCTGGGCAGGTTCTTGAACGCGAAGCGGCCCTGCCGGTCGCACACGGACGCCTTCAGCGATCTCTCATAGGCTTTGGTGATGGTGGCGCCGGGTTTGGCGCGCACGCGATGCGCATCCTGTGCATCGACAAAGCCGGATTGGGTGTCACCATACAGAAGTTCGACGCGCTTGCGGGTGTAGGTGGAATCTGGCGCCAGGTGAACAGGGAGCGAGGCGCAGGTTTTCAATTTGCCATCGCCAGTTTCCAACTGGGCAATGCCCGCTATGGCGTTCGGGCCAGCCTGCTTTGACCAGGCGATGTTTGCGGGATTGAATCTAGTGCTCGCCGATTGATGGCTCGCGCACGCCGAGAGCGCGCAGGCCGCGACCAGCGTCGACAAGATGATTTTTGGCAGGGCGTTTGAATGGCTCATGACACGACGGCGCGGAGGCGTTGGGCTCCGGTCCTGATGGAGCAACGTTCAGGGTCGCATGTGGTTCCGGGATTACAAGGAAGCCATGTGGGTTAACTAAAGGGGATGAAGGGGTGGTTGGTGTTCTCTGCCCGAGAAGCAAAATAAGCGTTGTCATCCCGGACGCATTGCAGTGCGGAGCGGTGCTGTGCGTGTGGGACCCATGCGAGGTGAGGGTTATGCGGACAGACGGCACCACGCATGGGTCCCGCTCGCAGCGCAGCACTTCGTGCTGCATGGCGAGCAGGATGACGGTGGTGTTTAGGCTCCGCGCATCTACGAGGTGTCACCTCCGCAAAACCAATCACCCGTCATGGCCGCGTCGCGCGGCAGCGCGTACCGGCCACCCAGAATCTCTGCAAAGCGATCTGCAGCACACCCGGTTCTTGAATTGAAATGCTGCGCGATTTTCAGCATGCGCTTTGACCCAAACTGGGTGGCCGGTACGCGCTGCCGCGCGACGCGGCCATGACGAAAATTATTTGAAGTTGAAGCCTAGTTCGCGCAGCACGTGGGTAGTCAATTCAAACACGTTGTCATCCCGGACGCATTGCAGCGCGGAGCGGTGCTGTGCGTCCGGGACCCATGCGTGGTGAGGGTTATCCGGATAGATGGCACCCCGTATGGTTCCCGCTCGCAACGCAGCACTTCGTGCTGCATGGCGAGCAGGATGACAATTCAAGTCACGCTACACCGTGGAAAGCAAACTTAACGATCTGCTGAGTGTCCAAATCGTAAGCCGCTTCAAAGTAAGTAACTCCGCCGTCCGATGCACCCTGAGCATAAGTTCGCCACCGCTGCAGCCAACGCGGAGTGAGTGCAATCTTGTGAAATCCAAATACGCATATCAACCTGTGCTCATTTTCGATGAGTCCCGCATATTGCCGATAGTAGTCTTTGGCGTGGTGGAAGAGTAGGCGATCATGACTCCGGAGTTGAACCGTGAGAAGTGGCGCCAGCTTTGCCTCGAATTCATCAACTTGGCCGTGGGTAGGCATCCATGTTCGAGGGGAATAGCTGTGCGCGCAACCACCTTCCACCAACGCCCAGCGTTGTTTTGGGTCAAAGAGAATTGTGCGAAACTGGAGAGCGAATCTGTCGTTTGGGTTGGTGGAATCTGTGTCTCGGGCTTGCATGAACGGTTGCAGTGCGAAGATGACCAAACCGGTGCAGACCACAAGTGCCATCAGCACGAGGCGAATGCCGATCATCGCCTTCTACCCCGCATCGGGCGAGAGCCGGGCTTTCCGCCGGTGGAGCGCGACGGCGCCTGAGCGGGGCGCTCTTCGCCGTCTTCTCGGGGGCGGGGGCGTTTGCGGGCGGCGGCTTCTTCGGCGGCTTCGGCCACTGCTACCTGCCTTGCGAAGGGATCGTCGGCGATGGCGAGTTCTGTTGCCTGGAGGCGCTTGATCTCGTCTCGGATGCGGCCGGCGTCCTCGAACTCGAGGTCGGCGGCGGCGGCCTTCATGCGCTTCTCAAGTTCCTGGATATGGGCCTTCAGGTTGTGGCCGATCAGGTGCTGCTTGCCCTTGTCGCCGGTCGAAACCGTGACGCGGTCGCGTTCATAAGGACTCTGGATGATGTCCGAGATCGACTTGCGCACGCTTTCAGGCGTGATGCCGTTGGCCTTGTTGAACTCGTCCTGTCTCGCCCTGCGGCGTGAGGTTTCCGCCATCGCGCGCTTCATGGAATTGGTTTCCCTGTCCGCGTACAGGATCACGCGGCCGTCGATATTGCGCGCGGCGCGACCGATCGTCTGGACCAGTGACGTTTCCGATCGCAGGAAGCCTTCCTTGTCGGCGTCGAGAATCGCGACCAAAGCGCATTCAGGAATGTCGAGCCCTTCGCGCAGCAGGTTGATGCCCACCAGCACGTCAAAGGTTCCCAGGCGCAGGTCCCGGATGATTTCTATGCGTTCCAGCGTATCAATGTCGGAGTGCATATAGCGCACGCGGATCTTCTGATCGTGCAGGTACTCGGTCAGATCCTCGGCCATCTTTTTCGTCAGCACGGTTACGAGTGTGCGATAGCCCTTGGCTGCCACTTCCTTGCACTCTGCAACAAGATCATCAACCTGGTGTTCGACCGCGCGGATGATGACAGGCGGATCGATCAGGCCGGTCGGGCGAATGACCTGCTCGACGAAGACGCCGCCGGTTCGCTCCATCTCCCAGGGCCCGGGCGTTGCGGAAACGCAAACCGTCTGCGTGCGCATGGCGTCCCACTCCTCGAACTTGAGCGGGCGGTTGTCCATGCAGGAGGGCAGGCGGAAGCCGTATTCCTGCAGCGTGAACTTGCGCCGGAAGTCACCGCGATACATGCCGCCGATCTGGGGGATGGTCACGTGGCTTTCGTCAGCAAAGACGATGGCGTTGTCGGGCAGGTATTCAAACAGCGTCGGAGGTGGCTCACCCGGCTTTCGTCCCGTCAGCCAGCGAGAGTAGTTCTCGATGCCGGCGCAGGATCCGGTTGCTTCCATCATCTCGAGATCATGCAGGGTGCGCTGCTCGATACGCTGGGCCTCGAGCAGCTTTCCGGTCCTGTTGAAGGTTTCCAGCGTGGTGCGCAGTTCTTCCTTGATGCCTTTCATGGCCTGGGAGAGGGCGGGGCGCGGCGTCACGTAATGCGAGTTGGCGTAGACCTTGACCATCTCCATCTCGTTGGTCTTGTGGCCGGTGAGCGGATCGAATTCGGTGAGTGACTCAATTTCATCACCGAACATCGAAATGCGCCAGGCGCGGTCTTCGTAGTGGGCCGGGAAAAGTTCGACTGTGTCACCGCGCACGCGGAAGGCGCCGCGGGTGAAGGCCGCCTCATTGCGTTTGTACTGAAGGGCCACGAGATTGGCGAGCAGGTCGTTGCGCGAAATGTGCTTGCCGATTTCGAGGCTGAACGTCATTGCGGTATAGGTCTCGACCGAGCCGATACCATAAATGCATGAGACAGATGCCACGATGATGACGTCGTCACGTTCAAGGACGGCGCGCGTCGCGGCGTGGCGCATGCGGTCGATCTGCTCGTTGATCGAGGATTCCTTCTCGATGTAGGTGTCGGTGCGCGGGACGTAGGCTTCCGGCTGGTAGTAGTCGTAGTACGAAACGAAATACTCGACGGCGTTTTCCGGGAAGAAGTTTTTCATCTCACCGTACAGCTGCGCCGCAAGGGTCTTGTTCGGAGCCAGGATCAGTGCCGGGCGCTGTGTTGCCTCGATCACCTTGGCCATGGTGAAGGTCTTGCCGGATCCCGTGACGCCCAACAGGACCTGGTCGCGGTCATCGGCATTGATGCCCTTGACCAGTTCCTTGATAGCCGTTGGCTGATCGCCTTTGGGTGTCAGGTCGGAGACGACCTTGAAGCGCTTGCCGCCCTCGGATTTCTCCGGACGCGCCGGCTTGTGGGGCACAAACATTGCGGCGGGCGCTTCAGAAAGGCCCTGATTTTTGGAAGGGGGAGACATGGGAACAAATATAGGGTGAATGCGGGCGTTCGTCGACATGGAACCGTAAAACTGCACCCAATAAATCTGCAGCGAATTCCATCGTCAGCGGACGAGCGGTTCGTCGTCAATCCGCCAAAAATCCTTCATGACAGGGCCAAACCGAGCCATGACCAAAGAGTCGTTTGCCGCTAGTTCTTCGGCAGCGACTTCACATATCGCCACGTGCCCAGCACGCCAAGGAACAGCATGACGTGCACGCCGATCACCGGGGGCCAGCCGATCAGGTAGAGGACGTCGTTGGCGAGGCCGGGCTTGAAGGGGCCGCCGCCGAAGGCGAGGCCGCGGGTGCCAAAGAGAGCGTGGAAATAGGTCGGTACGGTGAAGAACCAGGCGGTGATAATGGCTGACCAGAAAAAGATGCGGTGGTGCAGCGGCGATAACTGGATGAAGCGCCCGCCAAAGCCTAGCGCCATCAGCATCAACCCTTGCGTGATCGCCTCCATGTGGACCATGCGCCAGGCGCGGTGGTCATCGGGAAGCTGAACGTCGATCGACGGGATGACCGGCCAGAGAACGATCTGACCCAGCAAGGCAAAGAACCATTGCCAACCGACAAAGACTGCAAAGCAGAACAGGCCAATGCCGTTCAGGAAGAGCAGGGCGCGCGTTCGTTCCGGCATTGTTTGCATGGACTGTCCTTCAGGCGCTTTTTTTTGGAACCGGAACTGGTTCGGAAAGGCGGTTCATGTCGAGCTCGCCCAGCGTGTCGCTGCCTTCGCGATGCAGTCTCCACCACTGCTTCACCCAGTCGGGATCTGGAACTTCACGGGGATCGTAGCCGGGTTTGAAAATTCGGGCGAGGCGAGGGGCCAGTTTGCGGAAAATGCGCGCGAGCAGAAGGTATATCGTTATCCTGTTTCCCAGATTGTACCAGCGGCCATCCTCGATAAGGAGTTGTCGATAGGCCTGCCATGAACGGAAGAAGATATGGATGGTCGCGTAAAGCAGTCCGTAGATGCGCCACGCATAACGGCCATCAAGTGCCTTGAAGACGTCGTAGGTAACGGTCTTGTGTTCGATTTCCTCAACGAAGTGCCACAGGATGAGTGACGCCACGGAAGGTTCTGATTTGCCAAACAGGTATTCCCGATCTTCGACCAGCATATTTCCGACGGTGAGGCCCATTGCTTCAAACCCTTCTGCGTAGGCGAGGTTGAAGGTGAAAGACCTGTTGCGCGCGAGGGAGTCGTAGTCGAGTTTCAGCCTGACTTCATGTTTTGGCACTGTCGTGTAACCGAGCTCTGCGATGCGTTTGTTGAAAAGCTGGTGCTGGCGAAAGTGTGTCGATTCCTGCGCGATGTACTGGTCAACATCCTGCAACAGTTTGGGATCACTGATGCGTTCCTTTGCCTTTCGCATTGTCTCGATCAGATATGGCTCAAGGAACGGCATGGAAAGTGAGCCTGCATTGACGATCTGGCTGAACTCCGGCCGTGCCGGGTTCCACCAGGCCTCGAGGCTTTCCGGATAGGGAAAGCGCATGCGGCGCACGATCATGGAAACAGCGGTCATCGTCAGTCCCCTTTCGGCGGTTCGATGCGGCAACATAGGCGCATTCGCAGCGCGCGAGGAGAGGGTTATTGAATCTCGGGTTCCTCGGCGACTGGTTGCTCGACGTCGGAGTCGCCCGAAGAGTCGTCGGCATAGTCATTGCCGGAACCGTTGTCCTGCATCGGCGGCGTCTTCTTCTTTTTGGCTTTCGCCCGGGCTCTTTGTTCTTCCTGCTGCAGCGGATAACGAATGTCGTTCGGTTTATAGGCGGAGGCCTCGCCAGAGGCGGTTTCGCCGACGGTGGCTTCGCCTGATGACGTGTCGCTGAAATAGTACATGCCGGCCAGAACGGAGCCAGAGACAGCCACCATCAAGGCCAGGATGAGATCCCTATCCATGGAATGTAATCCGAAGCTGAACCGGCTGCAGCCTAGGCAACGGGAGTTAACACTTTGTCAATCGCCCGCGCGCAACCGGCTTTTGCGGGCAGGAATTGCTCACCACCAATGAAAAATCAGTGCCAATTCCGCGATGAGGATGCCTACAACAAACGCAAAGAATATTGCCTGTGTCCGCCTGTTGAGCCAGTCCCACTGCCTGGCCTGGCCATAGGCCTGGGTGCCTTCGGTCACTGCAAAGAAACCGAAGGCCGCCGCGACTGCTGCCATGCCAGCAGATCCCATGACCCCAAACCACAACAGCGCGCGGCTGGTGAGGTGGTTGATTATGAAAAGCGAGCGCTCGAAGAAAAAGGCGCTCCAGTTGGCGCGGTCTTTCGTCTTGCCCTGCGACTTGCCATAGTGGGCGGACAAGGCAGCGGGGAGAAGCATGATGAACTCGGCCAGGGCAGCGCCAAGTGCGGTGACAAGGCCGTCCGAGAAGCCTGCGCTCCAATACCAGAACGCGATTGCGCATAGGCCGAGTTCGCACACCGACGACCAGACGCCAGAAAGCAAGGCTGCGGCCCAGTCTCGCAACTCGACGCTTGTGGATCGCTGGACAAGAAAGTCCGCGAGAATCTTGAGAACGATCGCGAGCACCCAGCTGCCGGCGCCCACAAGTAACCAACCCCATATCGTCATGAGTCGCACTATGTCTGCGAGGGCGGCGAAAGTCGAGCGCTCGTCGGCCTGATTGCGCTGCTTACGAGTCCGCGCCCAGGCGGGCTTCAACGGCGCATCGGATTCTATCGGCTGCAGGCGTTGAGCGCGTTTCGCAATTTGAGGCTGCGGCGAGATGGCATGCTTGACATTTATTGCAAAATGTTCTATTTATGTTCTTTCCGTGCCTGCTGGTGAATTTTGCGGGCGTCGGCTGCGACTTGACAATTGAATGGAAGAAAATCGATCGTTGAAAGGTGCCATTTCCCGAGATTGCCAGGGGATTGCCCAGTCCAGACAATAGTTGCCGTGCCGCCTAAAGGGTGGGTGCCGAAATCTGCGGTTTCCGGGGTCCCGCCACGTGGCTGCGACTCTGGAATCCCGTGAAGGTGAGGCAGGCATGCAACCGCGAACACGCGGGGTACTGCTAGAATGAGCAGAATGAATGATATTGGGTCGGCGCCCGAAACTGATGTCCCTGCACGGTCGGCGCTATCGGTGCGGGAATTCTGAATTGCGAGAAATGAAGATGATCAGAAACATCGTCGTTGGTTTGGTTGTACTGCTGGTCGTGCTGGTCGCCGTTGCCTTCCTGCTTCCGCAGGTGGCGCACGTCGAACGCTCGACCGTCGTCAAGGCAACGCCAGAGGAAGTGTTTTCTGTCGTCAACGACCTGACTCGTTTCAACGAGTGGTCGCCCTGGGCCAAAATGGACCCGAAGACGAAATACACGATCGATGCGGCTCCGACCGGGGTTGGCGCGAAGATGAGCTGGACCAGTGATGTTGTTGGTGGGGGCAGCCAGGAAATTGTCGAGAGCGTGCCCTTCAAGCTCGTAAAGACCAAGCTCGAGTTTGGTGAGCAGGGGCAGGCTGTTGCCAGCTTCACCCTTGAACCTGTTGAGGGCGGCACGAAAGTGGTCTGGGGTTTTGATTCAGATGCAGGCTGGAACCCGATAGCCCGCTACATGGGTCTCATGTTCGACACCTGGGTGGGCAAGGACTACCAGGATGGCCTCGCAAACCTGAAAGCCGTCGTTGAATCCCAGGCAGACGCCGCAACCAGGGCGGCGCTTGCTGATCCGGGTACGGGTGCGCTGCCGCCTGACGTGCCAATGGCGGCTGAAGCCGATCCCAGCAAAGGGCCTGAGGTTGTCACGGTCGCTGCCAGAACGGTGATCACCACACGGGGCAGCGCGCTCGCCAGCGATGATGCAGCCATTTCGGGGGCTCTGGGTGGCGCCTATCAAAAGATTCTCACCTTCGCTGAAGCCAATGCGATCGAGGTCGGTGGTGGTGCGTCAGTTGCGGTTACCATTTCGCGCAGCGACGGCGGTGAATGGGCCTTTCGGGCAGAAATGCCGATTCAGAACAAGCCTGCTGCTGCCATTGCGGAAGCCGATGGCGTGAAACTGGAGCAGTCCTACGCGGGTCGCGCGATCAAGGTGACGCACAAAGGGGGCTATTCAACGCTGCAGCAATCCTATGACCGGCTTCACGCGTATGCGAAGGCGAATAATCTGAAAGAGAAGCCGATCCTGTGGGAAGAATATGTCGGAGACCCTGCCGAGACAGCAGACGATGCGCTGCTGACAAACGTCTATATCGCGATCCAGTAAGTGCGGTCGTGATCGAGCAGGGGGCGGCGACCAGCAGGTCGCAGTCTCTAGCGTTGTTCGCAGGATTCCGGCTCCGACTTGCCGCCGGCCAGCAATGTTGCGTTCGGGCCATTCATCCAGAAGACGGTCGTGCCGTCTGAGTACTTCTGGCCTTCGGTTGCCGGGACCTTTTTCAACTGGGCTTCGCGGCCACGCAAGGCAAGTGTAATCGTTGATCCGTCTTCTCCGACCGGACGTACGACAACCATACCTGTATCATCGCATTTGAAGGTTGCAGGTCGGGTGTTCATCATGGGCGGCACGATCAGCATGGACTGGGTGTTGTCGTTGCGCTGGTCAGGATCGACGCATGCCGCCAGGGGCAGAAGCAGTGCGCACAAGGCGATGTTGCGAGCGGTAATTGATCCTGTCACGGCGTAGCCCCAGAGTTCGGTTTTGATGACACCGGACAGTTAGCAGGATGAGGTTGTCCTGGGCAAGGGCTGCAAGTTAGTGGCAGGGGTTACAGGGTTCTTGCGCGGAAAGCTTCGCTGCGGATCTTGTCGATCGCGGTGCAGTAGGACTGGTGGTTGCCCTTCGAGCCAAACCTCGCCCCGGCATCCAGGATCCTTGCGCCAAGGTCACCCACCTGGGCTGCACCGAGCGTTCCTGCAATCTGGGCAGAGTTCAGATCATCAGCCAAAATGGACACCTTCAGTGCCGCATCCTGCGCGCCGGTGCAGGCACCTGCAACCGAGCGTTCACACGCAGACAAACCCATGGCCGCCGCGCAAACGACTGCAAAAGTAATCACGGGGCGGAAAAGCGGCATGTGGATGCAAACCAGTTGGCAGATACGGAGAATGCAGGAAACGGCGGCAAAAAGCCAATGGCCACAGCGGACAAAGTTAGCTCGTTACCATGAATTTTTTGACAGGATACAACTTGATGTGTTCGGTCAGTTTTCCACCCGCGTAGAAGCTGAAGCTCATTGTCCTGTGTCTGGGGTCAAACACAAAAAGCGGAGCCACACCGCCAGCGCGCCTAAGGGTGTTGTCCTTGAAGTCGACCTTGCCTTTGGGAGCGTCAGCCCAGGCTCCCGGAAGCATGGCCTTGATCTTGTGCGTCAGATTTAACCGTTCGGGCAGTGACGTGCCAGACACCCGGATGGATAACGCCGTTGCATGGATGACATTGCCGCTGTCGACCTGCAGGCGCACGGCAACGATCCAGTCTGCTGATGAGGAGAAACCTTCCCAACGACCCTGAGGCGCCTCGGCTGCTCCACACGAGCACAAGAACAGAAGAAACAGGGAGACGACGACACGGTTGATCCTCTGGTGGCGCATGCTCCGCTCCGGCACTGCAGTCTGAATCGGATTCTCGTTGTTTCGCCCTAATGAAGACTTAACGGGAATTAACCGGATTTAGGCCAATTTGACGGTGCGGCACGCTGTTGATTGAGGCGTCGACCTGGAATCGGCTAGTTAGTGTCGTCATTCCTCACAACATGGATTTGGTCATGAGCGGCTCAGCTGCGCTGCCCCCGGGGTTCCTGTCACGCGCCTTGTCGCGTATCAAGCCTTCACCGACGATTGCGGTCTCGCAAAAGGCGCGTGATCTGGTTGCGCTAGGACGTGATGTGATCGGGCTCGGTGCTGGTGAGCCAGACTTTCCAACGCCGGAAAATATCAAGCAGGCGGCGTTCCGCGCGATCGAGCGCAACGAGACACGATACACGGCCGTCGAAGGCATACCGGAACTGAGGAAGGCCATCGCGGACAAGTTCAAGCGCGAGAACGGTCTCGATTACAAGCCGTCGCAAACGCTGGTTTCGCCGGGTGGCAAGGCGATCATCTTCAATGCCTTTATCGCAACGCTCAATCCTGGCGATGAAGTTGTCATTCCGGCACCGTACTGGGTGAGTTATCCGGACATCGTCCAGTTGTGTGGCGCGACGCCTGTCATCGTGGAGACAACTGTCGACAGCGGTTTTCGGCTGACTGCAAAGCAGCTGGCGGCTGCGATCACGCCAAGGACCAAATGGCTGATGCTCAATGCGCCGTCAAATCCGACTGGCGCTGCCTACACTGCTGAACACCTGAAAGCACTGGCGGGCGTGCTTGTCGATCATCCACATGTCTGGATCCTGACGGACGACATGTATGAACACATTCTGTTTGATAGGTTCGAATTTTCGACGATTGCACAGGTCGAGCCCAGGCTGTATGCGCGAACGCTGACAATGAACGGGTGCTCGAAGGCTTATTCGATGACTGGCTGGCGTATTGGCTATTGTGCGGCAGCGGAGCCGTTGATCAAGGCGATGGCTGCAATTCAGTCTCAGTCCACGACCATGGCAACCTCGGTCAGTCAATGGGCCGCCGTGGAGGCGCTCAACGGTCCGCAGGATTTCATCCCCCTGAGGGCTGCAAGTTTCCAAAAGCGGCGTGACCTGGTGGTGTCCATGCTGAACCAGGCGAAGGGCCTCAGCTGTCCCAAGCCGGAAGGTGCATTTTACGTCTACCCGTCGTGTGCCGGCACCATCGGCAAGGTTGCGCCGTCGGGCCGTACCATCCACAACGACGAAGCCTTCGCAGCCGAGTTGCTGGAAGCCGAAGGCGTCGCTGTCGTGCATGGCGCAGCATTCGGCCTGTCGCCGTATTTCCGCATTTCCTATGCCACATCGGAAGACATTCTGGAGAAGGCCTGCGAGCGCATTCAAAGGTTTTGCGCTGCACTGCGATAACCGCTTTTCCTCTTGCGCTTCGCCTCAATACGTTGAAACGTTGCGGGTGCCCGGTTGACAGGGCGTGCCTCATTCGTTGGTTGCGCCCACCGGGCTAACAGGGAGCAACCTTATGGCAGACAAGAACGACAAGGGAGGACATGGGCCACGCTGCGTGGCCCTCGTGGGACCTCAGGGAAGCGGCAAGACCACGCTGCTGGAAAGTATCCTTTGGACCACGGGTTCGATCAACCGAAAGGGGAATCAGGCGCAGCACAACACAGTCGGAGATGCCTCTCCTGAAGCGCGTGAACGCGCCATGAGTGTAGAGGTCACGGCCGCGTCTGCGGCTTATCTCGGCGATCACTTCACATTTCTTGATTGTCCGGGTTCGATTGAATTTCTGCAGGAAACTCTGAATGCGCTTGCCGGCGTTGATGCAGCCGTCGTCGTTGCCGAGCCCGATCCGGCAAAGGCTCCGATCCTGCAACCGCTTTTGAAGCGGCTTTCAGATTTGGACATTCCCCATTTCCTGTTCATCAACAAGATTGACAAGGCGCAGGGGAGGGTCCGCGACTTGCTGGCCGCTTTCCAGTCGGCCAGCGCCAAGCCACTGGTTTTGCGCCAGGTTCCGATCTGGAACGGTGGCATTGTCTCGGGTTTTGTCGACCTGGCTCTTGAGCGGGCCTTTGTCTATCGGGAACACGCTGCGTCGGAAGTCGTCGCCATCCCGACTGACGTTGCCGACCGCGAACACGAGGCGCGCTACCAGATGCTCGAGAAGCTCGCGGATTATGATGACCACCTGATGGAAGAACTGCTCACAGACATCGAACCGCCGCGTGATGAAGTGTTCGCAGATCTCTCGCGCGAGCTGGCGGAAGGCCTGATTGTGCCGGTCATGATCGGTTCGGCCGAACGCGACAATGGCGTGCGGCGGCTGCTGAAGGCTTTGCGCCACGAGGCGCCGGATGTCGGACGCACTGCGCTGCGCCAGGGGCTGACCTCTCAGGGAGACGATCCGGTGCTTCAGGTTGTGAAGACGCTCCATGGCGCGGGCGGCAAGCTATCCATGGCCCGCGTTCTCCGTGGCATACTGAAAGACGGCGCAACGCTTGTGCGCAGCGACGGCACCGAAGAGCGGGCGTCGGGGCTGTTTTCGATGCAAGGCGACAAGGCAACAAAAATTCCTGGTGCTGGCGCCGGAGACCTGGTTGCGGTCGGCCGGCTGGAAAAGGCACATACAGGGGACACACTGTCATCGCCCCGGCCGATCAGGGACCTGAAGCGCCCGGAAGTACTTCCGCCGGTGTACAAACTTGCGATCAAGGCTGCCAACCGCAACGACGACGTCAAACTCTCGGGCGCTATTTCCAAACTGAGGGAAGAAGACACCGGCATCATCTTCGAGCAGATCGCGGAGACGCATGATGCGATCCTGCTGGGTCAGGGCGAAGTGCATTTGCGGACAGCGCTTGCCCGCATGGAGCGCAAGTTCGGGCTGAAGCTTGCAACCCATGCGCCACATGTTGGCTACCGGGAGACGATCCGCAAATCGACGGAGCAGCGCGGGAAGCACAAGAAACAGTCCGGTGGCCACGGCCAGTTCGGCGATGTTGTGCTGCAGATCAAACCAATTCCGCGCGGGAGAGGATTTGAATTTGTCGATCAAATCTCCGGGGGGGTCGTTCCGCGGCAGTTCATTCCCTCGGTTGAGAAGGGGATACGGGAGTACCTCAATCGGGGACCGCTCGGGTTTCCGGTTGTTGATGTCAGCGTGGCTTTGACCGATGGCAGCTACCACACTGTCGATTCCAGCGACGCCGCTTTCCAGATGGCAGCCAAAGCCGGCATGTCCGAAGGGATGGCAAACTGCAATCCGGTGCTGCTTGAACCGATCATGGCGGTCGAAGTCCACACGCCATGCGATCACACGTCCCGCATCAACCAGATCATCACGGGCAAGCGCGGGCAACTGCTTGGATTTGACGGGCGACAAAACTGGGCGGGTTGGGATACCGTGCAGGCGCATATTCCGGAATCAGAACTGCAAAACTTCATCATTGAGTTGCGGTCGGCTACCCAGGGTGCCGCGACTTTTGTTTACCGGTTCGATCATCTGTCGGAACTGACCGGAAAGCTGGCGGAGCAGGCCGTTGCCTTGCGGGCGCAGGCACACGCGGCCTAGTGTCCTTGCCGTGATCCAACAGTGGCGCGGGCGGCGTATTCATGCCGCTCGCGGGTCCGTGATTGGCGCGTGTGTGGAAGTGTAACCAGATTTCGCCAAGCAAATTGGAGGACATCATGCAAAGCCGACGATCCATTCTCAGGCATTCGCTGCAGGCGGGAGCGGCTGCCATCGGCGCTATTGCGCTGGGAACAGCGCGAACAAACGCGGCTGCCGCAGAGCGCTTCGAAGTGATGAAAAGCGACGCCGAGTGGCACCGTGTCCTGACGCCTGAGCAGTATTACGTGCTGCGCGGACACGGCACAGAAACGGCGGGATCAAGCCCGCTCGACCACGAAAAGCGGAAAGGCACGTTTGTGTGCGCGGGCTGCGACTTGCCAGTCTATGCCTCCGAAACCAAGTATGACAGTGGAACCGGATGGCCCAGTTTCTGGCAGCCGCTTCCAAACGCCATCGGAACTTCAGCCGACAACACCTGGTTTTCCGTTCGAACCGAAGTGCATTGCAGGCGATGCGGCGGGCACCTGGGTCATGTCTTTCCTGATGGGCCGGCACCGACGGGCATGCGTTATTGCATGAATGGGGTCGCCATGAATTTCAAGCCGGCAAAGATTTAGGCGCACACGTCATGTCCAGAACAACTCTTGCCTTGAGCCTTGCCCTGTTTGCCACGCTGGCCTGGTTCGGCATGCCGTTTCTAAATGCTGCAAGGACTAACGGTGCTGCGATGGCCGCGTCCGATCCACCTGGAACAGAGGCTGCGATATTCGCCGGGGGCTGCTTCTGGTGTGTCGAATCCGATTTCGACAAGGTTCCCGGCGTGATTTCCACCACGTCGGGCTATACTGGCGGGACTACGGTCAATCCATCCTATGAACAGGTTTCGAGCGGCGCAACAGGACACGCGGAATCAGTGCGCATAGTGTTCGATCCCAGGATCGTCAGCTATGACCGCCTTCTTTATGTTTACTGGCGTTCGGTTGATCCGGTCACGAAAGAGGGACAGTTCTGTGACTATGGTACCCAGTACCGGACAGCAATTTTCTACCTGAACGACCAGCAGAAGCAGAAAGCGCTGACGTCAAAAGCCGAGATCGAGAAATCCGGCAAACTGCACCGGCCAATCGTCACTGAAATCACGGCAGCGGGGCCATTTTATCCAGCCGAGGGCTATCATCAGAACTATTACCAGACGAATTCATTCCGCTATAATCTCTACCGTTTCAATTGCGGGCGTGATGCGCGGCTGAAGGAGCTTTGGGGTTCTGAAGCTGGCGGCGGTACGCACTGAAGAGGGTGCATGTTTGCAGTCGAGAAGTTCAGCGGAAGCCAGACAGAACTCTATGATGAGCTGCTGCGGCAGACGCGAGGGATCCTTGAAGGTGAAAGAGACCTGATTGCCAACAGCGCCAATCTTTCGGCGCTGATCTGGCAACTCGTGCCTGACCTGAACTGGGCCGGGTTTTATTTCGTCAAAGGCAGAGAGCTTGTGCTTGGTCCATTCCAGGGCAAGCCTGCATGTGTTCGCATCGCCATTGGCAAGGGCGTGTGTGGTGCGGCCGTCTCCCGGCGCGAGACAGTTCTTGTGAGAGACGTCCACGCATTTCCCGGTCATATCGCGTGCGATGCGGCGTCAAATTCCGAACTGGTTGTTCCGTTGATCCAAAATGACAAGGTCTTTGGCGTGCTTGACCTGGACAGTCCCCTTGTCGGCCGCTTCGACCAAAGCGATCAATCCGGAGTTGAGCGCGTGGTTTCAACATTTGTTTCGATGACGGATTTCCAGAATGCTTGAGCTTCGTCCGAATTGCGAATGCTGCGACAGAGACCTGCCGCCAGACTCCACAATTGCGCGGATATGCTCCTTCGAATGCACGTTTTGTGAAGATTGTGCGCAAACAAAACTCAACTCGCGCTGTCCAAATTGCGGTGGAGACCTTGTCAGGCGTCCGCAACGGCCAGCCTCGAAACTGCAAAAGTTTCCCGCGTCGACAAAACGCGTTCTGAAAGCCGAAGGTTGCAAGGCCAGAGTCTGAAAAGAAGCGGCCGGATCGACTGGGGTAAGTACGATCCGGCCTCGTCACGCCTCTCGCGCCAGGCGTAGGGGACACACTGGCGCTTGACCAGGAAGGGAGTTCCCAGTGCTGGAGAGCCTTTGGCTGCTCTGGGGAGAGTGGCTCCAGCGATACTCAGATAGGTATCAGCGGTTTCGCTTCCAAGATGTGGGCCGCAAATAATTGGCGCCTAAAACTGCCACTCACGGGCTTGTGAAACGAGGAAATCCCTGAAGACTGCAAGTCGTTTTGAGCCACGCAGGCTTTCGGGATAGCACAAATAAACTTCGTAGTTTGGTGCAGGCGTTTCTTCGAGCACACGTACGAGCTTGCTGTTTCCGCAGGCAAAATAGTCGGGAAGTGCGCCGAGGCCCATTCCCTGTTCGATCGCCTTACCCATCGCGATGATGTTGTTGACGTAAAGGGAAGCATCGCGCGGATGGCCCGGCTTGCGGCCAATTTCGGAAAGCCAGTTCACCTTGTTCAATTCGGGTGGTGCATCGCCATAGACGATGATGTCGTGACAATCGAGATCATTGACTGATGCGGGCGCCTGCTTGCGGGCAATGTATTCCTGCGTCGCGTAGATGTGGTAGCCGACATCAAACAGCTTGCGCTGGACGAGATCGCCCTGAACCGGCTGGCGCATGCGCAAAGCGACGTCAGCTTCGCGATGGTTGAGGTCAAGCTCGCCGTCATGCAACAGCAGGTGAAGGCGGACCTCAGGATAAAGCTGGCTGAACTGGCGCAACCGGGGCGTCAGCCAATAGGTGCCAATGCCAATCGTTGCTGTAACGCGCAATTCGCCCCTGGGCGTTTCGCGGCTGTTCAGCAATTCTTCTTCAACGGTTTGCAGCTGCTCGAAGATTCTGGATGTCGTGCGAAACAGGCGCTCGCCCTGCTCGGTTCGGATGAGGCCGCGTGCGTGACGTGTAAACAGGGGTACTTTCAGTTCGTCTTCCAGTGCGCTGATCTGGCGGCTGACTGCCGACTGGCTGAGTCCCAGTTCTTCGCCTGCGTGCGTGAGGCTGCCTGCAGTGGCCACCGCATGAAAGACGCGCAGTCGGTCGAGGTCAATCGCCATTGTGTTCCACTATTCCGCTGCCGCCTTCACCTGCGCGTGGTGGGCGAGAAATTTCTCTGCTTCAAGCGCTGCCATGCAACCCATGCCTGCCGCCGTCACTGCCTGGCGAAAGATGCGGTCCTTTACGTCCCCGGCCGCAAATACGCCCGGAATATTCGTGGCCGTGGAATCCGGCGCCGTTCGGATATAGCTGTCTGCATCCATGTCAACCTGGCCCACAAAAAGTTCGGTCGCGGGCGCGTGGCCGATGGCTACGAACATTCCGTCAACTGTCAGGTCTGTTGTCGCGTCAGTCTTGATGTTGCGCAACCGGACGGCTGTCACAGATTTGGGGTTTGAACTGCCCAGGACTTCGTCGATTGCTGAATCCCAGACTACCCTGATCTTTGGATGCGAAAAGAGCCGCTGCTGCATCAACTTTTCAGCGCGCAGGGAGTCCCTGCGGTGGACGAGCGTCACCGTATTGGCAAAATTTGTGAGAAACAGCGCTTCCTCTACGGCCGTGTTTCCACCACCCACGATCGCAACATCCTTGCCCCGGTAGAAGAATCCATCGCACGTGGCGCAGGCTGAAACACCGTGTCCCTTGAATTCTTCCTCGGACGGGATCCCAAGCCAGCGGGCTTGCGCGCCTGTTGCGATCACAAGCGCGTTGCAGCTGTAAGTGTCGCCGCTGTCACCCACCAGCCGAAAGGGCCTGGTTCTGAGATCAACCGAAACGATAATATCGTTGACGATTTTCGTGCCCACATGCTCGGCCTGCGCCTTCATCTGGTCCATCAGCCAGGGGCCCTGGATGGTTTCCGCAAAGCCGGGATAATTCTCCACGTCGGTCGTGATCGTCAGTTGTCCGCCTGGCTGCAATCCGGCGATCAGCATTGGTTCCAGCATGGCACGCGCTGCGTAGATTGCTGCCGTGTATCCAGCCGGTCCTGAACCGAGAACGATGACCTTCGCGTGAGTCGACGTCGTCATGTCGTGCCTTTGATGTCCTGTGTTTTTGTTTTGATTTTCGTCAGTGCCATATAGGGATTGTTGAACGACCGCCGCAAGGTGGCGGGGTGTACCCGGCTTGATCAAATCTCTAGGAGAAGCCCAGTTTTCCGCGAATTATTTCAGCAACCCTGGTGGTTTCATTGAGTGGGTCATACGTCCATTGCCCGATCTTGCCTGCAAACTTGCGTGCGATTCCCAATTGTTCGAGTTGATCTGTCAGTCGCCTGAATTTCGGGCTGGAGTTTTCGAGCTGAATGATATGCACGGGTTTTCCGGTTGAACCGGCTTCCACCATCATGTTTGTCGAGTCGGACGTGACCAGAATTGCATCTGCAAAGGCGAGCATGCCCAGGTAGGGATTGTCACTTTGTCCATCCCACAGGAATGTCGTCTTGGCCGTCAGGGAGTCCTTCAGGATCTTCAATTGTGCGTCACCCGTTCTTCGCGACGTTGTCACAAGGAGCGAATATCCTTGGTGGGACAATTCCCGAAGCTGATCTGCCAGAACCTGCGCGTCTGCTTCATCAAAGCGGTGCGATTTGGATTTACCACCAATGAGGACGGCTACGCGAGGCGAAGGAAATTGCTGGAAGAGACCCCGCCACTTCCTCGTGGCGTCGTTCAGCTTTGCCGCGTTGATGTTGTTTGGGCTACCGATCATGGGCACGACATTGGGGCCACTTAGCTGATCGTGTTCTGGCGGAATGACCAGGTCGAACAGTTCCGGCGGCACCTTGGGGTCCTGGAGCTGAACTGTCACAGCCTTGCCAAGTGTGCGGCGCTTGACCTCGATGACAAAAGGGATCGATCGCCAGCCGCAGCCTATCACCAGTCGAGGCCAGGGAGGATCGAACCGAGAGCTTTTGGCTGTCAGGGACAGGAAGGGGGCTGGCCATGACGATACTGGCAGAATCGTCCATGGAAATGAGGGATGAACCTCCTTGCTGACCCAGGGAAGGCCGACGGCTTCCGCCAGCCCCTTGCACTGGTTCAGCATGCCAATTCGGCCGTCCGTTACGACCCAGGTTTCACTTTTGAGCGGAAGTTCAGTCACAGAATTGCGCGATCCTGAAATTTTATTGCTGAAACCACTTCCTGGCGGCTATAAAACCGCATCGCGAAACATTCTTTCTCTGATGGATGAAACATGCAGCGAAACAAGCTCGACGCCATAGACAGACGAATTCTCCACGAACTCCAGACGGAAGGACGTATCACAAATGTCGAGCTGTCGCAGCGCGCAAAAATATCAGCGCCACCGTGCCTGCGACGCGTCAGGGCGCTCGAGGAGGACGGTTATATCCGGGGGTACCATGCGGACCTCGATCCCAAGTCCCTGGGCTACGAAGTGACAGCGTTTGCGTTTGTGGGCCTTACGAGCCAGGCAGAGCCCGACCTCAAGGCATTTGAGGAGCAGGTCAGGCAATGGCCGATCGTGCGCGAGTGCTACATGATGTCGGGCGAGGTGGACTTTGTCCTGAAATGCGTAGCGCATGACCTAAGCGAATGGCAGAGCTTTGTGACCCAGACACTGACAGCCGCGCGCAGCGTGGCATCGGTCAAAACCGCTCTCACAATCCGCGAATCGAAGCGCGAGCCCGGAGTTCCTGTCGAGCTTCATGGCTGATTTGACATCGGGTTCTGCCTGTATCGGAGACGCACATGCACATTCCTTTCGCAACGACTGGAAGCTATCCTGTTCGCACGGGCAACCTCGTCCGTCCGCTGATCGATGGAGAGCCCGCCTTCAGGCGAATTTGCAAGGCGATCGAAGGCGCAAAGCGCAGTGTGTGGGCGACGATTGCATTTCACGATGAAGACTTCCGCATGCCGGACGGGCGAGGGTCGCTGTTTGATGTGCTGGACCGCGCCCGGGCGCGAGGACTGGACGTCAGGGTGAATTTCTGGCGCATAAACGATGAAGCGAATTTCGTCGCGTCCAGCACGTTTTATGGAAACGATGCGCAGAGGAAGATGCTGTCCGACCGTGGGGCGAAATTCCTTGCCCGTTGGGATCGTGCGTACAAGGCGTATTGTCAGCATCAAAAAAGCTGGATCATTGATGCAGGACAGCCCGACGAGGTTGCGTTTGTTGGCGGCATCAATCTGAACAATGCGTCAGTTGTTTCGCCTGGTCACCAGGAACCTCGCGACAAGCACACGCATGACATCTATCTGGAACTTGCCGGTCCTTGCGCCTCGGACGTGCACCACAATTTCGTTCAGCGGTGGAATGAAGCGAGCGAGCGCGGTGTTGCGGGCGGTGTATGGCCTGATGTGCAGGCCTGCAACGACCTTGGGTTTCCCTCGCGTCTGTCGGCGACCGCTGGACCGACAACTGCGCAGGTCCAGCGAACCGTCCGGGCAGGTCACTACTCGAATGACGCAGCCGCTCCCGGGCACGAGCCGTTCGACATTGCCAAGGGTGAAGCCACGGTCTTTCAGCAATACCAGGCTGCGATTTCAGCAGCAAAGCACTCAATCTATTTCGAGAACCAGGCGCTGGGATGCCCGACGACGGTCGATGCACTTCATGCGGCGCTCAAACGCGGGGTGGACGTGGTTGTACTCACGCCTGCGGATGCAAACAGCTTCATGACCTCAGCGCGGAAGGACCCGCGCTCGAAAGCGTTCTTCGACGGCTTTGATGCACTGGCACAACACGACAATTTCCTGCTTGCGGGAATAGCTGCGGCGGGAGAGGGCGGCGAGATGCAGAACGTCTATGTCCATGCCAAGGCTGGCGTTGTGGACGATGCGTGGGTGACGATCGGCTCGTGCAACATTGGCGCTCGTTCTTTCTTTGGTGACACTGAACTCAACGTGAGCTTCTGGTCCCCCGACATTGCCAGGCAGTTCAGGGTCGATCTGCTGAACGAGCACCTGGCGGTTGATACGACGGGGCTGGATGACCGGGGCGCGTATGCGCTCTACCGGCGTCAGGCGCGTGAGAACGCTGTCCGGCGCCGAGATGGCGTTCCGATGCAGGGGCTGGCGTTTGCGATGGATCCCCGCACATATGCCGTGCAGAGCTAGCGGGCGCGGTTTCAGGCGGCGCTGGTCTGATTGCGCCGCTGGACGATCCGGTTTTCCGGAAGCGTGATGGTCACGGTGGTGCCTTCACCGGGCTTGCTGGTTATCCGGATGGTGCCGCCGTGAAGCTCGGTTAGTCCCTTCACGATCGGCAACCCCAGCCCAGTACCCTGTTCGTCCGAGGAGGCAATGTCATGCCGGGCCTGGCCAAAGCGTTCCATGACCTTGCCAAGTTCCATCGGATCGATGCCGATCCCGCTGTCCCGTACTGCGATGACCGCACCGTCGCTGCCGTGAGAAATGCTCAAGATGATAGAACCCGCCTGCGGCGTGAACTTGACCGCATTCGACAGCAGGTTGACCATGACCTGACGCAAGGCGCGCTCATCGCCGCGAAGGGTAATTCGCGTTTGCGCATCCAGTTTCAGATTCAGGCCCTTGCGTTCCGCCTGCGGTTCCACGAATCGAAGGGCGTCCGTGGCGAGTTCTGTCAGGTCGACAATAGATTCATCAAGTTCGCGCCTGCCGGCTTCGATCTTTGACAGGTCCAGGATATCCCCGATGAGCCCAAGCAGATGCTTGCCGCTGAAATGAATGTGTTCGCCGTATTCGGCGTATCGATCGGCCGCATCGCCGAAACTGCGTTCCTTGATGATTTCCGAGAATCCAAGTACGGCGTTCAACGGCGTACGAAGCTCATGACTCATGTTTGCGAGGAATTCGGACTTCGCGCGATTGGCAGCTTCAGCTTTCGCCCGGGCAGATTTCGTTTCCACGAGCGAGCTGTGGAGTCGGTCGATGAGAGCCCGCTTGTCGTGTCGCAGACGGAGCATCTCGTCGGCCAGCTGCCAAACGGTTCTGGCCGTCAACGCCACCAGCACGATGTAGCAGACCTGCAGGAATGCAAAACCAAGACTGTCCGGATAGACTTCATGACCAAGTGAGAGTTGGAGAAAAACCAGCGCATAGGGGGTCATGTTCGCGATCACGACGGGCTTGCTTGGCGCTGACTGCGCGCCAGCACCAGCGAGAGCACCTGCCATCAGCGTGTACATGATAATGTTGTTCAACCGGTCACCGTCAATCCAGAAGATCATGGAGCCGCTGGCGAAGGCGGTCGAGGAAACGAACAGCGTTGCACAGATAATGATCGTCCAGCGTGTTGTGTGTTCGCTGCGTCGAGTGTCGCGCAGAAAGATGTGAAGTGTCCCTGTTGTCACTGACCATGACGCAACAGTCATCATTGCCCAGGCCATGATGGTGCCTGGCGGGTGCGTGGACCAGAGCAGCAGTGAAATTCCCAGCACGATGAGCGGCAATGGCAAGAGATTGGCGAAGAGGTATCGACCGGCAATTTCAAGTCGCTGCAAATCCAGCGCCGCAGCCAATTCGGCAACGGGTGAAGCTGGCGTGTCTTGGTCGGCGGTTTGCACCGGGGCCATTGGTTCAGGATCCGTGATCGATCGGTCGGGCCAGACTAGCTGCGGAATATTAATGTGGGGCTTAGCCTTGCCCCTTTGATGCAGAGCTGCCGAGCCGCGACTGGCGCTGCAGCGGCAAAGATAAACAGAACCCTAACTGCCCCCCCCGCTGCTAGTCCGGGCGGCAGGTCTTTCGCGGCGGAGTCCGGTGATCGTCGCAGGACAGAGCGCACCGGCTTGACACTCAGAAATTTGTTATATAATAATACAGTTATATAACGAGTTATTGAGATATGCACAGCCTCGACACGGTCTTCTCCGCTCTCTCAGATCCTACGCGCCGTGCCATTCTCTCGCGCCTTGCGCAAGGCGAAACGACCGTGCTCGAACTCGCCGCACCATTTGAGATGAGCCAGCCTGCGATCTCGCGACATCTGAAGGTGCTGGAAGGGGCAGGGTTGATTTCCCGGCGCGTGGAGGGGACCAAGCGTCCCTGTCGCCTGTCGCCCGACGGGATGGATTCAATCGATGAGTGGCTGTCGATGCTCAGAAAGGCATTGAACTCAAACTATGAGCGCCTCGATGACGTGCTCGGCCAGATGAAACCGAAACGAAATCCCACGAAACGAAAGGATGTGCCATGAGCAAGTTGAAACTCAGGACGGAAGGTGACACGCAAGTTGTTGTAACGCGTCGTTTCAATGCACCGCCCGAGGCGGTGTACCGCGCCCACACTGAGGCCGCACTGATCCAGAAATGGATGCTCGGACCATCGGGGTGGACAATGCCCAAGTGCACGAGCGACGCGCGTCCCGGAGGGAAGATGCGCTATGAGTGGTCGAACGGTCAGGGCCGAGGGTTCCATCTTACGGGCGAGTACCTGGAGCTCGAACCATTTCGACGGATCCTACATGTCGAGCGCATGCATCTGCCGGACCCCACACCCGACAATCACATCGAAACAATTTTTGAGAGGGATGGGCAGGGCACGCTGATAACCATGCGCATGACGCTCCCTGATGAGGCTACGCGCGCTGCCATGCTGAAGACCGGCATGGAGCACGGCATGGAGGACAGCTTCGCGCGTCTGGATGAGATGGCTGCCTCGGTCTAGTCGCGAGCCGACAGATATTCTGCAAAGCAAAAGGGCAGCGAATTTCTTCGCTGCCCCCGGGTCAGACCTGCTGGATTGAACTATTTGAATTCGACCTTCGCAATTTCGTACGTGCGGCCGCCCGACGGCGTGTGCACTTCGACCGTATCGCCAACAGTCTTTCCGATCAGGGCGCGCGCAAGTGGCGAGGACAACGAAATGCGGCCCTTGGCGAAATCGGCTTCGATGTCGCCCACGATCTGGTATTTTGACTTTTGATCAGTGTCTTCGTCGATCACCTGCACGGTGGCGCCGAACTTCACGGTCTTGCCAGACAACTTCGTGACGTCGATGACCTGCGCGCGCGAAACCTTGTCTTCCAGTTCCATCACGCGGCCCTCAATGAAGCTCTGGCGCTCTTTGGCCGAGTGATATTCGGCATTTTCCGAGAGGTCGCCGTGAGCGCGCGCTTCCGAGATCGCCTTGATAATGGCTGGACGTTCCACCTGTTTGAGATGTTTGATTTCCGTTTCGAGGGCAGCGAAGCCCTGAGCGGTCATGGGAATCTTTTCCATACCTGGTACTCTTAACTTTCTAGACGCGCCAAGGGACAACAGATTTTAGGGGCCTTGGCGGCGCGACCGACCAGAGCCTCTCAACTGTTAAAATTGCTCGCTGGAGTTCTGCAGCGCAGCCTGCGCCGGAGACTTCCTCCTGGTCGCTTTGACCAATATAGGGCATTTGCCCGTAAATTTCAAGAACTGTTCTGCCGTCAGTTTGCAGAATACCCGTGTAACTTCAACAGGTTAGCTCGCGTAAAGTTGAAGTGGAGCCACGTCAAGAACCGTTGTCCGCAGGGCAGAAATCGACTGAACGGCGGCGGCCGAACCGGCAACGGTCGTGTAATACGGGATCTTCTGCATGAGTGCCGTGCGCCTGATGGAAAGCGAATCCTTCAGTGCCTGTGCGCCTTCGGTCGTGTTGAAAACTAGGTCGATGCTGCCGTCTTTCATTGCGTCGACGATATGGGGCCTGCCTTCATACACCTTGTTGATCCGGGTTACGGCAAGACCCTGGACGTCCAGATGGGTCGCGGTCCCGCCGGTTGCGACGATCCTGAAGCCCATTTCGATGAGCCTGCGGATCGGGACCAGGATCGCTTCCTTGTCAGCGTCACGCACGGACACAAATACTGTGCCCCTGTCCGGCAATGTCAACCCGGCGGCGATCTGACTTTTGGCGAAGGCGCGCTCGAACGTTGCGTCGATACCCATCACTTCGCCAGTCGATTTCATCTCTGGTCCGAGCACCACATCAACGCCCGGAAAGCGCGCAAACGGCATCACGGCTTCCTTCACCGACATGTGCCTGGGCGTCTTTTCCTTGAGATTGAACGAAGCGATTGTTTCGCCGGCCATTACGCGCGAAGCGATCGCGGCGACCGGGATTCCAACAGCCTTCGCCACGAATGGCACTGTGCGGCTGGCTCTCGGATTTACCTCCAGCAGAAAAATTTCGCCGTTCTGGATCGCGAACTGGACATTCATCAGGCCGACGACATTCAGTTCAAGTGCCAGTGCAGCTGTCTGCCGGCGCAATTCGGCAATTGTTTCCTTGCCAAGGGACCAAGGCGGAATCGAGCAGGCGCTGTCACCCGAGTGCACGCCCGCTTCCTCGATGTGCTCCATGATACCAGCAATGAATACATCCTTGCCGTCCGCGATGGCATCGACATCGACTTCCACCGCGTTGCGCAGGTACTGGTCGATCAGGACCGGATTGTCGCCAGAAATCTTGAAAACGTCCGTCTGCTCGAGCGTTTCCCGCATGTGTTCTTCATCGCGAACGATAGTCATGCCGCGACCACCCAGCACAAATGAAGGGCGAATGACGACCGGATAACCCACTTCGCGCGCGGCCTGCAATGCCTCTTCCGTCGTCAGCGCCGTCCTGTTGATGGGCTGCTTCAGGCCGATCGCATCAATCAGGGTCTGGAAACGTTTGCGGTCCTCGGCGATGTCGATCGCGTCCGGCTGTGTGCCGAGTATCGGAATCTTGGCGATCTCAAGCGCCGACGCGAGTTTCAGCGGGGTCTGTCCGCCAAACTGGCAGATGACGCCCACGACTTCACCATTGGCCTGTTCGGTGCGAATGAGTTCGACCACGTCTTCCGCGGTCAGCGGTTCGAAATAGAGGCGGTCAGCAGTGTCATAGTCCGTCGATACGGTTTCGGGATTGCAGTTGACCATGATGGTCTCAAACCCGGCTTTTTTAAGCGCGAACGCTGCGTGGCAGCAGCAGTAGTCAAATTCAATACCCTGACCAATGCGGTTCGGCCCGCCTCCCAGGATGATGATCTTGCGTGCAGCGGTGGGTTCGCTCTCGCACTCTACATAACCGTCCATCGGTTCTTCGTAGGTCGAATACATGTAAGGCGTGAGCGCACGGAACTCTGCAGCGCAGGTATCAATGCGCTTGAAGACGGGGGTGACGCCGATGCGCCGGCGTGCGGCAGCGACTTCGCTTTCGCGCCTGCCCGTCAGTTTGGCAAGGCGGGCGTCCGAGAAGCCCATCGACTTGAGGGTGCGCAACTCATCTTCGTCTTCCGGAAGGCCCAGCTCCCGAACGCGTTCTTCGGCTTTGACGATGTCCTCGATCTGGTCGAGAAACCAGGGGTCAACCTTGGACGCCGAGTGGATTTCTCCGGCGGTGAGGCCGAGCCGAAAGGCCTGGGCGATGATGCGGATGCGGTCCGGTGTCGGTTTTGCCAATGCTGCAATCACGGCATTCTTGTCGTCGCCGGACCTCAAACCGGGAATATCAATTTCATCGAAGCCGCTGAGACCTGTTTCAAGCGACCGCAAGGCTTTCTGGATGGATTCAGCAAATGTCCGTCCGATTGCCATGGCTTCGCCTACCGATTTCATCGATGTCGTAAGTATGGGTTCCGCGCCGGGGAACTTTTCGAAAGCGAAGCGCGGGATCTTGGTGACGACATAGTCGAGCGTCGGTTCAAATGAGGCAGGCGTTGCTTTCGTTATGTCGTTGCTGAGTTCGTCAAGCGTGTACCCCACAGCGAGGCGTGCTGCGACTTTTGCAATGGGAAAGCCGGTTGCCTTGGATGCAAGCGCAGACGAACGCGACACGCGCGGGTTCATCTCGATGACGACCAGGCGGCCGTCCTTCGGGTTAACGGCAAACTGGACGTTCGAGCCGCCGGTCTCGACACCGATCTCGCGCAGGACCGCGATGCTCGCGTCGCGCATGATCTGGTATTCCTTGTCGGTCAGCGTCAGGGCAGGGGCGACCGTGATGGAGTCGCCGGTATGTACACCCATCGGGTCGATGTTTTCGATCGAGCAGATGATGATGCAGTTGTCCGCCCTGTCGCGAACAACTTCCATCTCAAATTCTTTCCATCCAAGAACCGACTCTTCGATCAGAACGGAATTCACCGGAGACGCGTCGATGCCCCGTTCAACAATCTCAACAAACTCTTCCTTGTTGTAGGCAATGCCGCCGCCCTGGCCACCCATCGTGAATGAAGGGCGGATGATTGCCGGCAGGCCGACAATCTCGAGCGCGCCGAGCGCTTCCTCGCGCGTGGTTGCGATGCGCGAGCGCGGAGATTCAAGACCGATTTTCTCCATGGCGTCCCGGAACAGGAGGCGGTCTTCTGCCTTGGCAATGACATCGGGTTGTGCGCCGATCATTTCGATGCCGTATTTTTTCAGGGCTCCAGACTTGTGGAGGTCGAGGGCACAGTTGAGCGCCGTTTGACCTCCCATGGTTGGCAAGATGACCATGCGATCGCCGGGTCGTTCGCGGCGTTCGCGTGCAATGATCTTTTCAACGAATTCCGGTGTTACCGGTTCGATGTATGTTGCATCCGCAAGCTCCGGGTCAGTCATGATCGTGGCCGGGTTCGAGTTCACCAGGACGATCCGATAGCCTTCCGCTCTCAAAGCGCGGCAAGCCTGCACGCCGGAGTAGTCGAATTCGCAAGCTTGTCCAATGACAATCGGCCCCGCTCCGATGATGAGGATCGTATCGATGTCAGTACGTTTTGGCATTGGTCAGACCATCGGTTTGCGTGCAGGTGATGCACAAGTGCTACGGCGAATTAGGGATCGATTAACTGTGAAGCGGTAAGCGTTTGCTGCGGTCATTTTTCGTGGAGGTCCAAACGAGAAACACTGCAACAACAAGGAATTCTCGCAATGAATATCAGAACCAAACTTGCAGTGACGACGCTCGCTGCGACCTGTGTGCTTTGGGCTGGACCCGCTTTTGCTGCCAATGACAGCCCGTGGATGGTAAGAGCTCGTGCCATCGTGGTCTCGCCGGATTCGCAGGGTCACCTGTCCATTGGCGGCGATGTCGACGTTAATTCTTCGGTCGCGCCAGAGCTCGACTTTTCGTATTTCTTCTCTAAGAACTGGGCTGCCGAGCTCATTCTGGCCACGACGGAGCACGACGTTCATCATTCGGCGGCGGGTGACCTGGGAAGCGCCTGGGTGCTGCCTCCGACGTTGACTGTGCAATACCACATTGCGCCGGACAGTGACATTTTCCGTCCATACGTGGGTGTCGGCATCAACTATTCCATCTTCTACGGTGTTGATGACAATCCAGGGCTTCGGATGGACTACGGCGACTCGTTCGGATTGGCCTTCCAGGCAGGATTTGATGTCCCCGTTGGAAACGGCTGGTCGCTGAACGCAGATGTGAAAAAGATTTACATGAACACTGACGTAGATCTCAACGGCGCGCCGATTGGCGACGTCGACATCAATCCTTGGGTCATCGGTGCTGGCGTCGGCTATCGATACTAATCCTCGTCCCGGAGCTGGACAGGTGCGGCTCACGCTGCACCTGCCATCTCGCTTAGTTCCCAGGCAATGTTTGCCCGCGACTGGTCTGCATATTGTCCTTCGAAGATGCCGGTGCGAAATATTCGGTCGCCCGCAGCAATTGACTTGAGGAAAGTCGCGCGGCCACTTTTCCAGGCCTGATCGTCCAGATGCGCGTATTCTGCGCGGACGTTCTGAACGTATGTTCTGTAGGCTGCTTCGTTCGTACCAAGTATTGCGAAATCCGCATCAAGGAAGATGTCGTCGTCGTAGTCCCGGCCGCCCTTCGCGTGGTGCCTGGTCGCCAGAATGAGCTGAACGACATGCGATCGCAGTTCGGGGCTTGCACCAAGCTGGTCCAGCTCCTTCATCGCACGTTCGGCGCTTTTTGCTTCGTTGTCCTGACGGCGCGGGTCGTAAACGACGTCGTGATACCAGGTCGCAAACGCCAGCCGGGAGGGATCGCCAATCTCGTCTGCGTGGGTCTCGAGGCATTCGAAAAGCCAAGCCAGGTGCTCGAGCGTGTGATACTTGCGATGACTTTCGGAGTATGAGGCGCAGAGATTGTCAAAAAGCCTGCCCACCACGTCGGCTGAAAAATTCCCGAGCATCTGCACGTGCGTGCGCCAGCGGGCTCTGAGCGCTTCGGATTGAGCCGGAATTGTCAACGTGTTGCCTCCATCGCCCTTACAAAGCGATCAAACAAGTACTGGCTGTCGTGTGGTCCGGGTGATGCTTCCGGATGGTATTGAACCGAGAACACCGGGCGCCCTTCCAGCGAGAGGCCACAGTTGGTGCCATCAAACAAGGAAATGTGTGTTTCCTTCACGCCGCGGGGCAGGGTGGACGTGTCGACCGCAAAACCGTGATTCATCGACACGATTTCGACCTTGCCTGTGGACAGGTCCTTGACGGGATGGTTTGCACCATGGTGTCCCTGTCGCATCTTTTTCGTGCTGGCACCAAGTGCCAGAGCCAGCATCTGGTGGCCAAGACAGATCCCGAACACGGGGAGACCTGCGTCTACCACTTTCCTGATGACTGGACATGCGTACACGCCTGTTGCCGCGGGGTCTCCCGGGCCATTCGACAGAACAACACCATCTGGTTTGAGACGCGCTATGTCGTCGAAAGCCGTGTTGGCCGGCACAATCGTCAGCTTCGCTCCGATCGAGTTCAAAGACCGCAAGATGTTGCGCTTCACACCGTAGTCGATCACCACGACATGGAAGCGGTTAGCGGTGTTCGGTTTGTAACCCTGTCCCCATTCCCAGCGCTTTTCGTCCAGGGCCCATGACTGGCGCGCAGTGACGTCTTTCGCCAGATCCATTCCTTCGAGTCCTGGCCATTCTCTTGCCTGACGCTTCAGGCCTGCAAAGTCGAAATCGCCAATCGGTTCGTGAGCGATCACCCCGTTCGGCATCCCCTGTTCGCGGATGAACCGCGTCAGGCGGCGGGTGTCGATGCCGCCGAGTGCCACTATCTTGTTGCGCTTGAGCCAGATGTCGAGGTGTTGAGCATTCCGGTAGTTCGACGGTTCAGTCACTCGTGCCTTGACGATCAGTCCGCGGGCAGCAGGTGTTACAGTCTCCCGGTCTTCCAGGTTGGTTCCGACATTGCCGATGTGGGGGAACGTGAAGCAGACAATCTGCGCTGCATAGGACGGGTCCGACAGGATTTCCTGGTATCCCGTCATGGCGGTGTTGAAGCAGACTTCGCCCACGGCATGGCCCGTCGCGCCGAAGCCCTGTCCTTCAAAAATAGTTCCATCCGCGAGTACGAGCGCACCCGTGATTCGTCTCCGCGAGCGGGTTGGACCCATCTCGCGGGGGCTTTTGGCAGGTTCCGTCATTTTTGAAAGCTCTTGGCTTTGCGGGATTTAGGCCGGCGGCCCCGCAAATTTGGCGGACCATATGGGACAGGATTTGCTGCAGTCAAGAAACGCTATTGTCCCAGTCCACAAGCGAGAACATCTTTTTGGGTCAAAGGGTTGGGAGAAGCCCTTTCCAGCCTGTATGTTGACCGGACGGTATGAAAATGAGGCCAGCGATGCTGCGGGACAAGTTTAACGAAGCTCTCAAAGACGCCATGCGTGCGAAGGACCAGCGGAAAGTTGGCACGCTTCGGCTGGTCAACTCGGCGCTGAAGGACAAGGACATTGAGGCCCGAGGCTTGGGAAAGCCACCGCTGAATGACGAGGAGATCATGGCGCTGCTGCAGAAGATGATCAAGCAGCGCAATGACTCCATTGAGGCCTTTGAAAAGGCCGGTCGCACGGATCTCGTCAACCAGGAACAGGAAGAAAAGGCCATTATCGAAGCCTATCTGCCGAAGCAAATGGGCGCGGATGAAGTGAAGGCTGCCGTTAAAGCGGTGATCGCCGCGACGGGCGCTGCTTCCGTGAAGGACATGGGCAAAGTCATGGGTGAGCTCAAGTCGAAGTTTGCAGGCAAGATGGATTTCTCCAAGGCGAATGGCGTGGTGAAGGAATTGCTGAGTGGCGGTTGAACGAGTTTCGAGGCGATCGCGCAGCGCGACCGCCACGGATGATGGATATTGTTGAATGCGCTTTACGCCCCGATTTCTTGACGAACTGCGTGACCGACTGAGGGTGACCGACTATGTCGGTCGCAAGGTCAAGCTCGTTCGGCGCGGGCGCAATCATACGGGCCTGTGTCCATTTCATACAGAAAAGACACCTTCATTCTCGGTGAATGAGGAGAAGGGATTTTATCACTGCTTCGGCTGCGGCGAGCACGGCAACGTCTTCGATTTTGTGATGAAGACAGAAGGGCTTTCGTTTCCCGAGACGATCGAACGACTTGCAGCTGACGCCGGCATGGAGTTGCCAAAACGAGATGCCAGGGACGAAATGCGCGAGAAGGCGCAACGGTCGCTGCATGAAATCATGGAGATGGCAGCAGATTTTTTTGAGGCGGAACTGAAGGGTCCGCGCGGATCGAAAGCCCGTTCATATCTTGACGGACGTCAGCTCACCGGGTCGGCCGTGCAGCCTTTCCGACTAGGTTTTTCGCCGGATTCCAGACATTCGCTGAAGGATCACCTTGCGTCCAAGGGAGTGACTGTCGAAGACATGGTCGAGGCTGGGTTGCTTGTTGCTCCCGAAGAAGGTGGCACGCCTTACGACCGGTTTCGCGGACGCGTGATGTTCCCCATCATCGATCCACGCGGGCGCGTGATTGCCTTTGGCGGCAGAACGCTGGACCCTGATGGAAAGCCGAAGTACCTGAATTCGCCAGAGACGCCGCTGTTCAGAAAAAGCATGGTTCTGTTCAACTTTGGCCCGGCGCGAAAGGCCGTTACGCAGGGCGCCGCCCTTGTTGCAGTTGAAGGGTATGTCGATGTCATTGCGCTGGTGGTTTCCGGTTTTGCCGGTGCCGTCGCGCCTCTCGGAACCGCATTGACCGAAGAGCATCTCGAAATGATGTGGCGTGTCGTGCCGGAACCGATCCTCTGCTTTGACGGTGACGCGGCAGGTATCAAGGCCGCGCAACGCGGCATTGATATCGCGCTTCCGTTGCTTGAGCCGGGGCACTCGCTCAAGCTTGCACTGCTTCCTTCCGGGCAGGATCCGGACGACCTGATCCGCTCCAAAGGGTCTGCTGCGCTGCAGACTGTTCTGCAGGACTCGCTGTCTCTCTCGGAAATGCTGTGGCGGCGCGAGATCGAAAGCGCCGACCTGTCGACGCCTGAAAGGCGAGCTGGTGCCGAAGCCAAGCTGATGGGACTGATCGACGGCATTGGCGACCCCAAGGTGCGTGAGCACTACCGCACCATGATGCGCGACCGACTGAGGGAGCTGTTTTCACCGGGGAAAGCCAAACGAGACTGGGGGCAGCCGCAACGGGGAGCGGGAGCTTTCAGGCCACGGCAATTCGGGAAGCTGTTCCAGCCTGAACGCCCCGGGGCCCGGCCCGTTTGGACGCCACCGGTTTCGGACGCTCTGCGGCGTTCGGCAGCAGGCCGGGGGCTGGCTTCGACAGACAAGCCCTCGGGAATGGCTGAAGAGGCAATGTTGCTGGCGGTTTTGCGGCATCCATTCCTGCTGGACGGTTTCGCCGAGGTATTGGCCGGAATGACGATTTCCGAGCCAAAACTTGACAAATTGAGGCGTGAACTCCTACATGCCGCTTCTTTGGACCAATCCCTTGACAGTCACGGCCTTCGCGACCACCTCAGACAACGGGGGTTCGGGGATGTTTGTGAGCGGTTGGAGCGACAGCCGATGCTCAAATCGATGGCAGTCACAAGATCTGACACGCCACATTCAGATGTGCTGCGTGAATTCCAGCATGTCTTGTCGAGGTATCGAAAATTGACCGAACTGGAGTCCGAGCATTCGCTCGCAGCCGAGGCGTTCAAGCGTGAAGCGACCGAAGAGAATTTTGCGAGGCTCCGGGCAATCGACCATGAGCTGAAATCAACGGTGGGAGCAGAGGCTGGTCCTCCGGACGCTTTCTAACGTTGCCTCAACCGACATTTAAGCCTGCACAACAATCATCAGAACAGACGACGCAGTGACGAAGAAGCAGACAACAGAACGCAAGACCGCCTCGAGCAAGGACAAAGCTGCTGCCGCAGCAAAGTCCGACAAGAAGGCGTCTGCGAAGCCCGCCGTGAAAGACGCTGCAAAGTCCAAGTCAGCGGATTTGAAATCGATTTTGAAGGCGATGGTCAAACCGTTGCCTCCGCCGAAGCCCAAGACGCCAAAGCCTGCTGTCACATCGCAGGCTGATCCCAAATCGACGACAGAAGCGAAAGCGCCCGGAAAAGACATGTCCAAAGTTACGAGTACTGCTGCGCAGAAGGCTCAACAGAAAGCCGGAAATGTGCCTGCAGGCAAGCAGACTGCTGCCAAGTCGGGCAAGTCTGCAGATTCGCGCGAGGGCCAGCCAGAAGAGCGTCAGGATTCGCTGCTTGACCTGACGGATGCTGCCGTCAAGAAAATGATCGCGCGCGCAAAGCAGCGCGGATTCGTGACCCTGGACGAGCTGAACAAGGTGCTGCCGTCGGAACGTGTGTCGTCGGAGCAGATCGAAGACACGATGGCGATGCTCAACGATATGGGCATCAACGTCACCGAAGCGGAAGAGAAAGACGAAGAAGGGGAGACAGGTGGCGCCGTGGCGCTTGCGCGCGAGGAAGCCGCAGTCACCAAGGTCGAAACCGAAGAGACAGAGCGTACCGACGATCCCGTACGCATGTACCTGCGCGAAATGGGAACGGTTGAACTTCTTTCGCGCGAGGGCGAAATCGCGATCGCCAAGCGTATTGAGGCCGGCCGCGAGTTGATGATCGGCGCGTTGTGCGAAAGCCCGCTGACTTTTGAGGCCATCATGGTATGGCGCGATGAATTGAACGAAGGCAAGATACTGCTTCGTGACATCATCGATCTCGAAGCGACGTATGGCGGTGGTCCGGAAGCCAAGGCAATGGCTGCTGAAGGTGGAATTGTCATCCCGCCAGAATTTGCCGGCGCTGCTCCTGCGCCTGGCGGTTTCCAGCCGCCCAAGCCGTTTGTTCCACCGAAACCGCCCGTGCTGCGCGTGGTCCCGCCGCCGCAGCCAAGGCCTGCGCCATCGCCGCGCGTTGATCCGGATGATGTGACTGCGGTTGAAGCACCCTCGCGCGTGGAGGACGAGGCGCCAGAGGATGACGAAGGCAGCCTTTCGCTGGCGGCGATGGAAGCCGTCCTGAAGCCGAAGATCCTTGAGACGTTCGACGAAATTGCCGGTCTGTACAAAAAGCTCGGCAAGCTGCAGGACGCGGAAGTCGAAGCGCATCTGTCGAGCGAAGAGCTTTCGACGAGCCAGGACCGCCGCTTCAAGAAGCTGAAGAACGATACTGTTGACCTGGTCAAGAGCCTGCGCCTGAACAATGCGCGCATCGAGGCCCTGGTCGAACAGATGTATTCGATCAACAAGCGTCTTGTGATGCTTGAGTCACGCCTGATGCGGCTTGCAGAAGCCCATGGCGTTGGCCGCGAAGACTTTCTGAAGGAATACGAGAACGAAGAGCTCGATCCGAACTGGATCAAGCGAGTCGGACGCCTGACGCGTCGCGGCTGGAAGGAATTTGCCAACGAAGAAAAGGATCGCGTCCGCGACCTGCGCACCGAGATCCAGACGCTGGCGCAGGAAATGCGCCAGCCCATCACCGAGTTCAAACGCATTGTCCGCACGGCTCAGAAAGGCGAGCGTGAAGCCCGCCAGGCCAAAAAGGAAATGGTCGAGGCGAACCTTCGGCTTGTGATCTCGATTGCCAAGAAATACACGAACCGTGGCCTGCAGTTCCTTGACCTCATCCAGGAAGGCAATATCGGCCTGATGAAAGCGGTCGACAAATTCGAGTACCGGCGCGGTTACAAGTTCTCGACTTATGCCACGTGGTGGATCAGACAGGCAATCACGCGGTCGATCGCCGACCAGGCGCGAACGATCCGTATTCCCGTGCACATGATCGAAACAATCAACAAGCTGGTGCGCACGTCGCGCCAGATGCTGCACGAGATCGGTCGCGAACCGACGCCGGAAGAACTCGCCGAGAAACTGGCGATGCCGCTGGAAAAGGTCCGCAAGGTCCTGAAGATCGCGAAAGAGCCGATCAGCCTTGAAACGCCGATTGGCGACGAGGAAGACTCACATCTGGGCGATTTCATTCCCGACACGAATGCAGTGCTGCCGATCGATGCGGCCATTCAGTCGAACCTGCGTGAGACGACAACGCGCGTGCTGGCGTCACTCACGCCACGCGAAGAGCGCGTGCTTCGCATGCGCTTCGGCATTGGCATGAACACCGACCACACGCTTGAAGAAGTGGGCCAGCAGTTCTCGGTTACACGCGAACGCATTCGCCAGATCGAAGCAAAGGCCTTGCGCAAGCTCAAGCATCCGAGCCGGTCACGCAAGCTGCGCAGCTTCCTGGATAACTGATATTCAGACAGACTTTGGGGTGACTGCAGTCACCCCAATCCCAGCGTTTTCCGGGCGGACGCAAGTGTCTGCAGGAACGTGTCGCGTGCTCCCTCATCCTGAATTTGCCGGTATGCGGCATCGGCCGCATCAAATGCCGATGACGAGTCGGCAAGTTTCCTGATTGCATGCAACGCTTTGGCGCGTGCTTCGTGCACGAAGCCTTCGTGAACGGGCTCTCCCTTGGCAAGCGCCAGAGCTTCGATGAAAATCTGCTCGCCTTCGGGTTGCCGCCCGAAGCGGATTTTTGCGTAAGCGTATTGTGCGAGGATTGTCAGGCGCGCTGCCTTCTCCGTCGACCGAGCTATCGCCATACGCCAATAACGGTTGTCAGACGGATCGCCATTCGTTGTCAGAACGTTTGCGAGAACTTCGTATTCGGGAGCGGATGCAGGCCGTTTGAGCTCGTTCAGGACATCAACCATCAGTCTCGCCAGTGCGAGTTGCGTGCGAATGTTGTTGTTGCGAGCGGTCACGAATTCTTCGGTGCGCTCTTCGCCACGCAGAGCCTTGACGTTCAGAAGTTCTTCTTCACCACGCAGCGCCAGTATTTTTTGTGCCAGGTCCCCCACGGTCGTGCGCATCTGGCGCTGGTCTTCGTAGTACTTCGAGTTCATCGTGATAAAGGTCGACAGGGTACCTGCGAAAAGACCCAGCGCCGACATCGCAAGTGATGCTGCATCTGCGGCGGATAAGTCAGAAAGAATGCTCATGGTGCCATCCCTCGCAGTGCGATTGTGTCTGCTGTCATTGTAAACGGGGAGGCAGGCAGACGGGCAAACGCAATGGCCACAATCCACAAGCGCAGCAGGCTTATGGGGCGACTAGCGGCGTCTCATGGAATGGGCAATTCCGGCAGCGATTATCGGGATCATGAAATAGGTAAAGCCGATGTCTGCGAGGTAGGCCGATGGCGTCATGCGCATCATTTCCGGGCCGAAGATGAAAAGTGGGGTATCGAGCGCGAGCGACATCAACATCCACACAGTGCCAGTCAGCAGTCCCTCGTCCAGTTTCGGAGAATCGCACTGACTGAAGTGAAAAATCGAAAACAGAGTGGCAGAAAAGGCCATGCTGACTGACATCAGGGTGTCAAAAAGTGCTGATTCTGGTGGAACGACGGGGAAGATCGCCATGCCGATCCCAAAGGGAATGACCCAGACAGCGAACCCCAACAAGATCAATCGCAAGACCTTTACCATGAACTTTCCCACGGTCAGTCGAACTGGTGCCTGATGCTTTAGCACACAGGTGAGGCGTTGGAGAACTGGCTTGCTCTGGATCAATGCCTGACGCGCCCGGATGGCCAATTCTGGGGGCGTTCGGCAATTCGCAGAGGCAAACATGACGGCAGGAAAGATTGCGCGGCGCCACTTTGCGGCGGCGATTGAAGAAGCCCGGAAGGAGGGGTTCGACCTTGATGCGATGGCGCGCACGATGCTTTCGGAGGTGATCAGGTCAATGCTGCAACGGCGCAGCGTGAAGGACGTCCGAGCAGAAATCCTGGGCGCGGCCGAAAACGTGGACCCGGATACGGACTACATGTTCATGCGTCCCTGACTTGGTCGACACGCGGTTTCCGGGTATGGCTTTGGGTGTGAATTCAGGATGGTGCCATGCCTGGAAGTCAGGATTTCGCGGCTGATCCGCGGAATGAAAATGTACTGATCTACCTGAACGGTGCGCTGGTTGCGCGACGGGACGCGAAGATATCCGTATTTGATGCGGGCTTTGTACTGGGTGATGGTGTCTGGGAGGGGCTGCGTCTGCACAGGGGCGTGCTTGTGTTTCTGGAGGCGCATCTCGACCGCCTGTTCTGGGGCGCCAAGGCGATAGCCCTGGATCTTGGAATGGACCGCACGGCTGTCAAACGCGCGCTCAAGCGGGTGATCGAAGCGAACGGCATGCACGACGGGGTGCACCTGCGGTTGATGGCGACGCGAGGGATCAAGAAGACTGTGAATCAGGATCCCCGCAACGCCCTTGGCGCGGCCACGATTGTCATCGTTGCAGAGCACAAGGTTCCGGCGCCCGAGAGCGTCACACGGGGGCTGACCCTGTGGACGTCGTCGATCCGCTGCACGCCAGCCGACATGTTCGACATGAGGCTGAACTCGCATTCGCGGCTCAACCTGATCCGCGCCCTGATTGACGTGATGGACAAAGGTGCCGATGAAGCGTTGATGCTCGATCCGCAAGGGTTTGTTTCAAGCTGCAATGCAACGAATTTTTTCTTTGTGCGCGATGGTGTCTTGTGTACGTCAACCGGCGAGTTCTGCTTCAACGGGATCACGCGCGGAAACGTGATTGAACTCGCACGCGAGAATGGCATTCCACTTGAGCCAGGCAACTTCACGCTTTCGGAGGTTGGCAAGGCCGATGAGGCGTTTGTGACCGGCACCTTTGGCGGGTTGACGCCCGTGAATTCGATTGACGGTCGCGCGATGCCATCCTTGCCTGGGCCGCTCACTCTCAAGCTTCGCGCGCTTTATGAGGCTGCAAAAGAGGCGCAGCTACGATCATGACCGGCGATGTCGTGCGCATTGCAATGTGGTCGGGGCCGCGAAATATCTCGACGGCGATGATGCGATCGTTCGAGAACAGACCAGACACTGCGGTCGTGGATGAGCCGTTCTATGCGGTTTACCTGAAAGCTACCGGTGCGGCGCATCCCCTGCGGAATGAGGTGTTGGCGTCACAGCCCCTCGACTGGCGTGAAGTCGTGCGCGCCCTGGAAGGCCCCGTCCCAAAGGGGCGACGCGTCTTCTACCAGAAGCACATGACGCATCACATGCTGCGGGAGATTGGCCGCGACTGGATTCAGGGCATGCGCAATGCGTTTTTGATCCGCGCGCCCGAAGACGTGCTCTTGTCCTATGCTGAAGTCCGGGGAACGGCCACGCCTGAAGAGATTGGCGTTCCGCAGCAACGTGAGCTTTTTGATCGTGAGGCTGATCGTCTTGGTCACGCACCACCGGTGATCGACACCAAAGATGTGCTACGCGATCCAAAGAGCGTGCTCTCTGCCTTGTGCAAGGCGCTCGGAATTCCGTTTTCCGAACGCATGCTGAACTGGCCTGCCGGGCGGCGCGACAGTGACGGTGTGTGGGCGCCCGCGTGGTACGGCTCCGTGGAGAAATCGACGGGCTTTGTTGCTCCCCGCGGTCAGCGGCAGGCGCTGCCAGATGATCTCAAACGCGTCGTCGACCTGGTTCGTGGAGACTATGAACGGCTCTCGGCCTTCAAGCTGCCTCAGGCATAGTTGAAGCTGACGCTGATGCGGTCTTCCCTGGCCTGGTTTGCCGGCACCTCGTGACGCAACCAGCTTTCGAACAGGATGATCGAGCCCGGTTCGGGATCGAGATAGATGAATGGCTGCATCTCCCGCGGTGCGGATGTCTTTCTCGTCGGCGCCGCCATCATATAGGGCAGGCGAGGATCTTCGAGTTTCAGTGAACTCGAGCCCTTTGGTACCGTCACGTAGTAGGTTCCGCTGATGATGCTGTGCGGATGAATATGGCTGGTGTGAACGCCGCCCGGTTTCAAGATGTTGATCCAGAGCGAGTCTGGTCGCAATGTGGTCCGGCCGAGATCGAACTGCAGTGCCCTGGCGTAGGCATTGATATGTGGCTGCAGGGCAACGAGCAGATCCTGGAAAGCGGGGATGCGCCGGTGCAGATCGTTCAGCGATGCATAGGACGTGTATCCGTTGTAGCCGTTGTCACGGCACCATTTTTGGCCGGCTTCGTCGTCGCGGGAAACCGACCTGCAGGCAACCGACAGGTCCGAATTGAGGCGTGAGGCTGTCTTTCCTTCAATTCGGGCCCGGTAGATCTGGGTTGGAAAAAGTTTCTCGATGCTGGCCATGCTAGTTGGTCTTTGCGTGTCTGCTGAGTGAGGCCGCGATATCCGTCACGCTTTCGATTGTTGCTGCTTCTGCGGCGTCAAGCGGCTTGCCAATCGTCTCCTCGAGCGCCAGCAGAATTCGTGCGTGCGCCAGACTGTCCCACTGGTCAATGGAGCCGATACGGATGTCTGCGGGCAGGTCCTGCTCCGGCATCGACAGTGCGTCGGCCAAAAGCTTTCGGGCATTGGTGTTGGCGCTCATGATTTGCGTCCTTTGCGAGCACGCCATTCCGATCGGAGCATGCCAAACTGATACTGGTCCAGGCGTCCGCCGTCGGTGACAGACTTGCACTGTCCCAGGAGAATTCCTTCGAGCTTCCAGCCCTGGGCTTTGTAGTTGAAAACTGCAGGATGATTGCGTGCAAGCGGCATGCCATATGCCTTTTCGATACCGCGGTGTTCAAACAGTTCGTCGAGAAGCGCCGAGCGGGTCTCGTTGACGACGCCTTTGCCCCAGTAGGACTTGTCGCCAACGACAATGTTGAAGTTTGCAGTTGCGTGCACCGAACTGGTGTCAATCGCATAGAATCCAATATGAAGCGACATTGGCTTTGCAAATATGCCAATGAGAAATTTCGATACGTTGTCGAAGCGCGACAGATAGCGGCGCAGATCATCCTTCGACATGCGTCGCTCTGCGATATTCAAAGGCTTTACGATCTCCGGGTCCGCAGACCATCCGCCCCAACGGTCCGAAAGGTCTGCTGGCGTGAGGCTGCGCAGCACGTAGCGTTCGGTGAAACAATTGAACGGTCTTGCTGAGGGCTGTCGCATCATGAAGTTTGAACCAGCGTCTTGCGTACAATGTCGCGGCTGACCTTTCCGCGGGAGGTCTTGGGGATTTCATCCACAATGAACCAGCGTTCTGGTGTCGCCTCGCGACGCAGGTGCTTCAGGCACCAGTCGCGCAAGTCCTTGCCGTTGGCAGACGCTCCGGGTGCCAGCCTTACCGCAGCGGCGACGATTTCGCCGCTGACTGCGTCGGGAATGGCGAACACGCAGGCTTCCGCGACGTCCGGATGTCGTTCGAGCAGCATGTCTATTTCCGCCGGCTGAATCTTGAAACCGGCACGGTTGATCTCGTCCTTGGCACGTCCTGTCAACCTGATGCAGCCGCTTTCGTCAACTTCACCGAGGTCTCCGGTGGCATACCAGCCATCCTTCAGCACTGCTGCGGTCAGGTCGGGACGTTCGTGATAGCCCATCATCAATGATGGTGTTTGCACCAGCACCTCGCCGGATCCACTGGCATGGATCGCGCCGCTCTCATCCCTGATGGCCGCTGTTCCGCCCCACGGCCGTCCAATCAGTCCGTCAAGCGGCTTGAATTCGGCTGATGACGCGCCGCCGATCCAGTTCGCGGTTTCTGTAATTCCATAGCAGTTGACGACTTCACATCCGCACCACTCGGCGATACGGGTCCACAGCACCGCCGAGAGCGGCGCTGAACCCACATGGACGCGTTTCAGCGTTCCGGATTTTGGTGGGGGGCTCATGCGCAGCGCCATCTGCCAGAGTGAAGGCACGGAACTCATGAATGTAATCCTGTGTTCATCAATGAGCGCTCCCAGGGACTGGGCCAGGGCCAAGCCTCGTGGCACGAGGGTGATATCGCCGCCGGCCCACAGCGGCGTGAGTGCGTTGCCAATGAGGCCATGGCCGAAGTGCGTAGGAAGCGTTACCAGGGACGAGCCAAGGGCTTGGGTGCCGATCTCATAGCGATTGAGCGCAAGCCGCGCGAGCATTGCGCGGAAGGACAGCGCTACGCCCTTCGGGGCCCCTGTTGTGCCGGACGTGAACAACAGCAGTGCTGCGTTATCAAGATTGTCGATGACGTCTGCGTTCGCCGCGGCCTCAAGGCTTTTTGTCCCGTCTGCCGACACCACGATCGCGGGTTTGCAGAATGCGACGACGTTCGAGGTTTCGGATTCGGTGAGGGCAGGGTCGAGACAGGCGGCCGCTGCGCCCGTTGACCAGACGGCCAACAGGTCGATGAAGAACCGGGCGGTGCCGCCGTGTGTAATTGCCACCACTGTTCCCGGACGTGCGCCGGCGTCGGCCAGGGCTCGGGCGCGCTTGGTTGCGGCTGCCTCGAGGGCGCTGGCTGCAAGCGACACTCCGTTGATGCGGTCGTGAATTGTACCGAAACGTGCGAAAGGAATATGCATTGGCCCACTATCAGATTCCAAGGCCACTGGAGACACGATCCATGCGGTTAAATCAAGTGACTGTCCCGGCAATTAACGTCATCGAGTCGATCGATTTTTACCGTAAACTCGGGTTCCGGCTGATTGTCCAGAATGATCACTATGCCCGCTTCGAGTGCCCCGATGGAGAAGCCACATTTTCCCTGCACCTGGAGCCGGAAGTACCAAGGGTTGGGCAAGTGGTGATTTACTTTGAACATGCCGATCTTGATGGGCTGGTCGTGTCGCTGAAGGCAAAGGGACTGGTATTTGAAAGTGGGCCCGTGGACCAGTCATGGTTGTGGCGTGAAGCCCATTTGCGCGATCCTGCGGGTAACCGGATATGTCTGTTCCGAGCGGGCGACACGAGACGCTATCCGCCGTGGAGGCTAAAAGACCCGAATTAGACAACATGGCTTATGTTCGCTGTTGACCCCGCGCCATCAGGCGATGTTCACTCGCTGTCGCAACTCCCCCTGAGGAAATTCATGTCAATTGTCCGGATTGCTTTTGTTGGTGCCGTGGCCCTGCTGCTGCAAGGCTGTGCGATCATTTCGGTCGTCGACACGGCGGTCAGTGTGACATCAACGGTGGTGAGTACGACTGTTGATGTAGCGGCCAGCGCCGTGGAGTCCGTCGCGGGGTCATCGAGCAAGGACGAGCCAAAGGAAGACTGCGCGGCGAACGAGAAGTCATCTGATGGCGATGACGCGGCAAAATCCGAAAAGAAGAACTGTGATTCCGACGACAGCGACTCTGACAAGTAATCTGTCCCATGCAAAATGAAGTGACTGACCTGGTGAAGCGCTATTTCGATGCGTTCAATGCCGGGAATGCGAGCGGCATGCTCGCGTGCCTGAGCGATACGGTAGTCCATGACGTCAACCAGGGCGGGCGACGCGAGGGCAAGGCAAAGTTTGCCGAATTCCTTCAACACATGGATCGCTGCTACAAGGAGCAGCTTCGCGACATCATTGTCATGGCAAGCCCTGATGGTACGCGTGCCAGTGCGGAATACATCGTCCTTGGCAAGTATGTTGCCAGTGACGAAGGGTTGCCGGCGGCCACTGGGCAAACCTATGTGCTTCCTGCCGGAAGCTTCTTTTCCATCGCAGACGGCAGGATCAGCCGCGTCACCACGTACTACAATCTCACGAACTGGACCGGGCAGGTTGGCGGATGAGCCTGCGCGTTGAAGCGATCACCGGGGAGGACCTCAAGGTCCACCTGGGAGATGTGGCGCGCCTCAGAATCGAAGTATTCCGCGACTACCCCTATCTCTATGATGGCGACCTTGATTACGAAGCGCGCTATCTGCATGCGCTCGCTTCATCGCCAAAGGCGGTTATGGTTGGCGCCTTCGATGGCGAGCATCTCGTGGGTGTCGCAACGGGCGCACCGCTTTTCGAACAAGCGGCTGAAATCACTCTCCCGTTCCGTCAGCGCGGTCTCGACGTTGACCGCTATTTCTATTTTGGCGAGTCAGTCCTGAAGTCGGGCTATCGCGGCTATGCGCCTGTCGAGGGACTTGCATGCGAGATCAGCTGGAAGGAACTCGGGGAAGCGGGCGAGACGCCGAAGCGGATGCAGTTCTGGCAAAGGACGCTTGCTTCATGACGAGCCATGCATGAAGGTCAGGAAATGAAAATCAGGATCGCGGCGGCGCAGTATCCGATCGATTCCATAGGCTCGTGGTCTGCATATCAGGCCAAGCTTTCGCGTTGGTTTGCCGATGCAGCCAATGAAGGCGCCCAGTTGCTTCTGTTTCCAGAGTACGGGGCCATGGAGCTCGCGAGGATTGCGGACCAGGACGTTTGGAGTGACCTGCAGAGGTCGATCGACTTCGTGGGAGGTTTGCGTGGCCGTATAGATGCTCTGCACGCCGAGCTCGCCGAACGGTACAATGTCTATGTTGTCGCTTCGAGTCTGCCAGAGCGGCAGGAGGGCGGGGGGGCACACAATGTTGCCCGGATCATTTCTCCGCGCGGAGATATTGCCGAGCAGCACAAGGTCCTGATGACGCGTTTCGAGCGCGAGAAGTGGGACATCTCCGGCGGGAATGAGGTGGCTGTGTTCGATACCAGTCTGGGGCTCATGGGCATTGCGATCTGCTATGACGCCGAGTTTCCGCTTGTTGCGCGTGCAATGTGCGAAGCGGGTGCGTCCGTCGTGCTTGTGCCAAGTTGCACGGATTCAATTCGCGGGTACTACCGCGTTCGCGTTGGCGCGCAAGCTCGGGCTCTGGAGAACCAGTGCTATGTGATCCAGTCGCCAACCGTGGGTGAGGCGCCGTGGTCTCCGGCAGTGGACGTGAATGTCGGTGCGGCCGGCGTCTATGGTCCGCCTGACATGGGCTTTCCGGATGACGGCATAGTCGCCCTGGGCACAATGAATGAAGCGCAGTGGCTTTACGCCGAGCTTGACCTTCTTGCGGTAACGAGCGTTCGGCTGGACGGCGCCGTGTTCAATCACAAGCACTGGCGGGAGCAGCCGGGTGCCCACCCGCTGAAGGCGCGGGTCATCAGCGTTTGACGATCAGGGTTGCTGCAACGCTTCGCCAAGGCCTTCAATGTGTTCTTTGCCAACGGGCACCGACACTGATGATCCTTCGAAGTCGGTGCCGACCGGTTCCGCACGGCCGGCGAGGCACTGGGCAAGAAACGCCTCAGTGATGGCGTTGAACGACAACCGGTTTTGTGCCCTGGCGAAGCCGTGGCCCTCGTCAGAATACAGAACGTAGGTCACGGGCAGGTTCTTGCGTTTCATGGCACTGACGATCTGGTCGGATTCCTTTTGTGTGACACGCGGGTCGTTTGCTCCCTGGCCGATGAGAAGGGGGCGCTGGATGCGTCTCGCCTGAAACAGAGGCGAGCGTGACTGCAGGAACTTCCGGCCGGCCGGAGTTGAAGGATCACCCAGGCGGCGCTTGAAGTTGTCAAGGAATGACTGCCAGTAGGCGGGCACGTTTGACAGCATGGTCATCAGGTTCGATGGCCCGACGATGTCGACCGCGCATGCAAACCTGTCGGGCGTTCTGGTCAGTCCTACCAGGGAAGCGTAACCGCCATAGGATGCGCCGTAAATTGCGATCCGGTCACGGATCGCGATCCCTTCCTGCACTGACCAGTTGACGGCGTCTATGAGGTCGTCGTGCATCTTGCCGCCCCATTCCTTGTCGCCAGCGTTGACGAAGGCCTTTCCGAATCCGGTTGAGCCCCGGAAGTTGACGGCGAGAACCGCGTAGCCGCGGTTGGCGAGCCAGGCCGAATAGGGATTGTACGCAAGACTGTCACGGGCCCATGGGCCGCCATGCACCATCAGCACCATCGGCACGGGCGTAACTGGTTTTCCATCCGTCCTGACAGGCACATTGCGTGGCAGCGTCAGGTAGCTGACGAGCTTCAGGCCATCGCGCGCCCTGATGGTGAAGGGTGCGGTGGTGGGCAGTGGCGCTCCTTCAAGATTGGGTCGGGCTGTGTACAGCTGTTTCAGCGAGTGGTCCGAACGGTCATAGAGGCCAAAGCGGATTGGCTTGCCAGGGTTGTCGATCCAGATCGTCCAGAGGCGGTTGTCTCTGGTCTGGCTCAACGGGAACCAGTAGCCGTTGACGCTTTTTGCCAGGGTGTCGAGGTCGGTCTGAATCTTCCGGTCGATCGCGCGCCATTCCATGCGGTCGTACTCAAATGCCGCCGCGAGAGGCATGTTCGTCGCGGGGTCCTTCAGAACATATGTCAGGTCGGACTTCGAAGACTGCGAGAGGATTGACGTCTTGCCCGAGGTCGCGTCGATGCTGGACAATGCGCTCTTGTCGCGTCTGCGGCTATCGATGAAGAATACTTTTTTCCCGCTGATGTGGAAGAACAGGGATTGTGTGTTGAGCGAATCGTCACCGGAGACGCGGATGAATGGCTTCCACGTGCCTGCAGTCCAGGAAAAGTAGCTCGAACCTCCATCGGGAAGGGGCTTCGAGCCCAGCCTGATATTCAGATCCATGTCCGCGACGAAATCCGCGAAGCCGTCGTTCTTCTGAACGAGCGTCGCTTCTCCGGTCACGACATTGACAAGCCAGGCGTCGTGCCAGCGGCTGTCGCGGTTGTTCAGGCCGACCAGAACCTCATCCGGCCGTGCGTAGGACTGCGCGATGATCTGTGCACGAACGGATTTGTAGGGCGTGAGGTCCCTGATCCTGCCGCCGCCCAAGTCGACGGCGTAGAGGTGATAGTTCTCGTCGCCGTCATGGTCCTGGTAGTACAGCACGTGGGTGCTGTTGGAGGCCCACTTGAATTCAATGATCGGGCGGCTCTTTTCCCGGGTGACGGGACGTGCGGCGGCGAGGTCGCTCACCGGTGCCACCCAGATGTTCATCACACCGTCGCGGGCGGCTGTGTAGGCCAGCCACTTTCCGTCCGGGCTTATGTACGGCGCGCTGCGCTCGGGGTTGCCGAACAATATCTTTCGCGGGATGAGGTCGCCGGCCACTGCACTGCAGGCGAGGGCGATCACACTCAGCGAAAGCAGCAATAGCTGGGCGTATGTCGGTAGTGGCCGGTTCATTCAGTCCGCGCGGTGATTTGAGCTGCAATCATAGGCCCATTCGCCGGTGATCGCTTTCACAATAACGGCAGCGCCGGTTGCCCAGACGCTGCCGGAATTGTGATTGTTAATTTACTTGAGTTCGTAGGTGACCGTGATGCTGGTCGAAACCGTGTTCTGGCCTGCCGAGATTGGCACCGAGCCGTCCATGGCCTGGACTTCTGCCATGCGGTAGCGGATGGGCATCGGCGACTGCGTTGAGACCTCAGAGATCTGGACCACGCCGCCGACAGATGTTCCGGCCGCTTCAGCGTAGAGCTCTGCTTTTGCGCGGGCGTCCGCGATGGCCTTCTTGCGGGCTTCGTTGATGGTGGCCTTCGGGTCATTGAGGTCGAACGCGATGCCGCTGATCTGGTTCGATCCGGCCTGGACGAGCGCGTCAAGCGTGCCACCCAGCTTGGCCAGGTCCTTCACGCGCGCCGTCACCTGATTGGAAACCTGGTAGGAGCTGATCTGCGGCGATGTCGTTTGTCCGGGCTGTACCGGTGCATACATTGGCGAGACGCTGAAGTTTGATGTCTGGATGTCGTCTTCGGAAACGCCGGCCGCCTTGAGGGCGTTCAGGACGGCGGTCATCGCGGCATTGTTTTTGGCGAGTGCTGCCTTGGCTGTTGATGCGTCGCTGGTTACGCCGGTCGTGATCGATGCCATGTCCGGCTTGACCTTCACTTCGCCGGTGCCTGACACGGTGATAACTCGCGGAAGGGTGTCAGAGGAACCCGATATGCCCTGTCGCGGGCCAATGAGCATTGCAGCTGCAATTGCGGCTGCTATGACAAGGCCTGAGCCGATGGCGACTGTACGTAGGTTCATGATACACCCCTGTTCGATGGCACGTCCGTTTGCGGACCAGCACCATATCGGAGCCGAACGGGGCGAAACAAAGGCGCAGCCTGCGACAAAGATGGCTGTCGAATGAACGGCTGATCACAAAATAGAGGGCTTCGTGGACGGCGCCAGTTTTGCTATACGACGCGGCTTGAAGACGGTGGGGCCTGTAGCTCAGTTGGTTAGAGCAGGCCGCTCATAACGGTCTGGTCGTAGGTTCAAGTCCTACCGGGCCCACCAATCAACCCCTGTATATTCTCGAGACACAGGTACCAGAACGCAGCTGAGGCGTCGGTGTCTGAGCCCGTGCCTCGGGTCATTCGCAGTCGGTTTCCCGAGCGATCTTTTTGCGCAAGTTTGGGACAAACACTGTCTCAGCTTTTTTGGCTAGGTTGTGCGGAAAAAGTACTAAAAGTGGGACAAGGTATGGGGGTGTTTTTTCATTTTCTGCCCTACTGGCGACAGTTGAAAATCGGGCTCGAAAATCAGGCGCAGTCCGGGGCACTCACCCTGCAATTCCTTTTCGCGCGGGGCTCACGAGGCGGTCGCCTGGAAGGTCCAGGTCCGCCGGGTAGGTATTCAGTTGTCAAGTTGGCGGCAGTCGGAGGCTGGCGCCGACGAGAACATAATGCGAACATTCGTGAAGTGCAAGAGGGTCCGGTGCGGCATGTTGGGTGGTGTGGTATGGTTTGGGTGGTGCGGTTTTCTGCGGGAGCCCCATGTCATTCAAGAGAGTGCGTACGCCCGTGTCGGAGTGCCTGCCTCTGCCAGTCATCCTGCTTGCAATGCGGCACGAAGTGCTGCGTTGCGAGCGGGACCCATCCGGGGTGAGGGGTCGAAGAAACGGGCTCAGTCTGACCTCAATACCTTAAATAAATTCACCAGGCAAAAAATATGACGAGCAGGACCAGTAATGGAGTTCCAAGAATCTGACGGTATAAAATTTGTAGAAAATGGGGTCAGACACCTATTTGATACGGTGACATGGTGGAAATGGTGTCTGAGCCCGATTCCACACGTGGGGACGCCCTCCCCTGCAGCACCGCTTTCAGCGGCGCGCAGGTACTCCCTCACTCCGTGAGGGAGACTGGGTATTTGGTGCAACATCTCACATCTCCCTCACGGAGTGAGGG
>JBEBHP010000022.1:0-59591 GCA_040080835.1 Micropepsaceae bacterium | reverse complement strand
GCAAAATTGTGATTCTGGCGAACTTGCTCATCAACCAGGACCGGAAGTGGCAGGCCGAGGCACCCAAATGTGTTTGACTTCCGTTACAGATGCTTCTCCAACAAGTTGGAGAAGGGCTGCTGTCCCACATTGCGCTTCTCCATTCATGGAGAAGCTGGCTCGCCAGAGCGACAGCGAAGGCGAGACTGATGAGGATCCGCCACCCCCTCTGGCAAAATCCTCACTCTGCGCCCATATTCCACCCATCCCGCCCAACCATCCGCACGGTGGAACGTGATCGCAATCAGACGAGCAATAGCCTGGACCCTCGGATCATTTTCCGTCGCGAGCGTCGCCGCACCCATGCTGCAGTGGCAACTATCGCCGCCAGTTCAGAACCTGCTCACACAGTACGACCTCGCAATCCAGCGGCTCGCCTCACTTATCCAGCCACTCGCTGAAGCCACGCAGCTCAAGCTCGCAGGCATCACAGGCGCGGACCCAACACTCTATCCCCACTGGCCCCACATCTTCCTGATCCTGGCACTGCAGTTCCTGCCAAGAGCCGAAGCCTTTCCCGGTTGGGACTTCGCTTCGCAGAACGCGTTCAAGATGTTTGCAGTCACCATCGGGGTAATTTTGGCATTTGCACTGGCCACTGCGCTGGGGTCTTTTCAGTGGGCGACGAACAACACGCCTTTGCTGTTCGTGCTTTTGGCGGTGACGCTCTGCGCATTCCTCCAGAACTGCCTGGCGGACTGGACGTGGCCAGTATTTGTCGATCCCGAAGATGACGATCCGGAGCCTGCGCCTCTTCCTATTCGATCAGGCAGCGACGATACCGGTCATAAACTTCCTTCACTGCCGATGTTTGCTTTAGCGGTATGCCTGGTCTTTGCTGGCTTGGCGGTCGCCGTCGAAACAAGCATGTCTCAAGAGCATTCATTCGCCCATTCGATCGTCCTGGTTGGCTACGCGGCCTGCGTAGGACTGGGCATTCTGCTTTGGATCATTGTTGACTCAGGCGACTTCGGGCTCCTTTTTTCGGTTTTGGGTTTGGGTAGCTCCCCGCTCAGCACCCCGTTCACGTTTGCGTCACGCGTGGTTCTGGGCCTGATGATAATCACACTCGCGATTGGAAGCGTGGGAGCAATCGATGAAGTGCCAGCGAATGACTTTATGTTCCATACGGGCTTGGTGGCGACTGTCCTCACTGCGGTACTTGCCGGGCAATACATCTTCTTCAAGTATGTTCCACCAGACCGTGCTCAACGCAACTACCCCTTTCCCTCCGCCCTCGGCATCTTCCTGCTCGGGGCGTCGCTGCTTTTCGTTCTGAATCTGATCCTCGCGCACTGACGAATGTGGACTTCCGTTACAGATGCTTCTCCAACAAGTTGGAGAAGGGCTCCAGAGACTCACTGCGCTTCTCCATCCCTGGAGAAGCTGGCTCGCCGGAGCGACAGCGAAGGTGAGACTGATGAGGATCACCGACATCCCATCCAAACCGGCCAGTCTTTTTCGTTAAACCGGCACCCGCCCCATTGACTCCCGCCCGGCGCCATGAGACAAAGAACAAATAGAGAACTACACCAAATAAACCGCAGAAACCGGAGGCTGACCCGTGCCAGGACCCATGGCGGCGGCGGGATTTTTACCCCCCAAACGCGCCGTATCTTTACAGGCCTCATCCCTGAAACAGACCATAGCGGCAATAGAGGCCGCCTGTCTCAACGGGAAGAGGAAAAGCTCCCGCGTCCATGTGGAAACCGGCGTGCCCGAAATGGACGAAGCCCTGGGCGGCGGCTTCGCACGAGCCGCCATCCACGAACTGCTGCCAAAGTCGGTCCAGGACCTGGGCGCCGCCGCGGGCTTCGCCTTCGGCCTCGCCGCCCGCGCCCACGAACCAGGCGCCCACACGCTCTATATCCAGCACGACTTCACCAGCGCCGAAACCGGCCGCCCCTATCTGCCGGGCCTCAGGCTCTCGGGCTTCGACACGTCGTCACTCATCTATCTGCACGTGCCCCGCGCCGAGGACGTGCTCTGGGCGATGAACGAGGCCCTGAAATGCCGCGGTTTCTCGTCCGTCATCGCAGAGTTCCCGGCACACACGCGCATCCTCGACCTCACCACCACCCGCCGCCTGACGCTCGCCGCCCAGGAAGGCCTCGGCCTTGGCATCATCCTGCGCCACGCGGCCGTGATCGAGCCGAACGCTGCCACCACACGCTGGTTCGTCTCCTCCGCCTCAAGCCGAAGCGACCAGTTCGGCGGCATCGGCGCACCCAACTTTCATCTGGACCTCGTGAAGAACCGCTTTGGCAACTCAGGCCAATGGCAGGTCGAATGGCACGCACATGAACGCAAATTCGAACTCGCAACCGCCCCCCTCGCGTCCCTGTCCGGCACGCCGCTATCTGGCAACCACAATCATCAATTCGCCATTGACTTCGATCACGGATACTCCATCCCTGCATGAGGGAACAATTCCAAATGAAGACCATCGTGCCACTCACCCGCCTCGACCACGTCATCATCGCCGTCCGCAGCCTCGACGCGGCCGCGACCACGTTCCGCAAGCTTGGTTTCACGCTCACCCCGCGCGGTCTGCACGAAGGCAAGGGAACCGGCAACCACTGCATCATGTTCGGCAACACCTACATCGAGTTGCTGGGCATCGTTGACGAAACGGGAACCAAAGGACGTCTCGGCCAGCGCGTGAACGAACGCGGCGAAGGTGGCATGGGCATCGCGTACGGCGCCGACGATGCAGACACCACATATGCAGCACTCCGCGCTGCCGGCGTCGAAGCCGAAGCGCCCAACGACCTCAGCCGTCCGCTTGATCTCGACGGCAAGCGCGACATTGTCCGCTTCCGCAACATCATGCTGCCAGGTCTTCGCCTCACAGATACGATGCAGTTCGTCTGCACCCATCTCACGCCGGAACTGACCCGCGCGAGACGAGAATGGCAGCTTCACCCAGGAGGCGCGACCGCCGTCGCCGAAGTGATCATCGCGGCAAGCGACGTTGCAGCAGAAAGCGCCCAGCTCGCACCTGCCAGCCTCTCAAACTCAAAGATCACGATCTTGACCAGACCGGACGCTGAAAAGCGCTTCGGATCCAAAGCCCTCGCAGGCGCACCCGCAAACGGAATCATGGCACTCAGGATCCGAGTGAACGAACCGGACGCCACCGGAGCCATGCTCGACATGGGTCGCGTACCGCACGAAGAAACACGTGACGGGCTCATCGTGCCTGCGAGCGCCGCCCATGGCATCGTGCTGGAGTTCGCCGAAGACTGATCGCTACCCGCCAATCATCGCAAGCCAGTCATCTTCACTGATGACCTTCACCCCGTGCTTCTGCGCTTCCTTCAGTTTGGAGCCAGCGCCAGGGCCTGCAACCACCAGATCCGTCTTGGCTGACACGGAACCCGCTACTTTCGCGCCAAGGGATTCGGCTCGCGCTTTGGCTTCACTGCGGGTCATCTTCTCCAGGGTCCCCGTGAAGACAATCGTCTTGCCGGAAACCGCCGTATCCGACTTGGGCTTTTCGGCTTCCTCCACGGCGAGCAACTCAAGCAGGCGCGCTACTTCCTCGCGGTTGTGATCTTCACCAAAGAACTCGGCGATCGCCTTGGCAACCGTATCGCCAATGCCTTCGATCGAGTCGAGCTCTGCGAAGGCCTTTGAATCCTCGTCGGCAGCAGCGGTCATGGCCTTCACAAAAGCCTTCGCGGTTCCATAGTTCAGCGCCAGCACACGCGCCGTCGCCTCGCCGACATGCCTGATCCCCAAGGCAAAGATGAAACGATTGAGCCCGACCTTGCGGCGCGACTTGATTGCGGAAAAGAGTTTGGCCGCGGACTGCGGTCCCCACCCTTCACGCGCCGCAATCGCTTTGGGACCGGACCCGAATTTCTCTTCCATCAGGAAGATGTCGGATGGATGCGCAATGAGCTTGTCGGCCAAAAAGGCGTCGACATGTTTCGACCCGAAGCCTTCAATGTCAAAGGCATCGCGAGAAACAAAATGTTTGAGCCTCTCGGCCGCCTGCGCCGGGCAAATCAGCCCACCGGTGCAACGACGCGCCACAGACTCTTCCCCGGATGCATCGAGTTCACGCAGGGCATGACTGCCACAGACGGGACAGACCACTGGAAACTTGAACGCGCGCGCCCCCTTCAGCCGCTTCTCCTCAACCACGCGGACAATCTGCGGAATGACGTCACCAGCACGCTGTACAACGACAGCGTCACCAATGCGCACATCCTTGCGCGCAATCTCATCCTCATTGTGCAGCGTCGCGTTCGTAACGACAACACCGCCAACCGTCACCGGCTTGAGACGCGCCACGGGTGTCAGTGTGCCTGTCCTCCCGACCTGGATGTCGATATCGAGCAGCACAGTCTCGGCCTGCTCGGCTGGAAACTTGTGCGCAATGGCCCAGCGTGGTGCCCGACTGACAAAACCCAAGCGCTGCTGCCAGTCGAGCCGATCCACCTTGTAGACGACACCGTCGATGTCATAGCCAAGCGAAGCGCGCTGCCCGGCGATCTTCTGGTAGTATTTCAGGACCGCCTCGACACTGGTGCAGCGTGTCATCAGCGGATTGGTTGGAAAACCCCATTCGGCGAAGGCTTCGATCGCGGCGCTCTGGGTCTTGCCCGGCAGCTTCGTCACTTCGCCCCAGGTATAAGCAAAAAACTTCAGAGGACGCCTGGCCGTCACCTCGGGATCGAGTTGCCTGAGCGAACCCGCTGCCGCATTGCGTGGATTGGCGAAGGTTTTCTCCTCGCGCGCTTCCTGTTCCTTGTTGAGCTTCGCGAAATCTGCGTGGCTCATGAACACCTCGCCCCGCACCTCAATCACGTCCGGAATTCCGCGCCCCTTGAGCGTCTGGGGTATGTCCTCGAGTGTTCGCAGATTGATTGTTACATCTTCACCGACGGCACCATCACCGCGCGTGGAGCCGAGAACGAACTTGCCGTTTTCGTAGCGCAGGCTGGCAGACAACCCGTCAATTTTGGGTTCAGCTGTGATGGCAAGTTCTTCATCCGGCGGCAGTGCGAGGAACCGGCGGACGCGGTCGACAAAATCACTCACGTCTTCGTCGGCGAAGGCGTTGTCGAGCGACAACATCGGCACGCCATGCCTGATCTTGCCAAACTTCTCGACGGCACCAAAGCCAACCCGGCGCGAAGGGCTGTCGGCCCGGATCAACCGCGGGAACTGCGCTTCAATGGCCTGGTTGCGCTTTTTCAGCGCATCGTAGTCGGCGTCAGAGACTGTCGGCGCGTCTTCAGCGAAATAGCGCTTGTCGTGACCGACGATTTCCTTCGCAAGCCGATCCAGTTCCGCTGCAGCGTCCTTCTCGCTCAGCTTCGATACCGGCACGGACTTCGTCACGTCGCCCGTTTCCGCTTTTGCCTGACCGGTTCACTTTTGGGCACCGCCTTGACAGTTTCCCCACCCGACAACAGCTGGTCTGCGGCCGCGCGGGCCTCGTTCGTAATCCTGGCGCCTGCGAGCATGCGCGCGATTTCTTCCCGACGGCCGCTAGCATCAAGAACCTCGACGCGGGTCACCATGGCACCCGCCGCAAGAGCCTTGCTGATACGCAGATGATGCGTGCCGCGTGCAGCGACCTGCGGCGAATGCGTTACCACCAGGACCTGCTCCGTGCGCGCCAGTCGCGCAAGGCGCTCTCCCACGGCATCAGCAACCGCGCCACCAACGCCGCGGTCAACCTCGTCAAAGATCAGGGTGGACGCCGAACCTTCGGCCGCAAGTGAAACCTTGAGCGCCAGAATGAACCGCGCCATCTCTCCACCGGAGGCAATGCGGGTTAGAGCTCCGAAAGGCGCACCCGGGTTCGTCGCAACCATGAACTCGACCCTGTCCTGCCCGTGTGGACCGACGGACTGTGGCGCCACCTTCTCAATTTTGGTTTTGAACAGCGCGTTGGCGAGCTTCAGCGGAACAAGTTCCTTCGCCACACGCTCATCCAGCCCAACTGCCGCCTTCGTGCGGGCATCCGTGAGTTTCTGTGCCGTCATCGCATAGCGTGTGCGGGCCTCGTCCCGGACCCGCTCTAGTTCGCGTGACCGCGACCGTGCACTGGTCATCGCAGCAAGCCGCGCTTCAACATCCGCACGCTTGGCAACAAGGTTGTCGCAACTGCCGCCATACTTGCGCGCCGCCGCACGCAGCGCAAAGAGGCGTGTCTCGGCTTTTTCCAGGGCGTTGGCGTCAAAAGCGAGTCCTCGCGATGCCTGCTCAACAGCGCGCCGGGCCTCGTTGACTTCAATCACGGCGCGGTCAAGGGCGGCGACCGCTGCATCCAGCTTGCCCTGCGCGGCCGACTGCGCACGGCCAAGCCGCTTCAGCGCAAGGTTCATCCGGCCTTCAACGCCGCCCCCATGACCCGCAAGCGCATCAATGGCTTCCGTCACGTCCGAGGCAATTTTCTCCGACGCCATCATCATCGCGCGAAGATTGGCAAGCTCGGTCTCTTCACCCTGCCTGACGTCGAGGTTTCGCAACTCTTCCGCAACGTGCTTCAGGTAATCAAAATCCTGTGCCGCACGCGACTGAGTCTCGCTTTCGATACGAACGGCTTCTTCAGCCGCACTGACAGCGCGCCACCCGGATTCCACCTCTGCCACTTCTTCATCAAGCTTGCCGAACGCATCGAGAAGATTTCGATGGCCTGCACCATCCAGTAGACCACGATCATCATGCTGCCCGTGGATTTCGAGCAGCATGGAGCCAGCCTCCCGCATTAACCCGATGGAAACTGGCTGGTCGTTGACGAACGCCCTGCTGCGACCATCCGAACCAATGGTCCGCCTGAAAATCAGGGCGCCGTCCCCCTCAAAACTGTTGCTCCTTAGGGCCGCACGGACGGGATGATCCGCGGTGGGATCAAATACGGCAGAGACCGTCGCCTGATTGGCATTTGCCCGGATGAAGCCACGCTCGACCCGGCCGCCCGTCGCCAGACCCAGCGCGTCCAGCAGGATGGATTTGCCTGCACCGGTCTCACCCGTCAGCACACATAACCCCGGTGCAAACTCGACATCCAACCGCTCGATCAGGACAAAGTCTCGGATCGAAAGTGACGTCAGCATCTCTTCAGCGTATGACCTGTGATCGTTTTAGAACCAGTCAAATAAACCGCCACCGTCTTCCTTCTTTTCAGCGGACTCCGCAGGCTTGTCGCCTTCGGGATTCGGCGTATCCGCTGCCGGCGCAGGCGCCGGAGCAGCCGTCTGGGTAAGCTCAGGCGCGGCGGCTGCAGCAGGTGCATAGGACACCGGCTTGCCCGAATTGGGCGTGCTCCCATATTCCTTCATGAGAGCGTAGGTATCTTCATACCATTCGCTGCCAGGATAGTTGTGCCCAAGAACGGCAGCTGAAGTTTGTGCTTCCTTGATGACGCCAAGCGAGAGATAGGCCTCCACCAGCCGGTGAAGCGCTTCCGGCACATGGCTTGTCGTTTGATACTGTTCAACAACGGTTCTGAATCTGCTGATGGCGGCGACCATCTCGCCTCGCTTCAGGTAATAACGGCCGATCGCCATTTCCTTGCCCGCCAAGTGATCCCGCGTGAGGTCAAGTTTCAGGCGCGCATCGCGGGCATAGTCCGTTTGCGGAAAACGCTTGATGAGCTCGCGAAGTGCCGCCATGGCCTGTTCGGTCCGTCGCTGATCGCGACCCACGTCAACGATCTGCTCATAAAGTGAAACCGACTTCAGATAATAGGCGTATGGCGCATCCTTGTTACCCGGATGCAGCGTGATGAACCGGTCCGCCGCCATGATCGCTTCGTTATACTTGTTGCCCTGATAGTGACAGAACGCAGACATCAAAATCGCGCGCCTGGCCCAAACAGAATAGGGATGCTGGCGCTCCACTTCGTCAAACGCAGCCGCGCATTGCGGCCAGTTACCCTTGTCGAGTTGTATGAGAGCGCCCGAATAGAGTTGTTCCGGCGGCACCTCTCTTATTTCACTTTTTGGTGGAGGCGGAGCGTCCCCCTCATCTCCGGCGCAAGCGGCCAGCGGCAGCAGAAATGCAATCGCCGCAAGCAATCGAATGGAACGCAGACTTTGGAGCATTGTCATGAACACCGGCCGGATTTTGAATAGAAATAGCGCAAAGGCCGCCGAAGCACTCCGGCAGCCGATTAACCCCTTGTGTTTACCGCATAGAGGCAGTGGGCGCTAGCCGAACCTGATGACCAAATTGTAAGCGAATGTAACCGACGCAGCGCAAGCGCGCGGCCATTTCGCAGCGTCAAAAATGCGCAACAGGTGCATTGGCCGCTCGAGTTCAACGCAGCAGCAACAGTTCGTAAACAAAAGGTTTAAATCGCGCTTTTCAGCAAAATAAAGCTGCGTCCGTTGTGTGTTATCCGAACGTTCGAGAAGAATTCCAAAATCACCACCGACAAGTTGCAACTCGAAAATTACACCTGCTTTTGCAACTCTCTCTTTGTTCTCATTCTGAAGTGGCAGTGCCGAAGGACAACTGGTCGAAACCTGCTGCAAGACGCGAAAAAGCCGCGTGAGACGAATCTCACGCGGCCAATGAAGGCCATTGTTGCTGCTGTCGGCTACTCGGCTGCCGCGAGGCTCGCAGCGTAAGCCGGATGTTGGACGACAGGCGCTTGGCGGCGCGTGTGCAATGTCACGAATTCATATGCGCTCTTGCGCGCAAACAACTCGCGCAGCAGGCGATTGTTGAGCGCGTGCCCGGTCTTGAAACCACGGAATTGGGCAAACAACGGTGCGCCGGCCAGAGCCAGATCGCCAACAACGTCGAGCAGCTTGTGACGGACAAACTCGTCGCCGTACCGCAAGCCTTCTTCATTCATTACGCGGCTACCATCGAGCACGATTGAATTTGCCAGTGACCCACCAAGCGCAAGTCCATTGGCCTGCAGATATTCAACTTCATGGCGGAAACCAAACGTACGCGCGCGAGCCAGCTCTGCCTTGAAGGAAGGAGCGTCCAGATCGAACGAATAAAACTGGCGGTCGATCACCGGGCAGTTTTCAAATGCAATTTCAAGTTCAGCTGAAAAACCAACGCCGGGCCTCAGCTCCGCATACTTGTCACCCTCTTCGACGCGAACTGTTTCGCGCACGCGGATAACTTGTTGCGGCGCGCTCTGAACGACCACGCCAGCGCATTCCAGAAGAAACACAAAAGGGGCCGAACTGCCGTCCATGATCGGAACTTCAGCACCGTCGATCTCGACAATCAGGTTGGACACGCCACAGCCGACAATCGCCGCCATCAGATGTTCAACGGTGTGCACTTTCACGCCGTAGACGTTGCCGATGGTGGTGCCGAGTTTTGTGTCTGTGACCTTGTCGAATTTTGCCGGGATAATTCCGGCAACGCCCGGATGATCGGTACGGCGGAACATGATCCCCGTCCCTTCCGGCGCCGGCAACAGCGTCAATTGAGACAGCACTCCAGTGTGCACCCCTACACCCTGGCAGACCACTCGGTTCTTAATCGTTTTTTGAAGCGACATTGCCCCTCACACTACCAAACTCGAACTGCCCGACTCTCCGTGAAACCTCGCCAGCAATTGGAACTTCCAACTTGCCGGCGGCTTCACGTAGAAACCGCCATGGGAGGCCTGACTTCAGTCCGTCCCCAAACGGCTTTCAGACAGCACCGCCCCCTAAAAGTCAGCGTTACCCCTGTTTCCACTTGCGCGAGTGTTGCTTGAAGCACCCAGTCACCGCGCGCATGGATCCATCGCCGAGGAAAGTTCTAACAGTGTGGCCGAATCGCTCGAAATAACTTCTTATTTCCGATTGTTACCGCTCAAATCCGCCAAAAAAGGAGCGTCCCGTAACAGCGATGAGCCAGGTGTTCCTGCGTTTTTGACAAGTTAACGGAATCGACCCGTTAATCATGACGTTCCAAGTGGCACGCCAGAAGCACCACCAGAAGTTGAGCCAAAATGACGGGTTAATATTCCGTCAATTTACCTGACGGCGCAGAAAAGCAGGGATCTCGAGTTGATCGTCCGTCACTGACTTAAGCAACTCTTCCGATTTCTCTTTGCCGGGTGAGTTGTCGCGGGACACTGCAGACGTGCGCCCTTCACCCGGGTTGAGCGCTGCACCTGCAAAGCGGGCCGAGCTTGGCGCATGTCCAGCTGGCTTCGACGTCGCAGACCGCTTAGGCGACGAACTTCCGCCAATGCTGATGCCGAACACACTGAAGCCCCCACTCTTCTTCGGCTCTTGCTGGAACTGGGGTGGAAGCGGTTGCATTGGAAGACGCGACCGGGAGTGTTCGCCAGCTTTGACGTCTCGAATGGCTGCACCGACGGACTCCACCAGCAAGGGATCGAATTCGCGCGCATCTATTGCCGAATAGCCTCGCTGAACCGGAGCACAGATCATTGGCTCCGCGGAGGGTCCTGAAATTCCGCCAGCAATGCCCGAACGAACAATCTCGCTCTGCATGGAGTGGACGGGATGCGAGGGCATTGAAACGCCGGAATTCGTCACAGTGGCTTGCGAAATTTCTGAAGCAGACATGATCGGCTGGACCGGTCCCTGTCGGGGTGCGGATCTCGTGATCTGTTCCTGCATTTCAGCTGCCTGTGCCTGCAAAGCGGCCTGCCGCTTGGCGGCGTCACTGGCCGATACCGCTTTTGCTGGCTGGTTTTGTGTGCGGGTTTCAATGGCAATGCCCGTCGCCACAACAGACACGCGCATGCGCCCGTTCAGGCGTTCGTCAAAGGTCGAGCCAACAATGATATTGGCCTCCGGATCAACTTCGGCGCGAATCTTGTTGGCAGCCTCGTCCACTTCATACAGCGTCAGGTCCATGCCACCGGTAATATTGATGAGGACACCCCTGGCGCCCTTCATCGACGAAATATCGAGAAGCGGGTTGGAGATCGCAGCCTCGGCGGCTTCCACCGCGCGGCGCTCACCCTGGGCTTCTCCCATGCCCATCATCGCCGTGCCCTGATCGCTCATCACGGTGCGCACATCTGCGAAATCGAGATTGATCAGGCCCGGCATCACCATCAGGTCGGTCACGCCGCGAACACCGGCGTAAAGCACCTCGTCCGCCATTTCGAACGCCTTGGCAAAGGTCGTTTTTTCATTGGCGATGCGAAACAGGTTCTGGTTCGGAATGACGATCAGCGTATCGACATACGACTTGAGCTTTTCAATGCCCTCTTCAGCCGTTCGCATGCGGCGCCCGCCTTCAAAGGCAAACGGCTTCGTGACGACACCGACGGTCAGTATCCCGAGATCGCGCGCAAGCTTGGCAATGACGGGCGCAGCACCTGTACCCGTACCACCGCCCATGCCAGCGGTAATGAACACCATGTGGCTTGCTTCAAGAATCTTGCGGATGTCATCGGCGCTCTCTTCGGCGGCGCCCTGCCCGACATCCGGTCGCGACCCGGCACCAAGGCCCTGGGTCAGCTTCGTACCGATCTGGATCCGGTGGTGAGCCTTGGAATGAACCAGCGCCTGGGAGTCTGTGTTGGCGACCAGGAACTCGACACCTTCGAGTTTCGAGGACACCATGTTGTTCACAGCATTGCCGCCAGCACCACCCACTCCGAATACGAGAATGCGTGGGCGAAGTTCCGTGAAATCCGGCGACTTGAGGTCGATGGCCATTTTTTAATTCTCCAAGCGTGCCCTCTTCCCAATAATTGAAAACACCACACCACGACCTGCGCTTTTTTTGCGCCATTTTGTTTTCTAGTCTTGCACTTCAAACAGTTAAAAATTCTCTTTGAACCATCGCTTCAAACCGACAATTCCTCTCGAAGCAGAAGAATTAGCATAAGCGAGTTCAACCGCATCGGCATCATCGGAAAAATTTTCCAGTTCCCTCGGACGCTGTGCTGCCCATGACGCAATGCCTGCACACGCCGAGAATGCGGCGCTCGATGCGAGCTCCGGCCCACCCGACAACTGCGCAGGCTTTCCGAGGCGAACCTGTTTCGACAGGATGCGCGATGCGATCTCGCGAGCGCCATTCAGCTGGCTCGCGCCACCCGTCAGGACAACGCGCCGTGCTGAAATCGAGGACCAACCGGCTTCTGCCAGGCGATCCCGGACGATCTCAAACGTTTCCTCAATCCGGGGCTGGATGATGCCCGTCAGCACCGAACGAGGCAGTTGGGCCTCCCCGTCGCTGTCTTCTTCGCCGATCTGCTGGACCGTGATCATTTCCCGACCGTCATTCGGACCTGACAAGGCGCTTCCAAAAAGGGTTTTGAGCCGTTCGGCCTGGGCAATTGATGTCGAGATACCGCGGGCGATGTCGCTGGTGACATGATTTCCGCCAACGGGCAGGACATCCGAAAAGACCAGGCCGCCATCAGTGAACACGGCGATCGAGGTTGTCCCGCCACCCATGTCGATGACCGTCGCGCCGAGTTCGATCTCGTCAGCAACCAGCGTCGACAGGCCCGAGGCATAGGCAGCAACCGCCTTGCCCGCAACGCTCAGGTGACAGCGCCCGACGCAGGCCTCGAGGTTCCGCAAGGGTCCTGCGGCAGCACTGACAACATGAAAATTGACGCCGAGTGAGTGGCCGATCATGCCGACGGGGTTTCTGATCCCGCGGCTGCCATCGATCGAGTAACTGCCAGGCATGCAATGCAGCACGTCGCGTTTGTTTGCAGGAATCTGGGTTCGACCCATCGACAGCGCAAGCTGCAGGTCACTTTCGCCGATTTCATTGCCGCTAACGGGCACTTCAACTTTTACCGTCCTGCTTTGCGGATGTCCGCACGAGACAGCCAGGAATGCTTCCTTCAGCGTCAGCCCGGCCATCTCCTCGGCCTGTTCAACGGCAGCGCGGATCGAAACTTCTGCAGCATTGATGTCGACGACGTTGCCGGCGCGAACGCCACGGCTCGCCTGGAAGCCGAAACCAAGCACCTTGAATTTTGGATCGAAACCCTCACGCGGCGCATGCGGCTTCAGGATCAGGCAGGCGATTTTCGATGAGCCGACATCAATCGCACCGATAACGCCACCCTTGAGCGGCCGAAGCGATTGCCCCGTCCTCGTCCTAACAGTGCGTGATGCCATTAAGTTTCCCTACCACCTGAGGCTTTGATCGGAACGATCAAAGGCGACCCTGGCGGTAGCTTGACAATGAACCGGTCTGCAAAGCGGAGATCGATCGCTTTGATATCGCGCGCAAGAATTTTTTGCTCGCGATCGAGTTTCACAAGTTCTGCCAAGGCCGCCTCAGCGCCTTCCTCTGGCAGTCGTACTTCAACACCGTTAGCAAGCTGTAAATCCCAACGTCTTTCACCTACTCGCACGGCGACTTTCACATTTGACTTGAAGTTCGGTTGCGTCGCAACAAGCGACAGGAACGAACCTATTGCGTCCGCAGCGCCACGGCCCACAACCAGTGGCAAAGACGCGTAGGTCATATGACTCTGACCCATGATCGGCTTGCCATCGGCATCAATCACATAGGTGACGCCATCGATCTGCCAGCGCGCGATCGGCCGTCGCTCTTCAATTTTGACGTAGATCCGGCTCGGCCAGATGCGGCGGACTTCTGCGGTTTTTACCCACGGCATGGCTTCAAGCCGCGCACGCGCCTCGTCCACATTCACATAAAGCATGAGATCGCCGCGCTTGATCCCGAGCACGCGCGAAATATCCGTCGCATTGGTTTCTGCACGCCCGTCGACGATGACAGAGCCCACCGAGAAACCTGCTTCAGCCATGATGCTGTCAGCGCTGGACTTCACGCTTGCGAGCGCAGCCGACACATGTCCGCCAGAAAATAATCCTGCAACAGTCACAACAAAAAAGAACGCAAGCAGCAGCGCGCCCCAGAATGCGCTCCATCGCATCGCATTGCGGAACGACTCCATCCAGCGCGCAACGAACCCCGGCTTCTCGACAGCTCGACGCGGCGCGCGCGTGATCTTGGGCTTCCCGCGCGAGGCAGGCGCCTTCCCCCGCCGCTTGGGCGGGCTTGCATCAAAATCGTCATCGCGTTCGGCAGAAGCGCCGACTATCGACCGCATGAAGCATCCTCAACCAGCCAACGGCACAGCGCGCCGTAGGAAATTCCCTTGTAGGCCGCCTGTTCAGGCGCCAGCGACGTCGGCGTCATGCCGGGCTGTGTATTCGTTTCCAGAAGAATCAAGCGCCCCGGCGCACCCGCAGTGTCATCATACCTGAAATCGGTGCGGCTGACGCCCCTGCATCCCAGAGCCACGTGTGCCTTTTCGGCAAGCTCCAGCGCAGACGCATAGGTCTTCGCATCGATCTTGGCAGGGATGACATGCTCCGAGCCACCTTCGGCATACTTCGCGTCATAGTCATAGAACTTCGTGCGCGGAACGATCTCCGTCACGGCAAGCGCCTTGCCGTCCATGACGGCAACAGTGAGCTCTCGGCCTGGCACGAACTCTTCAACCATCACGTCATCACCCAGGTTCCATTCAGAACTGGTCAGCAGTTCCGGCGGTCTATTATCACCCGGACGGATTATAAAAACGCCAACGCTTGACCCCTGATTAACGGGCTTGATCACGAAGGGCGGCTTTATGGCGGTTTGCTTGGCGACATCGTGCCGCGAACACACGATGTCATTAACAATTGGAAGCCCCACCGTTCGGTACACGGCCTTGGTCCGCTCCTTGTGCATGGCCAGTGCGGACGCCAATACGCCCGAATGAGTGTAAGGAATGTTTAAGATTTCAAGCAGCCCCTGAACGCATCCGTCCTCGCCCCACTGCCCGTGCAGCGCGTTGAAGCAGACATCGGGCTTGAGCTTCATCAGCACGTCGGCAATATCGCGGCCGACATCGATCTCTGTAACCTTGAAGCCCTCTTCGCGCAGGGCCTTCGCGCAGCCTGCGCCCGTCACCAGACTGACCGGACGCTCTGCAGACCAGCCGCCCATCAATACCGCAACGTGTCGTTTCTCACTCAAAACCGGGCTCCTCGGATACGCTCAATAAAACGTCAAAATGCGCCGGAGGTTATTTGTCCAAATTCACCGCAAATGAGAAGTGACAACGCATGCACTCGCCCAAAAAACGAAAGTTAAGAGGTACAGGGACACACCTTCTCGCGTGGAGGGAACAGCCGGGAACACGCTAATTCACAGGCGAATGAAGGCATAACCGATTGAATTAAAAGCCGTTTTACGAAACTCTCCTCACAGGGGAGAACAAACCACACGCTCTCGGAAGTTGCGGCACGGTGCGGAACTCCCGTGAAGCCGTGCCGATCGGTGAAATCGGAACATACAGCAAACGCGGCCTTACTTTCGCAACGATGTCCCCTTAGCAACACACACATCGCCACGTGAGCTTCACATTCAGGAACCCGCAAATGCGTCTGTTCGCCTTGATCGCCGCCATGTCTGTTTCGAGCGTTTCCGCAGCATCTGCCGCAACGCAATCCTGCCCGATCGAAAAGTCAGTCTACCGTCTGACGGGATTTGAGAAATCAGCCGAACTTCGCTTCATCGCTGATCCAGAGTTGGCAAGACAGACCCAGCTGTCCGCCCGCATCAAGTCGAACCTGACCGGAAAAGCCTACAGCTTTTATGTCGCCATCTCGAACGGATACTCGACGCATTACCTGGTCGACGCGAGCAAGCCCGAACCAGACGACAATGCATCGAACGAAAATGACGAAGACAAGACCCCGTCATTCTCATTCTACAATTTCGACAGCCGCATGCATGTCATGAACCTGCCCAACCCGGGCGAGCGCGCACCGCAATACATCTTCATCCCCGACCTCGGCGCGTCGCTCTGGTACGCGGAGATGTCGCCTGGCCAGAAAGCGCGCGAAGCGATCGAGACCGAGATGTGGCATCGCGCCGAATGCATCAAATAGAAGCGTCGCCCCCGCCCTCAGCCATCTTGTCGCGAATGCGTGCGCGCTTCCAGTGCCGGCGCCCCATGCCGCCGCCATGTCCACCACGAAAAAGAATCCGCGACAGGACAAGAATCCCGGCGGCCTGCCAGAATGTGATCACCGGCAGGTTGAATATGGGGGGCATGAGCCAGTTCCACAGCCACATGGTGATGGAGGTGAAAAGCACAAACAGCGCAGGCACCAGAACGACCGCGGCTGCAATCAGTGTGGCCTTCGCCCCGGTGGATCGCTCCGACCATCTCCTGAACCGTCGTCGGCCTTCAAAATCAGTCATCTTGTTTCTCCTTTAAAAAATTCAGTCTTCAATCCAGAGCTTGAGTGCAACGGCCAGCTTGCGGATCGCGTACCGCTTGCGCGCCATCAGCGTGTCAATCGAAACGCCCGTCTGCTTCGCAAGTTCGCTGAAACCCGTGTCGCCAAGCGCCTGCGCGTTGATGACCTCGCGCTGCGGCGCAGGCAGTGCATCAACCGCAACCCGCAAAGCACCCAGCATCTCGCGCCGGATCAGCTCATCGCGCGCATCAAAGCCTGCAGCAGCGGCCACCTGGTTCAGCACATCATCCGATATGTCGACAGCCCCCGCCTTGCGCCGCGCACGCTCGCCACGCCAGACATCCGTCAGCCTGTTGCGCATGACCGAGAAAATCCAGGCCGCCAGGTCCTCGACCGGCCCCAGCGCATCCGCATTCGCAACCGCGCGGATGAAGGCGTCCTGCAAAGCGTCTTCGGCAGTCGCCGCATCCGGCGCAAAGCGCAGGGCCCAGGCAAGCAGCCCCCGCCGACGCTCACGATAGGTGCGTTCGATCTCGCGGCGCGCAGAGCCATCGCGCTTGCTGGCGGTCTCGTCCATGCTCATCACCAGTATCGACGATTGGCCGAGCGTTTTCGTCTACCCCCCCCAGAAATATATTTAGGCCCCAAAACCCGAAAGCTTGGGCGCCCCTCCCCTGGGACCGCCGGCATCCTGCCGGCCCTTCCCAAATTCAGAAGAAAACCCGAACCCCCAACCCCATCACTCCCCGTCACCCGTCATCCCGGACGCATTGCAGCACGCAGTGTTGCTGTGCGCTCCGGGACCCAAACGAGGTGACGCCTCTCCAGAAATGCCTCACCACGCATGGCTCCCGCTCGCAACGCAGCACTGCGTGCCGCATGGCGAGCAGGATGACGAAGGTTGGGCTGGTAGCACCAAAATAATATAACGCGCGCAGTCATCCTGAGCGCATTGCAGCGCGAAGCGGCGCTGTGCGCTCCGGGACCCATACGAGGTGACCCCTCACCGGACAAGCTCCACCCCGCAGGCCCGACCAACACCTACTTGTAAACAACCCCGATCAGCCGCCGACAGTCATTCGAATTGCACCCCGCCGGGTTCGCACCTGCATTGTCATCATAGAAAATGCCAAGCGTGTGATGCGACGCAACAGCGGCAAGGCCGATCTGGATCACGTGCGAAGCCATCGGGCTCCCCACCTCAACCGCGTAATAGGAAATGCCATTTCCCTGCTTGCCCTTGCTGGCACCAGGCACAAGATCAGAGGCCTTCAGCGGCGCCGAGCAGTTCAGATGCACGCGATTATTGAACGTCGCGACATCAACCACCACGCACTCCGCATAATTCTGCCCCGCCTGCGCGACGGGGACACTGCGAACCAGCCCACCCGCAACCACGAGCAAACCCAGGGCGATGATCATCTTCTTCATGTGCGGTGCACTCCTGTTGTGTGGGGGTGAGAGTTGTGCGGGTAGGTGGGGGATGTCAACGGGTTTGGTCTGCTACCGATACTTGTCGCCCAATCGGTAAAGCGGATAGAGTGTCGTGCCCGCGTGTACAGGCGTCACGTCGCAGCTCTATCGGGAAACCCGGCCATGAACAGGCGTGAGTTTGCTCAGCTATTCCTTGGACTTCACACAGGCCTGATGCTCGGGTCTGCTGTCGCTGCGCGTGCGTCCGGCAAAGGGAATGCAAGTCCTGTCAACACTGGGACGAAGGTTCAAAGAATGTCCCCGGTAACAATACCGCAGCTGCCGATTGAAACACGAAAGATCCGCGGCGCAAGCGCATTGGCAGAGTGGGAACAACTGAGGAAATCAACCTCGCATTACCCACTGATCGTTGGCGACAACGAAGATCTCGCCCGACTTTCCGAGCAGCGCGCCGCGCTCGAAAGCGAACACCGCACCGTTCAGGAAATCCTGGAGAAGGCCGCGTCGTTCAACTACCCCGAAGATTTCCGTCTGCGCAAAAAGAAAGATGCGGAAGAGCTCAAGGCGCTGATCAAGAAGAAGCGCCAGGATCCGAAGATCGACGAAGCATACAAGGCGTTTGACGAAAAGTTTCCGAACGAAGACATACACCAACCACAGCACGGCGAGTGGCCGACGACGCCACCCGGATACACACCCCTTTCGATCCTCGAAAAGTCGACGCTCCAGGGCAAGACATTTCAAAGAAGGATCATCGATGAGGCCGTCGTTCTGATGCTCCCGACAGCGGACTGGACAGAAGCATTTGCAATGCTGAACTATGGCGGCTGGAACGAGTGCCCCCAACCGCACGAGCACATTGCAGCCTTCCGTAGATGGCGCGACCGCTTCGGTCTCGAACTCGTTGCCATGTCCTCTGATACGCTTGAACTGCGCCCCGCGCGGCACCCGCAAACGCGGGAAGACGCGCTTGCACTCGCGCTCGAACAGTATGAATTCTGCCCCGACCTCGTCGACCAGGGCGGCCCGCTTGAAGAACTGGCAGCTGGACTGCTGGCTGGGAACTGGTGGTACTTCTGGTGGGACTGATGTGTCGGGTTATCTCAGAATCCAGATCATCACGTCACCGCATCGAATGGGTGTCCGACCCCGTTTCTTCCCGCACGCCATCAAAAATCAAACGCGCTCACAGGCCTCCGCCCAAGGCACCGCCCCTGGGTCACCGGGTCAATCCTCCGGCCAGCGGCGCACCTTGTCGACCAAGGCCGGAAGGGCCTCGACAGCGCGGCGAAACGCGTCGCGATCAACGACGTAGAGGTAGATGGGTCCAGCCGCAGTTCCGATGGCGACGGATGTCAGCAACGCGCGCCAAATGGGTTGGTCCCACTGCCAATGCGGGACGGCGAAAAGCATCGGAACATAAGAGCCGTAGACGACCAGCCAATGGACAATGGCGGCGAGAACCGCGGCAAGGGTGATCCCCAGGAGTCGGTCTTCCGTGCCCAACCGCCGGACGACGGCGATCGCTGCGTAGCCGTACATGAAGACAACGCCGACGCTCCAGACAATGCGTGTGGCCATATGCGACAGGACAGAGACAATCACCGCACCGGGCGGAACAGGTCCTCCAATCATCTCATGCCAATTGCGGAACATCCACCACGCGACAAACAGGACCGCGGCCAGGGTGGCCGCGGTGGCGAGTGCAACAAATCTTGCGCCGTCTCGCGGATCCGGTGGCAACGCTCGACGATGCAGGTAGAGCCGGGACGCAAAGGCAACCACGATCAGCGTGGCGGCGTTGCTCAGGGCCAGTCTGGTGAGCTGCTGCCACCATAACCAGGCATAGTCTTCCGGAGCCCGTCCAATCTCGATGAGATCGAGCCATTGCATGGCAGCGTTGATCGCAACCAGCGGCACGACGGCCCCCAGGGACGTGGTCATGAAGGCAAACGGCCTCAGCCGCTTTTGCTGCCGCTGGAGAAAATGCGCAATGCCAAGTGCAATGAACACATATCCAAAACTCATCGTCAGCAGGTAGGCGACGAGCTGCGCCTGATCGACGGCGATCGAGACTGCGGAAGAGTCGTGCGGGTAAGGGTCGGACAGATAGTCGGCAATGTTCCAGGCAAAGAAAATGCTGGCCGCAATGGAGGACTGCGCGAGCGCCGTCAGGTCAAGCCCCGGCAGCAAGGCCGCTGCAGCGGGACCCGCGGGCGGTGTGGTGTCATGTCGGCCGTCGGGCATCAGGAAACAATCCGTTGACAGTGCACTCAATACACTGAACGGGAGGCGCCGCACCAGATCCTCAATAGAATTGAGAAAGTACCGGGGTCAGAGTGGAATTTCCGGCAGGGTGGCAGAGGTTTTGGGTGTCTGAACCAATACCAATCACTGCATCAAATGGGTGTCTCACCCCGATTCCGAAAGTATCGGGGTCAGACACCAAATTGATACGGTGACATGGTGAAATTGGTGTCCGACCCCGATTCTTGTGAATGGCTACTGCTCGTCTTCGGGCCGGAGTGGCGTTCGGTACCACTCAAGGGCTGACAGTACGTCTGCCGCTTCTGCGTCGAATTCCGGCCTGTAGTGGTGAAGATGATCGCCCAACGTTGGAGGTTGCTGGTCTCTGAAGCCAAGTTCGCCAAGCTTATGAATGAATTTGGCCAAATCGCCGTATGCGAAAATAGTGTTGTGGCGGTTCCATACTATTAGATCGCCATCCGATATTGACCTAACCCACAAGTCGTGGCGAGCGTCGCCAGACAGAAAGCCTTCAAACCGCTCCAGGAATTTGTCGAGTTTCGCGCGTGAGATTTCTTCGCTCTGATACCGACCACTCTCACCTTCGCCCCTTGACGTGTGAAGGACATAGAGAACGAAGAACGGCTCGCTCATCGCCTCGGCCAAACGCCGAAATGTGTTAGTCGAGCTTCGCGGCAGGCCAATTACCAATCTTTCGGTACCAGACTTGAGGGACTCCTTTGCGAATGTCGCGGGGCTGTCCCGGTCAACCCAGGTGTCGCCCCTCTGCTCTGAGACCTTAAGCATGTTGGCACTCCTCCTCCTAGAATCAGGGTCAGGCATCAAATTGATACGGTGACACGGTGGAATTGGTGTATCACCCGATACTATACTATACCGTTTCTTCTGACCTAGGCTTTTGGAGCAAGAAAGACAAAAGCCTTTCCGCGAGAGGTAAGGTCCCACCCTGCACCGATCGCCTGACGGATCGAGGCTTCCACCATAGCTGTCGATACTGGTGGGCGCTGTGGGAGATGCAACCGTTTCCCCTTGGCGTCTGTCGGAAATGGGTACTCAATGACCAGTTCGCGTCGTGCCTCTTCTGCGACCCGCACGGAAATGCATAGTCCTATGTAGCCATCGCCGCTGTTGCTCCACTGTGGTTCGCTAGTCAGCTCCCAGACGAGCGCTGTGCCGTCAATGGTGATGGTGCCTCCCAGGGTTCGTTTTCGGCGCTTCTTCTGACCGTGCATTAAAGGTCCTATTGTAAGAATTAGGGCCAGACACCCATAACCGACTAAAGCGATTTAGTGTCTGATCTTGATACTCAATCCCGCTATCGACTCGCGGCCGCATGCCTCATTTGCATCAGCTGAGACAACAAGGATGTACGATCATACCCGCGATACAAATCCCGAGGATCGTCCCGCCGCGTTTCGCTCGTATCCTGATCGAAGACTGCAGCCAGCTTTCCGCTGCCGGTGACACTGAAGATGTAGGGGTACCCGCGAACAGTTGCGGGGTCTACGCCAGCTGCGCGCAACACATCCAATCCGTCAGGGGCCTTGTCGGCCTCCACATGCGCGATAATGAGATTTTTGGCCGCGTACTCGTTGAGCTTCCTTGCATCCAGAAGCACTTCGTCACCTGAGCGTTCCACCATGGAAAGCCGCTTTTCATACGCGCGATATTCGTATTTTCCAGTGACACCATTCACATGAGCGTCGAATACGTGGCACCAGATGCACCATTCCGCGCCATAACTGACAATAAGTGTCTTGCCTGTCTTGTTTGCTTCTTCAAGGCCGGCCCGGAACAACTGCATTTGACTGCCGCACTCATCGTAAAGTTCTGCATCGCCATCGGCGCAGGTGCGGTCAATCGCACTTGGATAATGCGTCACCAAAGGTCGCTGAGACAGCGGAGTCTCAGGCGTTTCTCTCGAGCACCCTATCATCAGTACTACAACAAACCCGATTGCAATCATTTGTAGAATCGGGGTCGGAAACCAATTCGGTGACATCTTACTCACCACGACATCCACCTTGTTTCAGAAACCGGTCAATCACCAATAACGGCGACACAAGCATCCCGGGACACACGCCCAGTCAACCGCCCCACCACCAGAACCCCGAATGCCGATCCATTCCGCCCGATCAACCTCGCCCCCGGAACCATACCACACCACCCAACATGTCGCACAGGACGCTATTGTACGGCACAGATGTTCGTATTATGTTCTTTCCGACGTCAGCCCCCGGCTGTTGCCAACTTGACAAGTGAATACCTACCCGGCGGACCTGGGAATTCCAGGCGACCGCCTCGTGGGCCCCGCGCGAAAATCAATTGCGGGGTGTGTGCCCCGAACTGCGCCCGATTTCCGACCCCGATTTCCCATCTGGTTTCGACGAAATCGAACACGGTACAAAATGAAAAAACACCCCCATACCTTGTCTCACTTTTCACATGTTTTCCGCAGAAACAGGCCAAAAATAGCCGAACAGTCTTTGTCCCAAACCCGCTCGGAAAAGATCGCTCGAAGTGGTCGCTTGCTTGCGTGGTTGTGAAGCGTCGGCAAGCCTACCCGGCCCGCCCCACCCGCTTGATTTCCCACTCAAGCTCGATGCCGCTATGCGCCTTCACGCGCGCGCGCACTTCCTCGCCAAGCCGCTCGATCTCGCCGCCGGTCGCCTTGCCGTGGTTGATCAGGAAGTTGCAGTGCATGGTCGAGACTTCCGCATCGCCAATGCGCAGGCCCCGGCACCCGGCCGCATCAACCAGCTGCCAGGCCTTGTGGCCCGGCGGGTTCTTGAACGTCGAACCACCCGTGCGGCTGCGGATGGGCTGCGTCGCCTCGCGCGAACTCGTGATCTCGTTCATCCGCGCCTCGATCGCGGCCTTGTCGCCAGGCTGTCCCTGGAACAGACCTTCGAAGAAGATCAGCTCGGCGGGCACGCTCGACTTGCGGTACTCAAAGCCCATCTCGGCATTGGCCAGGCGCACGCGCTCGCCCTTGCGGGTGAACGCAACGGCCTCGACCAGCACGTCCTTGAACTCGCGGCCATAGGCGCCCGCATTCATCTTCAGGCCGCCTCCGACGCCACCCGGAATGCCACGCATGAACTCAAGCCCGGCAAGCCCCGCCTCAAGTGCCGCCTTTGCAAGGGCGACATCAAGCACGGCCGCCCCCGCACGCAATCGGTTGTCGCCTTCCCGCGTGACATTCATGAAGCCACGCCCCAGGCGGATGACGACACCTTCCACCCCGCCATCGCGCACCAGCAGGTTGGACCCGACGCCAATCACCATTATGGGGACATCTTGAGGACAGCCCTGCAGGAACAGGGCCAGGTCTTCGGCGTCGCTCGGTATGTAGAGTACGTCGGCGGGCCCGCCGGCGCGAAACCACGTCAGGTCCCTGATGGCAGCATCGGCCGTGTACGGACCTTTGACGCGCGGCAAACGCGCAATCAACGCATTGCCGGCGTCAGACATGATCTAGCCCTTGCTTTCCGACAGCGCCTGCAATTGCCCCGGCAGCATGTTGGCCCAGTTCGTGATCGAACCCGCCCCCAGGCACAGCACATAGTCGCCCGACTTCGCCATCTCGGCGATCAGCTTCGGCAGGACATCGGGTGATGCGAGAGGCAGCACATGGCGATGGCCATGCGCACGCATGCTGTCGACCAGCGCATCGCGCGAGACGCCTTCGATCGGCGCCTCACCGGCCGGATAGACATCAGCCACCACAACAACGTCCGCACCATGCAGGCAGGTCGAGAATTCCTTGAACAGGTCATGCAGGCGCGAATAGCGGTGCGGCTGCAGCACGGCAATCACACGACCCGATGCGACCTGGCGCGCCGCCTTCATCGCAGCCAGCACTTCCACCGGGTGATGCGCATAGTCGTCGATGATCGTGACGCCGTTCCACACGCCCGTCTTCGTGAAGCGCCGCTTCACGCCTTCGAACTGGGCCAGCGCCTCGCGCACGGTGATGTCGGGAATGCCGAGCTCGCGCGCAACGGCAATCGCCGACAGCGAGTTCTGCACATTGTGCTCGCCGGGCATCGGCAGGGTGAGCCCGGCAAGCGTGCGCGATCCCTCCTTGGCCCGGTCCGAGAACACGACGTCGTAATGCGAGACGCCGCCTTCGTACCGTACATTGATGGCACGCACATCCGCCTGTGGTCCAAAGCCATACGAGATCAGGCGCCGGTCGCTGACGCGGCCGAACATCGCCTGCACTTCCGGATGGTCGATGCAAAGCACTGCAAAGCCATAGAACGGAATGTTCTCGACGAACGTGTCGAAGGCCTGCTTCAGCCCGTCAAAGCCCTTGTAGTGGTCAAGGTGCTCGGGATCGATGTTGGTCACGATCGCAATCGTCGCCGGCAGCTTGACCATGGTGCCGTCGGACTCGTCGGCCTCGACCACCATCCACTCGCCCTGCCCCAGCCTCGCGTTCGTGCCATAGGCATTGATGATGCCGCCATTGATCACCGTCGGATCAAAGCCGCCAGCTTCCAGCAGCGAGGCAACCATGGTCGTCGTCGTCGTCTTGCCGTGCGTGCCCGCAATGGCAACCGCACTCTTCAGGCGCATGAGCTCAGCCAGCATCTCCGCCCGCTTGACAGTCGGAATGTGCCGCGCCCGCGCCGCTGACAGTTCGGGGTTGTCTGACTTCACCGCCGATGAATAGACGACGACCGCGGCCTCACCCAGATGCTCGCGCGCGTGGCCAATGGCAATGTGGATGCCAAGGCCGCGTAACCGCTTGACGTTGGCACTCTCGGCTGCGTCCGACCCTTGAATCCTGTAGCCCAGATTGTGCATGACTTCGGCAATGCCGCTCATGCCGATGCCGCCAATGCCGATGAAGTGAAGTGGTCCGATTTGCAGGGGTAGGCGGCTCATGGGGGGCAAAAACTCCGGCGGTAGAATCAGTTCACGCGCCCGCTTTCAAACCGCCCACCTCCTCGACCAGGTCGGCCAGGCGTTTGGCTGCGTCGCTCCGGCCTAGGCTTAGCGCTTTCGCGGCTGCAGTCTCAAGCAAAACCGGGTTTTCCATCAATTCTGTGATTTTTGCCGCAAGGATCTGTGCAGTCAGGCTCTTCTCGGCAAAAGCCCAGGCGCCGCCTGCCCCTTCAACTTGTCGCGCGTTCGCCGTCTGATGGTCATCCATGGCAAACGGATACGGGATCAGGATCGCAGGCCGGCCGACGGCACATTCCTCGGTCACGGTGGAAGCGCCCGAGCGGCTGATCACGAGATGGGCATTGCTGAGCAGCTCACCCATGTTGTTGAAGAACGCGGCCAGCGTCGGCTTCAACCCCATCCCGGCATAGAGCAACTTCGCGTGCTCAAGGTCTTCCGGGCGACACTGCTGCACGACCGACAGCCGTTGCCTGAGCGCCGGCGCCAGCAGCCCGATCGCCTCCGGCACCAGCGTCGCAAACACGCGCGCGCCCTGGCTGCCACCGAAGACCAGCAGCTCGAAGTTGGCGCCCGGCCCCGGCCGCTGGAACGGCCTCACACTCTCAAGCACCGCAGGCCTGACCGGATTGCCCGTGACCGTGACGCGAGACTTGATGATCTCGTCTACGTGGGTCAGTTCCGGAAAAGCCGAGGCGATCCTGGTCACGGCAGGAGCAAGCCAGCGATTGACCCGCCCCAGCACGGCGTTCTGTTCATGAATGATGCTCGGCAACCCGCGACGGGCCGCCGCAAACATCGTGGGCAGCGCGGGGTAGCCGCCGAAGCCGACCACGGCGCATGGCCTTGTTCTTGCCAGCGCGAAATAGGCGGCCATCGCGCCCCGCGCAAGCCTCAGGAATGCAAACCCCTTCCCCACCAGCCCCCTGCCGGCAAATGTCGCTGAAGGAATGGTGACGATCCGGGCTTGCGGAAACGACTGGGCGTAGTTGTGGCCGCGGTCGTCCGTCATCAGGACAACCTGCAGGCCCCGACGCGCCAGTTCCTGTGCAAGTGCCTGGGCCGGGAAAATATGTCCGCCCGTCCCGCCCGCAGCGATCACGACAGGCCTGGACATCAATACCTCCGGTAGCCGGGAAATCGTTCTCTCGTAAGTGCCAGCAGCATACCAACCGTGAGCGCCAGCGCCAGCATGGACGAACCGCCATACGACACAAACGGCAGCGTCATGCCCTTCGCCGGCATTAAACTGAGGCTGACTGCGATGTTGATCACAGCCTGCAGCCCGAACATCACCGCCAGTCCCGACGCCGCGAGCTGGATGAAATGATCGCTCTCGTCCAGCGCGCGCTGCAGGGCGCGCCATACGATGAAGCCGAACAGCACGATCAGCACGGTACAGGCCGCAAGCCCGAACTCTTCACCTGCAACCGCAAAGATGAAGTCTGTGTGGGCATCCGGCAGGATGAACTTCACCGACCCTTCACCGGGACCAACACCCGTAGCGCCGCCATGAATGAACGCATTGAGCGCCGTATTGACCTGGAACGTGTCACCGGCATCCGGGCTGACGAACCGGTCGATGCGGCTGGCAACATGCGGCACCGCCATATAGGCGCCCACGCCACCGGCAATGGCGCAGGCACCAAAGGCGGCCATCCACTGCCACCTCAGCCCGGCAAGAAAAAGCAGCGCAGCAAACACGACCGACACAAGCAGCGTCTGTCCGAAGTCCGGTTGCATCACCAGCAACCCGACGACCATCGCGTAAAGCGCCGCCGCCAGCGGCGTCCCCGGGAACCCTTGCGCCTTGTTGGTCTCGGCAAGGGCCGCCGCAGCAAGCACGACAAACGCCGGCTTGATGAATTCGGACGGCTGCAGTGAAAAGGGCCCGAACACGAGCCAGCGATGAGCACCCTTGATTTCGGGACCGATGAACAGCGTGGCCAGCATCGCAACGAGAGCCAGCACATAGAGCCCCAGCGCAAGTCGTCTCACCTCGCGCGGACCCAGCAGCGACACGATGAAGATCATCACCAGCGCCGGCGCCACGAAACTGAGTTGCCGGTAGACAAAATAGAACGGCTCAAGCCCGATGCGTCCGGCAACAGCGGGGCTTGCAGCAAGCGTCAGCAGGACCCCTGCAACGATGAGTGAGGCAATGGCCGCGAGCGACCAGCGGTCGATCGTCCACCACCAGTTCGCCAACATGCTCCGGTCAGTGCGTGAAAGTAGAGCCATTCATGATGCTCCCTGTTGACCTGCTTCATCGGCCAACATCTTGAAGATTCGTTTAAACTCGTCGCCGCGATGCTCAAAATCGCGGAATTGGTCGAACGAGGCGCAAGCTGGCGACAGCAGGACAACCGCCTCTCCCCCCGCCTCTCGCGCATCACGAGCAGCCTGCCGCACCGCTGATTCGAGGGTGTGCGACTTCTCGAATGCAACAGCACTACCCAAAGTCGTCGCGAATGAGTCCATCGCCGCACCAATCAGATACGCCTTTGCAATCTTCGGGAAGTACGGCGCAAGGCTCTCGATCCCGCCGTCCTTGGGCTTGCCGCCAGCGATCCAGTAGATCCGATCAAAGCACGCAAGCGCCCGCGCGGCCGCGTCAGCGTTAGTCGCTTTCGAGTCATTGATGAAGCGGACAGGTCCGATTTGCCCCGCGGTCTCGATGCGATGCTCGAGCCCCGGAAAGCTCGCGATCACGCGTGCAATATCCCGCGCGTCTTTCACCAGCGGACGTACTGCTGCATACGCCATCGCAATGTTCTGCCAGTTATGCGAGCCGGGCAAATGCCTGAGCGGCTTGAGGTCCATGACCTCGCGGGACGTCGTCCCCGAAGAATCGAAAAGCACACCATCGACAACATAAACGCCACGCCCGAGCACCTTGCCGACAGAGACCGGGGCGACCGTCACACCGATGCGTGCTGAGATCTGCGTGCAGATATCGGAAGAATAGCTATCATCCACGCCAACAACCGCGACGTCACCCTTCACCTGCCTTGAAAAGATGTTCGCTTTCACGCGCGCATAATTTTCCATCGTGCCGTGGCGGTCGAGGTGATCCGGCGTGATGTTGATAAGAACAGCGACATCGGGATGGACCGATGGCGTCAGGTCAATCTGGAACGACGAAAGTTCAAGCACATAGGCGCTGCGCGCAGAAGGTGGCTCGAGCTCAAGCAGTGGCTTGCCGATGTTCCCGCCTGTCTCCGCATCAAACCCGAGCCGCGAAAGCACATGCCCGATAAGCGCTGTCGTCGTGGACTTGCCGTTGGTCCCCGTAATGCAGGTGATTTTCGGCCGTGTCCCCGATTTGTCACTTTGGATGGCGCGGAAGAAGAGCTCCACGTCACCAATCACTTCGGTCCGGGCTTGCCTTGCCTTGAGCACAAAGGGATGCGGCGCGGGATGCGTCAGCGGAACACCGGGACTGAGCACCAGCGCTGCAATATTGCGCCAGTCGATGTCATTCAGGTTCCGGATCGGAATGCCCGCGCGTTGTCCGGCCTCTCGCGCACGCTCGTTTTCATCCCATCCCAGCACGGTGGCACCGCCGGCGATCAGTGCCTTTGCTGAAGAAATGCCGGAACGGGCCAGCCCGAAGACCGCGACGGACTTGCCCCGATAATCGTCGACCTGGATCAAGGCGTCACCGGATCTTCAGCGTCGATAACCCGATCAGCGCCAGTATAACGGCGATGATCCAGAACCGGATGACAATCGTCGGTTCCCGCCAGCCCAGCTGCTCGAAATGGTGATGGATCGGTGCCATTCTGAAAACACGTTTGCCGGTCAGCTTGAATGACACCACCTGAACGATGACCGACAGCGCTTCAACCACGAACAGGCCGCCAATGATGCCAAGCACGAGTTCGTGCTTGACGGCAACGGCCATGGTGCCAAGCATGCCTCCAAGCGCAAGCGATCCAGTATCGCCCATGAACACCATCGCCGGTGGCGCATTGTACCAGAGGAATCCGAGACCTGCGCCTACCATAGCCCCACAAAGGACAGCGAGCTCGCCCGTGCCTGGCACGAAATGGATCTGCAGATAGGTGGTGTAGTCAGCGCGGCCGACGATGTAGCAGATGGCAGCAAAGCTCGCTGCTGCGATCATGACCGGCATGATGGCCAGGCCATCAAGCCCGTCGGTCAGGTTGACCGCATTGGACGCCCCGACAATCACAAGCAGCCCGAACACGATGAAGAACGGACCAAGCGGAATGAGGACGTCCTTCAGAAATGGCACCGCGACAGTTCCCGAAAGTGGCTCCACGCTTGGTGCGTTCTTGTGCAGTTCCATGATGCAAATCACGGCGGCAATCGACACAAGCGTCTGTGCCACAAGCTTGAATCGTCCGGACACGCCAGCAGATGAACGCTTGGTGACCTTCAGATAGTCATCCCACCACCCGAGCAGTCCAAAGCAAAGGGTGACAGCAAGCACGATCCAGACATATGAATTGCTGAGATCAGCCCACAGCAGCGTAGACACCGACAGGGCCACGAGGATCATCAACCCGCCCATCGTGGGCGTGCCTTTTTTTTCCAGCAAGTGCCGCTGCGGACCATCTTCCCGGATGGGTTGCCCCTTGCCTTGCTTGACCTTGAGCCAGCGGATCAGGGACGGACCAATGATGAAGGCAATCAGCAGTGCCGTCATGATCGCACCGCCAGTGCGGAAAGTCAGATATCTGAAGACGTTGAAAGGCTGAAATGTATCAGCAAGCGGCACCAAGAAATGATAGAGCATAATTCCCCGCTTAAGATCGCGCGGCAGAGCTCAACGCCCGAACAGCGTCAACCACGACCCGCATTTTTGATCCGTAAGAACCCTTGATCATGACAACATCGCCAGGACGAATGGCCTGAGCGACTGCTTCGGCGATATCAGTCGAACTGCCTGCATAGCCGCCGCGCTGTGTTTCGGCAACGTTTTCCCACAAATGCCGCATCAGTGGCCCACATGCGAAAAGCAGATCAATGCCGTGTTGACGGAGTGGCGCAGCAATTCCCGCATGCAGTTCCCCACCTGTGGGGCCAAGCTCAAGCATGTCTCCCAGTATGGCGATGCGACGGCCTCCCTGCCCCGGAGCCGCACGACCCAGCGTCGCAATGGCGCTCGCCATCGAGAGGGGATTCGCGTTGTAGCTTTCATCGATCAGGTCAAAATTTCCGGTCGCGATCTTGAGGCGTTCCCGAGCGCCGCGTCCAGCAAGTGCGTTCAGGCTCGACATGTCAGACGCGGCCCTTTCTGCATCGGCGCCGAGCGCCGATATCACACCCAATACGCCAAGGCTGTTGAGCACCCAGTGATCGCCCGGTGCTCCGATGCTGTATTTCAGCGACTTGCCAAACATCTCAACCGTCACATCCGATGTGTCTTCGTGGAGAGACTGCTCCAGCAGTCGGATATCGCATCCAGGTTTGCGTCCATAAATAATGATCCGAGATGCCTTCGACTTTCGCGCGTGCCCGACCAGGCGCTCTGTCCATTCAAGGTCTCCATTGATCACCGCGACGCCACCAGGTTCGAGACCGGAAAATATCTCACCCTTCGCGTCGGCAATTTCCGCAACAGAGGAGAAATGCTCAAGGTGAACGGCCGCAACCATGGTCACAATCGCGACATGCGGCCTGGCCTGCGCCACAAGCGGCGTGATTTCGCCTGAATGGTTCATACCAATTTCAAAGATACCGTATCGCGCATCCAGCGGCATGCGCGCGATGGAAAGCGGTACGCCCCACAGATTATTGTACGAAGCAGCAGAAGCATGAGTAGCAGCTTGAAGCGAAAGCAGGTGGCGCAGGGCTTCTTTCGTACTGGTCTTGCCCACGCTGCCAGTCACTGCAGCGACGCGAGCGCTGACGGCGGCTCGCCTTGCACGCCCAAGCGCCTCCAGCCCTTGCAGCGTATCGTCGACCTTGATGAGCCGGTTCGAAGGAGCGCCGGCTACATCCCGGGAAACAAGAGCAGCAGCAGCGCCCTTGGCCAAAGCGTCGGCAACGAAGTCATGACCGTCACGGACATCCTTTAGCGCAACAAAGAGGTCCCCTCTGTTCACCGTGCGCGTGTCGATTGATATGCCACCTACATCAGCGTCCGTACCACATGCGCCACCCACCGCGTCCGCAACAGTTTTCAGTGTCCAAAGCGAAACCATCTCAGCCCTTCTTCAGCCGCGCAATCACCGCGCGCACTTCATCTGCATCATTGAACGGAAGGATTTCGCGGCCCACGATTTGGCCCGCTTCATGACCCTTGCCTGCAACGACAACCACGTCGCCGACACCGGCAGACTGGATTGCCACTTCGATAGCCTGGGCCCGGTCACCAATTTCCTTCGCGCGTGGCACCCCGGCCAGCACAGCCTTGCGTATCAGCGCCGCATCCTCCGTACGCGGATTGTCGTCCGTGACGATGACCTCATCCGCGTACCGCGCGGCCGCCGCACCCATCAGCGGTCGCTTCCCGGCATCACGATCGCCGCCACAGCCAAAGACGACAGAAAGCTTTCCGGTCGTATGAGGACGAAGGGCCTTCAGCACGGTCTCAAGTGCATCCGGTGTATGCGCATAGTCGACATAAACTGGCACCCCGGCCTTTGTGGCACCGATTTTCTCGAGGCGACCCGCTGCACCTTTCAGCGATGCGACAGCCGCAAATACCAGCGAGGCATTTCCGCCCGTCGCCAGTACGAGCCCAGCCGCAACCAATACATTTGACGCCTGAAACGCGCCCGCAAGCGGAAGTGTGATGTGAAAATCTCGTCCCTGCCACCGCACTGTCAGATCCTGCCCGTCGCCAGCCGGCACGCGCGAGAGCAGCTGAAGCTCTTCTCCCCGCTCGCCAACACGCAACAGCGCCACACCGCGCGCCCTTGCGGCAGCCTCAAAAGCCGGAGCCTCGCTGCTGTCGGCATTGATGACGGCCGTGCCGTTGGAAGGTAGAACCTCGCTGAACAGGCGCAGCTTTGCGTCGCGATAGGCCTCAAAGGTTTCGTGATAGTCGAGGTGATCCCGCGTGAGGTTTGTAAATCCCGCTGCACGAACCCGGATACCATCGACCCGATACTGCGCAAGACCATGGCTCGACGCTTCAAAGGCAACATGCGTGACGTCTTCTGCAGATAGCTCCGCGAGCAACCGGTGAATTTCGACAGGATCAGGAGTTGTGTGTGAAAGCGGTTTCGTTCCGCGGGGCGACACCACACCTACAGTTCCAAAACTGGCCGAAGCATTTCCCAGCGACGCCCGGATTTGCCGTACGAACGAGGCCACGCTGGTTTTCCCGTTTGTCCCTGTCACCGCAACGATTGTCTCCGGCTGTACGCCGTAGTACTTCGCAGCGAGCTCAGCCAGTCGTTTGCGCGGATTGTCTGACGTGACGAAGGCTCTGCCTTCCGCGACCGCCTTCACAGACTTGTTTCCAAGTATCGCAACCGCGCCTTTGGCGATCGCATCCTTCACGAACTGCGCGCCGTCCGCCTTCACACCAGGCAGCGCAGCAAACAGAAAGCCGGGCTTCACAGCGCGGCTGTCTGCTGTCAATCCAAGGATGTCAGGGTCGTCCCCTGAAGGAGCCAGGCCGGCCAGGGTGCTGAGACGCATGAATTCAATGCAGTTCCTCGTACGATGCCATGGTCGTCGGTGCACCTGTCGATTGCTCGATGGGTGCAACAGGAACATTGAGCATCGGCGCAATGCGGGCAATGACTTTGCCCGCAGTCGGGGCTGCAGTCCAGCCTGCAGCAGCAAAACCCTGCGTTGCCTCGCTCGGTTGCGGCTCGTCAAGAACGACAACAACAAGGTAAAGCGGGGCCTTGGCCGGAAACGCGCCCACAAACGAGGTCAGGAGGCTCTTCTCGACATAGCCGCGTCCCGAAACTTTCTCGGCAGTTCCAGTCTTTCCCGCGACCGGATAGCCTGGAACATCAGCTTTCCCGCCTGTGCCCTGCGTCACAACCATGCGCATGATGTCCCGCATCTCCGCGCTGGTGTTTTCCGAGATGACCCGTGTGAACGGCACGACGGCCCGGCCTTCGCGCTTCAGGAGCGTCGGCTTGATATACTTGCCGCCATTGACAACCGCAGCAGCTGCGGCCGCGATGTGCAGCGGAGAGACCGCAATGCCATGACCATAGGCCGTAGTCATCGTCTCGAGCTCGCCCCAGCGCTTGGGCAACATGGGTGTACCCAGCTCCTTGATCTCGAAGGGTACCGGCGAAAGCAGTCCGAACTTTGCCAGGTAGGCGCGTTGGGCAACGGTTCCGGCTTCCAGTGCAATCTTTGCAGCACCGATATTCGAGGAATACATCAGTACTTCAGGCAGCGAGAGTTCGCGGTTCTCGGGATGAAAATCTGAAATCGTGTACTGCCCATAGGTGATCGGCTGCCTGGTATCAAACTGCGAGGTCAGCGAAACCTTGCCGCCATCAAGCGCCGTTGCCGCCGTGAAGATCTTGAACGTCGAACCCATCTCGAAAACGCCAAGCGTCGCGCGGTTGAACAACGCGTCCTTGCTGGCAGCGTTCGGATCATTCGGATCAAAATCAGGCAGCGAGCTCAGCGCCAGCACCTCCCCTGAATTGACATCCAGCACAACACCTGCCGCGGCCTTTGCGCGATAGGATGCCATGGCGCCCGATAACTCGTCTTCCAGCACGTGCTGGACACGCAGATCGAGTGAGAGCTCGACAAGTCCGCCCTTGTTTCTCCTCTCGAGCACAAGGTCTTCAATTCCACGCTCAAGGCCCGCAAGCCCATGATTGTCGACGCTGACATAGCCCAGCACATGCGATGCCGTTCGACCGTTGGGATAAACGCGACGAGGTTCGGACTTGAAATAGAAGCCGGGCAATCCAAGCTGCCTGACGGCCTCCTGCTGACCCGGCGTCACGTTGCGCTTTACCCACACAAAGGCCTGGCGTGAGGACAGTTTCTTCGTCAGCGCGACGACATTGACACCAGGAATGACCTTTGCGATTTCGTGAGCAGCTTCGGCCGGATCCCAGATGACACGGGCATCGGCGTAGAGAGACGCACCTTGCAGGTCGGTCGCAAGAATTTCGCCCTTTCGGTCGACAATGTCAGCCCGATAGTACGATGCATCGCTTTCCACACGCGACGCCTTGGGACCGGTGCCTTCACGCAAAAGCGAAACATCAACCAGCCGTCCGAACAGAATGGCAAAGGTCACACCAAAGATCGTAATCGCATAGGACAATCGCTTGCGCGTGCAAGCCATTGCGCTGCGCAGATCGTTGTCCCGTGCAAACCGCTCTTCGAAAGTCACGGGGACACCTGCGACCTGGCACCCTTGGCGGGAGCTGGCTTGACTGGCGCCACCAACGTTGAGGCAGTGGGCGCCACCTTGAATGGCAACTGTGAGGCATTGATGGATGCAACAGGCGGCTCAATCGCAGTGCCTCGTTCAGGCAGGTTCGCCATGATCACGATCTGAGAGGCGGCTGTCGGCGCCAGTGCCAGATGGCGCTGTGCCAGGGACTGCAGACGCTCGGGTTGATTGAGATAGGACCACTCGGCTTTCAGCACACGGATTGCCTCGGCTTCCTTCACAATATTCGCGTCGAGGTCTTTCAGCTCCCTCTCCTGCGCCTTGACGGTGTAGACGCCCTGGTAGAGCCCGAAGCTGAGCAGCAGCAAAAGAATGGTTCCAAGAATCCCGACAGCGCGCCTCATGCCCGCACCTCCGGCATGACCCCGGCCTTGACCGGGTCAAATGGAATGGCAGGCTCAATCGTCCGGGTCGCAAACCTGAGCTTTGCGGACCGCGACCGGGCGTTGCGCGCAATTTCTTCGCGCGACGCAACGACAGCCTTCTTCGAGCAGATCGTGAAAGATGGCAGGTCTTTCGCAGCAGGCGCCACTGGCATGTGCCGCGAACCCTGCGAAGGCTTGCCACAACGTTCCGACAGGAAGCGTTTGACCATCCGGTCTTCCAGCGAATGGAACGAAACGATGACAAGTCGACCGCCGGGTTTCAGCAGGGCCTCGGCCGCATTCAGTCCGCGCGCCAGTTCACCCAGTTCGTCGTTCACATGGATGCGCAGCGCCTGGAAAGTTCGTGTTGCCGGATGAATGCCGTTCGCCTGCCGACCGACGACGCGCGCACAAAGGCTTGCGAGTTCCCCGGTCCGCGTGATCTCGCCCTTCGCACGCGCTGCCACGATGGCGCGCGCAACAGAGTTGGCTTTCATTTCCTCGCCAAACACATAGATGATCCCGGCCAGCGTCTGCTCGCTATAGGTGTTCACAACGCCCGCAGCAGAAATGCCCGTATTGCCCATGCGCATGTCCAGGGGACCATCATGCTGGATTGAAAAGCCACGCTCCGCGACTTCAAGCTGATCCGAGGACACGCCAAGATCCAGCACGATCCCGTCGACCGTTTCGATGTCTTGCGTCGACAGCAAATCCTGCATCGAACCGAACGTCCCGTTGACAAGCGCAAGCCTGCCCGGAAATTCCCTAACAACTTCTTTCCCGCGCGCGATTGCAGCAGGATCCCGGTCGAGCCCGATGACGCGGCAATTCGCGTTGCGCAGAATGCCGCGCGAGTAGCTGCCGCCACCGAACGTACCGTCCACAATCACATCGCCATCTTTCGGCTTGAGAGCCTCAAGGACTTCTTGCATCAGCACGGGAAGATGAATTGTGGGGCTCATTCGGCAGTTCCGCCGTTCTTCAGGCGTAACAGTCCGCGTCGCTCAGCAGTCGCACGCCGCGCGTGCAGCTTGCGCAGTTCGAGAGCGCCGGGCTCCCAAATCTCGAAATAGTGTCCCATGCCGACGAAAGCAGCGGCACCATCGAGTGCGGCATGACGCATCAGCTCGTCGGGCACGCCGACACGACCGTCGCCATCGAGGCTGAGCTCAACCGTGTCACCCAGCAGGGTATAGGCGAAGTCATCATGCATCTCGCTCGACGGGTCGTGTCCGTCCAGCATCGCGTGCTGCAGCGCCATCCATTCAGGTCCGCCGGCAACGATTGCAGGCCCCGACGTCGAAGCGCGCGCATACATCGTTCGTGCACCCTGCTCTTCAAGGATTTCCCTGAATTTTGCAGGCACCGAGACGCGGCCCTTGGCATCGACCTTGTTCACGAAGGTGGCCACAAACGGGCGCGCGCTCTTCACCGACACGCCTCCGCCGCCTTCAATGATTGATAGAAACTGCCCACCCTGGGACCCCAAAATTCAAAGGCCCAATTGAAGGCCGGAATGCCAAATCCATTTCCGCAGCCGCAGCTGCCATCGCGTTTTATGGGATAACATGGGACAGCATGGGCGTCAACGCCTTTGCTTTGAATTTCAATGGTTTACGCTGTGTTCGCGCTGTGGATATCTGACCGCTCCATAAATAGAGACGCTTCGTATGTTATTAGAATGGAGACGGAACGTATTGCTCCCCCTTGTGGTAAGGGCGTTAAGCAATTCTAAATCTGGGGTATCCGATCGAGGAAAGGTAATTGAGCCAGAGGGCCTGTAAGCCGGGTTCTGTCCCCTCCGTCGCCGGAGATGGATGACCATTCCTCTGGGACGTCCGTTACCGGACGCCTCGCGCCGCCGACCCGAGTGACGAGCCGGAAACAGCTCATCTGCCACCCCTATTTGGCGTTGCTCCTGGTGGGGTTTGCCCTGCCGCTCCTGTTACCAGCAGCGCGGTGCGCTCTTACCGCACCGTTTCACCCTTACCCGCCGAAGCGCGCGAGCGCGTAGGTGGGCGGTTTGTTTTCTGTGGCACTGTCCCTGGGGTCGCCCCCGCCGGGCGTTACCCGGCACCATGATTCCGTGGAGCCCGGACTTTCCTCCAGAGTTTGCACTCCAGCAGTCATCCAGCCTTCTGGCTCAGGGCCACATAGGCGTGAAGGACAGGCCGCCGTCAAGCGACCGATTGAAGCCCCTTGCGCGCCACGATCGCCAGAAGCTTGAGCGCTGGCCCGCTCGGATGCTTTACGCCGCGCTCCCACTGGCTCACGAGGCCAGTGGTAACGTTGAGATGACGCGCAAAGACGGCCTGGCTGACCTTTTCCCGCCGCCTGATCTTTGCAATGTCACGTGCGGAAAGCGCCCTGATGGGAGTGAGACACAGGGCATCAAAAGTCTTCATCGTCCGCTTGTCGAGGAGGCCCGCGTCGTGAAGCCCCTTCGCAGTTTCGTGTACGGAAGCCATGACGTCACTGACATATTTCTTACCCAACGCAACTGACCTCCGCTAGAAATCCTGTCGTGCAAGCAGTCTCAATCTGCGGCTCTGAAGCGTACAGCAACTCCCTGGCAAGCATACGAAGGACAACATCTTCCTCCGGGCTTGTATTTGCCATTTTATTCTTCGCAAATCCGTGGGCGAACACCAGTCTCTCTTCCTTCCGATACAGAATGACAAACCGAAATCCGGAAGACTTACCCCGCCCCGGCCTCGCAAAACGGCACTTGAATACGCCACCACCAAGATCAGCAACAGATTCCGAACGTACGACGCGCTGTGCAACGTCACACAGACTTTGATCCGAGATCCGGTTGCGCCGCGCGAACCGCTCGAACGACTTGGTCCTGAACACGCGCATCGTGTCACAGAACCATAACACTAAGTACTATAACACAGAGTATCATGGAATGTCCAACCCTCGCAGAAATGCGGAATCGAACCTTGAAGTCGAATTCAGGCAAATTTCAGCCGGGTTTGTCGCAACTTGTCGCAAGTAAGCGTAGGAAATTTCGACTAAGCCGCGGCCTCAACCACCGCCAGCAACCGCCCGAGCAGGTCGAGCGTCTCGGCATCGACAACACCATCAAACTTTGCGGGCCGGAAGTGACGCTGGAACGCGATCACGACGGCCTTCGTGTGCTCATCAAACGCGCCGGACGCATCAATACCATAGCCATAGCGCGAGAGATCGTGCTGCAGGGCTGCCACAGCCTCACCTTGCGCACCCTGCGCCAAGCTGTCACCGGAAACGTGAGCTGCTTCCACCCACACGCCAATCCCCTGCCCCGCAAAGCGCGACCACGGAAAAAGCTCGCCCGGATCTTCCTTGCGGCCCGGCGCGATGTCCGAGTGCGCAATCACGTTGCGGGCAGGAATCCTGTGCCGCGAAAGGATCCCCTTGCTCAGCTCAATCACGGCTTCGATCTGCGCATCCGGAAAGGCGCGATAGCCGAACTCATGCCCGGGATTGACGATCTCGATGCCGACCGAGTGCGAGTTGATATCGGTTTCTCCGCGCCAGAACGAGACACCCGCATGCCACGCACGCTTCGCCTCATCGACATGCACATAGACCGTGCCGTCTTCATCGACCGTGTAGTGCGAACTGACGCGGGCCGCGGGATCCGTCAGCCGCCGCACCGCCGCCTCGCAGCTTTGCATGCCCGTGTAGTGCATGATCAGGATGTCAGGCCCATCGACGCCCACGCGTTCATCGAAATTGGGAGATGGTCGCTGGATGACCCGCAGCATCAAAGGCCCACCTTCAGCGTCGCGCTGCCGCGAGCCACAACCTCGCCCGCCTCGTTGCGAAGCTCGGCTTCTGCGAAGGCGATCGACTTGCCGCGATGCCGAACCCAGCCTTCGCCGATCAGTTTGCCGGCGTCCGCCCGCCCGATGAATGACGTCTTCAGCTCAAGCGTCACCTGCGGCGTATTCGGCTCCCGGTGCGTGAGACGCGTTGCGTGTCCGCAAAGTGAATCCAGCATTGCACAAAGATAGCCCCCAAAAATGCGACCCCCGCGATTGATGAAGTTCTCTCCCGCGATGTACGATGCCTTGATATAGCCCCGCTCGCGGTCAATCTCGATCACCTGCTTGCCAAGGCTGCGCGCAGCAGGTGACTCTGGTTCGTCATCTTCCATCAGTTCAGCCCGCGCTCTTTTTTGATTAAATCATAGGCCCCATTGATCGCGGCGATCTTAGCGGTGGCAAGCTTGACGAATTCTTCCGGCACGCCGCGTGAGATCAGGCTGTCCGGATGATGTTCACGCACAAGGCGGTGATACTGCTTCTTGAGGTCCTCGTCCTCCACCGTTCGCGGTACGCCCAGGATCACGTAAGGATCCTCGTGGTCGGGACCTGCATGCGACGCACGGATTCGCTCGAACTGCTGCGCGCTGAAGCCGAAGATCTCGGAGACATGCCTCAGGAACTCAAGTTCGCTAGGGTGCAGGCTTTCATCCGCCTTCGCAATCAGGAACAGGCTGTCAAGCAGGTCTTCAAGCACACCGGGCTGCGACCTGAACAGCGACGCAAGCTGGCGTGCGTAAGAGTCAAACCCCGCCACATCCTGCTTCGCCAGATTGAATAACTGCCCGACATTGGCTTCCTGCTCGCGTGGCACCGGGAAAACACGCTTGAAGGCATCGACTTCATCGCGCGTAACCGTTCCATCTGCCTTGGCAAGCTTGGCGGCCAATGCGATCACGCCGATCGTAAAGGCAACCTCGTCACGCTCCCGGCGCGGCCGGGAACCATGCCGGTCACCGCCATGTTCGTCATGCTCAAGTTGGTTTCCCTGGTCGCGGTCGACAAGCACGTGACCTGCAATCACGCCCAGGAGAGCGCCCAGCGGCCCGCCAAGGGCGAGACCCGCTGCCGCTCCTGCAATCTTGCCCCAAATCGACATATGTGTTCCGTCCTGAGCTAGTCTAAGTTCCAATGCGATTTGGGCAAAGCGATGACCGACACAAAAGCCTGGCACATCTGGATCGACCGCGGCGGCACGTTCACCGATATCGTGGCAATCGACCCCAATGGCCAGGCCAGAACGGCCAAGCTTCTCTCTGAAGACCCGGAGCACTATACCGACGCGGCACTCGAAGGAATAAGGCGTCTTCTGGGGGTGGCGCAAGGCGGCCCTTTGCCGACCGAACGGATTGCCGAAATCCACATGGGCACAACCGTCGCAACCAATGCGCTCCTCGAGCGCAAGGGCGAAAAAACCCTGCTGGTCACCACCCGCGGATTCAGGGACCAGCTGGCGATCGGCTACCAGCACCGGCCAAAACTCTTTGTGCGCCAGATCCAGCGCGCGGCGCCCTTGTACGACGATGTCGTTGAAATCGAAGAACGCATGGACCGCGATGGCCACGTCCTGACGCCACTCAACCTCGCCGCAGCCGAAAGCGCGTTGCGAGCAGCACGATCCGAAGGCTATCGGTCCTGCGCAATCGTATTCATGCATGCGTGGCGCTTTCCGGCCCACGAACGCCAGGTTGCCGACCTCGCACGTCGCATCGGCTTCGAACAGGTATCGGTCAGTCACGAAGTCAGCCCGCTGATGAAATTCGTCAGCCGGGGCCACACCACTGTTGCAGACGCCTACCTGTCACCCGTTCTGAAAAAATATGTCGACCAGGTCGCAACCCCGCTCGGAGATGATATCCGCAAGCACAAGCTTCGCTTCATGCGCTCGAGCGGCGCGCTGGCAACCGCCGATCACTTTTCGGGCAAGGACGCACTTCTGTCCGGACCAGCAGGCGGCGTGATCGGCATGGCCGAGACTGCAAAGCTTGCGGGCTTTGGCAAGGTCATCGGCTTCGACATGGGTGGGACTTCCACCGATGTATCGCGCTTCGACGGCACCTATGAACGCAGGTTCGAAAGCGAGTTCAGCGGCATCCGCGTGCGCGCACCGATGCTTGCTGTCCACACGGTAGCAGCCGGTGGCGGCTCGATCCTGTTCCATGAAAACGCGCGCATGCGCGTCGGCCCGGAAAGTGCCGGCGCCAATCCGGGCCCCGCAAGCTACCGGCGTGGCGGTCCCCTGACAGTAACCGACGCCAACCTGCTGGTCGGACGCATCCAGCCACAGTTCTTCCCGAAAGTGTTCGGCCCCGGAGCGAACGAACCGCTCGACGAAGACATCGTGCGCACGAAATTCGACGTGCTGGCGCGTCAGCTCGGCAAGTCACCGGAGGAAACCGCCGACGGCTTCCTCGACATCGCCGTCGCCAACATGGCCGAAGCCATCAAGAAAATCTCCATCGCCGAAGGCGCAGACGTCACGCTCTACACGCTGCAGTGCTTCGGCGGCGCAGGCGCCCAACTCGCCTGTCGCGTGGCCGACGCACTCGGCATGCACTCGATCATGATCCATCCCTTCGCAGGCGTGCTGTCCGCCTTCGGAATGGGCATGGCGAAACTGCAGGTTCGACGCGAAGCGGCAGTTGAAAAGGCTCTATCTGCCGATCTCATGGCAGAGCTTGAAGACACGCTGATGAAGCTGCTCGGCGAAGCCACCGAAAGTGAAGAGGTGACATCTCAACTCTCGTTTACGAGCACGATGTATTTCAACTACATGCTCCACCTTCGGTACAAGGGAACCGATGCATCCTTGCCCGTCCACTTCGGGACATTGGACGAAATCAGAGAAAGATTTCGGATCGCACACCAGGCCCGATTTGGCTTCTGGGATCAGGATCGGGAACTTGTCGTGGAATCCGTTGCACTGGAAGGGGCGACCGAAACCACACCTCCGTCGCTGCCCAAGGTTTCGTCGCACCGGAATGGCATCGCACTCACGCCAACGACATCTGCCAACCTGTTCGCGCAGGGGCAATTGCTCCGCGCGCCCATATATCTTCGGGACAGCCTCGATCCGGGCGATACCATCGCGGGACCAGCGATTCTCGTCGAGCCGAACTCCACGATCGTCATTGATCCGGGTTGGTCAGCGGAGTATCGCGGCGACGGCAACATTGTCATGTCGCGCACGGCAGCACGTACGACCGCGATCGAACAGACGACGGCCGACCCCATCCGCCTCGAGATCTTCAACGCGCTCTTCATGTCGATTGCAGAGCAGATGGGCACGACGCTTGAGAAGACTGCATCTTCGGTGAACATCAAGGAGCGCCTGGATTTCTCCTGCGCGATCTTTGATGAAAGCGGCAACCTCATTGCCAACGCACCGCACATGCCGGTGCACCTGGGCTCCATGGGCGAAAGCGTGCGCGCCGTGCTCGACAATCACGGCAGTGCGATGGCACCTGGCGATGCCTTCGCCGTCAACGCGCCCTACGCCGGCGGCACACATTTGCCCGACATCACTGTAGTCATGCCGGTCTTCCTCGACAACGAACGCAAGCCTTCATTCTTCACAGCCGCACGCGGCCACCACGCCGACGTGGGCGGCATCTCGCCAGGCTCCATGCCGCCAAACTCAACGACGGTCGAGGACGAAGGCGTGCTGTTCAACGGCGATCGCATCATGGCGGCCTCGAAATTCGACGATGCGACAGTTCTGAAAATCCTGACGTCAGGCAAATACCCCGCCCGCAACCCCTCACAGAACCTCGCGGACCTGAAGGCACAGATTGCAGCCTGCGTGAAAGGTGCTCACGAACTGATCAGCCTTTGCCATCAGAAAACGCAGCAGGTCGTGAACGCCTACATGGGTCATGTGCAGGACAACGCCGAAGAGCAGGTGCGCCAGGTCATCGGCACGCTTGGCGACGGCGCGTTCGACCACGAAATGGATGACGGCGCGATCATTCGGGTGAAGATCACCGTCAACCACACTCAGCGATCTGCGATCATCGACTTCACGGGCACCAGCGACCAGCGTCCCACGAACTTCAACGCGCCGCGCGCAGTTACCACGGCAGCCGTGCTCTATGTCTTTCGCTGCCTGATCGACACGGACATCCCCTTGAATGCGGGCTGCCTGCGACCGCTCACCATCATCGCGCCGGCCGGATCGATGCTGAACCCGGAATATCCGGCCGCTGTCGTTGCGGGCAATGTCGAAACAAGCCAGGCCATCACCGACACGCTCTTTGCGGCTCTGGGCGTTCTCGCCGCAAGCCAGGGCACAATGAACAACTTCACCTTCGGCAACGAGCGCCACCAGTACTATGAAACAATCTGCGGCGGTGCGGGCGCAGGACCCACCTTTGAAGGTGCAAGTGCGGTTCATACGCACATGACCAACTCCAGATTGACGGACCCAGAGGTTCTCGAGTTTCGCTACCCGGTTACGGTCCGCCGCTTTGCAATTCGTGAACGCTCCGGGGGGCAAGGCGCTCATCGCGGCGGCAATGGTGTCATCCGCGAGATCGTCTTCAATGAAACAATGGAAGCAGGCATTCTGTCGACGCGACGGCGTACGGTCCCCTTCGGCATCAACGGCGGCGGCCCCGCCCTTCCGGGCATCAATCGGATTGAGCGCAAGGGCGGACGAGTTGAAGTGCTCGGTGGATGCGCTATGGTCCACGTCTCGCCGGGAGATGTGTTTGTGATTGAAACGCCAGGCGGCGGAGGGTACGGCAGTACCTCGGAAAAGTAAGGCCTTCGATGCTGATTGAACTCTACGCCGGGACGTTGACCCGCTACTACTCTGAACAGTGGGAGAATAGGCACACGCGCTCGGGCGGGAAGTCACCCTTCACCGGTCCTCGAAACGCAGGTTCCGTATCTGATCCCGTTGAACTCCAGGGTGTGATTGCAGACTGGCGCGAAAAGGCTTCTGAAAAGCTCAAGGAACATTTGCCCGAACAATTGTCCTGGCAGGAAGGCATGCTGCCGCCCTACGAAGTGACAGAACTCACGTTCCCGGGCTACGGCGGCGCGGTGATGCTGGCAGCCTACACGGTCACCGGATTCATCCCGCGTCCCACGACATTTCAGAAAACATGGGACAAAAACCCCGCCATCGAGCAGATTATGAAGGGGTCAAAGAACAACGCGATCTGGGAGATCATGAACTGCAGCCTCTGGCTGCCATGTGCCTTTCAGTTCGGGATCGGCATGAAGGACCCGTCAGGCAGCCCGATCCGCTGCGGCTCTGTCGACATGCTGTGGAGCGCCCTTCAGCAACTGAATGAAGCGAACTGGAACGCGTCGCCTGAACTCATCGCCGAATGGCGCCGGATTGACCTCAGCGACGACATGACATTCGACCGCCAGGCACAGTTCGGCTTCTCTGCCTTCTACACCATGTGCAGGATCGCTCGGGACCGGCGCCTGCCGCTCAAACTGCACTACTGACTTTTGGGTCATCTGAAGATGTGTGCCCGCGTTGCCACCGGTCTCGGGGAAAGCGCGTTACCGTTAAATCGAAACACAGAAGCGAAGTTGTACCAAGTTGCAAATCGCAACCCCGTTAAGGTTACGATATCAAAATAAGTTATATTTTTCAATAAGTTATATGGATACACGCACAAATTTGCTGCAGTGCCGTATCGAATTGTCTTGGGGCATGTGACAAATTGAGGCATAATTGCGGCATCCTAAACGCAGGAGACGATCGTGAGAGAAAAGCTGAGCTTGCTTACGACCGGGGTGGTATTCGCGTTCCTTGGCGCAATTGTTATCGGGATCATCTAGCCCGGACGCCTGACCAGAACGCCTAAATCGATTGGGGAAATTAGCAAGGGGCCGGAGCGAACGCTTCGGCCCTTTCTCATTTCTCGCTACGACGAGGGCCGGAAAGGATCGTTGCTCCAGTCTGGCGGCTTGCCGTTGACGAGTTCAACCACCCGCACAATCCAGCGATCCTGTTTCTTCATCCAGACATCACACTCAATGACGTCCTGGTCGGTCACTGCGAAACCTTCCGGCAGGACAGATTGGTGCAACAGTATGTCCTGCGGCACGTCTCTGGACTGGATAAAGCCATATCCCTTTGCAGCATCGTACCAACCGACCACGCCTATGGTGTGAACAACCTGTCCAACGCGAAACGCCACAACGAAACCCCAACCTCAGTCCGTCGCCAATACTCAACCCTTGCGCAAAATTGTGACGAAGGAATGGCATCTCAAAAAACTTTGCATCCGCAGACGTAATGTCAGGATTTCTTGGGTAACAAGCCCAGCTGCCCCGCAACCATTCGGTCCACGCGGCGCTTGGGCAGCGTGTTCAGCAGCCAGTGCACAAACGGCTCAGGCGTGATCACGTAGCGCGTTTTCGGGTTCGCCGTTGTCAGCGCGGTCTTGATCAGCTCGCCAAGCTTTTCAGGAAGGATCCCCTTCTTCGACTGACCCGCAGCAAATGCCTTGATCTTGTCGAGCGTCCCCGCATAGGCCGTGTTGGCATAGCGCGTGACATCCGTCTGCTCGCCTTTTTCCCAGATCGCAGTCGCGACTGCGCCAGGGGCGACGATGACGACATCAATGCCAAATGGCAGCAACTCGCGCCGCAGGCCTTCGGACAACCCTTCGACGCCAAACTTCGACGTGTTGTAGGCCGTGATCATGGGCGTGGCACTTGTTCCGCCAACGGACGAAATATTGACGATGCGCCCCGGCGCACCCTTCAGCGTTTCGTCAACGCCCAGAAGCGGTGCAAACGCCTGCGTGGTGATCACGAGCCCGGTCAGGTTGACTTCCAGCTGCTTGCGGAATTCATCGATCGGCAGATAGAGCATCGGCCCCACGACCGAAATGCCTGCATTGTTGACGAGACCGAACAGCTTCTGCCCCTGCAGTCCGTCGCGAACAGCCGTCGCAGCCTTGCGCGCAGCCGCCTCGTCGGTAACGTCAAAGATCAGGGGCACGAAGCTCGCACCCAGTTCTGCCTGCAGGCGCTTGGCATCAGCTTCCTTGCGGACGCTCCCGAACACCTTGTAGCCCGAGGCCGTCAGCACCTTCGCCGCCCCCCAGCCGATCCCGGTAGACACGCCCGTAACTACCACCGCCTTCTGCGCTTCGGCCATATGCATGCTCTCCTGTCGTTGGCACCCTTAGACCACGCACGCAAATTCCCTTCAACGTCATCCTGCTCGCCATGCAGCGCGTAGTGCTGCGTCGCGAGCGGGATGACAATTGAATTTGCGACAAGCTGTTACAAACTCTGCCAAGTATCGCCGCAATCGCACGCTAAGCGCTTCACAATGAAGCGCAACCACTGTGTCTACATTCTTGCAAGTGGTCGAAACGGAACGTTGTACACCGGCGTCACAAATGATCTCGTGCGTCGCATGTGGGAACATCGGGAAGGCAGGATCGAGGGTTTCACCAAGAAGTACAATGTGCACAGGCTCGTTTATTACGAGGTATACGAAGACCCACTCACTGCCATCCGAAGGGAAAAGGAAATCAAACGCTGGCGCCGCGACTGGAAGATCCAAGCCATCATGAATCGCAATCCCGCTTGGCTGGATTTAAGTGAGCGTCTGATCAACGACCTCCCCTGGCACTAACCCCAACCACCGTCATCCTGCTCGCTATGCAGCACGAAGTGCTGCTTTGCGATCGGGACCCACGCGTGGTGACACCTCTCCGGATACCCCGCACCTCGCATGTGTCCCGAACGCACAACACCGCTTCGCGCTGCAATGCGTTCAGGATGACAACGAGCATTTTGTTACGTGAGCAGCCAACACCATCCCAACCTCCGTCATCCTGCTCGCTATGCAGCACGTCAGTGCTGCGTTGCGAGCGGGAACTATACGAGGTGACACATCTCCGGAACGGCCTCACCCCGTATGGGTCCCGAACGCACAGCACCGCTTCGCGCTGCAATGCGTTCAGGATGACATCGAGTATTTTACTGCAGATGCAACAAACGGTGAGGCAACCGGTGTCTCATTGACTCCGCGTGCAACTTTCTAAAGTCAATTTCGTGTCGCAGAATTCGCGTCATGAACATACGCGATATAGATCAGCAACAACACGGGCAGCGAAAAGATCGACAGCACTGACAGCAGCATTACCACAAAATACGCGGTATCGTTCCCGGTAGGAACCCGATTTCCAGCCATCAAATCGAAAACAACATGTTCGAGATTGAGCACAGACAAGATCACGATGATCAGCGCAATCGGTAGCGTCGTGGCGACTAGGACCCGACCTCGCGACAATCCCGCAATCTCACGTAAAAACCAAACGAGCAATGCGACACGCCAAGTTGCGACGACGAAGAGAAACAAAGCGTTCACGGCCTGCGCGGACCCGATCGACATGAATCGTTCTACCGGAATTGCATAAAGAAGCGCAGGCGGTGATGTGAGTGTTACAAATGTCAAAACACTTCGATATGACCAATGTTTGGGTCTTAAAGGCCAAATTACTGCCCACAAAAGCAGCGATAGGCAGAAGACATACAAGACAGACCCAAGTCCCATCACCTGCCATTGCTCCGCCCGTGGGTTATCCCAATAGCGGCCAATGCCCGCAACGAGTGTGAACAAAAGACCGAAGGTCAGATAAATCGTCCAATTGTTGCCAACCGCCGACGATGGACGTCGAAACGTCAGCAATCGAACAATATCCGAGAACACAGACCAAAGCGTTATGTTCACAGTTCTCCTCGCAATGTCAGGCCCTCAGGCCGCCTCAGCCTTCCCCGGCACGTAAGCCAGAATCGGTGCAAGCCAGCGTTCCATGTCGGCGAGGCTCATGCTCTTGCGCTGCGCATAGTCCTGGACCTGGTCGCGCTCGATGCGGCCGACCCCGAAATAGACGGCATCGGGATGGCTGAAATACATGCCGCTCACCGATGATCCCGGCATCATGGCAAAGCTCTCGGTCAGTTCCATTCCCGCATTAACGCCCGCATCAAGCACGCGGAACAGCTCACCCTTCTCGGTGTGATCGGGTTGCGCCGGATAGCCCGGAGCCGGACGGATGCCGCGATACTTCTCGGCAATCAGGTCCTCGTTCGACAGCTTCTCTTCGCGCGCATAGCCCCAGAGCTCGCGCCGCACACGTTCATGTGTGTACTCAGCCAGAGCTTCGGCCAGGCGATCACCAAGCGCCTTGAACAGGATGCCGTCATAGTCGTCATTCGATGCCTTGAAGACGCGGCTGCGCTCGATCTCGCCATGCCCCGACGTCACTGCAAAGCCCCCCATGAAATCAGCAACACCCGTTTCCTTTGGTGCGATGAAATCGGCAAGCGCGAGGTTCGGTCGCAAATCATCACGCCGCATCTGCTGTCGCAAAGTATGAAACGTCGTGAGCACCTTCGTGCGCTCGGCGTCCTCGTAGACCTCGATGTCATCAAAGCCGACTGAGTTCGCGGGCCAGAAGCCCACGGCCGCACGCGCGGTGAGCCACTGTCCTTCAAAGATACGCTTCAGCATCTTCTGCGCATCAGCAAAAAGCGCCTTCGCACTTCCGCCAAACTTGTCATCCTCGAAGATCATCGGGTACGAGCCGACAAGCTCCCAGGTGCGGAAGAACGGTGTCCAGTCGATGTAGCGCGAGACCGCCCTCAGGTCGATCTTGTCGTACGACTTGACGCCAAGGAACCGCGGCACCGGCGGCGCATAGACCTTCCAGTCCGTCTTCATTCGGTTCGCGCGCGCCTCGGCGATCGGCAATCGCCGCTCCGCTGTCTTGCCGCGCGAATAGGAAGCGGCGACTTTCGCATACTCCGCCCGCGTCGCATCAATGAACGCGCCGCGATGCTCTTTCGACAAAAGGTTCGACGCGACGCCAACCGCACGACTCGCGTCAGCCACGTAAACAGTCGCACCACGCTTGTAATTGGGCTCGATCTTGACCGCCGTATGAATCTTGGACGTTGTCGCGCCGCCAATCAGCAGCGGTATGTCGAACCCTTCGCGCTCAAGCTCGGCCGCCACATGGCACATCTCGTCCAGCGACGGCGTGATCAGTCCGGAAAGGCCGATAATATCCGCCTTCTCCGCGCGGGCAGCTGCGATAATCTTCGCCGCCGGCACCATCACGCCCAGGTCAACGACTTCATAGTTGTTGCATTGAAGGACGACGCCAACGATGTTCTTTCCAATGTCGTGAACGTCGCCCTTGACGGTCGCCATCACGATCTTGCCCTTGGCCTCGCGCGCGGTACCGGCTGCATCCTTCTCTGCATCCATGAACGGAATCAGATAGCCGACGGCCTTCTTCATCACGCGCGCAGACTTGACGACCTGCGGCAGGAACATTTTGCCGGCGCCGAACAGGTCGCCGACGACATTCATGCCGTCCATCAGCGGTCCCTCGATGACATCAAGCGTGCGCTTGGCCTTGGCCCTCGCCTCTTCCGTATCGGCGACGACGAACTCGTCAATGCCATGGACGAGCGCATGCTTCAGCCGCTCTTCCACTGGCGCTTCCCGCCACACCAGGTTCTCTTCCGCCTTGGCGGTGTTGCCGCCCTTGTAACGGCCCGCGATTTGCAACAGGCGTTCCGTGGAGTCATCTCGCCGGTTCAGCAGCACGTCCTCGACGGCGTCGCGCAGTTCGCCCGGCATGTCCTCGTATACCGTCAGCTGCCCCGCATTGACGATGCCCATGCTCATCCCCGCCTTGATGGCGTGATAGAGGAACGCCGAATGCATCGCCTCGCGCACCGGCTCGTTACCGCGGAACGCGAACGAGATGTTTGACACGCCACCAGACACATGCGCGTGCGGCAGCTCCTTGCGGATGCGAGCCGTCGCCTGCACGAAAGCGTTGGCGTAATCGTTGTGTTCATCAATGCCGGTCGCAACCGCAAAGATGTTTGGATCGAAAATGATGTCTTCCGGCGCAAACCCGACTTTGTTGACCAGCACGTCGTATGAACGTTTGCAGATCTCGAACTTGCGCTCGGCCGTATCAGCCTGGCCCCTTTCATCAAACGCCATGACCACGACCGCCGCACCATAGCGCCGACACTTCTCGGCATGCTCGATGAACGAGGCTTCGCCTTCCTTGAGGCTGATCGAGTTCACGACCGGCTTGCCCTGCACGCATTTGAGACCAGCCTCGATCACCGACCACTTGGACGAGTCGATCATCACCGGCACACGAGCGATGTCCGGCTCGGCGGCAATCAGGTTCAGGAAGCGCACCATCGCCTTCTCGCTGTCGAGCAGGCCTTCATCCATGTTGATGTCGATGATCTGCGCGCCGCTCTCGACCTGGCTCTGGGCCACGTCCAGCGCATCATCATAATTGCCATCCGTGATCAGTTTGCGGAACTTTGCTGACCCGGTGACATTGGTACGCTCGCCGACATTGACGAAATTCGTCTCGGCCGTCAGTGTAAAAGGCTCGAGACCCGACAGGCGCATGAACTTCGGCAGCACTGGCACCTGGCGCGGGCGATGCGGCTTCACCGCCGCAGCAATCGCCTTGATGTGCTTTGGCGACACACCGCAACAACCACCCACGATGTTGAGAAGGCCCGACTCCGCGAACTCACCCAGCACGCCGGCCATGTACTCAGGTGAATCGTCATAACCGCCAAACGCATTCGGCAGCCCGGCATTCGGATGTGTCGAAACCAGCGTATCGGCGACGCGCGAAAGGTCAGCGACGTACTGGCGAAGATCGGCCGCGCCCAGCGCACAGTTCAGTCCAATGGCAAAAGGTTTCGTATGGCGCAGCGAGTGCCAGAAGGCTTCCGTCGTCTGTCCTGTTAACGTACGACCCGACTTGTCGGTGATCGTGCCTGAAAACCAGATCGGAATGCGATAGCCGATCTTGTCGAACACCGACTCGGCCGCGTAACCCGCAGCCTTGGCATTCAGCGTGTCGAAAATCGTCTCGATGATGAGCGCGTCAACGCCACCCTCGATCAACGCTGCGATCTGCTCGTGATAGGCCAACACAAGATCGTCAAACGTGATGGCGCGGTAACCCGGATCATTGACATCAGGCGACAGCGATGCGGTCTTGTTTGTCGGACCAACAGACCCGACAACCCAGCGCGGCTTGTCAGCGGTCGAGAACTTGTCGGCACTCGCACGGGCAATGCGCGCCGCCGCGACATTGATTTCTGCACTCAGGTGCTCACAGCCATAATCAGCCTGGCTGATGCGCTGCGCATTGAACGTATTTGTCTGGATGATGTCCGAACCCGCATCCAGGAACGCGTCATGGATGTCGTGCAGCACCTGCGGCTTCGTGATGGCGAGAAGGTCGTGGTTGCCCTTCAGGTCATGCGTCGAGTTCGCAAACCGCGTACCGCGGTAGTCTTCCTCTGCAAGCTTGTAAGTCTGGATCATGGCGCCCTTGGCCCCGTCCAGCAAAAGGATGCGCTCCCGCGCAGCCTGTGCCAGTGCTGCAAAGCGCTTCTTTTGTGTGTGCTGGTTCATTCTGCGTTCACCGGAGCCTGAGGACGCACGCCAAGCAAATGGCAAATCGCGTAGGTCAGGTCCGCCTGGTTCAATGTGTAGAAGTGAAAAGAGTCAAAGCCATGCCGTCGCAGCTTTTCGACCTGCTCGGCAACCACAGTGGCTGCAATCAGCTTGCGTGTCTCGAGATCGTCATCAAGCCCCTCGAACTTCTTGACGAGCCACAGCGGCACCGTGGCCCCGGATCGCTGCGCCATCCGCACCACGCCCTTGAAATTGGTCGGCGGCATGATGCCAGGAACAATGGGAACACGTATGCCCTCGCGATAGGCCCGGTCTGCAAACCGCAGCACGGCATCCGTATCAAACACGAACTGCGTGATGGCGCGCGTTGCCCCAGCATCAATCTTGGCCTTGAGCAGCGCATAGTCATGCTCGATCGAAGGCGATTCCGGATGCTTCTCGGGATAGGCCGACACGCTGATCTCGAACGGCCAGATCTTTCGGATGCCACGGATCATGTCTGGCGTGGTCGGATAACCGCCTTGAACCTGCTCGTAAGGACCAGGCTCCGGCATGTCACCACGCAGCGCAACGATATGGCGCACGCGTGAATTCAGGTAGTCGCGCACAATCGCATCCAGCTCTTCGGCCGTCGAACCAACGCAGGTCAGGTGCGCCGCGGGCTTCATCGTCGTTTCCGCGATAAGCCGCTTGATCGTCGCGTGCGTACGTTCGCGCGTGGAACCACCGGCGCCATAGGTCACCGACACAAACGACGGGTTCAGCGGTGCCAGACGTTCAATCGAACGCCAGAGTTGCGCTTCCATGGCCTCGGTACGGGGTGGGAAAAACTCAAAGGAAACTGTCAGCGCCATTACGCGGCCTCCGCCGGTTTGTTCTTGCGTTGCGGCATGGCTGGGGACACAGCCATCCATACAACGACGGTAAGTCCACGTTCGTCCCCTGGAGGCAGTTCACGCGTCGTCGCCAGCGACAGCCCTGCCGCTTTGCACCACTGCGAGACTTCCTTGTCGGCAAAACCAAGCCTGCGGTGCTGGTGTTCATCACGCAGGAATTCAAGCGCATGTGGCGCGAAGTCAACAATGACGATCTTGCCACCGGGCTGCAGCACGCGCGCGGCTTCGGCAACGGCAGACGATGGGTCCTCGAGATAGTGCAGCACCTGATGCAGCGTGATCAGGCCGAAACTCGCATCCGCATACGGCAGCTGGAACAGGTCGGCGCGGCGCACCTGCACATGGGCAAGCCCTGCCCGCTCGATCCGGGTGCGCGCAACGCCCAGCATCTCGTTGTTGACATCCACGCCAACGGCCCTTGCCGCGCGCGGCGCAACGAGCTCAAGAATGCGGCCTGTCCCTGTCCCCAGATCAAGATAGCTCGCGACATTGCCGGTGCCCACGAAATCCAGCACGACTTGTTCCACCTGCTCTTCAGCGATATGCAGGGCGCGGATCCGGTCCCACTCGGCAGCGTTTGCAGCAAAATATTCCTGAGCTTCCGCATGGCGTTGCCGTCGCACGGCATCGAGGCGCTCAAGGTCTCGCTGCAGCACGACATCATGCCATGGTAAAATTTCACTCAGCTTTTGCGCGAGTTCCAGGCCCCCGCCACCTTCTGCAAGGCGATAAAAGACCCATGAACCTTCTTTGGTGCGTACGATCAGGCCGGCGTCACACAACAATTTGAGGTGGCGGCTGATGCGTGGCTGGCTCTGCCGCAGAATTTGAGTAATCTCGGTAACCGTCAATTCAGCCTTGGTAAAAAGCGCCAATAACCGCAGGCGTGTGGCCTCTGCAGCCGCCTTCAAACCTGCCAGCAAGTCGTCCAAACCGTCCATTGTTACATATAAACATATCTTTATATGGTATGCCAGCCGAACTTGTGGTTGTGATAGATGCAACACTCGCGGCAAACGGGTCACATCAAGAATTATTCACGGCTACAATGGGATGGTAACCTTATGCTGGCATCATCATGTAACGTATAAGGAAAGCGCCGAAAGTGCCTACAAACGCAAAGACGTTTGGGCACATGTCGGTCAAGGTGGGGTCGAAGTCAGGTATTCCTTCTCTCAGGGAATGCAAGCTGCGGCCGTCGGCTTTTGAGCAAGGGTAGCAGCGCAATGAGCGCATCGAAAAAACTGGGTTTGATTCTGACAACAAGTGCGCTCGTGTTCGCGCCCGTACTGGCATGGGCGGATGACACGCCGCAACCTGCCACGGCCGCGCCGGCACCAGTCGTCACCACACAAGACGTTCAGGCTGCTGATGACAACGATCCGCTCGAGGGCGGCAACCGTGTCATGTTCGATGTGAACCAGGCACTTGATGCAGTCCTTTTGCGCCCCGTGGCTGTTGTCTATCGCAATGTGGTGCCGGATTTCGCTCAGGACGGCGTCCGCAATTTCATGAACAACCTGAATTCACCCGTCATTTTCGCCAACGACATGTTGCAGGGCGAAACCGACCGCGCAGGCAAGACGCTGCTGCGCTTCGGCATCAATTCCACGGTCGGAATTGGCGGTCTGGTTGATGTCGCCAAGGAACTCGACATTCCGTACCATGATGAAGACTTCGGCCAGACCCTGGGCACCTGGGGCGTTGGCGAAGGTCCGTACCTGTATATGCTGGTGATGGGCCCGTCGAATGCACGCGACCTGACCGGCTTTGTGGTTGACCGCGGCCTGGACCCGTTGACCTACGTTAACTGGGGCAATGATGACCTCGAATACGCACCGGTCGCAAGAACTGTCCTAAATGTGATCGATTTACGTGCGCGCAATATTGAAACACTCGATGAAATTGAGCGCTCGTCCGTTGACTATTACGCGTCAATCCGTAGCCTTTACCGTCAGTCACGGGCTGATGCAATTCGCAACGGCGCTCCTTCAACGGACCTGCCGGATTTTGATAATGGCGGCGGTGTCACGGCACCGTCAACAATTAGCCAGAATCCAGGCGCCGAATAGCAGCCCTAGCAGCTGGTCAATTCGGTACCGCGCCGAATGCGCGGGGGTGAGGATTAAATGACTAAGTCTTACGGTTTGGTCCGCAGGGGTCTCTTGGCAACCTTCGCGGTCTTTTTGACATTCGCAGTCACGCCTTCCGCATACGCCAACACCGATGCAGAAGGCTTCACGCAAAACCTGATCGATCAGGGCGTGAACATCTTGCGAGCGACCAACGACCCGCAGCGCAAGACCAAGTTCCGGGACTTCATCACTCAGTATGCCGACGTCCGCAAGACCGCGCGCTTCACGCTGGGTAACTACGCAAGGACAGCGTCTGAATCGGACCTCGAGGCTTTCATCGAAGCCTTCAAGGACTATGCGATCGCGATCTATGAGACCCAGCTCGACAAGTACAAGGGCGAGTCGCTGAAGGTCGTTGGCTCCGTAGACAACAAGCCTGGCGACTACGTCGTCAAGACGGTCGTCCAGGGTCAGAACAAGTCTGATCCCATGCGCATCGACTTCCGGCTCTCGGGTGGCAACGGCGCTTACAAGTTCTACGACATATCAGTCGAAGGTGCCTGGCTTGGCATCAGCCAGCAGGAACAGTTCAAATCGTTCCTGGCGCAGAACCGGGGCAGCGTCGCTGCCCTCACGGCTGACATCGCTGCACGCACGCAGCGCGTGCTGAGCGGCGGCAAGTAGGCGTCAAACACCGTTTCAAAATGCGAGCGCCTCGCTGGATATACCGGCGAGGCGTTTTGCTTTTGGCTCTCTCGGGCAAGCGCTAGCGAACAAGCTTCTTGTATTTGATGCGGTGCGGAACCATCGCATCGTCTCCAAGACGGCGCTTCCGGTCGGCTTCATAGTCCTGGTAGTTGCCTTCGAACCATTCCACGTGGCTGTCGCCTTCAAAGGCCAGCATGTGCGTCGCGATGCGGTCCAGGAACCAGCGGTCATGGCTGATGACCATCACGCAACCTGCAAACTCGGTCAGTGCATCTTCAAGCGCGCGCAGGGTTTCGACATCCAGGTCGTTCGTCGGCTCGTCGAGCAGCAGCAGGTTGCAGTGCGACTTCAGCATCTTGGCAAGATGCACGCGATTGCGCTCACCGCCAGACAGCTGCCCCACTTTCTTCTGCTGGTCGAGGCCCTTGAAGTTGAATGCCGATACATAGGCACGGCTCTGCATCTGCCGTTTGCCAAGCTCGAGGATATCAAGCCCCCCCGAGATTTCTTCCCAGACCGTCTTTTTGGAGTCGAGCGCGTCACGGGACTGGTCGACATAACCCATCACGACGGTGTCACCCGTCTTCAGCACGCCGGTGTCGGGCTTCTCCTGCTCTGTCAGCATGCGGAACAACGTGGTCTTTCCGGCACCATTGGGGCCGATGACCCCGACAATACCGCCGGGTGGCAGCTTGAAGTTCAGGTCATCGATCAGCAAGCGGTCACCATAGGACTTTCCAAGCCCTTCGGCTTCGACAACAAGCGAACCAAGACGGGGTCCGGGCGGAATGATGATCTGCGCATCGGTGTTCTTGACCGTGTTGGCCGACGCCAGCAAATCCTCGTACGCCTGCACGCGCGCCTTGGACTTGGCCTGACGGGCCTTCGGGCTCGACGCGATCCATTCGCGCTCTCGAACCAGCGTCTTGAGCTTGGCTTCTTCGCCCTTCGCTTCAACAGCCAGGCGCTTTTCCTTCTGTTCAAGCCAGGTCGAGTAATTTCCTTCGTAAGGGATACCCTGTCCCCGGTCGAGTTCAAGGATCCAGCCCGTCACATTGTCAAGGAAGTAGCGGTCATGGGTAACAAGCACCACGGTGCCCTTGTATTCCTTGAGGTGGTGTTCGAGCCAAGCGACAGACTCGGCGTCGAGATGGTTGGTGGGCTCGTCCAGCAGCAACAGGTCTGGCGCCTCAAGAAGCAATCGGCACAACGCAACGCGGCGCTTTTCACCGCCGGAGAGCTTCGCGACTGACGCATCACCCGGTGGGCACCGCAGCGCATCAAGTGCCTGTTCGATCTGGCTGTCGAGATCCCACAGCCCCGCCGCATCGATCTGGTCCTGCAGCTTTGCCATCTCGTCGGCTGTCTCGTCCGAATAGTTGGCAGCGATCTCATTGTAACGGTCAATGACGGCTTTCTTCTCCTTGACCGCAATCATGACGTTGCCAAGCACGTCCTTTGTCTCGTCGAGCATGGGCTCCTGCGGCAGGTATCCGACCCGCGCGCCCTCGGCGGACCAGGCCTCGCCAGTGAATTCTTTTTCCATCCCTGCCATGATTTTCAACAGGGTGGACTTGCCGGAGCCATTGAGACCGATCACACCGATCTTGGCACCAGGATAAAATGACAGATAGATGTCCTTGAGGACCTGTTTTCCTCCCTGGTAGGTCTTGCCCAGCTTTTTCATAACGTAAACGTACTGGTAGGAGGCCATGTGGACCGCCGCTCCTTGGTCGAATAATCCGTGAAAATGGGACAGTTGCAGGGCCTTCTAGCGAAGTAACCACTACCCGGCAAGGCGCGACATTTCTCCCGCAGGCACTTGCAGCCAATGCCGAACACAGGCACTTACAGGAAACGCTTTTCAGACCAATTCTTATCTGGAATAGTGCGAATGGCTGAGGGAATCTGAACTTGTCGCAACCGGTCTCCAGTTTGGCACAGATCGCACCCCGCGGGTTGTCGACATCGCATCCGCTGCTCGAGACATTGGCGTGCCTGAGTTGCCCGGCCCGCAAGAGCGACATTTGCGGCAGCATGTCGGACGCCGATATCAAAATGGTCGCCAGCAGCTCGTCACGCATCAGGCTGAAGACGGGTGACACCCTCGTCTGGGACGGCGACGAAGCCAGGCACGCCTATGTCGTGACGCAGGGCACCCTTCGCGCGTCCAAGGCCAACGATGACGGCCGGCGTCAGGTCCTGAGCTTCATGTTCGTCGGCCAGTTCATTGGCATACCTTCAGATCACATGCACCACCACAGCGTCGAGGCGTTGACAGACTCTGAAGTCTGCCGCTTTGAAAGGCGCAAGCTGGAAGAGCTTCTGCAGAAGTACCCGGCCGTCGACAAGGGATACCGCACGGGGACGGCGCGCCAGCTGGAAAATGCGCACGAGCATGCATTCGCCCTGGGCCGTCGAACGGCAATGGAACGCGTCGCGGCCTTCCTGCTCGAGCTCAGCACGTCAGGATGTCCCAAGACATCCTCCAGAACCCTCAAGCTGCCGATGACCAGAAACGACATCGCGGACTTTCTGGGATTGACCCTTGAGACCGTCAGCCGTGCATTCAGCAGGCTGAAATCGGTGGGTGCCATTGCGCTACCCTCCGCTCAGGAGGTCGAGATTAAGGACGAAGAGCGCCTCAAGGCACTTGCGGGCCTCATGACCTTGTGAACAGACTCTGGGGTCTGCACTTGGATTTCCCGTTGAGGACCCTGCAATGAGCTACGTCAGCCGCACGCTCGGAAGCAAAGAGACCGTGTTGTATTCGACCGGGTACCACTGGCTCTATTGGGCTGGCGTCAGCATACTGGTGGGGCCTTTGTTTCTCATCGCACTCACGACCCTGCCCTACTCGCCGGCGGACTTTGCGTTGCTGGCCCTTGCGGGTGCTCCGTTCCTGTATGGTCTGTACTACTTCGTGCACGGCATCGCACTCGAGGTCGCCGTGACCACGGACCGCTTCGTGAAGAAGACAGGCCTGATCTCGATCACATCCGAGGAAGTCAGCCTCGACAAGATCGAGGAAGTAAACGTCGACGAGACGATCCTCGGCCGCATCTTCGGCTTTGGAGCCGTGTCCGTGCACGGCACTGGTGCCGGCAAGATATCCATTCACATGGTCAGCGACCCGATCCGCCTGCGCCGCGAAATCCAGACCGCCCGCGAACCGCTGCGCACCAAGGGCGAGATTTAGTGTCGCCTCGCAGCCGCTGATGCCCCCAATCTGTATCAACGCGTTCTACTGCAGGGGAAGTTGTTAGTGACAAAAGTAAAGCCGACCAGCAATCCGAAGCTCAAGCTTCACGGCTTCAACAATCTGACCAAGTCGCTGTCGTTCAACATCTACGACATCTGCTACGCGCGCACGAAGGCGGAGAATCGTGAGTACATCGAATACATCGACGAGGTCTACAACGCCAAGCGGTTGACCGCGATCCTGACCGAAGTCGCCGACATTATCGGCGCGCACATCCTGAACGTTGCCAAGCAGGACTATGATCCGCAGGGCGCGAGCGTCACCATGCTGATCTCGGAAGGCCACCACGACGGCCTCGCCACGCCGCATAAGCAATCCGTCGTCAGCCACCTGGACAAGAGCCACATCACGGTTCACACCTATCCGGAAACGCACCCCGACGCCGGCATCAGCACCTTTCGCGCCGACATCGACGTGTCCACCTGCGGCCGCATCTCGCCCCTCAAGGCGCTGAACTTCCTCATCGAAAGTTTTGAGTCCGACATTGTGGTGATGGATTATCGCGTGCGCGGCTTCACGCGCAACGTGCGTGGCATGAAGCACTTTATCGATCACTCTATCGACTCGATCCAGAATTTCATCTCGCGCGACATCAGGGACCGCTACGACATGGTCGACGTGAACGTCTACCAGGAGAGCATCTTCCACACGAAGATGAGGCTGAAGGAGCTGGACCTCGACACCTATCTCTTCGGCGCAGGCGAGGCGGACCTTTTGGCCCGCGAAGCCAAACTCATCCGCGGTCGCGTCAATCACGAAATCAGCGAAATCTTCTACGGACGAAACATTCAGCGCGGCGGGTAATGCGGAGTATCGGGATTACCTCAGACACCAATTCAATATGTCACCGTATCAAATTGGTACCTGATCCCGATTCTTACTTTTGATTCAAAAAGTAAACGTCTTTATTGAACGGCGCTCATGCCGGTGATGGCATAGAGCGGACGCATGTCGGGCGCGGATGCGTCCGCGTAAAAGACCTGACGACGATGCAGGTCCAGTTGCAGCCGCACACCACGAGATCCGTCCGACAGATAAACCGACCAGTCGTCTCGACTTTCTTCAACAAAGTTGAACGTGGCGCCGTTGTTGCCTTGCTCAACCCAGGCACCAGCACCGGTCATTCGGTATTGCCCAGAGGGCATCCAGACCGACAATACGTTTCGTCCATTGACCTCTGAACTTGAACCGACAATCCCATACAGCGGCCGCATCTGGGGCGCCGTTGTGTCTGCATAGAAGATCTGCTTGCGATGCAAATCAATTTGCAACCGCACACCACGTGAAGGGTCTGACAGGTAAACTGACCAGGCATCCCGGTTCTGCTCATCAAAGGTGAACGAACCTCCATCACTGCCTTGCTCGACCCACTTGCGATACGGCTGCGCCTTGAACTGACCGGTTGGCGTATTGACACTGGTGACCGTCTGACCGGTCACAGCGGCGGAACGGTAAGAAGCGGCCAGAGAAGCTCCCCCGATCGCCACAAAGATGAACGCAACTGCAGCAATGCGATTGACTAAACTCAAAATCATGTGGTGTCCTTTTACGGAAGCTGCCCGCAGAAATTTGCGCGCCGTACCGGGACGGAAACTAGTGACATAGCTATCGGGAAGCAATTCTTGCCCGCATGTCCGTGAGAATTGGGGGCAGTCTGGCCCCGATTTTACCCGCAGGCGTCGGTACGCCCTCCCCTGCAGCCCGCCTTCGCTCTGCGAGCTACGGCGCGCGCAGGTACTCCCTCACTCCGTGAGGGAGATGTGAGATGTTGCACCAAATACCCAGTCTCCCTCACGGAGTGAGGGAG
>JBEBHP010000021.1:0-61126 GCA_040080835.1 Micropepsaceae bacterium | reverse complement strand
GCCTTGGCCGTTTCAATCCACGCGCCCGTGAGGGCGCGACGGCGACCTCACATATGGATCACGGGTGGAGCTGGTTTCAATCCACGCGCCCGTGAGGGCGCGACCCAGGCCCGCCTGCCGCACCGGCGACGCCTGCCGCGTTTCAATCCACGCGCCCGTGAGGGCGCGACTGCCTTCAAATAACATATTGGTGGAGAACGCAAAATGAAGCTTTTTGCGCGATCGCCGCCCGATGTGGCGTGGAGAAAAAGCATTTGTCGTTGTTGAACCCTCAAAAGCAAGCTCCAGCAAGGGTTTGCCGGGCGCGCGAACCTCCCACGGAAGGAGTGTACGCTTCGGGTTCGCGCTTACAAAATGAGTGGCCCGTCGAAGTCGATGGCGGGCTTCGCGCCCGTGTGTTCGACACGGCGTCGCCAATTGGAGCCCAGATAGTAAAAGCGCAGACTGTCGGTCTTTTCGTCGATCTCTTTCAGCAGGCGATTTCTCAATTCTGTCCATTGGGCAGGATCGACCTCGCATTCGAAGACTGAGTACTGCACGCGTTGGCCGAAATCTTTGCAGGCACGCGCCACGCGCCTGAGCCGCCGCTTTCCGCCCGGTGATTCGGTGCTGACATCGTAGCTGACCAACACCAACATGGGGCGAACTCCCTATTTCCAAACGAATGGCGGATAAGCATCCAAATCGCCGCGCAGATGGCGCGCCAGCAATTGCGCTTGAAGGTGAGGCATCAACCCAAACGACGCGGGTTCGCCCAGAAACGGATGCTGAATAGTTTCCTTCTTGCGCTCTTGAAAGGTTGTCAACACCGTTTTACGCGCGTCATCGTTCAACAGGACCGCACCATTATCCAAAGTTCGAAAATCAGACGCCGACACCTGGCGGCGATTGATCAGCGACAGCGCGACACGATCGGCAATGACGGGGCGAAGCTCCTCCATCAAGTCCAGCGCCAAACTTGGGCGGCCAGGTCGGTCGCGGTGAAGAAAGCCGACAGCCGGATCAAGACCAAATGCTTCGCAGGCCGAACGGCAATCGTGGGTGAGTAGTGTGTAGAGCAACGAGAGCAATGCATTGACCGCATCCAAAGGCGGTCGGCGCGAGCGACCTTTGAACGCAAACGTTTCTTTCTGTTGCACGATCAAATGGTCGAAGACGGCAAAGTAACAACGGGCTGCTTCACCTTCAAGACCGCGGAGCTCGTCCGTTGTTTGAGGTTTAAGACAGCGCCGCGCCACATCGCTGAGACGCACTTCTGAGGCATTGAGCGCGTCAACGGCTTCTGCAGTCATTGCCTCGCCATGATCGCGCAAGGCGCGGCGCAGCACGGTGCGCTGATTCAGTGTCTTTGCAATGACGATCGAGCGGGCCAAAGCCGCAGTGGCATCCGTGTTGTCGGCACGACGATACTGTTCGCGCCTGAGCAACACGTTGCCAGAAACAGGTCCTTCGACGCGTGCTAGGAAACGCCCGTAATTGGATAGATAGGCGATGCTCACGCCTTGTTCGGAACAAAACCCCATAAGTGGCGGCGATACCGAAACCCGGCCAAGACAGACAATACTGCCGATCATGTGGACAGGAACGCGACCGCGCTCCGCCCCGTCCACCGAGACTACGACATTGGCTCCGTCTTTGTTGATCCAGGAATTATCCGTGGTGACATAGAGCGTGTTAAGGTGGCGTTGCATGACGACTTAATCCTCCACGACAACAGACGTGAGCCAGGCGGCGGCAGATACTGGGACGCTCAGCTGTTTCGGACGACAATTGTCTTGGAGGGAACAAGCATCGCATTTGCGAACCTCGTAAACGGGCGTGGGTGTCCGACGAGACTCGAGTATTGCACGCGCCTCCATTGCGACCCGGCGCGTCAGGTCGCGCAGCTCGACGTCAAGGGTTACCGCTTGGCGGCGACGGGTTTTGCCATAGAACAACGCCCCTTCATTGACCGCGCAACTGAACATTTCTTCCAAGCACATAGCTTGCGCGCAGAGTTGAACTTCATCGGCGCGATGATTTTTTGGTTTGCCGCGTTTGTATTCGACCGGATAAGGGCGCACGTCGCCGTCAATGCTATGCATCTCAACAACGTCGGCAACGCCAGCAATTTGGAGAGCGAGCGAGCGCAACGGCATCGAGCGAACGGTTTTGACTCCACCGCGCGACGCGGAACCGCCCCCGTCGGTTTTGTCATGCAAAACGCGACCTTCGGCGGTGAACTGATTTTCGACCCACTGACGTTCAAGATGGATGAGCGCGAACTGACGCGGGCAATACAGCAGATGCTGAAGCGCCGAGATGGGAATCAGATCGTCGTCACGTCCAGTGTCCGCGTCCATGCCTCACAGTGTCAGATAAGTTAAAGAATCGCCACGCCTGAGGGGAGGTTCGTAGTGTTTACGTTAATGCGGTAGTCGGAGAAGGCGCGGGCAGGCGGCGCATTTTGCAGTCGCTTGTCGCCAATCTGAAATTCTTCGCCGTCATGGAGACGCTTAACCGTCACGCGGTCGAACAGTTCGTGAGCATGAGCGTTACCAAGCGCTCCTTCGTGCTTGAAGGCGATCAGTTTGCGCGCCGACATTTCGCCTCGCGCCGCCGAACGATCATGCTCGAACATGTTTTTGAGCGCGTCCCAGAACAGTGCGAGGTCGTCATCATCGAACCCCGTGCGTTCCGCCAACTTTGCGTTGATAAAGCCATGCGCGCGATAGAGGCCGTACGGCACGATGTGCTTACGGCCCATGGTGCGGTTCTCTGTCCGCTCGTCTGCACCTTCCAACTTGGTTTTTTTCTCCGCCTCGTTCGTTGCCGCCATGCGCGTGATCGAAACTTCGAGCGGCATGATCGGTTCGGCCGAACGCGCGAACACGAGCTGAATGGGACCGCGCACTTGGCCGCAGTTGATGCCCGTGCTCATAACCGCCCCGAAGGTGCGCACGTCGTAAAAATTATCACACATCCAACGCGTCAATTTTTTCGCTTCCTCGTCGGACTGAGGCGAAAGCTTCTTAGCGGTATTCACTTCCTTCGTATCGCCCCGTTCCGCGCGATAGGCTTTGCGATGCTGTTCATTGAGGATGGAGCTTTCCTCGACATAGATGTTCTGCCTCTCGCGTCCTTCGCCCTTAAGGGACACAAAATTACGTATCTTGCGCTTGAGGCACACATCAGTCACCAATCCTTGGTTTGTCTCGGGATCCATGCGAGGTAAGTTACCCGCGTCCGGATCGCCATTCGGATTACCGTTCGATACGTCAAAGAAATACACAAAATCATAGCGGTTCTGAATTGGGGGCATGAATTATTCCTCCTGTTCGTCGGTGTTTTCTGTGGCCTTTTCAGGGGCCTTACCCCGATAGCGCATCTGCATTTGATGGTAGTAGCCGACTACGAAGCGACCCTGTTCCTCAAGCGGCAAGCTCGCTGGAAGTTGATCGGAAAGCCCGCCAAGAACGTCTGTGATTTCCTTGTCGAGCATCACTGCCAGTCCGACGCTTGAGCCTTTGCGCAACTTCGAAAGATTGTGCGTGGAGCCGCGCATCAAAAGTGGAAAAACGCGCGCAGGCGTCGATGACGCGGACGCAAAGAACTTATCGCGGATCGTGGCGTTGCGCTTTTCCGCGCCCGTCTCCGCCCATTCGTAGAGCGCAAAAAGTCGTCCCAAGCGATAAGCGGGATTCACATTTTCCTTATCGAGAGCCACGGGAATGTCCTCCGTTAGTTTGCTCAAGCGTAGATTTCTTTGAATGACGGCCTTGCAGATTGCGGCGCGAATGCCGTTCGCGTCGCCGTCGGCCCGAATACGGCCTATGACTGCGGTCAGAAGTGTCAGGGGATAACGCCCGCCATCTAATACCGCACGCATCAAGTCGCCGCCGATCTTAGGCGGTATGTTTTCGGCCTTACGCTGCAACGCCGTCTCGTAAAGCAACGCCCACGCCGCAGGCGCGCGCTTGAATGGATTCGGGTCGATTTCGAGATCGCGCCAATGCTGCGCAAGGTTCGCTGCCAAGTCGCCCAATGTGCCCACATGCCAGAAACGAACTGCTGTCCGGCCAGGGTTTGGCAGACAGAGTCCAAGCACATGCATACGCGTTCGCGGATCGAGATCCGGGTTTATCTCAGCCGCGCGACCTTTGGAAATCGCTTCCATCGCAGCGCGCATTCGACCAGCATCCAGTTGATCGGCATCCTTGTCGTCCGGATTGAGTGCCGTGCCGAAAAAGCTCTCTGCCGCTGCCGCTCTTTGCTCGCCAAGGTCACTCGCATCCGCCCAGAACACAGCGGTAGCATCTCCGACCCTGACCCTGCGCCCCGGGTCCTTCAAGAGCTTGTTGAGTGCGGTACCGTAAGAAAACGCAACTCGCTTGGAGACAGGCGCATTCTCGCCTTGCGCCTTTTCATATGAGTCGAATGCCAACTCGTTAAATGAAACGACCGGTGCCGAATCCTTTTCTCCTAGTAGCCGGAAACTTGGGTGAAGTCGTGCCAATGCCGCTCGCTCACCAGTCGCCAAACAGGTTCCTTCCGAGGTATCTTCCTCTACACGCGAATTCCAGATGGCTCGCGCGGCCTGTCTAAGGTGGATTTCGCGCTCAGGGTCGTCGCTAGGCGAACGGTGCAAACGAAAGACAATGTTTGTGTCCAATGCCTCGTTGTTAAGTCCGCGACCCTCAAACTCTTCGGGCCGCCACTGCCGCAGGAACCTCAGCAATGCCCGCAAACCCTCATCTTGCGAATCATTCAGGCAAACCTCGTGCCTCTCCCTGAAACTGTCGAACAGCTGCGACGCAGAACCACGCCTCATCTCCTTCGCCGTGGCGCCCAGAGCGTAACGAGTACTGTCCCAGAAGAGAAAAGGATCTACCGAGTTATTGTGGTCTCTTAGTTTCGGAACGACCCTTTGTTGAGCGACTAGTCGGTTTTTGGAAGGATTGCGAATATCGACAAGGGCGACGAACGATCCATCGAGATCAATTTCGACCACAAATGAGATCGGTACTGGCATATAGCCTTCGTCCGCGACCTCTCCCTTTGCTGATAGCCGGTCGTAGTACGCCGCGAGCGACTGCAGGATCGTCACGCGGCAAGCGCCTTTGGCCGCGCAGCAGCCGTGTCAATCGCCCCGCCTTTCATTTGCGCGCGGAAGAAATGCGGGGTCATACCGTCGGCGAAGTCGATGTCGTAGAGCATCCAGCCGAAATCTTTATCGCGATCCTCCGGCGGCAGAGCGGTAGCGGGCGACGCGCCTTCGATCAGCGCAAAATCGGCAGCAAATTCGCGCACGCCCAAACATGGGCGATGGAAGCATTGTCCTTCGCGCGCGCGGCGCGTGAACATGTCGGCGTGTTTGCCCACATTGTCGCCAGCTTCGGCCTTCTTCGTCATCTCGAAATGCGCCTCGATGATGTAGGAGACATCGCGCAGCGCGATGGTTGCGCGCTGCTGGCGATCTTCATCGACGAGCAGACGCATTCCTTCTAGCGAATCGTTTTTCATGCCGCTCTTGGCGCTTGATGCCGGAATCTTCGACCCGACTTCGTTGCGCCGGATGGATTGGAAGCGGACCGGATTCAAAACGTGAATGCGGTCAACGAACCAGCGTATCGCCGGCTTCCAGTGAATAGCTTCCAAGATGCCACGCGCAGCCGAGGGCGTAATCACGTCATACGAGACGCGTTCGACCTTCATCTCTGGTCGCGTGAAGCACGCGTAGTCACCCCAAACGTGCAGCTTGACGCCAAAGGTCATGCCAGTTCTTGCTCCTTGGACCGCTGCCTAGGTACGCCGTGATAATGCTAGAATACAAGAGACTCAGCATTGCGAAAACTAGGATCTCCCCAATCGAGACCGCGATTGGCATTATAAAGATCTGTATTCGCGAGCAACACAAACTGGTCGCCGAACTCCTTCTCCCGGATAATCTCGGCCGCGCCAGTAGCAACCAGCTTAAATCGCGCCTTGGCCGGAATGTTGACCAGAAACTGCTGGAGCTTGCGGGCCAAGGCACCGGGTCTGTCGGCATAACGAAGCGCATTTATGAGGGATGCAGGTGCCCCAAATTCGAGCTTGTCGATGGCGGGAACAATGACAGGAACCATCGCTGTCTCGATGAGATTGAACCCGTGGGCAATGCTTTCGAATGGAAATTCGAGGCGGCCTTGCCCGTCCCTCAGTGCGCGCATGACACCCTGCATGCTGCCGACATTTGCGGCGTCAAGCTGGTCGTCGCCGCGCCGCCAAAACAGCTCACCAAAATAGGCGTGTACTGCTTCAAGCGTCAAAGGATCGGGGTGCTTTGCCATCACAGAGGTCGCGGTTTCGGCGAACTGTTTCAGTTCGGGTGGTGGGCGACGGCCTGTGGCTTCGCCAGGGTCAAACACGAAAAGCTGTCCGCCATCTGGACCGAGCTCGCCATTGCGATTGCAGCGTCCCGCTGCTTGAGCGATTGAGTCGATGCCAGCAACCGCTCGATAGACAAATGGGAATGAAATATCGACGCCGGCTTCAACGAGCGAAGTTGAAACGAGACGCACCGGCTGCCCAGCCTTTAAGTCGATGCGAATTTGAGCCAATACTGAGCGACGATGCGTGGCCGTCATGGTGGTTGAAAGATGTGTTGCTCCTTTTGTGCCAGAACCTTTGAGAGCGTCAAACACTTCGCGTGCGTGGACACGATTGTTGACGATGCACAACACTTTGTCGTGTGATTGCAATCGTCCAAGCAAATCAGCATCGCCGAGGGCGCCAACATTGGCAACGCGAACCCGCCGCAATTTTTGATAAAGCTGTTGGGGATTTGGTGCGATCTCGCGGACCGGCAATACCGGGCAGTTTTTCGACAACGCTTCCGCGGGTTTGAATCCGTCTTCCTTCAGAATCGCCGGTTGGGTTGCGGTACACAAGACGACAGACGATCCGTAGCCGCGCGCGAGTTCACGCAACACTGCGATGCAAGGACGCAGGAATTTCAGCGGCAGAGTTTGCGCTTCGTCTAGGATGATGACCGACTTGGCAAGGTTATGCAGTTTACGGCTGCGCGACGTGCGATTGGCAAACAGACTTTCGAAAAATTGCACTGCTGTTGTGACGATGATCGGGCGGTCCCAATTTTGGGCCGCCAAGCGAAGTTTTCCGATACCGTCTTGACCTTCGTCGTCATCGTCACTGTTCCTTTTGACTTTGCTTGCGCCATCCCAATCGAATGAACTGTGATGCTCGAGAATGGCGTCGTCATCTTGCAAGGCCGCACGGAACTCAGTGGCCGTTTGCTCAATGATCGATGTGAATGGGATGACGTAAATGACTCGACGAAGATCGTGCTTCAACGCGTGGTCGAGTGCAAAGGAAAGCGAGGCAAGCGTTTTCCCACCACCGGTCGGCACCGTCAATGTGAAGAGGCCGGGCTTATCCGAAGCCCGAATCCGGGCGGCTGTCAGAACTTCGGCGCGTAGGTGATCGACCTCTGATTGGGGGGCACCAAAACTATTCATGCGGCTATCGAGGTTTTGCTTGAGCGCTTTGAGGTTGCCCGACCAGCCGCGCTCAACCTCGCGGCCTTCTGACTTCGCATAGAATGCTTCAGTTGCAAGAAAGTCCGCATCGACAAGGCAGGAGAAGATCATGCGGATGAAGAAAGCTAGAGCGAAGGCTTGCTCGTCTTTGGCACCGGTCATTGGAGCCGCGAATGGAGTTGGTGCTATGGTGGGTTTGGCTGGAATTGATAGCCAATTCGGAATGAAGGGCGAGGGCTCGGACTTAAGTCTATCAAAAAGCGGTGTTAATTTTTCACGCTCTCCGACACCATTTGCAAGTCCCGCGTGATGACCAGCAATACAAAATGCGAGCATGCGTCCGATTTCTTCACCATAGCGTTCTTCGCAAAGTTTAGCCCCCGCTGTCGCGTGCGGTTCGCTTCCCCTGAGACCACGCAGGTAGGCTTGGAATCCGGGCTTGGCTTTCCCGAGGTCGTGAAGAAGGCCCGCGATTCGTGCTGCTTCTTGTCCGCCGAACGAATTCGCAAATTCTGCAGCGAGGTCTGCGACTTCATTCAAATGCTTCTCAAGCGGTTCCCAAGTTTCCTCGAGGCTTGGGAGAGGGCGTGAATGTGCAAAAAGTGTGTCTGACATGCGATTGGAGCTTGTGTAGTCTATTCGAATCTTGAGCATTTCCAGACGCTATGCAACGGCATTTGTTGTGTTTGACTGCGATTGCCATTCGCAAGCGAACCCGGGCACCACAAGGCAAATTGACCTGCCCAGATGCTTCGGACCATTGTCAAGTTGAGAGAGCGGCCCTGCTGCTGGTTCCTTTTTGCCCCTTGCGGAGCGGTTGTGCAACGGGCCGGGGCGCGTAGGCCCCCAACACCACAGCGTCCCGGCCCGTTGCTTGGTCGGACGCTACAGATTCACTTCTGCATTTTGCTGCAAATTCATTCGGCGTCAGGTAGCCGAGGCTTGAATGCGGCCGGACGTCGTTGAAGTGCTCCAGCCACGAGGCAATGACAACCCTTGCCTCAGCCCGGCTCCGGAACCATTCCATGCTCAGGCATTCGTCGCGGAACTTGCCGTTGAAGCTTCCGTTGACGCCGTTCTGCCAGGGCTTGCCGGGATCGATCAGCGCCGTTTCAATGCCCTGGTCCGTGGTCCATTTTAGAATGGCATGCGAGACAAACTCGGGACCGTTGTCAGAGCGAAGCCACGTCGGCGCGCCGCGCTCGGATACAAGCCGCGATAGAACTTCAATGACGTGCCGTGACCGGAGCGTGCCAGCAGCTTCGATGGCAAGTCCTTCCCTGGTGAACTGATCCAAGGCCCGGAACGGGCGACAAGTTTCTGAAACAGGCGCAGCTGTTATTTCAGATAAGTGATATGTTTCTGAAATAACGATTGACACCATCGCAGGTTTACCATTATGGCTCGAGTGTTGCAAAAACCAGGACGGTTTCTGAAACATGAATTTATCTGACTACAAAGCCGGACGCCACGAAAAGCAGCTTGAGTATCGCAGCTTTCTGCCCACGCTCATCCATCACCCCTGGATTATCTCCGACCCGGAAGTCATTGAACTACTCGGGCGCGCCGACCGTGCGTTGGGCGAGTTGAACGCTTTCGCCCAACTTGTGCCCGATATCGATTTCTTCATCCGCATGTACGTTGCCAAAGAAGCCACCCAATCGAGCCGCATCGAGGGAACCCAAACCAACATCGAAGATGCGTTCAAGGAAATCGAAGACCTGTCGCCGGAGCAGCGCGACGACTGGGGCGAGGTGCAAAATTATATCCAGGCAATCAACTTTGCGATCGGCAGCCTTGAACATCTGCCACTGTCCAACAGGCTGCTGAAGGAAACGCATTCTGTTCTGATGCGAGGCGTACGCGGCGCAACCAAACAGCCCGGCGACTTCCGCGTTAGCCAGAACTGGATCGGCGTGAGCTTGAAGAATGCTGCATTCGTCCCCCCGCACCATGATCATGTCCCCGGCCTGATGAGTGACATGGAAAAATTCATGCATGACGAAAATATCCGCGTGCCGCCTCTGATCCGGATTGCCATAGCGCATTATCAGTTCGAGACCATCCACCCTTTCCTGGATGGCAATGGGCGATTGGGCAGGTTGATGATATCCTTATTCCTCGCCTCACAGGGACTTCTCGCGAAACCTGCACTCTACCTTTCAGACTATTTTGAGCGGAACAAGACTGCCTACATAGATCGCATGATGGCTGTTCGCGACGGCAACCATATGCGCGACTGGTTGATCTTCTTTCTCTTCGGCGTCGAGGAAACGGCACGGGCGTCGGCAGAATTGTTCAAGAAAATTCTTGCCCTTAAGGAAAAAATCGAGCGGGAAACGCTGCCCCGCTTCAGTCATCGACGTCAACAGAATGCTCAAAGTGTTGTCATGCACTTGTACAAACAGCCGATTGTCGATGTAAAAGCTGTCACGGCCCTTCTGGATACAACAACGAATACCGCCACATCGCTGATCTCGGATTTCATAACTCATGGGGTTCTGGTCGAAATGACCGGCCAAAGACGCAACCGGCTTTTCGCATTCGAAGGATACCTGCAGCTTTTTGAAAGGCGCAAGGGTGACTAAAGAAAAACAAATCCCCACCGTTTCTGTGTCGTACGCCCGCAATGGCGCGTCAACTAAAGCGAACGCGCTTGGGATGCGCCCCATGCAGGAGCGTGCCTATGAGAAGCGCGGCGAGCAATACCTACTCATCAAGTCGCCGCCGGCGTCTGGAAAGAGCCGCGCGCTCATGTTCATCGCGCTCGACAAACTACATAACCAATCGCTGAAGCAAGCCATCATCGTCGTTCCAGAAAAAGCCATTGGCGCAAGTTTCAACGACGAACCACTGAGCAAGTATGGCTTCTGGACTGATTGGCGGGTTGAGCCAAAATGGAATCTCTGCAACGCGCCTGGTTCGGACAACGGCGGCAAGGTCAAATCAGTCGAAGCGTTTCTGAATAGCAACGACAAGGTGCTGGTCTGCACCCACGCCACGTTCCGCTTCACCCCGTCGTAGCGCAGCATCGTGACGTGCTGCATAAGATCGGCGTGACGGGAGGTGATGTGAAAACGCGGATCGCCGACGCCAGGAACGACGCGACTTACCTTCTCGCCGACGTGGAAATCGTTGCTACCTACAAGCTGGCCAATATCAATCGGACCAAGCTCGAAAACCTCATCCACCGCATTTTCGATTCCGCGAGGCTCAACATCGAGATCAAGGACTGCTTCGGCAAGCCCGTCGTTCCGCGCGAATGGTTTCTCGTGCCGTTATTCGCAATCGACGACGCGGTTGAAAAGATCAAGGACGGCACGATCACGAAATATACCTACGACCCGAAAGCTGCCTTGCTCGGGCGCGACGTTAGCTAACGCCCATGCGCGACGATATCACAACCAAGGAATGCCCGCTCTCAAGGGCATGTCGAGGAAGCCGAAAGACTAAGGGCTCGATGCAGCCCGGCGATTTCATCCGCTCCTCTCCGGAAACAGACCTGGCATCCAGCGCGAAGCGAGCGTGGCAGGAAAAGCAAGGCGCAGCGGATCGCGCGGGCCCTCTGAAACGATGACGTTGTGTTCTGTCAGTGCTTTAATGATACGTCTGCCGTGCCGGTCGCTGACGCCCAGCAGATTGCCAACATCGCCGCGGGGTAGCTCGCCTCTGAAGAGTACCGCTTCGAGCACCGCGCCACATTGCGGCGGCAGTTTCTCCAACCTCACTTCTTCTTCGACCCACATCAGGATCCGGGCGCGCAAGCGATTGGGTTCAACGAGCTCTTCCATGAAGGCGACTTGGTCAAGGCAAATCGTCAGGAAGAAGTGCGTGAATTCCGCCAAAGCCTCTTCGCTCAGCGTGCCACGGCCACCAAGATCGTTGCGGCGCGACAGGTCCGCTTGCGTCAGCAGGCCTTTGTAAGTTGCGACGTTGCGCGCAAGCCCGCGCGCGATCGACCAAATGCCTCCCATATCCAAAGCCTGCAGCAGCATCGCGTGCGACATGAGCCGCGCGACGCGTCCGTTGCCATCAAGAAACGGATGAATCCACAAAAGGCGGTGATGTGCTGCGGCGGATGCGAGAATTGAATCCGTCTTGCCAAGCCGCGCATACACTTCCTCAAAGCGTTTGAGAAAACGCGGCAGTGCGCCGGCACTGACAGGAACGTGCTGGCCTACAGCGACATCGCGGGTACGAAGTTCGCCGGGCACAACAGGAATAACTTCGTCCGAGTCAGGTTCGGTCACTTTCAGAAGGTCATCCGGCAGCAGTTCGCAAAACCGCCGATGAATTTCGAGGACACCGTTTGTACTTGTGGCGCGGCCAGTGAGGTTGCCTGCATCGATCCACTGTTGCACAGTGATATGCGCTTTCGCCTCCAGCTGGAGATCGCGCTTGCGGCGGTCCGTGCTGTAATCGTTCTTGAGCGCGCGCTCGATATCGATCGGGTGCGTATCATGTCCCTCGATCAGATTGCTGTAATAGCAGTTCATCGCCCGCACGAGATCGGCGAGGGCGGTGAGGACACCCTCAGGAAGGCTGCGTCTAAAGCCTGCGGATTTCGCGGCGAGGTCGAGCGCGAGGTCACTTAACTCCCCGCGATGCTTGGAGCTTTCCCCAATCAGCAGTGGCTCCATCAGACCTATGGTCTCGCCTCGGTCGGGCGGGGCAGAGTCTATGGCCGTTGAAATGTCCAACTTCTTATCACTCATACAATAATTATATCAGGTACTTACTATTAATATATCCCATTTATGGCCGCTACTATGTCCGCTAAGATGCTGCGATAATGTGACTTTCAAGGGCTTCGTCCCTACGTCTGCTCAAACTTCAATATGGTGTAGGCGATGCGCCAAGATGGAAGACCGCCGTATGAAGGGGTTAGCGTGAACCGCTCGGGCGCTTCTGCGAGCCGGTCCGTGAGCGGCACCTCCGTAATGTTAAACCAGCCTGGCTGTGGCCATCCGTCATCCGCGTTCGAGGCGGATCTTGAGCGGTTCATCAGACTGATTGTCGAACTTATGAGGATTCAGTTTGCGAAACGCTTCCCGATACGCGTGGCTCCGGAACTTGATGCAGAAACTGGTTGCGTCTTCGAACAGGCTTGTGGCGAAGTCGACGCGGCCGAAGGCAATTCCGTCCTTGTGCTTGCCGCAATAAGGCACGCTGCGAGCGACGACCGTCGCGTGCGTATCGAGCGCCCGGCCCTTAATCGAAACCTGTAAGGCGAGGTCTTCGTGCCGCGAGGACGACGAACCGCAGACGCAGCATGCGGGCGGCCATTTGTCGATGACACGAATGCCGTCCTTTCTGGTGATGAGATCATTGAGCTTGTCCATGACGACATCCTGTGCCGAAAACGCGATCGTCTTGCCGGGTTCGCCGGTGATGTCGTCCCACGGCAACGCTGCAGCGAATACTGGCGATTCGCTCACGATGTTGGTGGGGACGAGCGAAAGCTTGTCGCCCTCGGTCCTCGCGTACGCAACGCAGCGCGGACAAACCAGGTAGCCGCCTTCACCTGGGCCGAACATTTGATACATCATCGCGCCACATAGCGGGCAGGGCCCGTATCCTGGGCGCGGCATGAACGGCGCCATGACAAATAATAACGGCCCCGCGATCAATCCCGCAGCGGAGATGACGACGATGACCGTCTCTTCGGTCTGCACGCCATAGTAGCTAAAGTAGGTGATCAGCGGTCCAACAATCCAAGCCGCGACTAAGGCTTGAATGTAGAGCCACCAGGATCTGCGGAACGGCGTGGACCTTTCAGTCAGAAGATTGTCTCCTGATTATGGTACGAAATCACTGAACCCCACATCTGGCAGCCTGTATCCAAACGCCGTAGGGCTAGGTAAGATCATCCGGAAGAATGACATGGACTTTCATGCTTAGATGGTCGATGGGATTTGGTAGCAAGAAACACACGATTTCACAATATGGAATGCCAAAATTCAAAACATGACGAGATGGCCAGATCGGCGCTTCGCGTTACCTGTCACATCTCAGCGCCACACGGCGAAGATATGCCGCGTGACGATGCGCATCCGTTCTGGCTTGCCGTCGATGAACTCGGTGGTGCCGTCGTCAAGACGTTGAAAGAGGCTGGCATCGATCCAGATGAACTTCTGAAGACTTGGTCGACCGACAATGGTTCGCACTTGACCGTATCGAGCGACACGCATGCCAACGCGACATATTTTTGGGTCTATCTTCCCAAAGAGCCCGCCGAACAGACCGCCATGTTAAATGCAATCCTGTTTCACTTGGCACGGGCGCGGCAGGCCTTGCCCGATGCTGACTGGAATGTGGCTTTGGGCGGCAATCCTCTCACGTGGAACGATGACAAGTTTCATGTGCCGCACTAAAGGTTCCGTGCTCATGCATTCCGCGTCGGGATCAAGGGCATGCCTGTGACGGCGCCGTCACGCACGCCGCGCGCCCACGCGTGGATCTGAACGCATGGCGACGACACTGAGAGCGCCCTGCTGCGAAGTCTGTGCAATTGCATCGAGTACTCCTGTGCATCCTACCTTTCCAATAGATCCTCCCCTTCGATAGAATTTAGACGGATTGTGCACGTTGGCTGAGTGTCCACTTTGGATCGATCTTGCCATTCGTACAATGTGGCCAAGCGTTTGAATGGATGCGCCGTTACAAAATACTCAACGTTCAAGCAAACGAATTTATTCCGTATACTGAGGAGGAATCCGAACCCCTGTCGAGCTCAACTCTTGAATACGACGCACTCTTGTCGCCGCGTTGCCATACGTCCGCAGCTGTACAGTAGCAGGAATATGCGCAGGCCGGTGGGTTATCCTGAAAATCCCCAGTCATTAGTCGAGCACCTGCTGAAGTGGCGGCAGGAGCGTGGGCTCTTGCAGCGAGACGCTGCAGCCAGAATGGCCGTGCGATTGGACACATACATCACGTGGGAGCACGGCCGACGACCGTCGATAGAGCATGTATCGACCATCGTGAGGCAGCTGGGGTATGACCCAACCGAACCGGCTGATGGTCCTGTCGGAGAGATCGAAACAGCACGACGACATTTGGGATGGTCACTTAGCAAGACCTCGGAGTTTCTTGGGATCGATCAGGGTACCCTTGCGCGGTGGAGAGCTGGTGAATCGTTTCCTCAATTTGTCGGTGATCGTCTTGATCGCTTTCTGGCCCTGCCTGGGCAACACATTAATGAACAGAAGAGTCTCCCCAAAGGCGCCGCCTCATGGACAGCTAGCCAGTCTGACACTCATGTTGCACTGCGCCTGAGCGCCTCGCACAAACTCGCTTGCACGGCCTCCGACGACAAAGGCTTCCACTGCCGAAGAAAAGAAGCTCGCGCCCGGCTGTTATGGGAGGCTACTGTTGGTGTTAATTATGAAATGCTGATGCGGTAGTTTTTGTGATCCGGTTCGTGAAGGATCGTTCATGTCAGGAGCCAAAGCTGGCGGACAGGATCATGAGTATTCAACACGACGAGCTGCAGAAACAATTGAGAGGTCTATTTCCGCGATTGCGACGGCTTGCATCTCGATTGACGTCAAGTCAGGACGATGGCGAAGATATTGTGCAACAGTCTCTTGAAATTGTGATGTCCGACCCGGTTGCGAGATGGCCGGGTGCAAGTCTCGATCGCTTCCTCTTCAAGTCCATGAACAATATCTGGAATGCTGAAGCGGACAAACGTCGTGAACGTCAATTGGGTAACGAGCGCGAGTGCAGCTTTGGCAGGCAATCGAGCATAATGCAGGCTAAAGTCAGGGCATTTTTTGCGAGACTTCCGGTTGAGCAGCGTAAGGCCATCACACTGGTCGTTGTGGATGGACAATCCTATCGAGAGGCAGCGTCAGAACTTCAAATTCCGATTGGCACGTTGATGAGCCAACTTTCTCGTGGACGTGAGTCTATACGAATGATGATGGAGGATCGGGGTCGGCCCAAGTAAGTTCTCGCGGTCTCTGGCTGCAAGTCGCGAATCGTAGGTCATTGGCTGAGACTGGATTGAAGGATACTGCCGATCGCCGCCGGAGTCTGGACTACATCTCACATTTCCTGATGTCGAAGCGGTAGACGAGCCCGCTTGGGACGGTGCCGTCGATCGAATCAAGAACCACCATGGCATCTGGTGTTTGCTTGCCCGCCTTCAATTCCAACGTAGCCGCAATATTGAGCACCGCGTCTTCGCCGCAGCCGATCCGCTTCAGCAGACCCGGGCGCAGCGGTTCGCTGAACAAGAACTCGCCCTCGTAGGCGCCGCGAATGCGACGGCGGAAGCCGCGACCCGCGTTCCGGCGCCCTACACTATAATCGACATTGAGTTCAGCCTGCTGCTTGTCCGACAAATGCGTGAAACCACGATAATCTACTTCGTAGACGCCGAGGGAATAGCCTTGCGGAAGGTTGAGTGAGACCTGGATGTTGCAGGAGCGCCGTTCGACAGTCTTCTCAGTCCCGGAAGACCTCGTGATCGAGAAAGTGTCGAACAAAATACTCAGAGTCCCGGATTCCGAAACTGAGACAGTAGAGTAAGTGCCGCTCTGGCACGCATCTTCAGAGACCTTCACTTTGTTGTGGTTGCGTGCCTGAGCGGCGAAAGTTGCTAAAATCATCAAGGCAAAGAAAGCGGCCGACCGTCGCATTTTGATAACTCCCTGTAGGGTCGGCGAAGGCCGGCCTCATTGCCTCCACAATCAGCGGCAAGTGCGCCACTGGAGGTGATAGACGATCGCCGCATTGATATCTTCAGAGTCAACCGATGCGGAAGCTTCCGCATTGTTGACGGTGCCAACACGCATGCTGGAATTGGTTCGCAGGTTCACGTCAGCGCCGCATGGCGACCAGACGACAGATTGAGCCATCAGTTCGTTCGTTATGGTGTAGTCCTGGTCGAGTTGGCCGTAGAAGCTGCGACGAAAGGCAGGTCCCCGACCACCAGCGAAGAAGTATTCGACATTGAATTGAGACTGAGCGCGCGGGGGCAGGTGGTTGTAGCCTCGGTAGTCAACGGTGAGTACTGCGACGCTCAAACCGTGGGGTACATGGACGGGAATGGCGACGTTGCAACTTTTACGATCAAATGATCTGCCTGTCGTTCCACCGGCCGATACTTCGTACTCATCGAAGAGCAGACTGAGAGACTTTTGGTCTGGGCTGAGTGTCGTGGAAACACTGCCGCTGGAGCAACCCGAACCGCCATAGCCAGGGATACCAAGGAAGATCTCGTCGGCACGGACGGGGGCGGCGATTGCAAGCGCACCAAGCGCTGCGAGAGAGGCGAGTTTCAAACTCATGGGGCATATCCTTTGTTGCGATCGCCGAGGCAGCGACATGCCCGTTATCGTGGGCGGCTCATGAATTCGTTCTGAATGGGTTTGTTATTCGCGGTTCATGTCTGGACAATGCGCAGTGGCTTTGGGCCTGTTAAGCTGACTGTTTGGCGAATTGTGATCTCATGTGATTTGGGCATGAGATCCCATCACAAGTACGTAAGAGTTTGTGAACCAAAGTCATCAACGGCGTGTTGTCTTGGATCAGTTTCGGACGCCAAACTAATATTTGGCAGGCACAGGGATCTCCGTAGCCAGACCCGATGAGAAATTCTTGCGAACGCACCACGATGGCACCGGACTCTGTGGAGAGTGCACATCTATTCCTGATGTCCCTCCCAATGTGGATACACGGCGTTCGCCAGATAGACGGCGGCGTCATGCGCAGGGATCATAATCAGCTCAGGATCGCGCGCCAATAGCCGATGGACGCCGACTATCTCTGCGTCTGGAAAGTCCTCGATGCCTCCGGCATGATCCCAGTGCAAATGAGACGGGATGATGAGCGGACGGCCGGGACACGGGTTGGCCTTCGCGATGACGTCGGCCGCTGGTGTGAGCTGCCGATAGCCGAATGCCCTTCGGGTCAGGAGCGGAAATTCGCGGAATTGACTATCGATGGCGCGCCCAAGGCCGGTATCGAACAAGACAAAGCCGCGTGGATGGCAGATCAGCACCGCACTATGATTCATTGTCCGTTGCTTGAGCCAGTTGCCGCCTTCAAACATTGCCCCTTCAGGCGCAGTGAGGGTGGCTGTAGGGAGAATCGAGAATTTCAGTCCGGCTTCGGGTGCATCAATGGTTGGTGGTGACGCGATTGCGCCTTCCGGGTAGGCATCCATCTCGAAGGTACGACGCGTGAGGAAAACCAATCCGGCCCCAACAAGGCCCATGACAATGAGCACCGCCACCGCAGCGCGCAAAAGTCTCATCATGATCGTTCTCCTATCGCCTCAACGAGGGACATTTTCGTCAGTTGCAGCGGTGTCAGCGATTTGGTTGCGCGCGCCAGCAACAGGGCACCCTCGATTTGAATGAGCGCCAGGTGAGCGAGTCTCTGGGCGTCGCCGAACTCCATGCCACGTCCCGTCAGTCCATCGCCAATGGCACGTTGCCAATCTTCGTAGACTGCTCGGATCGCCGCCTGAAGTGCGGGTTCTTGTTCTCCAGCCTCCAGTGCGCTCAGCGCCACTGGACAGCCTTTGGTGAATTGACTGCCGCCAAGCGCCGCTGTGAAGCCATCGACCAAACGGCTTATCGCTGCTACCGAGTCGGGACCGGACACGAACTCAGCTGCGATCCAGTCGGAAATGCGTTTACCCGAAGCCTGCACAGCTGCTGCCGCCAGTGCCTCCTTGCCTCCTGGAAAGTGGAAATAGAGCGACCCTCGGGAAACATTGGCTTTGGCTAAGATTTGGGTCGTACTGGTCGAGCGATAGCCGTGCTCCTGCAGGCAGGCAGACATAGCGTCAATCAAGAGATCTGGTGTGTTCAGCGTTCCCATAGCGAACAAATAGACAAGTCTGTCTATTCCGGTCAAGAGCTAGAAATCTTGTCATTGTCACTCGTCCTTTCGGGCGCGGTGCACGCTGCCATCGCAACGACTGTTCGGCGCGAATGGCGCCTCTCCAATCTCGAATGGGGACCGTCTTAAAGGCCTGCGAACGGTTCGAGACGCCCGTTGAAACTTGACTCTTGCACACGAAATGTTATTTAGAACGGTCGTCCGAAATAACTCCGCAAGGCATGCTCATGGTTCGGGATGTCGACAGGCTTCAGAGGTTTTTTGATATTCAGAAACGAGCGCTCGCGGACACTCCGGCGCCGGACCTCGCCGAACGCCTGTCAAGACTGAGCCGCCTCAAGAACATGTTGATTGAAAATCGCGAGCGCTTCCGCAAGGCGCTGGCGACGGATTTCGGTAACCACCACCGGTGGATGTCGGACATGATGGAGGCAGGCTCTGTCATCGGTCGGATAAGACATTTCGAGACCGAACTGCCGCAATGGCTCGCGCCACGTCCGGTGGTGCTGGAAGAGGCGCACGGTTCTTCCCGCGCCGAGATCCTGATTGTTCCCAAGGGAGTTTGCGGCGTGATTGCGCCGTGGAATTTCCCCATTGAGTGTGCGCTGGTGATGGTGACTGACATGTTTGCCGCCGGCAATTCGGTCATCATCAAGCCCTCCGAACTTGCTCCGTCCTGTGCACAGTTGCTGGACGAGATTGTCGCGGAAAACTTCGCACCTGAGGTTCTCGCCGTCGTGCAAGGTGGTCCGGAGCTCGCGTACGCATTTGCCTCGCTGCCGTGGGATCACCTGACCTATACCGGTTCATCGCGTGTCGGGCGCCTGGTGGCAGCGGCGGCAGCACAAAATCTCACACCCCTGACACTTGAACTTGGTGGCAAAAATCCAGCGGTCTTCGCACCAGACGGGGTGACGGATGATGCAATCGCGTGTTTTCTCTCATTCCGCGTGCTGAAGGCGGGGCAGGTATGCACCTCGCCGGATTATGCACTGGTTCCACAAGACAGGATGGAGGACTGGATCGCGATCGCCACTTCGGCCTGGCGGGCAGCCTATCCGAAGCACGTAGGTAACCCCGATGCCACAGGCATCATCAACGTTCATCACTATGGCCGCATCTTGGGGTATATTTCAGAAGCGAGAGCGAAGGGTGCGCGTGTCATCGTGTTGAATGAGGACAGGCCGGATGCCACGCTGCGACAAATCCCGATGACGCTCATTGTGGATCCGCCCGCCGAACTTGCCTGCATGTCGGAAGAAATATTCGGACCGGTCGTGCCGGTGGTGCCCTATCGGTCCATTGACGACGCTATGCGGCGTATCAATGCGGAGCCCACGCCGCTAGCGGCCTACATTGCGACCAGCGACGACGCACTTGCGCGTCGCTTCGTGCAAACTGTGCGCGCCGGTGGTGCTGGCGTGAACACATTCGGTCTGCAGGGTTCGCACCCGGCGCTGCCGTTTGGCGGCTTTGGGGCGAGCGGTTACGGCTGCCATTCGGGTCAAGCGGGGTTCCTGAACTACGCGCATCAAAAATCCGTGTTTCATGCCGGCAAGGACTCGATCGTGCACCTAGCACTCGCGGCCCCGTTGAGCCCGCTTTGTGGCGCGGTAGTTGACGCCATGTTTCGACCTGACGCGGCCTGACAAACCCATGCCCAAGATCGTCGATCATGATGCGCGACGCCAGCTCATCGCGCGGGCCGTGCTGAATGTCGTGGCGCGCGAAGGCGTTCGCGGCGTCACCATCCGTCACGTTGCAGGGGAAGGGGATTGGTCCGTTGGTGTTCTTTCGCACTACTTCGAGGACAAGCAGGCGCTTCTCGTTGCCGCACTGCGCGAGGCCACCGGTACGGTGAGCGCTCGCATGCATGCTACTGCCTCGATCAGAAATTCATGCGAACGTATCCGGGCGCTCCTGGAAGCAGGAATGCCCTTGGACGCCGAACGGGTAGCGACCTGCCGGATCTTCTACTACTTCCAGGCCGAAGGCGTGGTCGATGAAGACTTGAGCCAGGAACTTGCCAGAAACTATGCGGCCTGGCGGAGCGCAGTCCGCAAGGCGGTTGTCGCGTCGCAGGCGGTAGGGTTGTTTGCGGCACACGAGCCAGGGGCCCTCGCTGAGAGCCTCGTCGGTCTCGCGGAAGGATTGGGCGTTCAAAGCATGTTCGACCCCCGAACCATGACGTCGGCGCGTCTGCGCCAGCGACTGTCGCGCGTGATTGACCACCTCGCGGGCGATGCATCATCCGGTGCGCGGGTGGAAGCGGCAGTTGGGCGGCGCGCTCCCGCAGACAGGAGGTCAACATGACAGGCTCTGCCCTCACTAGGCTTGAGCAGGAGATTCACGTGGCCTATGGTGCCAGGACTTCGGCTTCGCGCGCGTGGCACGAACGCGCCTGCAAGTCTCTTGTTGGCGGCGTGTCCGGTACGGTTCGATACTTCCGGCCGTACCCGCTCTATTTCCAGCACGGGCAAGGGGCACACACGACAGATCTGGACGGCAATGACTATGTAGACTGCTTCCTGTGCGGGGCCTGCCTTCTCCTGGGACATCGCGCCCCGGAAATCATGGCGGCAATTGCCGAAACATTCGGTGCCGGATCACTGGTGCTTAATCCAACCTTGTCCACCGAACTCGCAGAAAGCATCCAGGCCCTGGTACCGGGTGCCGAACGGGTGCGCTTGTTGAACAGCGGCACCGAGGCCGTGATGTCAGCGCTGCGATTTGCGCGCGCCTTTACTGGGCGTCCGAAAATCATAAAGTTCGCAGGAACCTATCACGGTCAGGCGGATGAAATGCTGACCGGGCTGGACGACAGGCCGGGACGGGTCGGCGCCGGAGTGACGGCGGCATCAGTTTCCGAACTCATCGTGGCACGGCTTGGCGATCTGGATGGACTGCTCAAGCTGCTGGCACAGGCAGACGTTGCCGCAATCCTGCTCGATCCGACGATGCACCATTGCGGGCTGTGGGCCGGTGGCAGCGTACTTTACCAGACGATGAAGGAGATGGCGCATGCTGCAGGCTCACTGCTCATATTCGATGAAGTGATCTCGGGATTCCGCATAGCTGTCGGTGGTGCGCAGGAGTATTTTGGAGTCACTCCAGACCTCGCTGTGTTTGGCAAGGCGCTGGGCGCTGGAGAACGGATCGGTGCTGTCACCGGTCGGGCAGACGTCATGGCTGTCGCCGACCCCGCACGCCGGATCAGGGGCCCGTTTGCGTTCCAGAGTGGCACAGGCAACGACTCGCGCAACGCCGTTGCATCAGCGCATGCGGCACTTGCCACCTACGCCAAATTTGGTCGCGACAGTCGTTACGAAGCGATCTCCGTCCTTGCGGCGCGTCTTGCGGCTGGATTGCGCCTTGCATTCACTGAGCGAGGCATTGCCTGCCACACAAACCAACTCGGGCCGATGGTCCGGTTGTTCCTGACGGCCGGACCTGCAACGCCGGAACACTGCGGGATGCTCGATCCGAAGCCGGTCAACCTGTTCCATTTGGCGCTCGTCACCGAAGGCGTGCTCACGATCCCTGGTTCTAACGATTTCTTCCTTTCTTTTGCTCACACCGATGACGACATAGACAATATTCTGTCAGCAGCCCGGTGCGTGCTGGCGCGGTTCGACTTTCGTCCTGTGACGCAGGGGACCGCTGCATGAGCATTCAGATCGCCTCCAGTTGGTTTGAACGCCGCACAATCGATGACGGGATCACGCTGTTGTGGGAACCTCATGTCACGCCGCTGCTTCGCTGCAACATCTGGCATGTCCGGGGGCGCGAACGGGATCTTCTGGTCGACACGGGCCTCGGGGTCGCAAGCCTGCAGGACGCGGCACGCGACCTGTTCGACAAGCCGCTGGCGGCCATCGCGACACACGCCCATATGGACCACACAGGCGGCATGCACGAGTTCGAAATGCGCTACATCCATGCCGCAGAGGTTGAAGCCATGGCATCAGCAGTGAACCATTTGCCGCTGGATGTCTCGACCTACGACGCGCCGACGAAGGATTGGTTCGCAGCCCAAGGTTACGACATTTCCGGTGGCTTTCTGACGGCAATCCCTCATCGGGGATTTGACATGTCCAGTCATCGACTTGCTCCTGCCGGTGCGACCCTCATTCTGCATGAAGGTGACATCATCGATACCGGTGATCGCGCCTTCGAGGTGCTGCATCTGCCGGGTCATTCCCCGGGTAGTATAGGGCTCTGGGAGAAGAAAACGCGCACCCTGTTTTCGGGCGACGCGATCTATGACGGTCCTCTGCTTGACGAAATCCCGGGCGCTGACGTCGGGGTGTACATCCAGACGATGAAGCGTCTGCGAGATCTGCCGATTGACACCGTACACGCCGGGCACGACCCGAGCTTTGGTCGTGCTCGGATGATCGAATTGGTTGACGCCTATGTGCAGCGGCGGGCCTGAAGCCCCGGAGACCGACGGTGATCGAAGTCAGCCAGTTACAGCGTGATGTGGGGGCGAGCGCTGCACGTGCGATCGAGGATGAACTGGACTGGGAGCATCTGCCCTACACGCATCGAACCACGTTTTCCGGCGTCACGCTGCTTCATGCAGATGCGAATGGCTGGGAAGCCGACGTTGTCCTTGTGGACGGCACACCGCTTCGCATGAAGGTGACGATCGACCAGGACCGCCTGGGCTATACCAACGCGACATTTGCTGACGGGATTGAGAATGGCCGTGCGGTTTGTCGAATCCGGCAAACGGGTACTGATTCCTGCCAGATGTCCTTCCTGTTCTACACAGCTGCACTCACATCCCAACAGGCTGAGGCCGCGGGCCAGTTTTATGTCGAGCTGTTCAGCAGGCTCGTGGACGAAGACGAACCAAAAATGATCTATCGCACGCAGGCCCTGCGGGCCGGCCCCAAGGCGCGCCAACAGCGGCGCACGGCCGGGCTCGCGGACGGAACGACGTGTGAAGTTCCGGTTGTCTGCCCACATCAGGCCTTGCCACTGCAATGCGAACCGGATGCAGCAGGCGTGATGACCTGCCCGTGGCATGGCTATCGCTTCGATGCCCGCTCCGGGCGCTGTCTCAGCGGGCAGATCAAGGGTTGGGCCAGCTCTTAGATCGAATTGGCGCCGGGTTTGGCGTCCCGTTGCAAATGCAGCGAAACCCTGTCAGGTCACCTGTTCGAACGATCATGCCATGTTTGCTCAATGACCGATCTGCGCTCCGGGTCACGTGTGGAGTTCCCATTGGGTTCCGCTGGGGCCGGAACACATTGCCCAGTCCAATGGGTTGCAGACGGGGATTTTGTCCGCCACAGGCGGATCCGAGAGACGTCGGCGATACTGACTGTGAATCCGCGTTGCCGTTGCCCTTCACCCCGGGCATGCACTCGTCTTGCTCACAGGATAAAGGGTGATGAGCAGACCAATGTCCTCATCTGCAACTTGCTCCACGGTAAATCCCGGCGGGACCAAAGCTGTCGGACGAAAAACTTGCGGCATGACATTGATTGTCTTTGTGAAACCAACGCCAACCGACACTCCAATTCCATCAAAATTGGGTCAGCGTCGAATGAGGATCCCGTTTTCGAGGTAATCGGCATCCAATCGGACCCCGGGAGCACTGGGTTCACACTGGCTTCCACGCTGATGGGAGCCGACTGGCGATCCGAATTGATGAGGTGCAGTCGCTGCGGAGCGTGCTGCCGAAGCACGGAATTTTCGTGACGGAACCGAACGACTTCTGGCTGAAGCGACCTCAGGGATCTGAAGAGATCGCCGATCGCGAGTAAGACATTGGTGATTGAGAGCTGCGTGGTGGGATTGGAGGTGCCGCGAAGAACGAAATGTCCGACGGTCAGACTCGCGCTTCATTGATGTCGAAATCCGACGGACTTCGCATCGTTTCAACTTCAATCGAGTTCCTGGAGAGTGCGAGATTGATCGTTCTGCGCAAGGATCTAATATTCGGTAGACGCAGGTGCTGTGACATCCTTCATAGCGCATCTTGAAAGCGCATATGTGCGCGCTGCGTCTTGACCTGGCTCAAGTTGCGCCGTTTCGGTGGTGGGTTGTTTCGTAAGTCCAGCATTGCCGCTATTGGACAATCACCCGTTTGCAAGTTGATCGCGCCGTCGTGTTGCGCAGTTCTCTTCAACTCCTTTGATTCAAATCAAAGCTTGGATTCTCAATACTGACAAATTGTCAGTTACCCGGACATGCCTTTCCGGACGATTGAGAGGCCACCAATGCTTGATCGGCCGAATCTGCCTCAGAGCGACTTCGATCCGTCGTCACCGTCGCTGCTTGACCCACCCCTTACCAACATTCAAACATCGATGCGTGACGGCCTGCATCGGTTTGCCGCCGATGTCATGCGTCCCGCCGGACGTGCGCTCGACCGTATGACGGCAGACGAGGTCATTGCGAACGGTTCACCCTTCTTCGCGGTACATGAACAGTACCGCGCCTTCGGGCTCGATCTGGCGGCGATGGCGGAGTTGCCTGCGGAAGAGGCCGCTCTGCTGCAATCGATCGCCTATGAAGAGATGGGCTGGGGTGATTCCGGACTCGCGATCTCAATCGGCGTGAATGCCATGCCGGCTTCGGTCGCACGCGTTTTGGGGATTCCTGTATTTGGGAAACGTTTTCCCGAATCAAAATTCGGCTGCTGGGCGATCACCGAACCCGATCACGGCAGCGACATGCTCGATTCCACACGGCAGGCGTTCGCCAACAACGGTCAGTATGGGCGGCCGAGCTGCATTGCGCGGCGAGTCGGCGGCGATGTTGTGCTGTCTGGACAAAAATCGGCCTGGGTTTCGAACGGGACGGTCGCCGAGCAGGCAGTGCTGTTCACAGTTTATGACGACGGAAAGACCGGCTTTAGGGGCGGTGTCCTCTACGTTCCTCTGGACGTGAAAGGCGTCAGCAGAGGCCGTCCGCTCGACAAGATGGGTCAGCGCGCGCTGCCGCAAGGCGAGATTTTCTTCGACGAGGTTAAGCTGCCGCTGGATTGCCTGGCGGCTGGCCCTGACGCATACCACGATGCGCTCTACGGTACGCTGTGCCTTGCCAACAGTTCCATGGGTTCGCTATTTGTCGGTGTTGCGCGCGCGGCGTTCGAGCACGCATTGGCTTATGCGCACGAACGCAAGCAAGGCGGCGTTCCGATCATTCAGCATCAGAGCGTCAGGGCGCGCTTGTTCCAGATGTACCGAAAGGTTGAAGCGGCGCGCGCGCTTGCTCGGCGCGTGGCGGTCTCGAACGCGACCGCGGCATCGCCGGCGCTTCAAGGTGCGATCGCCTCGAAGATCACGTCGACGCAGACCGCGTTCGAGGTGGCCAGTGAAGCGGTTCAGATATTCGGCGGCGCGGGTATGTCGCGCGAGTATCCGATCGAAAAGCTCCTGCGCGACGCGCGCGCCTCGATGATCGAGGACGGCTGCAACGAACTCTTGGCGATAAAAGGCGGGTCCCAACTGACTGGTTGGGAACGCGCGAACTGAACGAAGGGACAGCCCATGGCAGTACAAGCAATCATCGCCGGTGTCGGGATGACGGATTTCGGGAAGTTTCCAGACCGCGGTTTGAAATCGCTGGCGGGCGAAGCGATACGTGCCGCGTTAAGCGACGCCGGCTTGCAGCCGCACGATGTGCAAGCAGCTTATATGGGCAACGCGGCGGCGCCCCTCATCACGGGTCAGGCCATGATCGCCGGTCAAGTGATCCTGCGAAGCCTCGGGATTGGTCGAATACCGGTGGTCAATGTCGAGAACGCGTGCGCGACGTCGGCGACGGCCTTTCAGCAAGCCGAACGCATGATTGCGTGCGGCGAATTCGAAGTCGTGCTGGCCGCCGGGTTCGAGAAGCTCTTCCACAAGGACAAGGCAAAGACATTCTCGGTCTTCATGGGCGCCGTCGATGTGGAGGCTATTCCTGAATTCCTGGCAGCACTCGGCAAGGACAGCAAATCGGAGGCTAAGGGGGGGCAGCCCGCAAGCGACAAGCGCTCGGTGTTCATGGACATTTATGCGGCAGCGGCGCGCCGACACATGGAGCGTTACGGTACCACGGCGCGCCACTTTGCGATGGTTTCGGCAAAGAACTCCTATCATGGCAGTCTCAATCCTCACGCGCAGTACCGCGAGGTGATGGGCGTGGACGAGATATTGGCGGCACCTTCTGTCGCGCCGCCTTTGACGCTGCCGATGTGCGCTCCGATCGGCGATGGTGCTGCCGCCGTCGTGCTCGTTTCAGAAAAGAAGGCGCGTGCGATGGGTTTGACTAACGGCGTGCGCGTGCGCTCAAGCGTGCTGGCTTCGGGATGGGAGGGTTCGGGCGCGCAAGTGGAGTCGGTCGTCGACTACGCGTCGCGCAGGGCTTACGAAGTCGCCGCGATCGATCCGCGCGACATCGATGTCGTGGAGCTTCACGACGCGACCGCGCCTGCTGAAATCCTTTGCTACGAATCCATGGGGCTTGCGAAGAAAGGTGAGGGGGCTCGTCTTATCGAGAACGGAACGACGCGCCTCGGCGGCGCCGTTCCCGTCAACACGTCTGGCGGCTTGCTGCGCAAAGGCCATCCTGTCGGTGCGACGGGTGCAGCACAGATTTTCGAGTTGTGCGAGCAGCTTCGCGGCCGCGCCGGCGCCCGTCAGGTCGAAGGTGCCCGACTGGCTGTGGCCGAGAACGGCGGTGGCTTCATCGGTTCCGATGCCGCCGCGACGGTCGTAACCGTGCTTGAAGGAATGCGGTGAGCGCTGTGACCGATATCCCGCCGATCCTCGCCCATCTTGTGCGCTCCAAAGCGCAGACACAACCAGACTTCGAGGTGCTGACGTTCGTCGATATCGCGCCCGACGGAAATTTCGTCGACGAGGTCCGTACCTACCGCGCTCTGTGGCAGCAAGCGTGCGTCATGGCGAGGTTCCTGCAGGGCAAAGGGGTTAAGCCCGGTGATCGTTTCGCGATCATCATGCAAAACCACCCCGAATTCGTCGAAGCGATGATTGCCGCGTCGATCCTGGGCGCCGTGTTCGTGCCCATCGATCCGCGCACCAAGGGCGACAAGCTGATCTATATGCTTGACTTCGCCGAATGCACGGGCGCGATCGTCGCCGACTACGCGTTGCCGAATCTCGCGGACGTCTTGCCGCGTGTGCCACGGCTGACCTGGATCGCCACGCTTGGAAAGGCCGCAGGTGCAAGCGCCGATCCGAGAGTTTTTCGTCTCGATGTCGCGCGTAACGGCGATGCTTGGGAAATGCCGATTCTTTCAAACGATCCCGACGCGACAATGCAGTTGCTTTACACTTCTGGCACGACGGGCGACCCCAAGGCGATCATCGCGACGCACCGGCGTTTTGTCGAAGGCGGCATGCTGGGGTTGATGTTGGGGCTCAAGCCCGAAGATCGCCTGTATACCGGCCTGTCTCTGACGCACGCCAACGCGCAATTGATCACGCTGGGTATCGCTCTGCAGATGGGTATGCGCGCCGTCATCAGCCGCAAGTTTACGAAATCGCGTCTGTGGGACATTACGCGGTGGTACGGCTGTACGGTGTTTAACCTGCTCGGCGGGATGACGGTCGAGTTGTACAGCCAGCCTCCGGGGAAACACGACGCACACAATCCGGTTCGAGTGGTTCTGTCTGCCGGAATGCCTTCAGCGCTCTGGGAGGCGTTCGCAAAGCGGTTCGGCGTCCAAGTCTTCGAGTTCTATGGTGCGGCGGAAGGCGGATTGACACTCAATCCTCCCGGCGTGGGACCCGTCGGTAGTGTTGGCAAGCCGCCTCCCAATCTTGAGCTGGCGATCCTAGACGACGACGATAGGCCCTTGCCAGCAAGAGCAGAGGGGGAAATCTGTTTTCGCCCGGCGGCCGGAGCGTCGCCCATCGTACGCTATCTCAAGAATGACGATGCATCGAAGAAGAAGACCGCGTCAGGTTGGCTGCACAGTGGCGACCTCGGTCATGTCGATGCCGATGGCTGGCTCTACTTCCACAGCCGCAAAGGCGACGAGATCCGGCGCAATGGTGAATTCATATCGCCAGGCTTTGTCGAGAAAGCGATCGCGGAACATCCTCAAGTCGCCGACGTGTTCGTCTACGGCATACCCTCACGCAGCGGTGCGCCAGGTGAAAAGGACGTCGTTGCTGCAATCGTTCCGGGCGAGCGAGGCCTGTTCGACGTTACGTCCGTATTCGCGCATTGCCGCCGTGTGCTCGAGCGCAGCGCTGTGCCCTCGTTCCTTCAAGTCGTGACTGAAATTCCAAAGACCGCGTCGGAGAAACCGCAAGAGCGCTTTTTGCGCGAGCAACTGACGTCCGGTGCACTCAACATTTTCGCCGCGGAGGACGCCGCGGCGGCCTGAATTCAGATAGGAAAGGATCAACGCTATGAAAGAGAAACCTCCGGTCGTCGTCTACGGTGCCAGCGGTTACACGGGCAAGCTGATCATAGAGCGGCTCGTCGATGCCGGAATCCCATTCGTCGCCGCAGGCCGTGACAAGAAGCGGCTGAATCAGGCTCTCGCGGACCTACCGAACGCGAAGAAAGCGCAAGCGCAAGTCGCGTCGGTCGAGCATGATGTTTTGGCGCTCGCGGCGCTCTTCGATGGCACGCGCGTCGTTGCCAATGTCGTCGGTCCCTTCGGTCAGCTCGGGCGGCCGGTCGCCGATGCGGCATTCGCCTCGCGTTGTCACTACATCGACACGACTGGCGAGACCGATTGGATTCGAACGCTCAGGGATGAATACGGGCCACGCTTCGCGGCCGAGAAGCTGACGCTTTGTCCGGCGCTCGCCTATATGTGGACGGCCGGTCAGCTCGCCGCCGAAATTGCGCTTGAGGACAAGGGTATCGACAGTCTCGACATCGTCTACGCACCCGGCAGCGCACCGACGGTCGCTTCTACGCTGTCCTTCATGCGGATGGTGACGCGCACGCAATACAGGCTCGTTAATCGCGCGCTCGATGCTTGGCCCAGCGGATCATCGATCCTCAACACGCTGCCGCATTCGCATGAAGTTGTTCGCAGTCTCCCTTGGGGCGGCGGCGCCGAACCGGTCTGGTACGAGAATGATCCGCGCGTTCGCAACTGCCGCGTGACGGTAGCGGTGCAGAACGGACAGCTGGTGGACTGGCTTTTGAATTGCGCGGCAGAGTTTTCCAAGGTGGCAGCGTCGAAATCCGAAGCGGAACTTGAAGCATTGACGAACAGTTGGGGTCAGGCGATCGCCGTGACTCCCTCGCGTGAGGACTTGGACGCAAACCGGAGTGTCATTTCTTGCCGGGCGCGCGGAGCCGAAGCGGGCAAAGAGGTCGTGCTGTACGGAGCGGCCCCTTATGAGCAGACAGGTGTCCTCATGGCTGAAGGCGTGCGCCGCTTGTTGTCGGCGGGTGCAAAACGCACCGGCTTTCAGTCGCCAGCATCCGCGTTTGGTCATCGCAGCCTGATCGGCGCGTTGGCAACGGCTGGACTTCACCAGCAGGTGCCGTTTGGGTTACCAGACAAACCGGGAGCGCCGCGGCCCCAACGTGCCGGCAAGCGCCCTGCCCGCGGTGAAGTCCATACCGGTCATTGACAAATGTCGACAAGAGAGAAGGGAGATGAGCCGATGGATCGACTCGATGGTGGCGAGCTTCTCGCCCGTACACTTGCCAAAGCGGGGGTGCGCGAAATTTTTGCTCTGCATGGCGGTCACCTGGAGTCGTTCCTCCAGGGTTGCGTACACAACAACATACGATTGACCGATACGCGTCACGAGGCGGCGGCTGGCCATGCCGCGGATGGCTATGCGCGCGTGACGGGCGAGATCGGCGTTTGCACCGTGACGGCCGGTCCAGGCTTCGCGAATGCCGTGCCCGCAATCGTAAATTCCTATTTGGACGGCACGCCGACCCTTTTTCTGATTGGTGCACCGCCGCTGCGTGAAGCGGAGACGAATCCGTTGCAAGGCGGGTTCGATCAAATCGCGATGATCACGCCCGTCTCAAAATGGGCGCATCGTGTGACAAATGCGGAGCGGATCCCCGACCTGACAGCGCAAGCGATCCGCATTGCGCGAAACGGACGCCCCGGCCCGGTCGTCCTCGAATTGCCGATCGATGTTCTGCACGGGCCTGTCGATCTCAAGGCCATTACGGCACCGACCGGCCCTGCGGTGCGCACGCGTCCGGCACCATCGACGGACGAAGTTACCGCTCTAATCGAATTCCTACGTAGCGCGCAAAGGCCCGTTATCTTTGCTGGCGGCGGCGCACGCCTTGCGGCGAAGGAGTTGCTTTGCTTTGCGGAACTCAGCGGCATTCCGGTGTTCGTCAATCCGCGCGGTTATGGCGTGTTGCCGAACGATCATCCGTTGTTTGGCAAGGACGTCAGCAACCTTGCGGTCCTTCCGATGATGGGTGGCGAGGGTCCCGATGTCGTACTTATTCTGGGCGCGCGGTTGGGCTTGTTTGCGGGTGGACGCGGAGGGAAAATCATTCCAGCTAACGCGAGGATCGCCCAGGTAGACATCGACGCCAGCGAGATCGGTCGATTGATGTCGCCGGAAGTCTCGGCAAGCGCCGACGTTACGGAAACTCTGCGCGCTTTGATAAAGCACGCTTCGGGATTCAGCTGGCCAAATTGGTCGGCATGGGCGGAGAAGGCGGTTTCCCTGAAGAAAGGGCACGCACTTCTCTTCGGCAATACCGACGGACAGTCGCCGATGCATCCCTATGCGGCTGCGCGCGAGATCATGAAGGTTCTCGGCCACGATGCAATTTTTGTACTCGACGGCGGCGAAGCAGGCGCTTGGGCGCAGATGCACGTTGAAGTCGACGAGCCGGGACGCGTGCTGGGACATGGCTATCTGGGCTGTTTGGGCATCGGTCCGGGCATGGCCATCGGCGCCCAGCGCGCGTTTCCCGACAAGCGGGTCGTGCTGGTAACCGGCGACGGTGCTGCCGGATTCCACATTCAGGAGTTCGACACGATGGTGCGCCACGGGTTACCGGTGCTGACGATCATCTTCAACAACCGCGCTTGGGGGATGTCGATCCACGGCCAAGACGCGATGTACGGGCGCAACGCGCACGTTATCACGGAACTCGCCGACACCAATTACAACGCCGTTGCTCAGGCCTTCGGTTGCCATGGCGAACGGGTCGATCGTCTTGAGGATGTCGCATCCGCGGTCGAGCGCGCTGTGGCTAGCGGAAAGCCGGCCTGTCTCAACATCATCGTCGACCGCGAGGTGGTGCACCCGATCACCACGATGCTTATGGGTGATGCTGGCGACAAGAAGACGGTCATTCCATACTACGAGAACATCGCGGCGCAGTAGCGCCGTCATCGAAAGGGCGCTATGCGTTTCCTCATGTTGGCAGTGCCGGTGGTCCTGATTGCAGGAGGCACGATCATGGCCGTGTCGGGTGCATGGCGCGATGAGCCGACAGCGGCGGTGGTACCATCCACAGTGCCAGTCACTGTTGCTGAAGCTGAGCCTGCGGTCGATGGTGAGTCCATCGCGGCAACGGGAACGCTGGTGCTGAAGCACGAGACTCTGCTGTCATTCAAGGTTGCAGGTGTCATTGCTTCACTGGATGTTCGCGCTGGCGATGCGATCGAGGCAGGCCAAGTGCTTGCCCGGCTCGACCAAACTGAAATCACGGCGCGGGAGCGGGAGATGCGGGCGCAGCTCGAATTGGCACGAAAGGAACATGAGCGCTCGACCGAGCTCTTGCGCCGCGGCTTCGTTGCGTCGCGGCGCGTCGACGATTCGAAGACCGCGCTCGAGCGTGCACAAGCCGGCTTCGACGTCGTTCGCTTCGACCGCCGCTGGACGGAGTTGCGCGCGCCTTGGGATGGCGTTGTGTTGAACCGCTTTGCCGAGGCGGGCGAGATCGTGGCACCGGGCCGCACTGTCCTTGCTGTGGGCGACACGACGGGCGGCTTCAACTTGATGGCCCCCATTGCCGACCGTGACGTAGCCCGGCTAACGGTGGGTGATCGTGCCAATGTGACATTCGCCGCCACCGATGTCCCATTGACGGGACGCGTGGCGAGGCTGTCCGCCAAAGCCGACGTGCGCACTGGCAGCTTCGAAGCGGAGATCGCACTGGACGCGCCGCCGGAGCGATTGCGGAGCGGTATGATCGGTGATGCGACGATCTTTCCCTCGCTTGGCCGCACAAGTGCCATGCTCGCGATCCCCGCCGAGGCGATCGTTGAGGGTGATGGCGAGCGAGCCAGCGTTTACGTGCTCAAAGGACAAACCACGACGGCCGCACTGCGCGAGGTGCGCGTGTTGCGCTTGGAAGGTAGTCAAGCGCTGGTGTTGAGCGGCCTCACGTCGGGCGAGCGTGTCGTCGTATCTGGCGCGGCCTATCTGCGAGAGGGTGATACTGTTCGGGTCGTAGATAGATCGGCAGAGTTGCAGCGCGTGAGGCCGTGATGGCGCCATGCGCGGCTTGAGCACATTCTTCGTCCGACACTGGCAGTTCACGCTTGTGCTCTTTGCCATGCTGGCGGCGCTGGGGTTGAACGCGCTGCGCACGATCCCGCGCGCCGAGGATCCGCACTTTCCGATCCCAGTGATGATCGTGAAAGCTGTGCTGCCCGGTGCCGATCCCATGGATATGGAGCGCCTCGTCGCGGACCCGATCGAGGGCGTGATCGACTCTCTCGACGACGTCAAGGAAATCCGGTCGACGAGCCAAAACGGCATCGCCATCATCTCGGTTGAGTTCGACTGGAACTCGGACGCAGACAAAAAGTATGACGACGTTCTGCGCGAGGTGAATGCGTTGAAGCCGACGCTGCCGGAAGGGCTCGCGCGGCTTGAGGTCGATCGCATCCGCACTACGGATGCAAACATCGTGCAAGTCGCGTTGCTATCCGACAGTGCGCCATGGAAAGAGCTTGAGGATCGCGCACATGACCTGAAAGACGTGCTTGATCGGCTGCCGGGTGTAGACAAGGCGCGTTTCTGGGGCATTCCCGAGAGCGAAGTGCGCGTTGCAATCAATCTAGGCAAGCTGGCCGCGCTGGGCTTGCCGCTCACGCGCGTCGCCGAGGCGGTAGAGGCTGAAGGAAAGGATGTGCCGCCGGGTGCCATCCACGCCGGCGGCCGACGGTTCAACATCAAGGCCACGGGGTCGTTTCGCTCGATTGCAGAAGTGGGCGATGTCGTGGTGTTCGCAGCCGGTGGTCGAACCGTGAGGGTGCGCGACGTTGCCGAAGTTGGCTGGGCCAGCGACGAGCCGGAGCATTTGACACGCTACAATGGTAAGCGGGCTGTCTTTGTTACTGCGACCCAGAAGAGCGGCGAGAATGTGTTTGCAGTGCGCGACCGAGTTTGGGCTGAACTTGACCGCTTCGAGAAAGAGCTGCCGGCGAGTATCAGGATGGAGCGCCCCTTCGATCAATCGAAGAGCGTCGATCAAAGACTCAGCCATCTGTTTCTCGACTTCGCCTTTGCGCTCTCGCTTGTACTTGTCACTTTGTTGCCTCTGGGTTTTCGTGCTTCGCTGATTGTGATGATGTCAATCCCGTTGTCGCTTGCGATTGGGGTATCCGCGCTTCAGTTCACCGGCTTCTCGCTCAATCAGCTGTCGATTGCTGGCTTTGTTCTCGCGCTGGGCCTGCTTGTCGACGATTCGATTGTCGTCACGGAGAACATTGCTCGGCATCTGCGCGAGGGCAAATCGCGCCGGCAGGCAGCGATGGAGGCGACAGGACAGATCCTTGTTGCAGTGCTCGGCTGTACGGTCACTTTGGTTCTAGCTTTTCTTCCGCTGCTGTTCTTGCCAGAGGGGGCAGGGAAATTCACGCTCTCACTGCCCGTGAGTATACTGTTTACGGTCGCGGCCTCGTTCTTCGTGGCTTTGACCATTATTCCTTTTCTCGCGAGCCGCCTGCTGCCTGCGTCCGAGCGACCTGAGGGCAACCGCGCACTGCAGGCCGTGCATGCCGCAATCCGCACCATCTACAATCCGATCTTGCACCGCGCTTTGCTCCATCCCAAGCAGACGCTGGGCTTGGCAGCACTTCTTGTCGCTGCCTCTTTGCCGCTAGTCCCGATCATCGGCTTTAGTCTGTTTCCCCCGGCGAGTGCGCCCATCTTTCTGGTGGATGTCGAGATGCCGGATGGTACGGCGCTGTCGCGTACAGATGAGGTTTTGCGTCAGGTTGAGGCGGTGCTTGGCGACGAGCCCGAGGTGCGCTGGTACTTGTCGAATCTTGGACATGGCAATCCGCAAATTTTCTACAACATGCGCCAGCGAGAAACGGCTACGAATTTCGCCGAAGTGTTTGTTTCTCTGGGTGAATGGGATGCGCAGCACGGGCCGCGGTTGCTTGACGCGCTTCGAAAGCGCTTTGACGAAATTCCGGGCGCGCAGATTGTGGTGCGCGAGTTTTCCAACGGACCGCCGATGGAAGCGCCAATCGTCGTGCGAATTTTGGGCAAGGACATCGTGGCGTTGCGGCAGCTTGCGGTTGACGCATCGCGCATAGTCGAGGAAACGCCCGGTACGCGCGATGTCGTCAACTCGGTGCGTCTGAACCGCACCGATCTTGAGCTCGGCGTTGACGAAGCCAAAGCGGGTGCGCTTGGCGTTCCGGCAGGCGCGATCGACCGCACCATGCGCATCGCACTTGAAGGCCAGGCGCTGGCGCAATACCGGACGGGAGATGGACGCGAGTATGATGTATCGATCCGATTGCCGTTTGCGGCACGGCACGATCTCGAGACGCTCAACCGCGTTTACCTCCCGACCCAGGAAGGAGCGGGCGTGCCTTTGTCTCTGGTGACGCATCCGCGCCTTGCTGGCGGGCCAAACCGCATCGATCGCTTTGGCCGCCAGCGTGCGGTGACGATCACTTCGCAGGTTGCAACACATTTCGTCACGTCCAGTGTAAACGAAGACGTTTTCGCCAAGCTGGGCACCCTTAAACTGCCCTCGGGCTATCGAATTGCCGCGGGCGGCGAGGCAGAAGCCCAGGTGCGCAGTTTCGGGGGCCTTTGGAGTGCAATGCTTCTCGCACTATTTGGAATCATGGCAGCCCTTATCCTCGAGTTCCGCTCGTTCCGCGTTAGCGCCGTCGTGGCCGGCGTAATCCCGCTCGGCATCGTTGGGGGTATCGTGGCGCTTTGGCTCACGGGCTATACAATGTCGTTCACAGCGGTTATCGGGTTCATTGCGCTTGTGGGAATAGAGATCAAGAATTCGATCTTGCTCGTCGATTTCACCGTGCAGCTGCAGCGCCAGGGTACGCCGCTGCGCGAGGCGATTGAACGAGCGGGCGAAATCCGCTTTCTGCCAGTCCTCTTGACGAGTGCGACCGCGATCGGGGGGTTGTTGCCGTTGGCCGTTGAGGGGTCTGGTCTCTATTCGCCGCTCGCCTTGGTCATCATCGGCGGACTCGTGACGTCGACGCTACTTTCGCGGATCGTTACGCCGGTGATGTACTTGCTTTTGGCACCGCGCGGTCGCAGAACTAATGTGCCGTCAGCTGCGGCGCAGACGGCTTGAGAATGTGCAAGAGGATGACATGAACGAAAACGAACGAATCATCAGGGACTTCGTCGCTGCCTGGGGCACGTTAAACGTCGACAAGATCGTTGACCATTTTACGGAGGATGGAGTCTATCACAATATGATGCTGCAGCCGGTCGCGGGGCGCGAGAATCTGCGCCGGTTTATTCAGGGCTTCGTCAAATCGTGGACGGCAACCGATTGGGAAATCCGGTTGTTGGCCTCGAATGGGGACGTAGTGATCGCTGAACGCATCGACCGCACATCGATCGGCACGAAGCAGGTGGCGCTGCCCTGCTGCGGTGTGTTCGAGCTCAAAAATGGCAAGATCCGCGAGTGGCGCGACTATTTCGACATGGCGACATATTCAAAGGCGGTTGCTTCCTGAGCCCTAACGCAATGGATCCGTGTTCGCCGCATCGGGACAAGCTTGGCTTTGCCCGCCCGTCATTTTTGAGACGCGGCATGGCGTTGATCCGATGACGGATGTCTTCGCGCCTCAATGTCGCCGCGGTGCGACAGCGAGTGCGCGCTTGAGGATGGCAATTGTTGCAGCCCGAACGGGCTCAAGGTTGGTGGAGGGGTCTACGAGCCGCTGTATGCTGGCTCCCAACAGCAAGCTCCCTATTGTCAGCGCGCTGGCGTCAGCATTGACGCCGCGTCGAATCTCGCCCTGTGCTTGACCTTGCTTGATCAAGGCGCGAAGGCGGACGCGCACGCGTTCGTGCGAGGCAGCGAAAAGCTCGCGCAGTGTCGTCGCATCGGCGACAGTTGAAGCCAGAAGCATGAAATACGCCGGCCCATCGTGCTCCTCGGCCTGCGCGCGAAGATGGCCGTCGACATAATGTGTGATCGCGTCGAAGGCAGACATCTCATCGACATGATCTGCCTGCATTATTGCCTCGCGCTTGCGGTGGAGGTAGGCGATGACCGCCTCGATTAGACCGCGCTTCGAGCCAAAGCGTTGCGTTACCAAGCCGCGGCTCAAGCCTGCCACTTTCCCGATCTCATCAAACGTGGCGGCGCTCACGCCGCGCTGCGCCACGATATTGAGCGTGGCTTCGAGCAAGAGGCGTTCGGATTCGTCTCGACGCTCGGCTTGCGAGCGGCGTCGGGCAGGCGGGCGGGACAACTGTTTGGTCTGCGACATAACGCAATCTAACTCATTTATGGGCCGGATATCATGGTCGAGCCGGATTGTGGTAAAAATCGATTGGTCCGGCATCGACAGCAGGTCAGGCCCGATTCTTCCCATTGAATAGCCGCAGGCGTCCCAAGCCGGGTCGATACAGACGAGACAAGCCGCGCAGGTGCAAGCGCTGCCTGCAAAAGTTCGGTGCAGGAGTTCAAATCAATCGTACGGGAGACGAACCCGGAATCGACGATCGTCTCTTGAACCCGTATTGCTGTTGGTCTGTTATTTCCTCTTCAAAACAGGGGCTGTGGCACGAACGGGCTCACTGGTTGTGGCGCTGGTGCTGCGACTCTCTCGGTGGCCGAGCAACCGGAGCAATCTGAACCAAGCGAGTAGGGCGACGAACACGATGATTGTCCAGGCCATGCCGAGGAGTTGTGCGAAGGTCAAGCGCTTGCCAATGAAACCACAAGCCTCTTTGCTGACTGCCGTTTCCAGAATTGTGGCCCAATCCGCGCGCCCAATCTTCACCTCGTATTCCCAGGGGGCAGGAGACTCGACAATGCCGCTCAGGGTCATGACTTCGTCCTGCCGCTTGATGTGCGCCTTGCTCAGGTTCATAACGAGCTGCCGGTCGCCGAGGCCTTCAGACCAGAAACGCATCGGTACCTCCCTCAGAAGCGCCTTTGCGGAAAATCATGGACATGATCACGCTTGGTGCGCGCAAAACCAGATTGAGGATGAAGGGGAGGAGCAATCCACCGCGTTCAGCCAAGAATCTCGCTGTCTCCGGGCGAGACAGAAGATTGAGGAAGTCGATGAGGTCATTTGGTCCGAGCTTGATAGCGTAGCGCCAGCACACCGGTTCGATGACGCCTTCCATGGTCAGCGTGTCCGGCCTGACGTGCAAGGTTGCCGCCGGGAGTTCGAGTGGAAGCCTCAACTTGCCGAGGCCGCGGGACCATACAATCATAGCAGAAACCCCTTGGCGCGCGCGGCCGATACCGACGGTGGTTCGCTCCACCAAATCTTGAGCCCAAGGTCCTGTGCTACGACCTTTGCCGCGTTGTAGCCGCCGCCGAACGTAATCATCCCGCCGGGAAATGTGCTGGCACCGCAGACGTACAGATGGTCGATCGGTGTCTTGTTGGACGAGCATTGGACGTTGGGACGCGAAAAGCCCATTTGGGTCATGATGTAGGCGCCGTGCTTGAAGGACCCACGCTTCATCTGGGGAATTTTCTTCTCAATGTGCACGGGTGTGTAGTCGTAGCGGCGAACGATGTTATTGGGGTCGAAGTCGGTAGTGTAGCTCGCCAGGGTCGCGATCAGGCGGTCGCCATACTGCGTTGCCATCGTCGCCCAGTCACCGGCCACTGGGGCGTATGGCACGCAAGCCTCGATGCGGCACACGGCACCCTCGGGGTCGGTCTCCCGCGGTGCCTGTCCTGGGTCGATATCGGTGGTGAAGGTGACATGGCCGATGTCGTGCACCAGACGTTGGTCCATCACCTCGCTGATGTGACGGACCACGTCGTTGGGCGTCTCGACACCGAATACGCGAATAAAGGCGTTTGCTACACTCGGATCGACGATCTCGGCCTTGAAGCGCGGCTTCTTTCGCAACGCCAGATGACAAAGAAAGAGCGAACTCGGCTCCCACTCCCAGTTGCGCGCGGTGTTGAGGCAGAGCTTTGAGCGCTTTTCCACTTCGTACTCGGGAATGAACTCGCCGAAGGTCGTGACAGGATCGGTCGACGTGATGATCGCTCGAGCATCGATGCGCGTGATCGGCGTGTCGCAACCGGTGGGCGCGATCTCCACAGCTTTGACGACGCCGTCCTCGACGATGAACCGTTTGACTTCGTGGTTTTCGTACACCTCCATGCCCGCCAGGATCCCGGCCTTCTGCAAGGTCGAGGACAATCGGTGAGAACCGCCTTTGACCAAAGTCGCGTTCAGCATGCGATTGAAATAAAGTGGTACCAAATAGCTCGAATTCGACTCCTTGGGGTCGATGCCCCACATGCAGATCAGATAGAGCAACAGTGCACTCAGTTCCGGCGTTTCAAAACCCCAGCTCTCGCAAATTTCAGCCGGCGTCATCTCCGAGATCTTCAAAATCTTCTGGCCGAGCTCGCTCTCCATGTAGGTGGCGGCGAGCTGCGCAGATCCGACCGGGCGTCCGTAGGTCGAGGGGATGAGGTACTCGTCGGCGATCTCTTTGTAGGCGAGGTAGATTTCACGGTAGCGCTCGGCATCCTTCTTCGAAAAGCGGCGGATGGACTCCACGGACCGCTCCAGGTCCGAGTAGAGCGTGATCGCATCGCCGTTCTTCTTCAGAAGTGCCGCCTCTACTTCGGGTCGGATGTAGACGCAACCGTCTTCTTCGAGTCCCAGGTCGCGATACGGCGGTGCCACGTCAAGCATCAGCATGTAATTGGCGTGGAGGTTGAACCGATAGCCGGAGAATTCCTCCGTCACCAAAGCGCCGCCGGTCTCGTGACGACGCTCGACCACAAGAACTCTTGCGCCCGCGCGTGCAAGGTAAGCCGCGGCGGTGAGACCATTGTGGCCCGCTCCGACCACGATAACGTCGTATTGTTTGTGCTCAACCATATCGGGCCTCCCGCCCTTGCTCAGTGCCGGTCCTTGCCGTCAGTCCACAGTGAAGCGCTGGGTAACGCCTTCGCGGCGCAGCAGTTCGGCTGCGCCCTGAAAGGCGACGGCCTTCCACCACTCAGGTTTGTCACGCTTGAGGTCGGCCATGATCACATTGGAGGCCAGCGTGCCCGCGCCAAGATTCGTGTAGTTGGCCACGCCGCCGGACTGACAGATGTAGAACCGATCGATCGGCGTGCGAGGTGCGTTGCAACCGGCGAACGGTTTCCAGCTCCACATCTGGGCCTCGGTCACTGCGCCGCTCGGATGCATATTCCCACCGCAGTGGGGATTGCGCCGTACGTAGTCATGCGGGGTATTCACATAGCGGGCGACTTTCGCAGACTTTAGATTCGGCAAATACTGAGCCAGAACATCCTCGACCTTGTCAGCGTAGGCCTCGCGCAGCTCGTCCCACTTTGCCGGACCGCCGAGCGACTTCAGTTCGTAAGGCACGTTCGCCCAAGTCAGGATCGTGTACTGGCCAGGGGGCGCTTGCGTACGGTCGGCAATGCAGTAGTTGAACGCTGCGCCCCACACGATCGGCGGGTCGATCGGGATGTCGCGCACCATGCAGGAGCTGACGAGACGCTCGGCATCCGCGATGGTCTCCGCACCGAAGTTATATGCATACGTATTGTTGGCCTCGGGGAACTTCTTCGCGCAAGCGAAGTCCGGTCGTTCGTTCAGCACGTAGTAATTCGTGAAAAGGCTTGCACCGCGATAGTCGAACCGCTTTAGCGCCACCCTGGCCGAGACGGACAGATGTTCTTCGCCGATCAAATTGAAGAAGGTCGGTTTGGCGCTGACGTCGCTTACCACAGCTTTGGCGGCCTTAAAGACCGCGTCGGGATAGGTCGCGCGGCTGGCGAGCACGACGCCCTTGGCCTCGCCAGCCTCGACAATCACCTTCTCGACTGGACAGTTGTAGAAGATCTTGCCGCCGTGGTGGACGAAACACCGGACGAGCGCATGAACAAGGTCATGACTACCGCCTCGGGCAGTGTATCCGCCTTCAGCCGTGAAGATGGTCAAAAAATTCAGCACCGCGAGAGGACCGGACAAGCGGCTGCTGATTACGTCGAGGCCCGAGGTACCCGCGTAACTTAAGATTGCGAGCTTGATTTGCTCGCTCTCAAACAGTGCGTCGACCAGCTGGAAGCCAGTCATCCACAACCAATCTTTCGGCAGGACGGGTACGTTTTCTTGACCCGATAGAAACTCGAGGAAGCTCTCGTCGGTAGGGGGTGTTACATAGCTCTGATGGGCCATGAGCGGAACGAGTGGACCAAAGAAGTTGACAATCTTACGGTAAGTCTCGGCGTCTTTGGGAGACACGCGTTGCCAGGCTTCATAGGTCTCGCACGCGCTCCTGCGCGAGAACAACACCGCGTTTCCGTCAAGGAAGGGATAGAAGTAAGCGTATTTCGATCCGGGCGGGCTCAACAGCTCCAAGCCAAAGCGCTCAAGCTCCAGGTCGACGAATGCCGGTCCGTAGTGGGGCATGAGCAGAGACGCATGCATGTTCAGCTTCACGCCGGGCTCAAGAACTTCTTCCGTGGAGCAGAAAGTGCCGGACTCGTCGCGGCGCTCGAAGATCGCGGTGCTGAGTCCAGCCCGCTGCAAATAGGCACCAGCGGCAAGTCCGTTTACGCCGCCGCCAATGATAATGACGTCATATTGCGATCTTGGGCCGGTCACGTATGCCTCCGTAAGTGGGGCGTTGGACTTGTTGCCATCAAGCGACTTGGAGAGAACTTACCGTTTATTTGCTGGTCATACAACAAATATTTGGACGATCGGCTACAGGCCTGCGACGCAGGACGACCTCTGCATGGTGGCGCACACAAAAATGGAGCCTTGATCATGTTGCATTCGTCCACGTGTAGCCCTCCCTACCGTAATAGAAGCCGTTGCAAAACGGAGCAGGAAGGTCGAGCGCGGTGAGATCGGCGGCGGCTTCATTGACGGTGATCGTTCGGTCAAGGGCCCGCCGGAAGATGGATGCGACCTGCACCATGTCGCAAGTGTGTGGCGATAAGCGAAACCGTGAAACGCCCATGGCGCGTAGGTCCAGCGCCTCGCGTACGAGATTCAAGTATTCGTAAGACAGTGTTTGAATACCATTGACGGCAAGGAAAGGTTGGCCGTCGATCGTGCGCAGTTCGAGTCCGTCCGGATCGTTCTCGCAGACGAACTGGCAGCTGTCTTTGGTTCGCCCATGTGCTCTGGCATGATAGCAGCGCGCAGACAGTGCCAAGGGTGCCCGGCCAAAAACGAGCGTTTCGATTGTGATGCCTTGGTCCGCAGTTAGGCCACAAAGGCTTTCGATGGCGGGCGCCGGCATCTCCGGCGGTATACAGAAATTTCGGGCACCGTTGTGCGCCAACTGGGCGACAGTGCGCTCGTTGTAGACATTTACATAAGGTCCGACATGATGTGGACGACCCTGAAGGTGGAAAAGTGCTGACGCATCGTTAGCTTCGACGAGGCTACCGCGCTCGCTGCACACACTCTCGACAATTTGCCGGTCCTTGTCAGTTGCTACCTCGGATAGTGTGGAGAAAACCACCGTTTTACCGGCTGCCTTCAAGCGAGCGACGACTGTCTCGATCTCGGCCGCGAACAACGGCACGCGTTTCGAGCAAATGGCCTCCCCGACATAGACAGTCGATACGGGTGCTTCGTCGGCAATGCGGAAATAGAAGTCGCGCCAGCGATCCACCGGCCAATGGAACAACACGGGTCCTAGAGTGATCTCGGCTAGCGCCATCGTTTGCTCCGGAACGCGCCCTCTGTTTCCTTGTGGCCTTCGGTGAGCGCAATCAGACTCGCAATCGTACAGTCGCGCCCGGCCATGACGTCATCGACGGCGTGGCGGAATGCGGACACGACTTGCTTCACGTAGGCGCGACTGCGTTGGCGCCCCTCGATCTTGAGTGCCGTCACACCAGCCCGCATCAGATCGGGCAACAGTGCCGACAAATTGAGGCTGATGGGTTCTTCGAACGCATAGTACGCACTCGCCCTTGCGGCGCACGAATAGCGGCCTTTGCAAATTGTCGGGTATCCGGCGCTTTCTCCATCCGCAAATCGATCAATTACATATTTGCCGAGGCTCGTTGTCAGTGTGTGTTGTGCGTCCTCCTCGTAGTGAACGTCGCTTGCTGGCGAACAAACGCCGTCCATGTTGGTCGACACCCCTGTCGCGTAATTGCTGAGGCTACAGCGCCCTTCCGCCATTAGGCCGATGTTGCCAAATATGAACGCCTCAATCTCGCATGGGATCTGGCGGTGAATTGCTGCGATTTCAGGGACAGTTAAAATGCGAGGCAGCACAACGCGCTTGATTCCAAAGGCCTGGCAGTGAAAGCGTATCGCTTCGGGCGAGGACGCGCCCGCTTGAACAGAGAGGTGAAGCCGAAGCGATGGATAGGTCTGCGACGCGTAGCTTGCAACACCCATGTCGGCCACGATGACGGCATCGACGCCGACCCTCGCGGCAATGTCAACCGCATCTTGCCACAGCGAAAAGCGTCCGGCGGACGGAAACGTGTTCACGGCGAGCAGAACCTTGGCGCCGCGAGCGTGAGAAAACCGCACAGCGTCTCCAAGTTCATCGGCAGTGAAGTTCAAACCGGGAAAGTTGCGCGCGTTTGTCGCGTTTTGCAGTCCGCAATAGACGGCGTCTGCGCCCGCTTCCACGGCCGTGCGCAGTCCGGCTGGCGTTCCTGCCGGGCAGATGAGCTCTGGTCTGCTCAATGTGTCCTTCTCCTCAACCATTGGCGTGCCGGGCACCGCGCAGTGAGCGCAGGAGTTTGATGGCCAGGCCGCCGAGTCCTGAAAGCGGCCCCAGTGCGTTCAGGATCTCGCGCACGAGATCGCCATCGAAATCGTCGAGTGCGTTGCGCAAAGCTACAACAGCTTCGATGTCACCGCTTACCTGCAGGTTGCGATTGAAGAACAAGGCATCGCCGTCTTGCGCGCCTTCGATCATGTCGAGGAGGTCAAGGAATGGCCCAGAGATCGCTCCATCATGTGCCGGATACGCGTGACGGGAGAACGCCGTCAGCCGAGGTGATGCCGTATCCGGTACCATCGAGAAAACGAACGGAGAATCCATGGGGTTGATAAGAAATCTCTTACGCGCGTGGACGCCCATGCGTTTGAATAAGTCCGGTCGCAGGCGCGCGAGGTGCCCAGCAATTAGGTTTAGCGCCGGATTCAGAATTGCGAGCGGAATGGCGGTGAGGGCTTGTTCGCCAAAGCGGCCCAGCCGCGGTGTAAACGATATTCTCGGTGCGCTTGTTGTTGGCGACATCTGGTAACCAGCGTTCTGCGGATAAACCGGCACGGATGAAGGCGCACGAGTTTCATGCGTGCGTCGTTGATCTAAATCAAAAAAACTGTAGCACCAACGCAATCATGCTGATGTGCGCTGAGCTCGCGCCGACGCCGGGTAAGCGCATTGGGCGAGTGTGGTTGCGTCCAGATCCCTCAGAAAAGCCTCGCGCGCGGATGCCAAATGCCGCTTTAGACGGCAACGCGCGGTCAGCACGCACGCTCCACCATCCTCGCGAAAACACTCTACCAGCGCTTGACCTTGCTCAAGCGTGCGAACGATATCACCTAGTGTAATTTTCTGCGCCTCGCGAGCCAGGCGGATGCCGCCGCCGGCACCGCGCTGCGTCTTTACATACCCTGCTGTGGCAAGTTCGCGCACGACTTTGGTCAAGTGATTGCGCGAAATCGAAAACTCGCACGCGATTTCCTCCGTGGTGAATGATCGCGCGGGGTCGCCTGCCAATCGCATGAGGGCGCGAAGTCCGAAGTCGGTGAACGAAGTGAGACGCATGGCCGCACAGATCTCAATTTGCAAAGGGCAACGTACTTTCTTAGATAGGTATTTGAAATGCCTATTTACGAAAACGGAGATCGAAAATGAACACGCCGTTCGAAGCGAAATCCTTCAGGGAGCGGACAGTCGGTGACGTCGCCGCAGCGCTACCGGGTGCTACGGCCGTGTTTCGGCGGCACAAGCTGGACTTCTGCTGCGGTGGCAATGTCGCATTGGAGGAATCCGCCCGCAGCCGCGGTGCCGACGTCGCCGCCATCGAGCGGGAGTTGACCGCGCTTACCCTTGCGAGCGCGCGGCCGACAGCGCCGAAAGAGACGAATGCCTTGATCGAACATATTCTCACGCGCTATCACGAAGTGCATCGCCGCGAGTTGCCCGAGCTTGTGAAGCTCGCGCGCAGGGTCGAAGCCGTCCACGCCGAGCATGCGCAAGCACCCCATGGGCTCGCCGACACGCTGCAAAAGATGGCGGGAGAGCTTGAGGTGCACATGAAGAAGGAGGAGCTTATCTTGTTCCCGGCGATGTCGCGTGCGGCCAGCGGGGTGTTGGACACGCCAATCTCCCAGATGCGTCGCGACCACGACGATCACGCTGTGCATCTTCGGCGGCTGGAGAGTCTCACCAGTGGATTCGCGCTGCCGGAGGGCGCATGCCGATCTTGGCAGGCACTCTACGCGGGCACTGCAAAGCTGGTCGACGATGTGATGGAACACATACATCTGGAGAATAATGCGCTGTTTCCAAAATTCGAGAGCCGGGCAGCGGCGTGACAGAAATGACGCGGCGCGCATGGAACGTTCTACTGAGCGGCCAGAGCTGATCTGCGCTCGCGCATCGCGCCAACGAAGCGGTGGAGCGTGTCGGACGTGGTGCCGCGTTCGAGCATCACTTCGACCAGCTGAAACCGGCCGCGTTCGGCGTGAGCCAGTTCAAGCGCTTGCGCCAACTCGCGGCGAGTGCGCACGCGATGTCCTGTTCCGCCCAGCGGGGTGGCAATGTCGGCGAAGTGCCAGTCGCTCAAGTCGTTGAAGCGCGCCCAGGGCTCGAAGGCGCGCAGCATTTCCCAGCTTTGATTGTTGAGCACTACGACAATGGGGTCCCATCCGTAGCGTTGACAATTTCCGAGTTCCCAGCCAGTCATCTGAAAAGCACCGTCGCCGACCAGCACAAGCGGCCGTTTTCCGGACGCCCCTTGGATGCCGAGGGCGGCAGGCACCGCGAACCCCATTGAAGCATAATAGGCTTGCGCGACCAGGTCGACGCAATCGGTCTCGAACGAAACGAAAAGGCTGTCGCCGACGTCGCTTGCCATTGGCATCGGGCCGTGCCGAGCGAATAAGGCATTGATTGCTGCCGCTATGTCGGATGGATGTATCACGCCGTCGTTGGCGACGAACTGGCGCTTGCGTTTCTCGGACACCGGCACTGGGCGGGTTAGTCCTTGACCCTTTGCGGGCGCGTGCTGCGCGAGCGCTGCCACAAGATCAGCCAAGGGCAAGTCCGGATAGATGTGGTGACCGACACGAACCTGGCCATCGGCGGCGTGAACAGCTTTGCGCAAATTGAGCCGATTTGCAGGAACGCCGAAATCGGTATCCGAAAGCACGACGCCGAGCAGGATCAGCGCGTCGGAATCCTCGACAAGCGCGCTGATCGTCGGCTCGCCCGCGAGGCCCAGATAAGTACCACCGATCTTCGCTGGTCCACCGGCCGCGACGCCGCGGCCCAAGAAGCTGCTGACGACGGGAATATTCACGAGATCGGCGAGCTGGCTGACCTCAGCCTCGATCCCGAAGCGGCGCACCTCAATACCGACCATCAATACCGGTGAGTGCGCGGTGCGAACGAGCGCCGCGATTTCAGCAGCGCAAGCAGCGGCAGCCTCGGGTTCGGCGCGCCGGGGCTCAATGGTTGGCACGGGCGCAATTGGCTGCTGGCTCATGTCCATTGGAATTTCGAGATACACGGGTAGCGACCGCATGGAGCATGCATGCAATACGCGCGCGATTTCGCCGGGCGCTGTACCCGGATTGTCGAGCACGGCTTGTGCGCAGGTGACCTCGCTGAAGATGCGCATTTGGCTGTCGAGTGCGCGGGATTGGTGGTGGAGTCCGAATGCACCACCGCGTTCACTGAGTGCGGGTGCGGCCGACAAGACGACAAGCGGTGATCGTTCCGCGTAAGCGCCAGCGACAGTGTTGAGAAGATTGAGCGCACCGGCACCATATGTAGCGGCGGCGACACCTATACCTCCGCTGAATCGCGCCGCCGCGTCGGCTGCAAACCCGACTGCGGGCTCGTGGCTCAAAGTGAACAACGGAAGCAGACCGTTTCCCTCCATGATACGAAACATTGGAAGAGCATAGTCGCCAGGGATCCCGAAGATCGCTTGCGCGCCTCGCGCCTTGAGCGCGGCCAGAAGTTCACGAACCAGCGGCAGCTTGCCGCTTCCGGTGACCGGTGTCATGCCACCGCTCCACTGCGCGGGCACAGACACATGGGTCCGTAGAGCAAAACGAAAAGCGTGAAGGCGACGAGCCAGAGAACGCCTGCAGCGGGCAGAAGCACGTCGGCGAATTGCAATTCGAAGGCGGCGGTGATGCGCACGAGTGTGCTCGCTGAGATGGCAGCATAGATTCCAACGGTTCCAGTCGAGGCATGGAGCTCGCGCCCCGTATGGCCGAGGGTTGCGCGCGTCATCACGGCCAACGTCATCGTCCCGATCGCACCGGCGGTCAGGGCATGCATGCCGGCGGAGCTGAGGGATGGATCAAGCAGGGTCGCCGCCCCGAGGAGAACGAGTCCAACTGGTATCCAACCGTATGCGATGTGGAGCACGAAGACCAACGGCTCGTGGACTGCCCGCCAGCCTTGCCAAGTCGTCAGGCGTCTTGCGTGAATCGCGCCGGCGATCAGGAGTGTGGCGCCAGTGAACGGTGAAGCGGGAAGGGCGATCCAAAGGAGAAACGCCACAGCGGTTGATCCATGCGCGAGTCGATCCAGCATGATCGGTGCCACTGCCGTACTTGGCAGTCTGTTGCGCGCCAGCCAATTGTTCGTGAAACTTGGCACGATGCGTCCGCCGATCAGCCCAATGAGCATCGTGAGCAGCGCCACACCGATGCGAACGCCGTATTTCTCTAGCTCAATAACGCCAAGCGCTTCCAAGTGAAACACAATATTGCCACTGCCGAGCAAGCCGATCAGTGCGCTAATGGGGATGTTGCGCATGTTCTTGCCGGCGATGAGTTCGCGCGCTGCAACGCCGGCCAAGACCGGAAGAAAGGCGCCGTCGATTGCGAGTCTCGCCGCGTCTGGCACGCCCGGCGCGAACAGCGCGACACGACCGGCGATCCAAAGAGCGAACAAAGCCATCAGCGCATTGCCGGCGACGGGAAGGCGACCGGTCCAATTGGGAATGGCGGTCAGCGAAAACCCGGCGACGACGGCACTTGCGTAACCGAAAAGAAGTTCGTGCGCATGCCAAAGCGTGGGATCGCGAAAGGCAAGGCTTTCGACTTCGTATCCCGATAGCTGCGCTATGCGTACTGCCAAGGCCACGATTGCCCAAATGCCTGCGCCCAAAAAGAAGGGGCGGAATCCGTTGCGAAAGAGAGCCATGCCCGAATGTCGGCGGCGACGGCTTTCTTCTTGCTTGCGACCAAATTGTCTGGCGACGGCGGCGGGGCGCGGAGTTGATTGCATCACGATAGCAACAATGATCGGTCCAGCGGGACCATGGGTTGATTCAGATCAAGCAACGACGCGATCGCCATCCAACAGCCTTGGTCCTGAATGGACGTGAGGTCGACGCTTGCAACGACTGGTCACTGTGAGCGCATGTTGTTGCTCGCTCCGGACAGACCACCGGCAGTACCGTACCCGACTCAAACGCTTTGTCGCCCGCAGGAATAGCCGGGCCCAGAGTTTTACCCGCCGGCTTCAGACCAGTGTGGGCGCCTCCTGCTCCTTGACGATGCACGCGAACAAGGGTTCTGAAGAAATCGTAGTCAGCTAGAACCTTCGTCGCATAACTTGGTTTTCTGAAAGCAACTGCTTTTCGGAAAACGCTCTTGATCTCCCCATCGCCGTGGTTCCTTACCCAGATCAACAAGAGATTAACGTTTCCCGCATCCAACGCTTGGTGGGTTATCTTGATGACGGGGTCATCGAGGGTGTTGTGGTGTGCCATTGCTGGGTTTGAAGCGCCGATTAACAGTGCAAGATGCAGCGCCACGACGAACACAGTGAAACTGGTCGAAAGAATGTGTGGAATGCTCATGGCATTACCTCCCGCACGTCATCGATGATCATTTGTGCCGATGTCCCTGTTCAGCTGCATTGATGTGAGTCAAGCTTAGCGAACTCCCCAAGGCACCGCAGCTCGTCTTTGCGTTTCGCTGCGCCACTTGACGGGGGTATTCATGCCGTCGCGTTTGTTTGAGCGAGCGTGGAGTGCACCCTTGGGGGTGGACAGTGGTGGCTCAACGAATCGGATTAGTCTCTGTCGGGCTTTCATGGAGAAAGCCCAATGCCCAGTTACTCACCGGAATTCAAACGAAACGTCGCTCTAGAAGCTTTGCGGGGTTCGTCCATGCGTGACATGTGCCGCCACCTTGGTGTTGCGCGCAATTCGATCACTGCGTGGATCGACCAATATCAGGCAGGTGCTTTTGATGACGTGCGGGGTTCGTTTGACCACATTCAGGAATTGAAAGCCCAGATTGCGTCGCTTGAACGGCTGGCCGGAAAGCAGGCCATGGAGATCGAGTTTCTAAAGGGGGCTTTGAGCGAGAAACTCCAGAGCAAAAACGTGAATACATCCGTCATCATCGGCCCGACCGTCTCACGATCAGCGAAGGATGCAAGCTGATGGGGCTCGCTCGATCAACTTACTATGCAGGGCCTGACTGCCAGTTCCTTTCAGAGGCTCATTTACTGGAGCGGATATTCAGGATCAAGGCTGAGTTTCCCTTTTACGGATACCGGCGCGTAACAGCGGCCTTGAGGCAAGAGGGGCTGGCCATCAATCGCAGGAAGGTACTTCGTTTAATGAAGGAAAAAGGGCTGTTTGCAAAGATGAAGCGGCGATACATCCACACGACAGACAGCAATCATGATGGTCCGATCTTTCCGAATCTTGCCAAAGGCATCGTCCCGGATGGACCCAATCAGCTTTGGGTGGCTGACATCACATTCGTCGGCATTGCTGAGGGCTTTGTGTATCTTGCGGTCATTCTGGACGCCTGGTCGAGGCGCGTGTTGGGTTACCCACTGGGGACGAGGATCACAACAAGGCTGGCGCTCGCAGCGCTGCGGGCCGCCATCGATAACCGGACGCCGCCAGCGGGCCTCGTGCATCACCCTGATCGGGGATCCCAGTATGCATCCAACGATTATCGCGCTGAACTCGAATCCCATGGCATCAAGGGTTCAATGAGCCGGCGTGGGAATCCCTACGACAACGCGAAGGCGGAAAGCTTCATGAAAACACTCAAGCAGGAGGAGGTCGACGGATCAGACTACCGCGACATCAATGTCGCACGCAGGCACATCGGCAGATTCATCGAAACGGTCTACAATCGGCAACGCCTCCATTCGGCACTGAATTACCTCTCGCCGATGGAGTTCGAAGGTCGGCCATTGCCTTCTGCTGATTTGGTGCAGCAGAAGGCAATGGCCTCAACGAACTGTCCCTAATATAGTTGTCTCATCGATGGGGTTCAGTCCATTACCAATTCCACTGAAGATTTGGCGGCGGCACTGCTAAAGCTGCGGCCGGGATAGGGGCGCTTGATGAGGATCCGCGATTGGACCGGTAGTGGCGGTGACACAGTCGTCATCGAATAGCGCGAGCATTTCGCGCCATCGGTGAGTTTATTTTTACGATGAACTCGTTTGCGTTTACTTCGATTCCAGTTCACCAAACTGAAGCTTGAACGAGCGTGACGGCTGAACTCGTTCTTTTTGAGGGCAAATGACACACTTGGCGAATGGCAATGACTGTGACCCCGCCGGATTGGCGGAATGAAAACACATATAACTATACCGCAAAGCTCTCGCGCGCTGGTTGGGCGTGGGAATTTTTGCGGCGCAATCCGAAGTTTCAGAGTGACTATGCGCGGGTTATGGCTAAAGCCCCGAAGGTCCGGCGTCGGACGTCGCGTGTTTCAGAAATGCCCGAGCTGAAACGCTGGGGCGTAGTTTGGTGCGATCCGCCAAGTGAGGATGCTTTGAGTGCGAGTGTGTTTTGGCACGCAGATGCCTGCACGCATGTGTTGCCCCTGGTTGGGTCACGACGGGCTGGCGCCAACGTTCCCGAAAGCGCATTCGAAACATTGATTTCTAGGGCTCAGCATCTGGGATCGAGGGAGGGGCGGCATATGCTTCTCTGCGATGGAGCCCATCGTTTGCAGTTGCAGTTTCGGGGACGTCGTGCGGGAAGATCTGGTTTGCTGCTGACGCCGGCCGTCATCTGTCCGCGTCTGATTTCGACGCGGCTGCGCCTGTTGTCGTGCTTCAACGATTATTTGCTCGCGGGAAAACTCCTGTCGAAGTATTTTCCCTTGGAGCCAAGGGAGCGCCGTCTACGCGTGGTGTTGCGTGCACTTGACGGTTCTCTGTGCTCGGCCTGTCATCGAGATATAGCGATTGCGCTCTATGGTGACGAACGGGTCCGATCGACCTGGAATGATCCGCGGGCACATTTGCGCGATACTGTTCGCCGTGCGGTGCGACGAGGAAAGGCTTTGATGAGGAGTGGTTACTTGCGGCTCTTGCGCTGAGGGGCGGCCTTGGTTTTTTTGAGCAGTAGGCGAAATCCCGTGTGCGTCATCCATTGAGCGCGATCAAGGTGACTTTTCAGGGCTATTTGAGCGACTTCTTTCGCGTGCTCGGTGCCATAGTCTTTGAGAAGCTTGAGCAACTCGTTGGTCTTGGCGCCATCGCATTTTGCGTCCAGGAGCCGAAGATAGAGTGTCAGATGTGCTTCATCGTAGGCCGTGATTTCGTCAGACCACGGAACGGTTTCGGCGACAGGAATTGTTGAGCGTTTCTTGGGCATGGGCGTATTCAAATTCTAGCATTGTGGTCCTAACGAGGCGTTGCCGCCGTGGTGACATCGCTTCGATCTCCTCAATGGTTATCGTCCCATTATCTATGGGTTGGGCTTAGTTTTTCTGTGCTTGCCGAAAGATGACATTTTATAGATTCTAAACGCGATCAGGAGAGTAAGCTGAATTGGTGTCACTGGCTACGGCGTCCCCGCGTGACGCGTGTCACGCGGGCCACGTGCTCGTGAACCGAGCCGTAAAGCGTCTCGGCCCTTCGGGCTTTGCCCCCTGACGCTTTCCGCGTGCCCCGCGGTTGGCCATCGCGCTATCGCGCGCTGAAGTCGTTTGGTGTTTTCCCCTCACGCGGAGTGGGCGGCCACTCCCGTTTAGGTCCGCTGCGGCGGACCACAACCCGCGCCAAGGGGCGCGGGTCCTCCACATTCGTTCCGGCCCTTTGGGTGCAGTCCGCCTCGTTCAGCGGGCCTATCCGGTCGCTTTCAGCCGCCCACCCCGCTTCCGGGGAAAGGGTGCGAAGGGCAGAGGAGCGTGAGGCCAATTATGGGACAAGTGATCGAACGGCAGGTGATCGAAGCGCGGGGAGAAGATCGCCCAAGCCTTTACAAACAAGTGACCGACAAAATCGTCGGCGAACTCGAAGCCGGGCGCGTGCCCTGGGTGCAACCTTGGGGCAGCGCTAAGGCTGGTCTTGGCTTGCCGCAGAATGCAGCGTCAGCGCGGCGCTATTCGGGCATCAATGTCCTCTTCCTATGGGGCGCCGTGATCGATCGCGGGTTTGAGGCGCAATCGTGGCTCACCTTCCGACAGGCTCTCGCCCTTGGTGGTCATGTTCGCAAGGGCGAGGCGGGAACCATGGTCGTTTATGCCGACCGCTTCGTGCCGAAAGATAAATCAGGCGGCGAACCGGTCGGCAGACGCCATGGCTCGCCAGCATGTGGGAACACTGAGGCAACGGGTGAACGGCCGATTCCGTTTCTTAAACGCTTCACCGTCTTCAACATTGATCAGTGCGAGGGCTTGCCTGACAGACTTTATGCTGATGCACCGCCCGTGCTCGAAAGCCTGATCCTACCAGAGGCCGAAGCACTGATCCGCGCGACCGGTGCCAAATTCCGCATTGGCGGCGAGAAAGCCTACTACATGCCGGGCACGGACTCGGTGCACGTTCCGCCGCCGCAAGCGTTCTTCGAACCGATCAACTGGCACCGGACTGCCTGTCATGAATTGTCGCACTGGACGGGCCACACCTCGCGCCTTGCCCGTGATCAGTCGGGTTTGTATGGCTCCAAAGCCTACGCGCGCGAAGAGCTCGTCGCCGAAATGGCAGGGGCATTTGTCTGCGCCAGCCTCAACATCGTGCCCACCGTCCGCCATGCCGACTACCTTGGCGAGTGGCTTTCGATTTTGCGCGAGGATAGCCGTGCAATTTTTCGTGCGGCATCGGCAGCGTCGAAAGCAGCCGACTATCTGCTTGCGTTCCGACATGTCGACCAGCCCGCTGCCGGGTGCGCTGCGACCGAAGAGGCAAGCGAGCCGGATGATGCGTCGTTGGAACCATGCCCAAACTCTTGCCCAGAAATTTCGCCGCAAGCGGCGGAACCCCAGCGCTGAGAAGCGCCCGGCTCCGCTCGCCTGCGGCTTGAAGCAAATTTGCGGGACGACGCCGGTCACTCAACCCAAAAGGAGAATGAACAAATGCAACTTCAACATATAGACATTGAGCGCCTGCATATCTCGCCACTGAATATGCGCCACAGCAAACGCGAGCCGGATATTTCCGACATTCTGCCAAGCGTCAAGGCGCGCGGCATCCTGCAGCCGTTGCTCGTTCGTCCGAATGCGGACGGCTTTGAGATCGTCGCCGGACGGCGGCGGTATTTCGCGGCAAAGGCCGTCAAAGAGGAGAGAGGCGAGGTCGCGCCGCTTCCCTGCGCTGTGATGGACGCGGGCGACGACGCGGCGGCGCTCGAAGCCTCGCTTATCGAGAATGTCGCGCGCCTCGATCCCGACGAAATGTCTCAGCACGACATTTTCGTCAGGCTGATCAAAGAGGGCAAGGCCGTCGCTGACATTGCTGCAACGTTTGGATTGACCGAAGCAATTGTCAAACGCCGCCTGGCGCTCGGCAATCTGTTGCCGAAGATCAAGGACGCGTACCGGCGCGAAGAGATCGACGCCGAGACCGTGCGCCATCTGACAATGGCAACAAAAGCCCAGCAGCAGGAATGGCTCAAGCTCCTTCAAAACGACGATGTGCATACGCCGTTCGGCCAGCAATTGAAGCACTGGCTGTTCGGTGGGCAGTCGATTGCGACCAAGGCCGCATTGTTCCCGCTTGAAGACTACAGCAGCAAGATTATCGCCGATCTGTTCGGCGAAGATGCGTATTTCGCGGAGGTGGGATTGTTCTGGGAGTTGCAAAACAAAGCCATTGCCGCCAAGCGGGATGAATACCTTGCGAACGGTTGGACAGAGGTTGCGATCCTCGATCAGGGCGAAACGTTTCGCAGCTGGGAATATGAGAAGACATCCAAGAAGAAGGGCGGTCACGTCTTTATCGCCGTGTCTCAGCGTGGCGAGGTTGAGGTTTTCGAAGCCTATCGTAGTCAGAAAGACGTGAAACGCACTCGCCGCGACGAAGCGACGGACGAGACGGAGCCAGTCGTAGACGGTCGGCCTGAAATGTCCTCGACACTGCAGAACTACATCGATTTGCACCGTCACGCAGCGGTGAGACTTGCACTTCTTGACGATGCACAGGTAGCGCTGCGGCTGATGATCGCCGAAGCGATTTGCGGCTCGCCCTTGTGGCAGGTGAAGGCCGAACCGCAATCAGCCAAGTCGAAAGCCATCGCCGAAAGCATTGCCGCGAGCCCGGCGCAGGACGAGTATATCCGCCGCCGCGCGGCAATCGTCAGCTTGCTCGGACTTGAAGACGCGTGCGGGACGATGGTGCAAGGCGGTGGCGATGTTGTGGCCGCAACCATATTTGCAAAGCTGCTGAAGCTGCCGAACGCGGAAGTCATGCGCGTTCTAGCCATGATCGCGGCCGAAACATTGGCGGTGGGAAGTGCGCTTGTCGAAGCGGTTGGAAATCAATTGAAGGTCGATACCGCCAAAACGTGGACGCCTGACGATGCGTTCTTCGAACTCGTCCGTGAGAAGATCGTCGTCAATGCCATGCTGGCCGAGGTGGCGGGACAAGCGGTCGCCGACGCCAATGTTGCCGAGCGGCTCAAAACACAGAAACAAATCATCCGGGATCATCTCGACGGCACCAACGGCCGCGCCAAAGTTGCACCCTGGTTTCCACGTTGGCTGTCGTTTCCGGCCCGTTTTTATACAGCTTGCCGCGTGCTTGACTACAGCGACACTTGAACGGGCAGAGCTCGACTGCTTCCGCCTGCGCTGATCAATTTGGAGCGGCGGCTCCGTGGCCGTCGCCCCGGATCGTGGCCCAAAAAAATGCTCGTCATCGTCGGCAGCGCGGTTCAGATTGGCCTAGAGCGTGAGCGTCCGTTTGTTCCGGGCGACGCTTTTGCTAAGCGTTTTACCAATCGTTTCCCGTTTATCCAATGCACCCGGGCTCCAGCTGGACCGGTCAATAACGGGCGATTGTCCGGCGGAAAACGTTGGGTAACGCGAGTCCGCAGAGCGGATTCGATCCTGAACTGCCCTTGTCGACATGCCGCCATTGCTAGATTTCGTGAGCACGAAGCAGGCAGAATCCATCTCCATTGCGCCCTCATAACCATTCCCTTGGGGCTTTCGCTCAGGACCTATGGGTGACGCCGTCGCCTTAAAACCCTCACTCCCAGGTATTTTCCCCGCCGCTTGCCAGTGCGGCTCCTCGCGCCCGCTTCGCTGCCAAAAAACCTGTGAGCTCGGGTCCTCCGCGGGTGCTCCGGCCCTGTGGGTTCAAGTGCGCCGTGCTCACCCATTGACGGTCCGCTCACGCCTGAAGGGAAATGGTTCTCGAGGGCGCGAAACAAGGAGATGAATATCATGCCCGCAATCGGTTATGTCACGAAACAGCCCAATGGCGGCTACAAGGGTCAGCTCAAGACACTAACGATCCGCGCCGACATCGAAGTCGTTCCCAACGAGACCAAGAGCGCCGACAACCAGCCCGATTTCCGGGTTACATCCGCCGGCGCCGATATCGGTGCTGGATGGGTGCGCAAAGGTGAAACCTCCGGCAAAGACTACGTGTCGCTCAGCCTTGCCGCACCTGAGTTCGGTCCCCGCAAGCTCTACGCCAATCTGGGCCGCGCCCCTGGCGAAAGCGGTGACACATTCGCCGTGATCTGGAATCCGGCCGACTAGGAGACCGGTGGCTCCGCGTTTGTCACTTCAAGCGCGGGGCTACCTCCACTTGCCAGCCCGTCCTCCCATCGCGACGGTTGTGAACAAAATCGCTAGCGGAAAGCGGTTCACGTAACGGGGACCGTCTGGACGATCCGCCTCCGGTCAAGACCGGTTGGTCCCACCAGCGTCGGGCCGGCAAGTGACCGGCGCCTCATCCCATCCGGACGATGAGGTGCCGGTGTTTTGCGTTCTCCCCCCGGCGAAATCGCTGGTTCAAGTTTTCGCCGGTGCCGGGAGGCGTCATTCACGACCATGCTCGCTCAAACCTGGCGACGTTGGCTGTCGCCGACTTTGAGAGATACGTATCATGGACGACGAAAACGACAGAGCCACGAGAGCCAAGAAGGGCAGTCCGTTTTTGACCACGGATCAGACGGCGTATTTTATAGGGTTGTCACGGCGCACCCTTGAGAAAATGCGTGTTCACGGGGGAGGGCCTGAATATCGCAAACACGGGCGTTATGTCCGCTACCACATTGACGACATCGATGCCTGGTCGAAGGCGCGGATGAAGCGGAACACGTCCGATGTGTGACTGGTGTTGGCGCGTGGGTATCGCCTGGGTGGACCGATGGCAGAATTTTGCATCACAAAAAAGTCGAGACTTTGCCATCGCCATCGCCGTCTGCGGGGCTCTGGCGATGGTCAGTGTTGCCGATCCGATACCACGATTGATCTGGAATGCAAGTGCCAGCGCACCCATCGGACTTTACTGGCTAAGCATGGACAGGGGTCTCGAACGTGGTGAGCTTGTGCTTGTTTGGCTGCCTCAAAAAGCGCGCAAGCTTGCCGCCGAGCGCTTGTATCTGCCCTACAATACCCCTGCTCTGAAGCGAGTCGCGGCATTGCCCGGTGATCGGGTTTGCGCGACGGACAGGGCGGTGTTCGTTAACGAGATTTTGGCCGCCACAGTGTTGTCTTCTGACCGGGCCGGACGGGTGCTCACGTCTTGGGTCGGCTGCGTGACGCTCTCAGTCGACCAAGTATTTCTTCTGAATCCGGACTCATCGGGGTCGTTTGACGGACGTTATTTCGGGCCCAGCGAGCAACATGACATCGTCGGGAGGCTCGTTGGGATATGGGTCTAGTGACTCTGGTTACGATCTGTCCAATCGGATTCGAGCTGCGACCTATGCTCGTCCTCGCCGATGGTGATAGCGAGCTTTTTTGACGAATGATTTGAGCGCTTGTCGACCGCGTGAGAGTAATTTCGGTCCTTGGAAATATCACCAATCCGAAGCTTCCGTTGATGGTTAAGTGCTCTGGAAAGTCCTCTGTGCAACGCACCAATGACATGAAAAATAGGGCGCTGAGTGCATGAATCCCACTCGGAAAACAGATTCGTGTGACCCGAAATAGTGCTCCGAAAACGGTCAATTGCTCCGATCAATCGGTTTCGACATTCTCTTTGTCTCTACGCGGATTGTTCGTCCCGCGGCCTGACCTTCTGAAAATACCGGGAGACGAGAGCGAAGGAGAAGACAGTTAGGACGTGTACAGAGCAAAAAGATTAGAAGGGCAAGATAAAAAGCATTGGCGCCAAGGGCCGCCAATATCGCGGTCTGCACATCTTTTCTATAGCGCCACGCGCTTGAAATGAGCGCCACTTTGACGCCAGGCAATTCATGCGCGCCAAAATGCACAGTGCACCTTGTGAAAGCGAGGCTCGCCTCCATGTTGTTATTGACAGCGTATGTGTGTGGGCAATGGACATGAACCAAGACGACGAATTCGACCCGAGGCTTGGCAAGATCCGCGCGCGCAGCGACAAACCTGCAAAGTCCTATGTGGGGCAAGTATTGCGCACAGCGGCGCGTGCCGGCGGCAGGGCATCCTCATCTCCTTCTGGTGCGCGCCGCTTCGACGGCAGCCGTATTGGACGTGGTGCTGGCGTCGGCCGCGTGCTCGCCGATCGCCACGCCGCCTTCAGGTCTCGCCGGGTCGTCATCAAAGCGCGTATTGTCAAAATCGGTGCGAGCGGCTTGAAAGCCGCGAAGCTGCATCTGCGCTACATTCAACGCGACGGTGTCACGCGCGAAGGGTTGCCGGGTGAGCTCTACGATGCAACCCAAGACCGCGCCGACGGTAAGGCGTTCGTCGAGCGCGGCGATGGGAACCGGCATCAGTTTCGGTTCATTGTCGCGGCCGAAGACGGGGTCGAATACGACGATCTCAAACCAATGACGCGGCGTCTCATGGCTCAGATGGAGGAAGACCTGGGCACAAAGCTCGATTGGGTCGCGGTCGATCATTTCAACACTGGCCACCCCCACACCCATATCATCGTTCGCGGCAAGGACGAGTGCGGTCAGGACTTGATCATCGCCCGAGAATACATTGCCCACGGCATGCGGGAGCGCGCGGCCGAGATTGTGACGCTCGACCTAGGCGCCCGCACCGACCTCGACATCGAACGCAAGCTGAGCGAGGAGACCGGCCAAGATCGCTTTACCACTCTTGATCGACGCCTCATCCGGGAAGGCGGGGAGGGAGGTCTTGTCGATGTCAGGCAGATGCGAGCGAGCGCCTATGGGCGGTTCGATCAGACGTTGCGCGCGGGGCGGCTGCAGCATTTGAAGCAACTTGGCCTCGCGGACGAGACCACGCCGGGCGTTTGGCGCTTGGCGAAGACCTTGGAAGCGACGCTGCAGCGCATGGGCGAACGCGGCGATATCATCAAGACGATGCACCGGGCAATGACCGAGGCGCAGATCGAGCGAGCACCCGCCGACTATGCAATCTTCGATGCCACTGAACCGAATGTACGGCTTGTCGGGCGTGTAGTGGAACGGGGTCTCTCCGACGAACTCAATGACCGGCACTACCTCATTGTTGATGGCGTTGACGGAAGATCGCATTGGGTCGATGTCGGAAGTGGGCACGCCGTCGAGCAGATACCGCCAGGCACTATCGTTGCGATCGAGGCGAAGCGCACCGAACCGAAACTTGCTGATCGGATTGTCACCAGCATCGCGGAAAAGCATGGAGGTCGGTATTCCCCGGAGATCCACCATCGGCACGATCCAGGTGCAAGCGCCGCGTATGTCGCGGCTCATGTTCGCCGGCTCGAAGCGTTGCGGCGGACAAATATCGTCGAGCGCACGGCCGATGGGACTTGGCAAATTTCGTCCGGTTTCCTCAAGGCCGTCGAGGTTCATGAACGAGTGCGGTCGGGGCAGGCGCTCGTTGCTGTCGAAGTTCTTTCGCCGACGCGCGTCGAACACCAGATCAAAGCGGACGGTGCGACATGGCTCGACCACCAGCTTGTTTCCGCTGAGCCATCGGGCGTTCGCGACTCAGGCTTTGGCCGTGAGGTGAAGAGTGCGCTGGCGCAACGCCGGCAATGGCTGATCGAGCAAGGTCTCGCCGAGGAGCGGCAGGATCAGACCGTCTATCGCTCCAATTTAGTCGCCATCCTGCGCCGACGTGAGCTCACGCAGGTGGCGGCGCAGATTTCGGGGGAGATGGGATTGCCCTACACGGAATTGCGAGACGCGAAGCGGATCGAAGGTGCGTACCGACGGCGGCTCGATCTTGTCAGTGGGCGATTTGCGGTCATCGAACGAGCGAGGGATTTCACCTTGGTGCCTTGGCGGCCTGTACTCGAGAGAAGTCTGGGCAAAAGGGTCTCGGGAGTGATCAGAAGTGATGCTATCTCCTGGTCCATCGGACGCAGGAAAAGCGGTCCGACTGTTTAACCGGTTCTGAGCTGTAAAGTTGTCCAATCGGCAAGCCCCAAGCGCCAACGCCAATTGTTGTGCAAAGGTCAACGCCCGTTAGGCACCCAGAAGATTGCGGCTGGCGGCCCCCTGGGCGATCGATTCGTTCAAAGGGTCAAAGTTGATGGCAATATTACGCCGATGTGGCTTGTAAACTGCACAAAGACACTTCTCACGCCAACGAGGGAGCGGCTGCGCCTGCCAAAGCCTTGATGGAGCCAGGCAGCGGACGAAAGAGAGTGCTCCTCTCTTCTTCCACGCTTTCGAACAAGAGAACTAAAACATTTTACTTCCCGTGCATCTCATCTGCAGGCCACCGAATACATCGCCTCATTGGCTGTATCGGCATTGATTGGCCGGTGCGTCGTGTCGAATCCGTCGGCCTTGAATACCAGATCGCCCGCAGCCCATGGATTCGAGAACCACATGAACTGGCCGATGCCAATAACCTGGCGAGACGTACAGTCGAACACCATGAAAAAAGTTTGGGATGAATAGTTGCGTGATCCGCCTGCCACTTCGCTGTTTGATTGGGGCGATGCGTAGTTCGTCAGCGAAACGAGACCTGCTTTTGCGCCGTCGCGACCGACAGAGGAGCTATCGTAATACTGGGTGTAATCACTTGGCGACGGTCCAACCTGAATCCAATTTTCCGCGATAGCCGAGCCTTGAAACAGGACCAGAGAAAAAACGGAAAATAAAATTGACCTGATTTGCATTTCAGCTCTCCGCGCACGTTCCTGAACACCTTAGCATCAAATGCCGCAACCAGTCATGAAATTGGTGCACTCAGTAAACCGGGTTAACGGCGCCGGTTTTGGAGGACCAACCTCCTCACAAGAAACGCGTAGCGCTCGTCACTGGCGCCTCTTCGGGCATAGGACGGGCGTTTGCTTGACGTTCGATCGGCCGCTGACGGGTACGATCTCTTTGTCACGGGCCTGCGAAAATGGCACACAACGGTGACCTGCCTGAGCGAAGTTCCCTGCACACAATTCGTCGTCATTGAACATCCCGTTGACGCGCAACCGCACTATGGCAGTCTCGTGTGATCGCGTCCTGAAAAGACTTCAAGCCTGACGGGACCTGGGGGTTGGGCATTTTCCTGTGCGGCGGACTTTGCCCACACCGCGGTGGCTTCGGTTGATTGGCCGGGTTTATCCAGAGGCGTCGTGCGGCTTCGCCTGCGCAGCACGATCGGATTGCGCTCAAATGCGGCAGTCGGCCCACCGCGGAACACAACAAATGTTTGCTGACAGGGGTGGACGGTAAACTCAAGTCAGGATCGGCGTGAGCGATAGATAGCCACCTATCGCGACCGCAAAGACGCCCGCAGCCTGGCCTATGCGCTCTCCAGCCGGCAATAGCTTCTCGACCATGACGAAAGCTGCAATGGCCACCACCCAGATCAGATTCATCACGCC
>JBEBHP010000046.1:0-3368 GCA_040080835.1 Micropepsaceae bacterium | reverse complement strand
TCTCGGTTGCGAGCCCTGATCCGGAGCTGGATCCGGCGGCGGTGGTGGCGGCGGCAGTCCGCACACCCAGTCGAAGAGCAAGACCCCCGCGTTGGACTCGTTCGGCCGCGATCTGACCGAACTCGCCCGCGAGGGCAAGCTCGACCCGGTGATCGGCCGCGATCAGGAAATCGAGCGCGTGGTCCAGATCCTGTCGCGCCGTACCAAGAACAACCCGGTGTTGCTGGGCGAAGCCGGCGTGGGCAAGACCGCAATCGTCGAAGGACTCGCGCAGCGGATCATCAAGGGCACCGTGCCCGAGATACTGCGGCGCAAGCGCCTCGTCGTGCTCGACCTCGCGATGATGGTCGCCGGCACCAAGTACCGCGGCCAGTTCGAGGAGCGCATCAAGGCGGTGATGACCGAGGTCCGCCGCGCCAAGGACGTGATGCTGTTCATCGACGAACTGCACACCCTGGTCGGCGCCGGCGGTGCCGAGGGCGCCATCGACGCCAGCAACGTGCTGAAGCCAGCGCTGTCGCGCGGCGAGGTGCAGTGCATCGGCGCGACCACGCTCGACGAGTACCGCAAGTACATCGAGAAAGACGGCGCGCTCGAGCGCCGCTTCCAGACCGTCAACGTGGAACCGCCGTCGCCCGAGCAAGCGCTCGAGATCCTCATGGGTCTGCGCGACAAGTACGAGGCCCACCACCGCGTGACCTACACCGACGCGGCGATGCAGGCCGCCGTCGACCTCGCGACCCGCTACATCACGGGCCGCTTCCTGCCGGACAAGGCGATCGACGTGATCGACGAAGCCGGCGCCCGCGTGCGCATCAAGTCGATGACGGCGCCGCCCGACCTCCGCGAGATGGACAACGAGGTCTCGCGTCTCAACAAGGAGAAGGAAGAGGCGGTCGCCAACCAGGACTTCGAGCGCGCCGCCGATCTGCGCGATCAGGCCTTCAAGCTGGGCAAGAAGAAGGAAGAGATCCAGCGCGAGTGGCGCGAACGCGAGACCTCGCGTGAGTCCGGTGGCCAAGTCGACGAGGAAGTCATCGCCGAGACCGTCAGCAAGATGACGGGCATCCCGTTGAGCCGACTCGACCAAGCCGAAGCCGACCGCTTGCTCCGCATGGAGGAAGAACTCGGCAAGGACGTGATCAACCAAGAGCGCGCAATACACGCGATCGCCAAAGCCGTCCGTCGCTCGCGCGCCGGCCTCAAGGATCCGAACCGGCCGATGGGCTCGTTCATCTTCCTGGGCCCGTCGGGCGTCGGTAAGACCTGGCTGTCGAAGTGCCTCGCCAAGTTCATGTTCGGCAGCGAGGACGCGATCATCCAGATCGACATGTCCGAGTACATGGAGAAGTACAACGCCTCCCGCTTGGTCGGCGCGCCTCCGGGCTACGTCGGCTACGAGGAAGGCGGCCAGCTGACCGAGAAGGTCCGCCGGCGCCCGTACTCGGTGGTGCTGCTCGACGAGATCGAGAAGGCGCACCCGGACATCTTCAACATGCTCCTCCAGATCATGGAGGAGGGGCGGCTCACCGACTCGTTCGGACGCCACATCGACTTCCGCAACGTGGTCATGATCATGACGTCGAACATCGGCGCCAACCTGATCAAGAACAGCGCCGGCCTCGGCTTCGGCAAGGGCCCGAAGGAGTCGGGTGCGGACAAGATGCGCGAGATGATCCAGGGCGAGGTGGAACGCCACTTCCGTCCGGAGTTCATCAACCGCCTCGACGAGATCGTGGTGTTCAACCAACTCGGCCGCGACGACATGCAACGCATCGTCGAGAACGAGCTCAAGAAGGTGAACGGCCGCATGAAGCAGAAGGGCCACGTGCTCGACGTCGACCAGTCGGTGATCGACTGGCTCATCGAGAAGTCGTTCCACGAGGACTTCGGCGCGCGCCCGCTCAAGAGAGGCATCGAGAAGCACCTCGAGGACCCGCTCAGCGAGACGATCCTGCGCGGCGAACTCGAGACGCCCTACACCATCCGAGCGCACATCGTCGAAGGCGAGCTGAAGTTCGGCATGACGCCGCGCGAAGTGCCGCCCAAAGAGGCGAGGAAGGACACGGCCAAGAAGTGAGCTGCGGCGGGTTCGCCCGCCGCCTTCTTCGACGCCTTGTCTTCGGATTCGCCCGGAATGCGGCGGCGACTGTGTAACCACAGCGCCGCCGCGTGCATGTACGGCACGTGGATCCTCATCTGCTGCTTGCCGTCGCCGAAGGCTGTGAACCGGCCCTAGTCCCTGCCCTCCTCGACCCTTCGACCACGCCGGCGGATCTCCTCCGCTCGCCGCCGGACGGGCTGCAAAGGCGCGTGCTGCAGAGGCTGTGCGACCCGACTGGCCTCGCAGCCACGGCGCTCCGCTGGGTCGCCGATGCGACGAGACACGGTCTCACGGTGCTCACTCCGCTGGACGAGCGCTATCCGGAGTCGCTGCGGACGGCGGCGCTCCGCCCCAACGTCCTGTTCGTCCGCGGCGACCCTGCTGCCTTGCAGCACGAACCTGCGCTCGCCGTCGTCGGCAGCCGAACGCCCACGCCCTACGGCATCGACGCCGCGGAAACGTTTGCGACCGACCTGGCCAGGGCCGGTGCCTGCCTGTGGAGCGGGCTCGCCCGCGGCATCGACGCCCTCGCCCACCGCGCGAGCCTGAAGCAGGGAACGCCGACCGTCGCCGTGCTCGCCGGCGGGCTCGACCGCATCTATCCGCCCGAGCACAAGGAACTCGCGGACCGCATCGCCGAGAACGGCGGCTGCGTGCTCAGCGAACTGCCGCCCGGTCGCGGTGCCCTGCGAGGTCACTTCCCCCGCCGCAACCGAATCCTCGTCGCCGCCACGGCGGTGCTCGTCGTCGAAGCTGGCCGCACATCGGGCGCGCTGCAGACCGCGCGCTTCTGCGCCGAACAGGGCCGCACCGTGTTCGCCCTTCCGGGGCCGTGGACCAGCGAACGCAGCCACGGTTGCCACCAGCTGCTTCGCGAAGGCGCGCAGGTGGCGCTCGACCCAGCTGAGCTGCTGCGCGACCTCGGCGTGACGGCGCAGGTCACGCCGACGACGGCACTCGGGCTGCAAGTCTCCGGCGATGCCGCCGCGCTTCTGCGCTGCCTCCAACAGGGCCCGCGGCCCGCGGACCTGGTGCAGCGTGAGTCGGGCCTGCCGCGCGGTCAGTTCTTGTCGGCACGCCTCTGGCTCGAGCAGCACGAAGCGATGCGCACGATGCCGGGCGACCTGCTTGCAGCGACGCCGCTCGGCCGCAGCGCCTCCTCGAACGACGTCAGTCGATGAAGAGCAGCTCGATCGCGACCATCGCGATCACGATCGCGGCGGTGTAGAGGAACCATCGGCCGGTTCGTCGAACGGCATCGCGG
>JBEBHP010000045.1:0-3411 GCA_040080835.1 Micropepsaceae bacterium | reverse complement strand
CCCCTGACCGAGAAGAGCGAAGGCCGCGAAGACCACCGCCGACAGGAGCACCACAAGTGCGTAGTGGAAGATGTAGCCCGTATGCAGCTTCGACAGCCCGCCCGCGCCCGCCTTGGCGACGCCGGTGACGCCATCAGGCCCCAGCCCGTCGATGATCTTCTTGTCGCCCACCTTCCAGAACAGGTCGCCGAGAGCCGCAGTACCTTTGACGAAGATGAAATTGTAGATCTCGTCGAAATACCATTTGTGCGACAGGAACGAGTGCATCGGCCCCCCATTCGCCGCCATGCGGCGCGGAATGGACGGCGCCCAGAGGTAGAAGATCACGGCGCCGATGAAGCCCGTCAGCGTCACGATGAACGGCGCCCACACAACCCAGGCCGGCAGCTCGTGATGAGCTTCCGCATGCTCGCCAGCAGACGGGGCAGCGTGCTCCGCCGTGGCGGCGGCACCATGCGCTTCCTCGGCGGGCGAGGCAGCAGCGTTCGAAATCGCAGGCGCATGCTCTTCCGCCGGGGCGTGGGCCGCCGTGGTCGCTTCGCCATAGGGGTGGAAGCCGTGCGGGCCGTAGAGCGGATCTGCATCGCGCACGATCACGCCCTGCCAGAAATTGTCGGCATTGCTGGTCAGGAATTGCGGCTTGAACACGAAGCCTGCGCCCACAGCGCCGACCGCCAGGAGCAACAGCGGCACCAGCATGATCTTCGGTGATTCATGCGCCGGCGCGCGGCCATCCTTCGGCTTGGCGTGGCCATGGTCGTGAGCATGATCATGACTGTGGCCATGATCATCCGCATGCGCGTGGTCGTCGTGATGCGCATGCGGGTTCGGGCGGTACTTGCCTTCGAATGTCATGAACATCAGGCGCCAGGAGTAGAAGCTCGTCAGCAGCGCGGCGGTGATCGAGCACCAGAAGGCGAACGGACCAAACGCGCTGTCGGAGGCGAAGGCCGTCTCGATGATCGCGTCCTTCGAGAAGAAGCCCGCGAAGCCGATATCCGTGCCTGGGATGCCGAAGCCGATGAGGGCCAGCGTGCCGATCAGCATCATCGCCCAGGTGAACATCATGTTCGGGCGCACGCCGCCCATGAAACGCATGTCCTGCTCATGGTGCATGCCGTGGATCACGGAGCCTGCGCCAAGGAACAGCAGCGCCTTGAAGAAGGCGTGCGTGAACAGGTGGAACATCGCGGCGCCATAGCCGCCAAGGCCCGCCGCGAAGAACATGTACCCCAGCTGCGAGCACGTCGAATACGCAACCACGCGCTTGATGTCGTTCTGTGCGAGGCCAACCGTCGCCGCGAACAGGCACGTCACCGCGCCCACGACCGTGACAAGGTTCGACGCCACTTCACAGACGGCAAAGATCGGCGAGGCGCGGCAGACGAGGAACACGCCCGCCGTCACCATGGTCGCCGCGTGGATCAGCGCGGAGACCGGCGTCGGGCCTTCCATCGCGTCCGGCAACCAGGTGTGCAGGAAGAACTGGGCCGATTTACCCATCGCGCCGATGAACAGCAGGATCGCCGCCATCTCCAGGCCCCAGACATGGACGCCGAGGAAATCGAACGTCACCTGCTGGATCGGCATGGCAACCGTCTGCCCGATCACCTGAACCGGCGCATTGTTGGCGACGATGGCGAACACAGTGTCGAACTTGATCGAGGAGAATTCGTGGAGGCCGAACTGCGTGTAATCCACGCCAGCCGCCGGCTGGATCATGAACACCAGCGCCATGATGCCGAGCGCAAAGCCGAAGTCGCCCACGCGGTTGACCACGAAGGCCTTGATCGCCGCGCTGTTGGCCGACGGCTTCTTGTACCAGAAACCGATCAGCAGGTAGGACGCGAGGCCGACGCCCTCCCAGCCGAAGAACAGCTGGATGAAGTTGTCCGCCGTCACCAGCATCAGCATGGCGAAGGTGAACAGCGACAGGTAGGCGAAGAACCGCGCGCGGTGCGGATCGTCCGACATGTAGCCGATCGAATAGGTGTGAACGAGCGCCGAGACGCTGGTCACCACGAACATCATGACCACGGACAGCGCATCGATGCGGATTGCCCAGTCGGCGATGAACGTGTCGACGTTGAACCAGCGCGATAGCACGATGGTGTGCGTCTCGCCCGATTGGCCGCCGAGCGACCACATGAAGAACTGATACCCCGCCAGAACGGCCGCCGAGATGACGATGGTCGTCGTGATGGCCATCGCGCCCTTGTCGCCAAGGAAGCGCTGGCCAAGGCCGGAGACCGCGGCGGCAAGGCCGGGCGCCAGCACGATGAAGATTGCTGCGAGTTCCTGGAAGGTCACGCCCTTCTCCCCCTAACCGCGCAGCACGTTGACGTCCTCAACCGCGATTTCACCACGGTTGCGGAAGTAGACGACGAGAATGGCAAGTCCGACGGCGGCCTCTGCGGCGGCGACCGTCAGCACCAGCATCGCGAAGACCTGGCCCATGATCGTGCCGTTGAAGACCGAGAACGCGACGAGGTTGATGTTCACCGAGAGCAGGATCAGCTCGATCGACATCAGGATGACGATGATGTTCTTGCGGTTCACGAAGATGCCGAACACGCCGATGGTGAACAGCGCCGCCGAGACAGCAAGATAATGCCCGAGGCCGAGTTGCGCGTAATCCATCGCTAGATCCCTTGCCCCGGAGGAACGTCCTTGAGCTCAACCGCATCCTTGCGCTTGCGCCCGGTCTGTTGAGCAATGTTCTGCCGCTTGACGTTCGGCCGCGAGCGCAGCGTCAGCACGATGGCGCCCATCATGGCGACGAGCAGCACGATGCCAGACATCTGGAACAGCAGCAGGTAATCCGTGTAGAGCACTTTCGAGAGCGCTTCGGCATTGGTCGCCGCGCCCGGGCTCGGCTGGAAGGTCGCGCCGCCGCCGAACGTCGCTGCGGCCGCCACGATCCCGATCTCCGCCAGCAGCGCCAACGCCACCAGCATCCCGATCACAAGGTAGTTCTGGAAGCCCTGCTTCAGCGCCACGAAGTCGATGTCGAGCATCATGACCACGAACAGGAACAGCACCGCCACGGCGCCGACATAGACGACCACCAGCAGCATCGCGAGGAACTCGGCCCCGATCAGCACCAGCAATCCCGCCGACGTGAAGAACGCCAGGATCAGCCAGAGCACCGAGTGCACCGGGTTTCTTGCTGCGACGACAAACAGTGCGGAGAGCACCACAATCGTCGAAAGGATGTAGAAAGCGATCAGCGCCACGGCCTGCCTTCCCTTTCCTGTGTTCCACAAACGCGCCCCGGACGGGGCAGATGAAAGTCTAGTCCCCAGGTTCGACTCGCTGCTGCGAGCCGCGCCTGTCTACCGATAGCGTGCGTCGAGTTCCAGATTGCGAGCGATCTCGCGTTCCCAGCGGTCGCCGTTCTCCAAAAGCCGT
>JBEBHP010000007.1:0-211157 GCA_040080835.1 Micropepsaceae bacterium | reverse complement strand
CAGCATCCGCTCGGCGCCGACGTTGAAGATCTGAATAACGCCCTTGGCGTCGGTCGCTATGCTCGAAAAATTGGCGCTGTTGAAGATGGCGCTCTGCAGGGCACCAGCCTTGAGCAGTGCCTCTTCCGCTGCCTTGCGTGCGGTGTTGTCGGTGCCGATCAGCAGATAGCCGATGATGACGTTTTGTGCATCGCGCAGCGCGGTGACGGACACCACCGCGGGAAAGCGGCTGCCATCCTTGCGGATGTAGGTCAGTTCATAAATATCCTCGATCCCGCGCGATGCCTTGAAGACCAGTGCATCAAAGCCCGGCGTGATTGAGGTTGCAAGTTCGACGCTCAGCGTTTTGGCCCGCGCGATCAGTTCCTGTGGATCGGAGATATCGGCCGGCGTGATCTTGTTCATCACCTCGGCGGCGGTGTAACCCAGCATCCGCTCGGCGCCGACGTTGAAGATCTGAATAACGCCCTTGGCGTCGGTCGCTATGCTCGAAAAATTGGCGCTGTTGAAGATGGCGCTCTGCAGAGCTCCCGCCTTGAGCAGTGCTTCCTCGGCCTTGCGCGCGGTGTTGTCGGCGCCGTCGGTGGTACCGGCCCGCGCGTTTAACACGTCATTTCTGTCGGTGATGATGATGCCTGCAGAGTTGCGTCGACTTCGACGCCCGGTTTATGGCACGGAAATGCCGCAAACAGGTAACGCGCATGAAAGGCTAAAGTTCCAGGTCGCTTACGAATTCTTCGTTCGGTTAGCATACGAGACTATGTCATTGAGGATTTGGCGGATGATGAAGCGGTCCTCGTGATCGATGAGACTGGCTATTTCCAGCACGGCAACGTGTCGCGCGGCGTTGCTGTGCAATGAACTGGCTTGGCAGGCAAGATCACGAACTACCAGATTGGCGTTTTCGCCGCTTACGTTTCGCGCTGCAGGTAATTTGCTGAAGAACCAGACGCTGCTTGCCCGCGCCTGACCGGGGTCGCCTTGCTCTGTCGACCGCTTGTCTGCAGTTGCTGCGGGCGCGCACCCTTTCACATTCCACAAAATCCGGTCAGACTGGCTCCGCACTCCAATAAACGAGGCCTTCAATGACAGACCTGGTTCTTTGTTCAATTGTAGATGGACTTTGTACGCTCACACTCAATCGCCCTGAAAAGCTTAACGCGCTGTCCGTTGCGTCATTCCATGAGCTCGACCGTCATCTGAATGGTGTGACGGCTGACCGCGTTGGCTGCGTGCTGCTGAATGCCAGCGGTCGCAGCTTCTGTGCGGGTCACGATCTGGATGGCATCGCAGGCGGCAGCGAGAGTGGAGGCGTCGGGCGGTTCGAGACAGGCGTTGTTGAACGGCTTGCGACGCTTCCCATGCCGGTGGTGGCAGCCGTACGCGGGCACTGCATGACCGGTGGGCTTGAGCTTGCGCTGGCCGCCGACATCATCATTGCGGCCGATACAGCCAGGTTTGCCGACACGCATGCAAAGTGGGATCTGGTGCCGATCTGGGGTCTGTCACAGCGCCTGCCTCGCCGTGTTGGCGTGCCGCGCGCCCATGAGATGATGTTTGCCTCCCGCACCTATTCGGGCGAACAGGCGGCGCAGATGGGCCTCGCCAATTTCTGCGTGCCCGAAGCCGAGCTCGACGCAGAAGCCGCACGATTCTGCAATGAGGTTGTTGCCAATAGCTGGCGGGCCACGCGGGCGATGAAGCGGCTCGTGACGGATACAGAAGGCATGACGGTCAAGTCGGGCGTTGCGTGGGAGCTTCATTTTTCGGAAGGGCGCGGTCCGGAGATGCACGAGCGCCTGGCCCGCATGCGCAAGAAATAAGCCACCTCCCTACCATCACCGTTTTCCAAAACCGGGAAAGGCTTGAATTCATGCAATGGACTGTCGGCCGCGTGAAAATCACCAGTATTGTCGAGATGGAACTTGCCGACCTGAACGAACTGATCGTTGGTGCCAAGCGGTCTGCGGTGCAGGGGATTGACTGGCTTGTGCCGCGCTTTGCCTGGCCGGATGGCACCATGACGGGCCTTATCCAGTGCTTCGTGATCGAAACGCCGGCCCGGACCATTGTGGTTGATACCTGCATCGGAGACGGCAAGGACCGCAGGTACTTTCCGCACTGGCATAGGCTTGCGTCGGGATTCCTCGAGCGGTTCAATGCAGCAGGATTTGCAACCGACAAGGTCGACTGTGTTCTGTGTACGCACATGCATGTCGACCATGTTGGCTGGAATACGTTCTGGGATGGCAGCGCGTGGTCGCCGACATTCCCGAGGGCGCGCTACCTGTTTGCCCGGAAAGAGTTTGAATACTGGCAGGATGAAAACCGGGCGGCGCGTGCTGATCCTGGAACGGCCACTTCGAGTATCCAGTCCGGCGCATTGCGGTTTGCGCATACGCAGGTGCAGGTTCACGAAGACTCCGTGACGCCCATATTCGAGCACGGCCTCGCCGATATCGTGGCAACCGATCATGTGGTTTGTGATGAAGTGCGCCTGCTGCCGACGCCAGGCCATACGCCGGGTCATGTGTCGATTGCAATTGCATCAGAGGGGCATGAAGCGGTGATCACAGGCGACTGCATCCATCACCCATGTCAGCTCGCGCGGCCTGACTGGCCAACTTTTGCCGATCATGACCGTGCAAAAAGCATCGACACACGGCTGGAACTGTTTTCCGGTGTTGCAGCCCGCGGTGTGCTGCTGGTGGGGTCACACTTCTCCCGACCGACGGCAGGCTTCATTGAGGCGGATGGCGAGGGGTATCGACTGAAGGATGTCGCGGGTTAGTGCAGGTTATTTTGTTTTCGCAAGCTCAGCCGCCCTTGCCTTGTCGGCGTCGGCCTTGTCGAACTCGCCGAGCTTTGAATAAACCTCCGCCCGGTTGCCGTAGGGTCTGGGTTCAGCTGGTACGATGCGAATGGCTGCGGAATAGTCTTCGACCGCTTTCTGCCACTCCCCCGCCTTCACGAACAGCAATCCCCGATTGTTAAGCGCTTCCCAGTAGTCGGGTTTCAACTGGATCGCCTTGTCGAGATCGGCAATCGCTTCAGTGTCTTTTCCCATGTCGTCAAAAACGGATGCGCGAAGGAGCAGCGCCTTGGTGTCGCTGGCGTCGAGCCGGATTGCCTCGTTCAGGTCGCTGATTGCCGCTGCATTCCTGTTCAGACTGCTTCTGCTAACGCTGCGGTTTCGAAAGGCGAGACCGCTTTTGGGGGCGAGTTTGATTGCGGTGGTAAAATCCTTTTCGGCAAGGTCGAATTGTTCCTTTCCAAGATACTCGACGCCGCGGTCAAGCACGGCAGCGAAGTAGTCCGGCTTCAGGCGAATTGCCTCGGAATAATCCGCGATTGCCCCATCAGTGTTGTGCCGTTCGGCTCGGGTACTGCCGCGATTGTAGTATGGATATGGGTCTTTCGGGTTCAGGCGAATTGCTTCGTTCAGGTCGGCTTCGGCCCCTTCGAAGTCGAGCTTGTTGTACTTGCTGACACCGCGCATGCGAAGGGCAAGCCGGTAGTCAGGCTTGATGCCGAGAGCCTTGGTGTAGTCGGCGATGGCCTCGTCGTATTTGCCCAAGTCGTCAAGTGCATATCCCCGGGCGTAAAGGATTTCCGCGTTGTTCGGGTCGATCAACAAACCCTCATCAAAGTCCTTCAGGGCATCGGCGGGCTTCGACAGTTCTGAATAGCACCAGCCCCGGCGCAGATAGGAATTGGATGCGCCTTTTGTGAGCCGGATTGAATCAGTGTAGTCCCTGACGGCCAGATCCCACTTTTCAAGAGCTTCGTAGGCCCTGCCGCGACCGTGGAAATAGTCACCCTCGTTGCCGTTGAGTTCGATCGCCCTGGTAAAATCGGCGATGGCATGATCGGCATCGCCCCTTTGCAGCATGGACCATCCACGGCCGTAGTACCCGTTGGCATAACCTGGATCGAGTTTCAGCGCGGCGTTGTACTTTTCCAGTGCGCTGTCCCATTGGTCCTTTTCGAAAGCGGCGTCGGCTTGCTCGTAAAGCCTTTGCGCTTCAGGGTTGGCCGGATGTGGCGCAGAGTCATCGGTAGCCGCGACCAAAGGAAGTGCGCTGGTAATGGCTGATGCCAGCACGAACGCGAATGCACGAACACACAGTTTCAACACTGGTCGCCTGTCCCCTATCAACCTGGAACGAAGATTATCGCGAGGCGCAATTCTGGAACAAGCTGAATTTGAGGCTATCGCCCGAATATTCCAGCAACTATTCTAAGCACGATGCTGGCCACGATTATTCCAAAAGTGCCGACCAGGTATCCGAATGCAAATGAACCCTCATGCAAAACCTGCCTGAACAGGTCGGCAGCGGATGACATCCCAAAGACGGTGGCGCCAAGGCTCTCAAAAACCGACGACAACGAGTATGAGGTGTTGAAGAGCCACATCAATGTTCCTGGCAGTGCCCAGACCATGAGAAGCAATGTCCCCAGTTCGAGAAACGTTTCCAGAGTCCGCCAGAAAATGATGGTCATAATTTCGCGAAACAGCATGGTGATCTCCCTGGCAACCAAGCGGACGGAGACCTCCCCGACTTGCCCAGCGCTGCAGTGACGTTACATCGCTTTGCATGTGTTGTCCCTGACAGGCTTCGGGCGGCACCACAGCTTGCCGCAAGCCGGAAACGGGAACCCCTTGTGACAGGCACCGGGAGCGCGTCCGGCGAACTGGCTGGCGCTGGCTTCCGCCTCCGTGGAAGGTTGTGTGCTGGACGAAGATGCAAAACAAAACTAACCTCAGGTCTTGTCCCATCAGGCGTGTCAGTTCTCCATGCGCATGGAATTGCTTTCGGTCAATGTCGGGTTGCCGCAACTGCTTGGGGTCTGGCAGGGTGAACCCATTTCGAGCGGTATCAGGAAGTTTCCAGTTGGTGCCGACTCTGTCGCCGTGAGATCCATCAATATCGACGGTGACGGGCAGGCCGACCGCACCTTGCATGGCGGTCCGGACAAGGCCGTCTATGCCTATCCGACCGATCACTGGCCCTGGTGGTACGCGCAGCACGACTTTGAGACTGCGCCTGCTTCATTCGGCGAGAATCTGACACTGCGTGGAGCTGATGAAACAGAGGTGCGCATCGGTGACCGCTTTTCATGGGGTGCGCATGTTGTGCTGGAGGTGAGCCAGCCTCGCGCTCCATGCTTCAAGTTCGCCCTTCTGACCGGACGCGAGGACCTGAGCGCGTACATGACGGTCACTGCAAAATCTGGATGGTATTTTCGCGTGCTGCAGGCGGGAACCGCGCCAACGCGCGGACTGCTCGAGAGGCTCAACACTGATCAGGCACAGCCCACTGTTCATGAGGCATTTGTAGCCGTGTATCATCCGCGCGTTGCCAGTGATGTGGTGCAGCGGGTGCTGGATGCACCTTCCCTTGCGGAAGTCTGGCGGGCGGGACTGGTCAGGCGCCTTAAGGCGGCCGGATACGGCGCCTCCGGTTCGTGACGGCTGTTCAACTTCCTGCCGCGTGGTTATATGCGCAGACCAAAGCCATTCACTTCCGAGGAATATCATGTCGACCATTGCTGAATCCGTGACCCGCCGCCCGTTCGACAAGGAGGCGCTGCGCAAGAAATATCTTGAGGAACGTGACAAACGGCTTCGGACAGATGGCAACGAACAATACCTTGAGCTCAAGGGAAAGCTCGCGCACTACCTGGAAGACCCGTACACGCCGCTCGCACAACGCGAACCCAAGACTGATCACGTGACATTTGCCTTCATTGGTGGCGGCTTTTCGGGGCTTGTGACGGGAGCGCGGCTGAAGGACGCCGGCATCGAGAGCGTTCGTATCATCGAGAAGGGCGGCAATTTTGGCGGTACATGGTACTGGAACCGGTACCCGGGTGCACAGTGCGATACTGCCTCCATGGTCTACATGCCGCTTCTGGAAGAGACGGGACACATGCCGTCTGAGAAGTATGCCCACGCACCAGAGATACTTGAGCATTGTTATCGGATTGCGAAGAAGTTCGACCTCTACAAGGACGCGCTATTTCACACTGAGGTGACCGACCTTTCATGGGACGACAAGAAAACGCACTGGGTCATACGCACCAACCGGGGCGATGTGTTTACGGCACAGTTTATCGGCATGGGCACCGGACCACTGCACGTTCCGAAGCTTCCGGGCATTCCTGGCATTGAATCGTTCAAGGGGCATTCGTTTCACACCAGTCGCTGGGACTATGCGTATACGGGTGGTGACCCCAAGGGCTCATTGATGGAAAAATTGTGCGACAAGCGCGTAGCCATCATCGGTACTGGTGCCACTTCCGTGCAGTGTGTTCCCTATCTCGCGAAGGCCTGCAAGACGCTTTATGTGTGCCAGCGGACGCCTTCTTCCGTCGACATTCGCAACAACCTCCCGATTGATGAAAAGTGGTTTGCGGAAATTGCCACGCCGGGTTGGCAACAGCGCTGGCTCGAGAACTTCACCGCCAACCAGGCGGGGCTTACCGGCGAAGAGGACCTGGTCCAGGACGGCTGGACTGATCTTTCGCGGCGTATTCGCACCAAGATCATGGCGCTGCCGGCTGACCAGCGCACGCCACTCGACATGCTCAAGGCCTATGAAGACTCCGACTACGAGAAAATGGAAGAAATCAGGGCGCGGGCGGAAACAGTTGTGCATGACAAGGACACAGCCGAAAAGCTCAAGGCCTGGTATCGCCAGCTCTGCAAGCGTCCGTGCTTCCATGATGAATACCTTCAGGCTTTCAACGAGCCGGGCACGCGTCTGGTCGACACTGATGGTCGTGGTGTTGAAAGGATCACGGAAAAAGGCGTCGTGGTGGCTGGCAAGGAGTACGAAGTCGACTGCATCATCTATGCCTCTGGCTTTGAAGTGGGGACACCATTCGAACGACGCGCGGGGTTCAATCCGAAGGGTCGCGAAGGGCTTCAGTTGTCGACGTACTGGGCGAACGGAATGCGCACGAAGCACGGTACGCACGTGCACGGATTTCCAAATGCGTTCATCGTGCAGCCAACACAGGGTGCCAACCTGATCTCAAACGTGCCGCATAACCTGACGGAGTCCGGCAAGACCATAGCGATGATCGTAAAGCACACGCTTCAGAGCGGATTTTCAACGGTTGAAGTGACAAAGCAATCCGAGGATGAATGGATCAAGCTGTTGCTGTCAGGACCCGGCATGATGCTTGGCAGCCAGGATTGTACGCCTGGCTACTACAACAATGAGGGGAGGGACCCCGGACCTGCAGCCAAGTACTACGTCGGGTATCCCGGTGGTGCTGCAGCGTATTTCTCGTATCTCGACAAGTGGCGCAGCACGGGGACGTTTGACGGGCTCGAATTCCGCTAGGCGGCAACAACAAGAGAATGGACAGGGAGAAATCGGATGGCTGACCTGCTGGCACTTTCGCGAGCCGTGATCGAAGAAGGCAAGGGGGCAGACCAGGTTGGTCCCATCAACCGGATCAATCACCAGCTCTCGGAGCTGAAGCCCGGTGTTGCTGTCGTTGAAGCCTTTTCACATTCAATTGTGTTTCAAACCGATGACGGGCTTGTCGCGTTCGACACATCGAACCCGAGTGGCGGTTCGAAAGTTGTTTCCGAAATTCGTCGCTGGTCGAAGGACAGGTTCAACACCGTTGTCTATACACATGGGCATGTTGACCATGTCGGCGGGTGCGGCGCGTTCGTCGATGACTGCTGTTCGCACGGTCATCAGAAATTGCGCGTCTGCGGCCATGAAAATGTGTCGAAGCGGTTTGACCGCTACAACATGACGAATGGCTACAACCAGCTCATCAACGAGCGGCAGTTCGGGCAGTTCCGCAAGCGCGGCTATGGGATGACCGAAGGTGACGTGCCGTCCGCGCGCTTCCTGCCGGGAAGCTCGCCGAAGCCCGATCTCACCTATAGCGACAAGCTGGACCTGGATATCGGAGGCGTGAAGTTCGAACTCAATCACGCCAAGGGGGAGACGGACGATCACAGCTGGGCCTGGATACCCGGGCACAAGGCGATCTGCGCCGGCGATTTCTTCATCTGGAATTTTCCGAATGCTGGCAATCCGCAAAAGGTCCAGCGCTATCCGCTTGAGTGGGCCCAGGCGATGCGGGCCATGGCCGCGAAGGGGGCAGAACTGTTCCTGCCGGCGCACGGCTTGCCGATCGAGGGTGTCGCGCGGATACAGCGTGTGCTTGGCGACGTGGCGGATGCGCTCGAGAAGCTCGTGCGCGAGACAGTGGCGATGATGAACGACGGCGCGCGGCTCAATGACATCATTCACTCGGTTTCAATTGCACAGGACGTGCTCGACAAACCGTACCTGAAGCCGACCTATGACGAGCCCGAGTTTGTCGTTCGCAACATCTGGCGCCTTTATGGAGGCTGGTATGACGGCAACCCCGCCAACCTGAAGCCTGCACGCGAGAGCGCGCTGGCTCAGGAGATTGCAAGGCTTGCGGGTGGCGCCAACAAGCTTGCGGAGCGGGCGCTCAGCCTCGTCGGACAGGATGCAAGGGTTGCGTGTCATCTGGCAGAGCTTGCCGTGCAGGCGGATCCGGAGAGCAAGCACGCCCATGCGGTTCGCGCTGCGGTGTTCCAGGCGCGGCGGAACGGCGAAACGTCGCTCATGGCGAAGGGAATATTCGGGCACGCAGCCAACGAATCCAAGGCGAAGTCGGGGGAGTAGCAGGAGACCGATCCCTGACGCCGCAAACACCGCGCTCATGTCCCCGATGCCGATGGAATTCAGTCAGTCTCTGTGGCGTCCAGCGGACGAAAGGGACCGACGCCACATTTCTGTCGCAATCCATGGCAAGAGTGGCGATGGTTCAAGGGTGAGGTTGTTGCATGAGCCGGTTGCTGATTCTTGTGCTTGCCATCGGAGCCCTGCTCGTTGGAACGAATCCGTCCCGCGCAGATTTCAACTCGTGGGCGCAAAACTACGTAGTCAAGAAGATCGGGGATGAAGCACGGGCGCGTGGCGAGAACCCGAATGACGGTTCAAGTCAGTTCGGTGGTGCCATTGCGGGACTGGTCATTGCGCACCTTCCCATCGAACGCAGGAACTTCCTTGCATTTTCGGTGTACCAATTTCAGATTCCCGACGAGAATGGGGCCGATCGCAGTTGCAGCATCCTGGGTATCGCCGGGCAGTTTGTTGTCATGGGCAAGTGCTGACCAACCCTGCCGCGTTAGCCAATAGCATTTGTCATTGTGCGGTGATCGCGCAATAGTCCCCTGGCTGAAATATCCGGGGTGATTGTCGTGGATCGAATTCGAATTGCTGGCGACAGGTTTTTGGACGCTGCTGGTCGCATGGTGTTGCTGCGCGGCTTCAATCTTGGTGGCGATTGCAAGATTCCGTACCCCAAGGGCGGCGTGATGCCAGCGCTCGATTTTTCGGATCATCGCGATGTGAGTTTCATCGGCAGACCGTTTCCACTTGCCGAGGCGGATGAGCACTTCTCGCGGATCAAGGGCTGGGGCATGAACTGCCTTCGCCTGCTTACGACATGGGAAGCCGTAGAGCACGAAGGGCCCGGGAAATACGATACGGCCTATCTGGACTATTTCGCAGAGGTGACGCGGCGCGCAGGCGAGCATGGACTTTATGTCTTCATCGACTTTCATCAGGATGTGTGGAGCCGCATGTCCGGGGGGGACGGAGCGCCTGGCTGGACGTTTGAGGCTGTCGGCCTCGACTTCTCGAAATTTCACAAGGCCGATAGCGCCCATGTGATGCAGCACAAGTACGACTATGCGCGCGGCGGTCGGCAGGAAGACCGCTATCCAATGATGACGTGGGCCAACAACTACCGCATGCCCGCAAATGCCATCATGTGGACGCTGTTCTTCGCCGGGGATCTTTATGCACCACAGTTGAAGATCGATGGCCGCAGCGCGCAGGATTATCTGCAATCACATTATATCGGCTCGATGCGCGAGGTGGCCAAGCGCGTCATGCACATGCCGCACGTGCTGGGTTTTGATACTCTGAATGAGCCGGGAACAGGGTGGATCGGTGCCGGCATGAGCTATCGGCACGTGAAGAAGAGTGCAGAGAATCCAGATCCCGTGAGGCCCGGACCAGCCTGGTCGCCAATCGATGGATTGCTGGTGGCGCGCGGGATATCGCGGACCATTCCGGAACTGGCGTTTGATCCGTCGCAAATGCGCGTGACCCAGGTCGGAGAGTCCGTGGTCAATACTGCGGGCGTGTCCATCTGGCGTGACGGCGTCCAGTGTCCTTTTGAGCAGGCAGGGGCTTACAGGATCACAGGCAACAAGGACCATGAAGTCCTGCGGGAAGATTTCTTCCAGAGCGTGAAGGGCCGGAAGATTGATCCTGATCATGATGGGATGACGCCGTTCTTCCAGCGTGTGGCGCAAGAAGTGCGCAAGCTCAACAATGAGTGGTTGATCTTTGCCGAACTCGATCCTTTCCGTGGCATGATGGGTGAAGGCTTTCCACCCGTGCCGGAGCGGACAGTCAACGCCAGTCACTGGTATGACATTGTCACGCTGGTGACCAAGACGTTCATGTACCCCACGGCCATCAACCCGTTCACGACAAAGGTCCTGAATGGGGCAGGCGAGATTGAAGCGAGTTACGCCGCAGCGCTTGGACGATTGAAGGCTGCATCGAACACGATTCCAGGTGGCGCACCGACGCTGATTGGCGAGTTTGGGATTCCCTTCGACCTGGATGGATGCGCTGCCTATGCGGCCTGGGCCAGTGGAGACCACACGGGCACGCCGTGGGAGAAGCACGTCATTGCGCTGGATTTGATGTACAACGCGCTTGATCGACATCTGCTAAGTTCGACGCAATGGAACTACACGGCGTCGAATCGCAATGATCCCGCTTATGGAGATGGGTGGAACCAAGAAGACCTGTCAGTGTATTCGATCGACCAGCTTGATGCACGGGCAATAGCAGGGTTTGTGCGGCCCTATGTACGGGCGTGCCAGGGCAACTTGACGAACATGCGTTTTGACCGCATCAGCGGGACCTTCACGTTCACGTTTGATGCGGATGCTGCCATTGGCGAGCCGACAGAAGTGTTTTTGCCGAAGGTGCAATATCCGGAAGACTTTGCAATTGATGCCCCCCGACTGAAGGTCGAGCGAAAAGCAGGCAACCCTTGTGTGTTGCTGCGCGCGACTGGCTCTGGCACACACACGGTGATCATCAGGCGTACAAGTTAGCGTCGCCCGGCGACTGACCCGGTCTATTTCCCGGTTTCGAGTTTCAGAGCATGGCCATTCATGCAGTAACGAAGGCCGGTAGGTTTGGGTCCGTCCGGAAAAACGTGCCCCAGATGGGCATCGCAGCGCGCGCAGACGATTTCGGTCCGACGCATGAAGAACGTGTTGTCCGATTTCTCGACAACATTCTGCTTTTCAACCGGCGCATAAAAGCTGGGCCAGCCCGAACCGGAATCATACTTGGTTTCTGATGCAAACAGGGGCAGCCCACAGCATCTGCAGCTGTAAGTGCCAATATCCTTTGAGTCCCAGAATGGGCCGGTGAAGGCTCGTTCGGTACCGTGTCTTCGAGTGATGCGGAACTCTTCGTCCGAAAGCTGGGAGCGCCACTCCTGGTCGGTCTTTGTGATCTTCTGCATCGCACTCGGCTCCTGTCACTCGCTAAGGATAGACAATCGAGATTGTTTCGGCGATACAGGCTGGCCGGTCCTGTCCCTCAATTTCGATGGTCACTTCGTTGGTGATCTGCATGCCGGGGCCCTTTGGTTCCGCCGCAATCAATTTGGACCGGGCGCGGACCCTGCTGCCAACAGGTACCATGTTGGTGAAGCGAACCTTGTTGGATCCGTAGTTGATACCCCGGCTAACCCCGTCTATGCGGCTGATCTTGGACGCAAGGAGCGGAATCAGCGACAATGTGAGGTAGCCGTGGGCGATGGTTCCACCGGTTGGCAGTTCGCGCTTTGCGCGTTCCACATCCACGTGGATCCACTGATGGTCTCCGGTTGCGTCGGCGAATTTGTTCACGCGGTCCTGGTCGATCAGCACCCATTCGCTGACACCTTGCTCCTGGCCAATGTGCTTGGAAATTTCGCTGTAGTTGAGAACTTTCATGTTCGGTCTCCTCAGGCTTTTGACTGGTTGTGAACGAGTGTGCGTACCCGGTCTGCGAGGTCTTCTATATAGCTGTCCTGCAGGCCGGCTTCGGCGAGGGCTGACGCTGTACGGAAGAGGTAGTCGCGGTTGCTGCCCAAGTGTCCTTCAGCAGTCGCTATGCGTGCCGCCTTCTCATCCTGCGGCAGGTCCGGCAAATAGCGGGGATGGGTCTGGTTGATCACAAAGGTTATGCCGTGGCCGTGAGTTGCCCCAAAGTCAAGGTTGACCCATGTCGGCGTGTAAGCGCCTGAAAGCATTTCACGCATCCAGAGAATTCGCGTCTCGCTTTCCACGTTTTCCGGTGCGATGCGATGGGCTATGCCGTGGCAGGCGCCTCCGGGGACAAGGCATAGCATCAAGCCTGGGTTGTCGGGCATTGCGCGTCCGAACATCAGGCGCATCGCGAAGCGCCGGCTGAAACCTTCAAGCCTGGCCGGCATGCTTTCGCTAACGGTAATGGCTGGATTCCACATCAGTGAGCCATAACCAAAAATCCAGAGCGCGGCTCCGGGCGGGTGGCTTTTCATTATTTCCCGGCGCGAGGATTCACGCGCTTCTTCGCTCATGAAATTTCCGTCGCCGAACTGGGCGGCGATCTGTGCGTAAGCGGCAACCCGCTCGGGCGTGAAGTCCTTTCGCGCGAGTTGACCCTCCGGGCCTGACGCGATCAGGGGCGGCAGGTTCGTGTCAGACGATTTTTGAGTCACGGTTGCCCCAGTAGCGATCACGGACCAGTCGCTTGTAGAGTTTGCCTGTTGCGTGACGTGGCAGTTCGCGCTCGAAGTCAACGCTGCGTGGACACTTGATTGCGGACAGGTGCTGTTTGCAATACGCGATCAGGTCTTCGGCCAGAGCAGGTGTCGCATCAGCCCAGTTCATTGGCTGGACAACGGCCTTGACCTCTTCGCCGAAGTCTTCGTTCGGAATTCCTATCACTGCAACGTCAGCCACCTTGGGATGATTGATGAGAATGTTTTCAGCTTCCTGCGGGTAGATGTTCACGCCGCCCGAGATGATCATGAAGGCCTTTCGGTCCGTGAGATACAAATATCCATCCTTGTCGACGTACCCGACATCTCCCAGGGTGGACCAACCCTTTTCATTCCGTGCTTCCGCGGTCTTCTTGGGGTCGTTGTGGTATGCAAATTCGGGCCCGTTTGCGAAGTATATCGTGCCCGCTTCGCCCGTAGTGCAGTCGGTGCCGGTTTCACCGACGATGTGCAATTCACCCAGAAGCGCCTTGCCAACAGAACCCGGGTGGGCGAGCCATTCCTGGCTGTTGATTGCGCAGAAGCCGTTTCCTTCGGTGCCGGCATAGTATTCGAAGATGACGGGCCCCCACCACTCGATCATCTGTTTCTTGACCGGGACAGGGCAGGGCGCTGCCGCATGAATGGCAACCTTCATTGAGCTCACATCATACTTCGACCGCACGTCCACGGGCAGCTTGAGCATGCGAACAAACATCGTAGGAACCCACTGGCTGTGGGTGGTGCGATACTTTCCGATCAGCTTCAGCGCTTCTTCCGGATCGAAGTGCTCCATGATGATCGTGGTGCCGCCGAAACCGTGTACTGCCATGTTGTAACGCAGAGGAGCAGCGTGATACAGCGGCGCGGGTGAAAGATAGGTCGTATTTTCATCGAAGCTGTACAGCATTTTGGTCAGCATCGACAGTGAGTTTGGCTGAGCGATCGGCCCGCCTGTAAGGGCTCTCCTCACTCCTTTTGGACGTCCGGTAGTGCCAGACGAATAAAGCATGTCGGCGCCGGGCGTTTCGTCTGCGACAGGGTCTGTCGGCATGGAGTGGAGCGCGTCCTCAGCGGCCTGATAACCGGGCATCGTACCGCCAAACATGAATTTCTGGACCCCTGTCAACCCATTTCCCAGTTCCGCGGCAACGTCTCCCATCGACTTGGAGGTCATGAAGACTTTGGCGTTGCAGTCCCTGACGATGTATTCGATTTCGCCGGCTGTCAGGCGGGAAGAGACGCAGGTGAAATAAAGTCCCGATCTTTGAGCGGCCCAGCACAGAGGAAGGTAGTGAACATTGTTTTCCATGAAGATGGCAATGCCGTCTCCGACCCCCAATCCCAGCTTGCGAAACAGATGCGCGCCCTGGTTCGAGCGTTCCTCCATCTGGCGATACGTTACGGTTTCGCCGCTGCCGGCCATGATGAAGGCTGGCTTGTCCGGCTGGGTTCTGGCGTGAACGGATGGATGCATGGAAGTCCTTCCACTGACTGGTCCTCAACGTTTATGGCCAACGGCGTGCTGCGTCCAGCGTCTGATCGATTTTTCCCGCAGCGCGCGCATCTCTCGCTTGTTTTTATTGGCTGCGAGTGTTGCTAAGGTTGGCAGACCAGCTATTGGCAAAGGAAGCACATCGATGACCTACAAGGAAATTACCTACCAGGTTGCGGACGGGATCGCGACGCTGACACTGCACCGGCCGGAGAAACTTAATGCGTTCACCGGGGTCATGATGGCCGAGATGATCGATGCCTTTGACCAGGCCGACGCCGACGACAATGTGCGGGTTGTCATTGTCACGGGATCCGGTCGGGCATTTTGCGCCGGCGCAGACCTGTCTGCGGGTGCGAAGACGTTTGACTATGCAGCGCGGGGGGATCGCCCTGAAAAGTCGGGCGTGGGCGAGGGACCCAATATCGACTGGAGCCACGAAGGTGTGCGTGACGGCGGCGGCCGCGTGTCGCTTCGAATCTTCGAAAGCAAGAAGCCTGTCATCGGCGCGATCAACGGGCCTGCGGTCGGCATCGGCGTGACGATGCAATTGCCCATGGATATCCGGATCGCAAGTGAGACTGCACGCTTCGGGTTTGTTTTTGCCCGGCGGGGCATCGTGCCAGAAGCCTGCTCGAGCTGGTTTCTGCCGAGACTGGTCGGAATTTCCAAGGCGATGGAATGGTGCGCCACCGGCCGCGTGTTTGATGCGAAGGAAGCGCTTGAAGGTGGTCTGGTCTCCAAGGTTGTGAAGCCTGAGGATCTGCTTGCGACGGCCAACGCCCTTGCCCGCGAAATTGCCGACAACACGTCACCCGTTTCAATCGCCCTGACGCGACAGTTGCTGTGGCGCATGCTGGGTGCGGATCATCCCATGGAAGCGCACAAGGTTGACAGCAAGTCGATCTACGCGCGGGGCCGACAGGCCGATGCGCGAGAAGGTGTGACTTCGTTTCTTGAAAAGCGGCCCGCGCACTTCACAGACAAGGTGTCGAAGGACATGCCTGCGTTCTATCCGTGGTGGGGTGAGCGAAAATATTCGTAACCTACCTCAAGGCAAGTGGGGGGCATGGTCTTCGCGCCGAAAGTTCCATAAATCCGTGCGAAGACGGAATACGATCCAGACAATGGCAACGCTGAGCGGGATCAGCAGTATGGTGTTCAGTATGCCGTACTCCTGCGCAACGGCGCCAAACAGCATTGCCCCGAGTGGCGCACCTGCCATCTGCGAGAACTGCAGTACCGACATCACGCGCGCACGGTAGGCGTGCGGTGCAGCGATCTGAATCATGCCACGCGTCAATGACATGGCTACGCCGGACGTCAGGCCCCAGGCGAGCATGAGCGCGGTGAACACTGCCGGGTCCGGAAGGAAGTGGGCAAGGGTAAATACAAAGACATTGTTGAACGATAGCAGCATCAGCAGTCTGCCAGGCTTTTCGACTGGCGGAAATCTCGAAAAGCCAAATGACGACAGGGTGAGACCCAGCAGAAAGGCGGTTACCATTGCAGACAGGACGCCCGAGCTGCCGTGAAAAACGTCCCGTACCATCAGAGGAATGCCGACCAAAAACATTCCATTGAACAGCGGTGCGCCCACAAACAGGTACACGATAATTGTTCTCAGCCGAGTATGCGCCCACACGACGCCCAGCCCATCGATCAGTTCGTGGAGAAGTTTCGCAATCGATGGGGCATGCGCTGGCTTGAGGGTAAAAGGGGTGCTGATGGCAACTCTGGATGTCAGCATCGCTGCGGTGGCAAGCAGTGCGCTCTGGATTGCAAGCAGGATCACCGGTCCCACCAGTGATGCAGAAGCCGCGACAATGGTACCCAGCACCTGACCACCGAATGTCGCAGCCACTGCCAGCGCGGAAGCGCGGGCAAGTCCCAGTGAGTGAGGCGTTACATGTGACAGCAGCGCGTCGCGGGCCGGCGTCGCGAATGATCCGACAACTCCAAACGCAAACATCGCTGACGTCGCTGTGGTGAACGTCAGATTGTGAGTGGATATCGTCAGCGCCAGCATGATCGGGAAGAGTGCCATGACAAGCTGCACCCGCGGCAGAAAGCGTCTGAGGTCCCGTCCGTCTGCTACCGTACCTGCAACGAGGATCAACAGCATGAACGGCAGGTTGGCAAGCGTTTGACCGAGGCCGACATTGAACTGACTTTCGTGGAGTTCATGTGTCATCAGCCACGGAAAAATGACCGCCATCATACCGCCAGCGGCGAATTGTGTGGCCTGTGCCGTCAGGTAGGGCGTGAGTGATTGCTGCGCGCTTGCGGTCAAGACGCGGAGTCCGGATTCTGGTGTATCGCCTTGATGTTCCAGATATCGGTTCTTGCCACCAGAGTCGCGAGAATGATTGCCATGGCGCAAGCCGGGACCAGCGTGGCGTGACGGGCGCCCAGAAGGCTTACAGCCAAACCGGCGACCAGTGCGCCGACCGACATCCCGCCCGTGAAGCCAAGCTGAAATATTGACAGCACGCGCGCTCGAAGTGCCGGTGGCGCGTGCTCCTGGACTGTCGTGCGCGACATCGAGATCATCACGCCGGCACCCAATCCCCAAACAAAGACGAGGCCATACAGAACATAAAGCGGTGCGGGAATACTGATCAGGGTCAGTATGGTTGCGCCGGTCGTGACCGCGCCGACAATCAGACGTCCTCTGTGTACGATGTGTCCGATCCGGCCGATCACGAATGATGAGACGATCGTGCCTCCCCAGAACGCCGCCTGCATTGAGGAAATCTGCTGAACGTTGCCGCCAAATTCCTCACGCAGAATGACAGGCAGAATGACCATGAACGACCCAATGAAGAGAACGCCAATCGCGAGGGTCAAAACGGTTACGGGAAAAAGTGCCGTGGAATTGGCGACTTCTGTCAGACCTGCGCGAATGCGCGCCAAGGGCGTGCCTGTGTTGTCGGCGGCGTGAGCGTGGTGACGCGAGGATGGACGAAGCTTCAGGGCCGCGTACACGCCCATGCCCTGTGCCACGACTTGCAGCAGGATGATGACTTCCGCACCGACATTGGCGGCAAACCTCGCCGACAGCATGCCGCCGATCTGTGCAAGGAACGAAATTCCGACCATCGTGGTCACCGAGCGCTGCACGGCTTTCATGCCATCAGGGCCGATCACGTCTCCAAGAGTTGCCTCGCGTGCCGGCAGCATGAACGCCGTGATTGTTCCCATCACCAGCCCATAGGCTATCAGCCACTCGAAGCGCAGGACGTTCATCGCGACGATCACCGCGAGAACGAGCGCTGGCAGCATGGCCGCCGAGTGGCAAATGATGAGAACCCGGCGCGTGTCCATGTGGTCCGCGACCACACCTCCGACCAGCATGAATGCGGCCGACAATATGGTTAGCGACGTCTGGGCCAAGCCGATCTGATTCGGCGGGGCGTGAAGTACCGTGGTGACCAGATAGGTGAACATCACCATCTGGACGCCAAAGGCATAGAACCAAGTCCCGGTTCCGGCTAGGTACCAGCTGTACTGGCTGTTGGCGGGCGTTGGTTCAGTGGACATGGTGCCAATCTTGTGACGAATGAACCGATAGCAGGTGTGACGGCCAACCCCAAGGGCGCAGGCAGTGCTTTGCCGCAACGCGGGTTGCATGGTAATCGACTGCGCATCTTGATTTGATCTCCGTATGGACTACGAACCCGACGGAGCCGGATTGTTCCGTCTCTACGTATTGAGAGCCCATGCCGCCTGAAGTTTCTGTCGTAAATGTTGTGCTGGGATTTGCGACGCTTCTGCTCGTCGTGAGTTTGCTTGTGCCGATAGCAAAACGCTTTCAGGTGCCATTCACGGTGCTCCTGGCGCTCGTGGGCATGGGGCTCGGCTTCGTTCCAAACGTGGTTGGAACGGGGGGGGGATTGGGCAACCTCATGGTCGATGCGATCGGCGCTCTGAAGATCCCCGCAGAAGGGTTCCTCTACGTATTTCTGCCACCGCTCCTGTTTGCCGGAGGTCTGACGGTAGATGTGCGGCGATTGTTTGATGACATTGCGCCCGTCCTGATGCTCGCCATTGTTGCCGTTATCTTGTGCACGCTGGCCGTCGGTTTCTCGCTGACCGCGGTGACTGGCATGGACATCATTCTGTGCCTCATGCTGGGCTCCATTGTGGCAACCACTGATACCGCAGCCGTGCTTGGCATTTTTCGCGATATTGGTGCCCCAAGCCGCCTGACCGTCATCGTTGAGGGAGAAAGTCTGCTCAATGACGCGGCAGCCATCGCCCTGTTTGTCGTACTCTTGAATGTGTTTACCGGTCACGGCGACGCCAGCTTCCTGGGTGGCGCAGAAGAGTTTTTCTGGGGATTCTTTGGCGGTACGATTCTGGGCTACGGCATGGCGTGGGCGGCGGGCTTTCTGATAAGCCAATTGCGCGGAGCGGCGGTAACCGAGATCACATTGTCGGTTGCCTTCACGTATCTCACGTTTGTTCTTGGCCAAGCCTATTTCCATGTCTCGGGAATTATTGCTGTAGTTACTGCCGCGATGGTGTTTGCGTCGGCTGTGAGAACACGCCTCTCGCCCGGTACGTGGGAGAACCTGCTGATCACGTGGCGGCAACTTGAGTTCTGGGCGACCTCACTTATTTTCGTACTGGCCTCAATGCTGGCGCCGCAAATGTTCACTGCACTTCAGTGGACCGACGTTCTGGCCATCGGTACTGTGTTCGCCGCCGCGCTTGTCGCGCGTGCGGCGGTTCTGTGGGGGGCGATGCCGGCCCTTTCGTGGTACGGCCTCTCTCAGCCCATCAGCAATGCCTACAAGGTAGTGCTGTGCTGGGGAAGCTTGCGTGGTGCAGTTACTGTTGCGCTGGCACTTCTTGCATCAACCGATATCAGCAAGAGCGTTGAAAGCGGCGAGATTTCACCTGCTTCCCGGTTCATCTTCGTCGTTGCGATGGGATACGTCTTCGTAACCCTGTTCTTCTCAGCTCCTACGCTTCGTCCGCTGATGAAGATATTGAAGCTCAACAAGCTCTCGGCGGAAGAGCGCCTTGTACGCGACCGCGTGATGGCACTGTCGCGCAGTCGGGTCCGCGAAGGCCTGGTGCGCGTCGCCGAAATGCTCGGACTGCGCGAGGCGCTTGCGCCGCAGCACCCGATCCACGGAGGCCAGGCGACGAGCACGAATGCGCTGAACCGGGACGATCTCGTCCGCGCGGGCCTGATTGTTGTTGCCAACCGGGAGACCGAACTTGGTCTGGAGTACCTGCAGCGAGGCCTAGTCGGACGCACGGTGGCAGAGCGATTGCGCGCAGACGCGAGCCGCGTGCTGGACGGCGTAAGGCAGTCGGGAATTGTCGGTTACCTGAGTGCTGCCCTGGGCAGCCAAAGGTTTGGTTGGCAGATTCAGCTGGCGCTCTGGCTGCAGCGACGCCTGGGCGTGCACTGGTTGCTTGCTGAAGAAGTGGCAAACCGGTTCGAACTGTTTCTGGTGAAGCAGTTGATGCTTCGGGAGCTTACTGTTTTCTGCGACAGCCAGGTGGCTGAGCTCATCGGCAACCACGCGGCGATCACGGTGCGTGAAGCCATTGAGGGCCGCTCGGCAGCCATCAACAGCGCGATTGAAACGCTGGACCTCCAATATCCAGATTTCACGAAGGCCATGCGCTCGCGCTATCTCGAGCGACTTTCGATCGGCCTTGAAGAAGCCGAATATCGGGGACAGCTTGAGCAGTCGCTGATCTCGGAAGAAGTGTACGAAAGCCTCGAGGAAGATCGTACAGAGCGGCGAAAAGTTGCGTCTGCCCGCCCGGAACTGGATCTGGGGCTGCGGCTGACCGAGATGCTGAGCAAGGTTCCGATCTTTGCCGGGCTGCAGGAAGGTCAGATTGAGCAACTCGCGCGCACGCTTGCGCCGGAACTGTTCGCTCCGGGAGAGCGGATAATCAGCGCCGGTGAACAGGGCGACCGAATGTATTTCATCGCTTCTGGCGCGGTTGATGTACTGGTTGGCGTTGATCCCATCCGGCTGAAAGTTGGTGACTTTTTTGGCGAAATGGCACTGCTGGCGGACAAGCCCCGCAATGCGGACGTGATTTCTGCGGGATATACGAACCTGCTTGTTCTGAAGCGGAGAGATTTCGATACCCTGCTCAAGGCGCACGCCGGACTGCGTGAGACCATTGAGGAAATTGCCCGCAAGCGCGAGTCTGCCAACAAGCGGCCTGCTGGTGCCAGCAGCCAGGCGTAGTCAGGGTCGGCCTGCTATTTGGAAACCTGTCCGGTCCAGTTGCCGACCAGTTCTGAAGTGCATTGCATTGTCGAGCGGTCGGCCAGATCCTTGCGTGCACTGGTTTCCAGATCGCCAAACACCTTGTCTATAGTGTTGCCAACACCGCCCGCGGTTTCGGCCCGCACGGCGAGATCCTTCGCCAGCGCGCGGCACGGATCAACCTGCCCGTACCAGAGGTAAAGCGGCGTCAGCACAACGAGCTGGACAAGCACAATCAGGAATGCAATCGAGCGCATGGAATACCCCTGTCACGCGGAATTAGTAGTGTCCGCCCTGATCGCGATCAGTGCCGGATGTATCAGTGCGGCTGTTTGGAGAGCACGAACCGTATCCTGCCTTCCATCCCGCGCGATAGGCTTCGCTCGATTGCCAGTCCTTGTCATCGCGAACGGGATTGGAGGGAGGCGCTCCTTGCGAGCGCGCTGTCCCTGTCGAACAGCCATCGCCGAATCCGGCGTCATACATTGGGTCTTTTTCGAATTTTGATGACACGCATGCAGACAGCAGCAGAGGGGCGACGGCAGCTACGAACAGCAGAGTTTTGCGCATTTCGGCGTTTCCCGGTTCAGATACTCAACGAGGGATTAACGCTGCCGATTGCGGCAGCGTCAAGGACCCTGCGGTCACTCCCAAGACGATATTAAGGATTTTAGGCTTAAATTCGGCCTGATTGCTCCACTGTCCGAAAGATAGTTGTGTTGCTGTGAGTTCCAAATTGCTTGACCTGAAATCACTGGCTGAAAATCGCACGGGCTTTGCGCGCAGCGCATTGTTCGATCGTGTGGCAGGCCTGTTGTTTGAAAGCGAAGGCGAACTATCGGACGAAGTACGGTCGCTGATCGACCAGATTCTGACTGGCCTCATCCATCAGGTTGAAGCCGACGTTCGCAAGAAGGTTGCCTGTCGCCTGGCAAATCTCCAGTCGGCCCCGCACGGGCTGATCAAGGAACTTGCAGCCGACGAGATCGACATTGCCGCTCCCATCCTGTTCCATTCGCCCGTGCTATCGACGCAGGACCTGATTGATGTCGTCAACGCGAAGACTCCGGAACACCGGGAAGCCATCGCGAAGCGGGCATCCATTCCTGCCGAGGTGGTGAGCGCGATCGTTGCGCTCAAGGAACCGCGGGTTATTCAAACACTGTTGGCCAATGTCGGCGCCGCCATTCCACGTTCGATTTTCCATGAACTGGTGGCCATGGCAGAGACGTCAGAAGGCGTGCGCAAACCACTGATCGAGCGCAGGGACATTCCAAAGGATATCGCTCATCAGATGTTCTGGTTCGTGTCCGCTGCGCTGCGACAGTCCATCGTTCAGCGCTTTACGATCGATACAAAAGAACTCGATGCCATCATTGCCGAGGTCGCCGCCGAGCGGCAGTTGAAGTTTGCGCCGCAAGCCCAGCGCGCTTCCACATGGACCGCAGGTGAAGTCCAGGCGCTGGTTGCGAAGGCAAAGGCCGGTGATGTCGCGGGTTTCACCCGTGCGCTGGAAATGGTCATCGGTGTTGACAGCAAAATGGCCCAGAAGATCGTGGCCGATATGGGGGGCGAACCCCTGGCGATTGCGTGCAAGGCTGTGGGTGCCGACAAGTCCCAGTTCACCACGATTTTCATGCAGCTTGACTACAAGCGGTATGGCAAAGCACGCCCAATGTCGTTCCTTGAGAGCGTGTCCAAAATCTACGACGCGCTTCCACAGGCCAAAGCCAAAGCTTTGGTGCGGGTCTGGAGCCTCCAAGGCGACGCTCTGGCAGCCTAAGGCGCAAAACCGTGCCCTGAGACAATTGGGCCCGCTTTACATCATCAGGCAAAGCGGATACTGGCACAACGCAACTCGCTTCCCGAGTTAGTCTCATAGAGAAAGGGAACGGCTTGCAACTCCAAGAAGCTTTGACCTTTGACGACGTCCTGCTTGTGCCGGGCGCGTCTGAAGTTTTGCCTGGACAGGCAGATACACGTACCAAACTGACGAAATCCATCGAGCTGGCGGTGCCACTGCTTTCGGCAGCCATGGACACCGTGACCGAGGCCCGACTGGCAATCGCCATGGCGCAGGCCGGTGGTATGGGTGTCATTCATCGCAACATGACCCCCGAAGAGCAGGCGGCACATGTCCGTCAGGTGAAAAAGTTTGAAAGCGGCATCGTTTTCAATCCCATTACCATTGCTCCCGACGCAACGCTCGCAGAAGCACGCGCGCTTCGGGAGGCGCACCGCATTTCCGGCATCCCGGTCGTGGAGCCAAACTCCGGAAAGCTTGTTGGCATCCTGACCAATCGCGATGTCCGGTTTGCTACAGATCTGCGTCAGCCGGTGTCACAGCTGATGACCAAGGAACGCCTTGTTTCGGTTCGCCAGAATATCGGCATGGACGAAGCCAAGCGCCTTCTTCACCAGCACCGCATTGAAAAGCTGCTGGTTGTCGACGACCAGTACCGCTGCGTGGGCCTGATCACCGTCAAAGACATCGAAAAGGCTGAGTCCCATCCAAACGCAGCCAAGGACAGCCAGGGTCGCCTGAGAGTTGGCGCGGCGACCACGGTTGGTGGCGATGGAATCATTCGCACTGAGCTGCTGATTGCAGCCGGCGTCGATGTTGTCGTTGTCGACACTGCGCATGGGCATTCAGCCCGTGTCATTGAAGCCGTCGAACGCATCAAGCGCATGTCAAACCAGACGCAGGTGATTGCAGGAAATGTTGCGACCGGCGATGCTGCCAAAGCGCTTATGGATGTGGGTGCTGACGGCATCAAAGTGGGAATTGGACCTGGTTCAATTTGCACGACGCGCATGGTTGCGGGTGTTGGCGTGCCCCAGCTGACTGCCATTATCAACGTCGTTGAGGCAACGCGGGCACAAGGTATCCCCGTGATCGCGGATGGTGGCATCAAGTTTTCCGGCGACTTCGCGAAAGCGATTGCAGCGGGAGCAAACTGCGCCATGCTTGGATCGCTGTTTGCCGGCACCGATGAAAGTCCCGGCGAGGTGTTCCTCTATCAGGGACGCAGCTACAAGTCCTATCGAGGCATGGGATCGCTCGGCGCGATGGCGCGTGGTTCAGCGGACCGCTATTTCCAGGCAGAGGTGAGCGACACACTGAAGCTGGTTCCGGAGGGTGTCGAGGGGCAAGTGCCATACAAGGGCCCGATCTCAAGCGTTGTGCATCAGCTGGTGGGCGGGCTTCGCGCTTCAATGGGCTACACGGGCAGCAAGGACATCAACGACTTCCAGGCGAAGGCCAAGTTCGTGAAGATTTCGTCGGCCGGGCTTCGCGAGAGCCACCCGCATTCGATCCTAGTGACGCGCGAGTCACCGAACTATCCGATGTCTGGATGACACCTGGCGCAAGGCTGGCTGCAGCTGCTGAAGTCATACACGAAATACTGACCCGGAAGGCTGCAGCCGACCGGGTACTGCTGCACTGGGGCAAGGCACACCGCTTTGCCGGATCCAAGGATCGTGCGGCAATTGCCGAGCGTGTCTATACAGTGCTGAGGCGTCTCAACGAATGTGCGATTGTTACCGGTTCCTCAGATCCTCGCGCGCTTGTCGTGGGTTCGCTCAGAGCGATTGACAGTTTGACCACAGACGCCATTGCGGCGTTGTGCGTTGACGGCAGCCATGCGCTGGGCGAGCTTTCATCGGGCGAACGGGATGCACTGCAGGGACGCGCTGCGGAGCTGCCAGGACATGTGTCACTGAATTATCCGCAATGGCTTCATGCCGACCTCGCCTCTGCATTCGGCGAACGATTGACCATCGAATTGCGCGCGCTTAACGAAAGAGCGCCGCTTGATCTGCGGGTGAATCTGCTGAAGGCCGATCGGGAAAGCCTGCTGGAAGAGCTCAAGGCACTTTCGCTGCCTGTCAAAGCCTGTGTCAGGTCCGCAACCGGAATTCGCTTTGAGCCGGGTTCCGATCCAAAACTCAACTCGCTTGCCTGTTACATCGACGGTCGTGTTGAAGTCCAGGACGAGAGTTCGCAGCTCGCTGTCGAGTTTGCCGCTGTGAAGGCTGATGAAATCGTTGTGGATCTGGCAGCCGGAGCTGGTGGCAAGACGCTCGCTCTTGCCGCTGTCATGCAAAATCGTGGCTGCATCCTTGCGTGCGACGTCAGCGCCGAAAGGCTCGAGAGGATGCGACCGCGCGTGGTGCGAGCCGGGGCGTCCAATATCAGGCTCGCGGGCGATCCGTACTCCGGCGATATCGCAGATCGCGTCGGGGCAGGGGCGGACATTGTATTCGTCGATGCGCCGTGTTCGGGCAGCGGCACATGGCGGCGCAATCCGGAAGCGAAGTGGAACCTGACACCCGAGACGCTGCAGGGATATCGCGACATTCAGGCCAGGTTGCTGGATCGTGCAGCTGTCCTGGTCAACAAGCAAGGGCGGGTGGTTTACGCCGTCTGCTCGGTCTTGCCTGCAGAAGGGCCACAGCAAGCCGAAGCGTTCTGCGCGCGGCATCCTGACTGGCATGTTTCCCGCCATTTGGCTTTGACACCTGCCCAATCCGGCACTGACGGGTTCTATGCAGCGGAACTTAAAAGAGCTGCACTTTGACGCTTGCGCGTGCTTGTTCGTGCGCAGTAATTTGTCGCTCATGACACGCCGCCAGCGCAGATTGATATTCCTGTTCGGTTCCTTGAGCATTGCCGCCCTGGCAACGACCCTCGTTGTTTATGCGCTGGGTGATGCGACCCTGTTCTTCTACACGCCGAGCGAAGCCAAACAGCGACAGGTCGCAGTCGGTCGCATGATCAATCTGGGTGGCCTGGTCACGAATGGAAGCATCAAGCACCTGGAAGGGTTTGATGTTCAATTCAAAGTGACTGATGGCGATGCTGAAGTCGCTGTGCGCTACAACAAGGATCTGCCAGACTTGTTTCGAGAGGGTCAGGGCGTGGTTGTTACAGGCTCTTTTCGCGAGGATGGCGAGTTTATTGCCCAGAATGTGCTTGCCAAGCACGACGAGAATTACATGCCGCCTGAAGTGGCGCGCGCCCTGAAAGCCAAGGGTGTCTGGAAAGAGGGCCAAAAGGCTCCGTAATTTTGCAAATCTTGCGCACTCGTATGATTACCGATACGGTAACGTATAGTTCATGTTTCGGACAGATTTAAGTCATAATTGAAGGCCTATATAATGAATGTTGTCAAACGCCAGCGTTCGAGTTGGGTCGCACGCTGACCAGTTTTTCGAAGGAGTTTTTCATGTCTGACGGGTCCTCCCTGCCTGAAGCTTTGCCCGCTGAATCGAAATCACCGAAAGCAGAAGTGCCGAAGGCTCGACGCAGCGTGCTGATGATCAGCGCGGCGGCGATTGCTATCGCAGCAACAGCTGGTGCGGTGTTCGGCTTTGCATGGAGTGGTGGTGGCGTCCCGGCCGTGGCTGAAGCGCCGACGCCGACGCCTGCGGTTTCGGCGTCATCGTCGGCCGCTCCGTTCATGGTAAGCTCCGGGATCGGGGCTGCTGGCACGTTTGCAGACATCGTTGAACACGTGTCGCCTGCCGTTGTCAGTATCCGTGCAAAGGTTTCTTCTCCTGAAGCTCCGGAGATCAAAGAGGAGGACCTGGAGCAACTTCCGCCAGGCCTGCGCGATTATTTCGAGCGCTTCCGCAAGGGCGCGCCTGACCGGCAGCGCAGCAGGGGTGGTGAAGTTCAGGGTTCCGGATTTGTAGTCGAAGCAAATGGCTACATGGTGACGAACAATCATGTTGTCGCCAATGCTACTGACATTGAAGTTGTGTTTGCGGACGGCAAGAAATTCAAGGCGAAACTGATCGGTCGTGATGAACCGACTGACATCGCAGTGCTCAAGATCGAAGGCGGAAAGGCCTTCCCGACCGTGAGTTTTGGCGACGACAGTCATGTACGCGTTGGCGACTGGGTGCTTGCTGTCGGCAATCCGTTCGGCCTCGGTGGCACGGTCACTGCCGGTATCGTGTCTGCACGCGGCAGGGATGACGTCACCGGATCACAATTCACGGACTTTCTTCAGATCGACGCCTCTATCAATCGCGGTAACTCTGGTGGGCCGACTTTTGACCTGGGTGGGCGCGTCATTGGAATGAACACTGCGATATTCTCGCCGTCAGGCGGCAGCGTTGGCATCGGCTTTGCCATTCCATCTAACACGATTCAGCGTGTTGTGACGGAGCTAAAGGCTGGTGGAACCGTCACCCGTGGCTGGCTGGGAGTCCAGATCCAGAGTGTCGATGAAGATACCGCCGCCAGCCTGGGCATGGCAAACAACAACGGCGCCATTGTCACTGACGTGATCAGCGGCAGCCCGGCGCAGAAGTCCGGCTTCAGGACTGGCGACGTGGTCATCCGGATGGATGGCACGCCAGTAAAGGACAATCGCGACCTTTCGCGCCGTGTCGCGGCCCTGCAAGTCAACCAAAACGCCAAGTTTGGCGTGTGGAGAGACAATCGCGAAACCTCAATCAACGTAACAGTCGCGAAACGTCCGGACCAGAAGACGCTGCTCGGCCAGAACAACCAGGATGATGATCAGGGCATGCCCGGCCAAGCGCCTGGCGGCGCAAAGGTTGCAGCGCTGGGTCTTGATCTCAGCGCCATCACACCGGAAATCCGGCAGGAGCTTGGTTTGAAGGGTGATGCGCACGGCGTGGTCATTACTGATGTTGATCCCGATAGCGACGCTGCAGAGCGTGGCCTGCAACCAGGTGACCGCATCATCCAGGCATCAGGCAAGGCTGTCGACTCTGTTGCAGATGTAAAGACCGCCGTGGAAACGGCCAAGTCGCTCAAGCGCCCATCCGTGCTCCTCTTCATCGAACGCAAGACCGCAAAGGTGTTTGTTGCGGTGAAGCTGAAGGGCAAGAGCTAAAATTACTGCAAGTGAGCCCACAGGGCGGACTTCGATGTCCGCCCTGTTGTCCTGTTATCCCCCACAACACAGGGACACTTTGAGACATGCGAATTCTGGTAGTCGAGGACGACAAGGAAGCGGCTGCGTATCTGACGCGGGGCCTCAAAGAAAGCGGCCATATCGTCGATCATGCACCTGACGGGCAAGATGGACTGCATCTGGCGATGGGCGGCAATTATGATGTTGCTGTCGTGGATCGCATGATGCCCAGGATGGACGGGCTTTCGATGGTGCGTCGCATGCGTGAGGAAGGTAACAAAACTCCTGTCCTGTTCCTGAGTGCGCTTGGAGAAGTGGATGACCGCGTGAAGGGATTGCGCGCTGGCGGTGACGATTATCTTGCAAAGCCCTATGCCTTCGCCGAACTGCTTGCCCGTGTTGATGCGCTTGCAAGGCGCAACGGGACGGAAGCGATTGTAACCAAGCTCGCCGTTGGTGACCTGGAGCTTGACTTGCTGTCCCGAACAGCAACGCGTTCAAGCCAGAAGATTGACCTTCAACCGCGCGAGTTCCTGTTGCTTGAATACCTGATGCGTCATGCCGGGCAGGTCGTCACGCGCACCATGCTCCTGGAAAATGTCTGGGAGTACCACTTCGATCCGCAAACCAACGTCATCGACGTTCATATCTCGCGCCTCAGGTCAAAGATTGACAAGGGATATGTCGAGCCATTGCTCCATACGGTGCGCGGTGCTGGATATTCACTTCGTGCGGCTTCTTGAGGTCTTTCGAACGGCGACGTTCAGGCTGGCATTTGCCTATCTGTGCCTGTTCGGTATCTCCGTCCTGCTGCTGCTTGGCTTTATCTACTGGCGCACGACCGGTTTCATGGCGGCCCAGGCCGATGAAACCATCAATGCCGAAGTCCAGGGTCTGGGCGAGCAGTACAAGCGGCGAGGCCTGCTGGGCCTGAGAAGCATCATAGTCGAGCGCTCGACCTTGCCTGGCCAACGCAGCCTGTATCTGCTGTCCATTGGCGATTCATTCATGGCAGGTAATCTGGCGGTTTGGCCGATCGATGCGACTGAAACGGCACCCGGATGGATCAACTTCCACTACGCGCGAGGAAGCGAGGCCGACAAGGAATTGCGGCCGGGTCGTGCAAAGTGGTTTCCGATGGGTGGAGGCTTCCGTCTGCTGGTTGGGAGAGATACCGGCGAATTGACGGCAATCGAAGGCGCCGTACGCAGCACGCTGCTTACAGCCCTTGCCATCACTGCGTTGTTCGGCATTGCCGGTGGTGTCTGGATCAGCCGGAATGTACTTCGACGCCTTGAGGCGATCAATCGAACCAGCCGCGAGATCATGTCGGGCAATCTGTCCCGTCGCATCCCCGTGCAAGGCAGCAGGGATGAGCTTGACGACCTGGCACAGAACCTCAACCGGATGCTCGAGCAGATCGAACGCCTCATGATGGGCATGCGTGAGGTTGCCGACAATATTGCACATGATCTGCGGACGCCACTCAATCGCCTGCGCAACAAGCTTGAAGGTGCGCTTATCAGCAACGCGCCACATGACGAAACCATGGCTGCGCTCGAGAGTGCGATCGGCGAGGCGGATGGACTGATCTCGACATTCAATTCGCTGTTGCTCATTGCGGAAGCAGAGACTGGCGCACATCGCGATACGCTGGAGCCCGTGGACCTGAGCGAAGTCATTCACGACATCGCGGACCTTTATGAGCCAGCTGCGGAAGACCGGGGCATCGCGCTCAAATTTGTTGCGAAGACGCCTGTCATGGTGCGCGGCAATCGCAGCCTGCTTGCACGTGCTGCCGCCAATCTGGTGGAAAACGCTTTGAAGTATACGCCGCAGAATGGCGCCGTGACGGTTTCGGCCTGGATTGATCCCCGGGATCGCATGGCGAAATTCTCGGTTCGCGATACTGGTCCTGGCATTCCAGAGGACGATCGCGAGCGAGTGCTTGACCGATTTGTGCGACTTGAACGCTCGCGCAACACGCCGGGGTCAGGGCTGGGTCTCAGCCTTGTATCGGCTGTCGCACGGATGCACGATGCGACGATCAAGCTTGAAGAGGCCAAGCCCGGATTGCTTGCGACGTTGATCTTCCCGCTCGTGGAAGACGATGCGAAGCCGGACACTATCGTTGAGCAAGTTCGGCGCGCTCTTCCCGGACCCAAAAAAGTCCAACCAGCCCTGCAACCAGAAAAACAAGTATAACCGCGAAACCGGCACGCTGGCTGTGCGTTGCCGACGTAACCAGAGCCACGAAGAACGGCGCCAGGAACGCGGTTGCCTTTCCCGTCAGCGTGAACAGACCATATACCTCGGACATCATTTCGCGTGGTGAAATGCGAGCGACCATCGTGCGGCCTGATGCAAGTACGGGCCCGACTACGGCTCCGCCAATCAGGGAGAAGGACAAGCTCAACTGCTCCGGAAACTGGGTGAAACCCAGCATGCTCAAGAACCCGCCAATGACGGGAAGCTGATGGTTGCGCAACGCATCGGTCACAGGAAATACAAACAGGTACTCATTCGGCGTAGTGCTGATCGAGCCCAGGATTGCGAGCGTAAAAACCAGCAGCCCGATCTGTATGGTGCGTTTCGTGCCGATCGTGTCGTCGATCCAGCCACCGATGATTGAGGTGAAGATCGGGACCGTGAGCACGACAAGCGCAAAAATTCCAATCTTTGCCGTGGACCAGCCAAAGATGCCACTCAGATAGCCTGCCAGGAAATTGAACACGGCAGACATGCCGTCCGCATAGATGGCGCGAACTACCAGGTAAGTCGCAACGTTGCGGTAGTGAACGACTTCAGAGATCGTCTGCCTCAGCTTGCCAAGGCCTTTCGTGATGGCCTGTGTCACCGAAAGTGTTCCGGCCGCCCGGTCATGGGTGAAGAGCATGAACGGAATCGAAAAGACCACGAGCCAGAGTACCGACAGGGGACCCGAGAGGCGTTCGTGCGCGAAGGGGCCTTCAAAAAGCGCAAGAATGCCCAGCGATGGCAGAACGAGCCAGACCAGAAACAGCGAGACGCTGCCGATATAGTCGAAGCTGTAGGCCAGGCCGCTCATGAAGCCGATGTTGTTTTCCCGGGCAACGCTTGGAAGCATCGCATTGTGGTAGACGGCGGCGTATTCCATGGTCACGGCAGCGATGATGATCGCGATCGCACCCAAATAAACCTGGCCCGGTGTCACGAACCACAGGGCCAGCATCGCCGGAATGGCTGCCATGGAGCAAATGATGAGGCCGGGTTTGCGTGGACCGTAGGCATCTGCGAGCGCTCCGAGAACGGGAGCCCCGAGTGCGATGAATGCGCCCGCGATGGCCTGGGTATAGCCCCAGATGACCTGGCCCTCGACGCTGTCACCGATCACCTGCCTCTGGAAGTAAGACGCGAAAACGAAAATGTTGATGATGACGAAGTAGGGACTGGCCGCGAGCTGGTAGAGAACCCAGCCCGCTTTTCCGAGCCAACCGTTTTCCGATTCTTTCATGACGCCGACGGGTCGAGTGCCTGTCATGCGATGAAAGTTTCGGTGCGGCCCGGGATGCAGTCGTTGGTCAGTGTGCCGATCTTTTCAACTTCGACGGTGACCTTGTCACCAGCCTTGAGGCGGACGGGCGGGTTGCGATAATTGCCGACGCCTGACGGCGTGCCCGTAAATATAATGTCGCCAGGTTCCAGCGTGAACGCTGCGGTCAGGTGCTCGATCTGCCGGCTGATGTCAAAGATCATGTCGCCGGTGGATGCATTTTGCATTTCCTGACCGTTTACAATGCATCGGATATTCAGCGCCTGGGGATCAGGGATCTCGTCCCTGGTGACGATCCAGGGGCCCGTTGGTCCGTGGGTGTCAAAACCCTTTCCCATCATCATGGTTGGGGTGCGGGCTTGCCAGTCACGCACGCTGACATCGTTTCCGCACATGTAGCCAGCGATGACTTCCAGGGCGCGGTTGCGCGGCACGTTGCGGCAACGCTTGCCGATGACAACGCAGAGTTCGGCTTCGTAGTCGACTTTGTCCGACACGGCAGGGATCTCGATTGCGTCATTGGGACCCACGATGCACGTCGCCTGCTTGGCAAACCAGATCTGATGCTCGGGCAGCGGGCGGCCACCCTCCTTGACGTGGTCGGCGTAGTTCAGGCCGATCGCCAGCACTTTTCCCGGGCGCGGCACGGGGGCCTCGAGTTTCACTTGTGTGAGGTCCAGCCAGTGTTTCCTGCCTGCCAGGCACTTGCGGGCTTCCTCCATCGCGGAGTCACCCAACCGCAAAAAGGCCAGCATCGAATGAGGCAGATGGGGAGCGGCAGCTGCAAGGTCGAGGACATATTCGCCCTCGACGAGGCCCGTGCGGCGGCGATGGTTCTCTACAAAAGTGACGAGTTTCATGTGCTCTGTTGAGTCGCGAAGTGAGAAAGCATGCTTAGAGCAGGCCCCCGCGAAAAATGCAGCATCGAATCAGAATCTTGCGTTTTCCAAGGAGCTCAATTGCAAAAACGCAAGAGTGCATGCGGTTTTTTCTGTGCTCACCCCCAGAAAAGCTACAGAAATAGCGAGTTTCCTGTGGGGTGCTTGCAAAAAAGGTAGTGAAACTCATGCAATTTTGTAGATTGATTAAGACCTGTCTGCTAAATCAAATCATCCCAGACAGTCTTTAGGGCAAAACAAACATGAGCAAATCAGACTTCATTCTTGCCGTAGCCAAAAAGGGCGACCTGCCGAAGGCAGAAGCCAAGCGCGTGATCGAACTTGTGTTCGGCACGATCGAAGCCAGCCTCAAGGGGCTGAAGGGTGGCGGCAAGCTCCCGATCGGAAACTTCGGCGTATTCACCGTTGCGAAGCGTCCGGCACGCATGGGCCGCAATCCGCGGACCGGTGAAGCCATCAAGATCAAGGCTTCGAAGAAGCTGCGCTTCCGCCCAGCCAAGACCCTGAAGGTCGCGGCCGGTATCGTTTAAGTCCAGTACAGTTGCGTTGAGTTCGAGCCCGGGCGTCACAGCCCGGGCTTTTTGTTTGCCTGTTTGCCGGTGCCATGACGCGATATGATGCCAGTCCTGTTTTCTGGTACGGAGTCGATCATGAAGCGTTTGCCTGTCGCGATAGCTGGTTTGCTTTTGCTGGTCCCGCCGGCGTTTGGCATGTTTGCGATGGTACCAGCCGACCGCGTTGACGAGGTGCCTGTCGACAGGCTGCTCGAGAACCTTGAGCGCAATGCCCAGAAGCTTCCCGAAGCCCAGAAGTGGAGGGCCATCGGGCGGCTTCATCTGCTTGCCTATCTGCGTCAGGCGGCAGCGTTGCCGGTCTATCGGGAAAGGCCCGACAGCATCGCCGAGGGGACGGTAGATGAGTGTGCCAGGCTCGATGCCATGGTGCAGGGACATGGTACTCGCGAGAATTTCCCCATTCCAAAGCTCGGAGAGATGTGCGAAGTGCGCACTTACTCGCTCGGTCCGCGACGCGAAGCTCCCGGATTGGTCGATGATGCGCCGCCGCCAGCAAATGAGCACCTGTGGGCCGCGATTTCAGCCTATCAGCGTGCCCGCCGTCTCGAACCCAAGAACCTGCGCACGCGCGTGGCGCTTGCCTTTGGTTACGATCGGGCGCTGCGGCCGGCCTCGGCACTGCAGGAGTTGCGCTTCGTCGCCCGCGAGGGGTTGAGGCTGCTGCCGTCGCCCTCAATCTCGGGGCAGGTGCCGTCGGAGTGGGAAATGCATGTGGTCCTGAGTGAAGCGCAGGAACATCTGTCGAAGGTGGCGACCTCGTGGTTTGACCGCAGGCTTGCAGTAAAACTGAAGGCTCGGCTGGATGCGGCTCCGCCTGCGATGTACATCACGCCGATCGTGGTGCCGCTGACGGCACAGGCATCTTTTCGCGACCTCGTCGACCTGCAGTCCCAGGTTTCGTTCGACTATTCGGGCCAAGGGCTGAAGCTCAAGGCGGGCTGGCTGAAGCCCGAGGCTGCCTGGCTGGTTTGGGATCCGAAAGGGAAGCAGAAGATCACGAGCGGCTTCCAGCTGTTCGGGTCGGTGACCTGGGTGTCGTCGTGGGACAACGGGTACATGGCGCTTGGTTCACTGGACGACAATGGCGATGGCCGGATTGCCGGGGCGGAGCTTGCCGGGCTAAGCCTCTGGCGTGACCTCAACCAGAACGGCGTCAGCGATGCAGGCGAAGTCAAGCCCGTGTCGGACTGCGACGTGGTGTCCCTGAATTATGATCACGCGCGGGTCACGCAGGATTTCTGGGTGAGCGCTTCAGGTGTCACTTTCGGATCGGGCGAAACGCGGCCAACCTATGACTGGCAGATCAGGCCTGTTCTGTCGGTGGCCGAACTGGAGTGACCCGCGCGACACAAGTTGCCGCGCGGATCTGGTTTCACAAATATCAGTGAGCCGGCGGTGCGGTCGGCGTTGCGGGAGTGGCGGCACCTTCGGTTGCCGGGGCTGGCGTGCCTTCTGCCGGAGCCGGGGCTTCGGCTGGCGTGGCGGCTGGCACTGCGGCAGGCGCATCACTTGAGAACATGTCCGTCAGGACCTGCCACTTGCCGTCTTTCTTGATCCAGGTCACGACTGACTTGCCGAGTTCGGTTGTCTGGGCGGCGCCTTCGCCTGCCACGAATTTGTAGGTGCCGGTCTCGACCGCGAGCTCGCCCGATTTTGCGAATGTCAGCGCTTGCGTTTCAAACGTGAGCTGCATGCCAGGGATATTGATGAAAGCATTCCAGCCCTGTTCGACAGCTGCGCGGCCGACGGCCTTGGGCATGTTTGGCGGCAGCATCTCGCCGTTTTCGGCGTAAATGGACTCCGCGATCGCCTTGGCGTCTTTCTTGACGATCAGTTCCATCCACTTCTTGTTGGTGTCCCTGATGGCGGTTTCGTCGGAAGCGGTCGATTCCGTACCACCGCAGGATGCGAGAAAGGTTGAAGTACCGGCGATCAACAGGACCGCGGCAAAATGTTGAAGTCTCATGGGCGAACTCCTGAATGAGATGTGAGGGGCTGTTGGCTGAACTGGTGGTCGGAGTGAGAGGATTTGAACCTCCGGCCCCTGCCTCCCGAAAGCAGTGCTCTACCAGGCTGAGCTACACTCCGAATACCAGTGCTTGTACGGACGCGAAATGTCGCATCCATCGGCAGCAACGCGCCACCTTTGCTCGGGAGGGCGGTCTTATACAGTCTGGTCAGGTGGGGGGCAAGGCAGGCAAAATGCCCCGAGCCATATAATTCTGCTTTTTTGGGCGGAAGTTACCAAAAGAAGGGGACCGTCATGCGCTATGTGTTGTTCGGCGTCGTCTTTTTGCTCGCACTTGCCGCAGCGTATCTGCTGCTCTGGCCCATCCGGATCGAGCCGGTGGCCGTGACCGTGGGTCCGAACCCGGGCTTTACCGGTGCCTATGCCCAGAACGACCTGCTGCGACGGGTACAATGGCTGGCCGGTCCCCTGGGGCCTGGACCTGAAGACGTGGCCATCAAGGACGGCTATGCCTATACCGGGCTTGAGGACGGGCGTATTGTCCGTGTACGGATCGATGGCCAGAGCGCCACTGGACCGGCTCCACTTCCCTCGCCCATTCCCGGGGCGCCGGCGCCAGTGACCACAGTCACTGCCGGCGAGCTTTTTGCGACCACGGGCGGGCGCCCTCTGGGCGTGCAGTTTGATCCCTACAACAATCTGGTTGTTGCTGATGCGCGCAAAGGCCTGCTTGCGATAACGCCACAGGGCCGCATTGTTCCGGTGAAGAGCGACTATCAGGGTATTCCGATGCGCTTTGTCGATGACCTCGACATCGCAAAGGATGGCACCATCTATTTCACTGATGCCTCGAAGCGGTTTGGCATCGATGAATACAGCCTCGATTTTTTTGAAGGTCAGGCAACCGGGCGCCTGTTTGCCTTCAGTCCGGCTTCGGGCCGCGTCGAGGAAAAGGTGAGCGGGCTTGCTTTTGCCAATGGCGTCGCGCTGGGACCAGACGAAGAGTATGTGCTGGTGAACGAGACTGCCGCCAGCCGCATCACGCGCTACTGGCTCAAGGGCAGCAAGGCTGGCCAGAAGGATACGTTCATCGAGAATCTGCCGGGTTACCCCGACAACCTCTCGTTCAACGGGCGGGACATTTTCTGGGTTGCGCTTGCGGGGCCAAGGTCGAAGGCCCTTGAAAGCAGCATGGGCAGTCCGTTTTTCCGAAAGGTTGCCTATCGGCTTCAGATGCTGGGTCTGATGGCCGCCGCTGCACCGGACAAATATGGCTGCATCGTTGCGATCAATACGCAGGGTGTGGTCGTGGCGACCCTGCAGGACCCCGGTGGCCTGAAAATTCATACCGTGACGAGCGTGAACGAAAAGGACGGCCTGCTTTATATCGGCGGTTTGCAGATGGACCGCATTGCGACGATTCCCGTGCCGCCCAAATTGCTGGGTGGGGTGCCACTGCCGCCGCACTAGGACGGGGATTTCGCACAGTGTGAGACGTTTGGCTGATCCCGGGAGGGCGGTCACACGGGCCATTGCCTTGGGGCGACGGGGCCATTATGGTCCGCCGCCTCGCGCCTGAGGGGCTTGATCCCCGCGCGATTCCGGCCTTTTGGGGTATAGCCAAGTGGTAAGGCAGCGGATTTTGATTCCGCCATTCCTAGGTTCGAATCCTAGTACCCCAGCCAGCCAGACGTTCGAGTGTTGCTGCAGCTCCCGTCTCCGCCAGAAACTCCCGGCCCTCTGCGCCTTTCCGGGCGTCATTCTGCACGGGCGTGCGCCGTCTCAAGCCCGGTTTTGAGGCCAAAACGGGCCGCCTGCTCTGGCGCGATGCGATGGACGTGCACTTTCGTTGGGCGGATTGGTGCTATTTGGCGAGGTTAGCCAGACCCAAGCGCTGTCTTTGGCCCGCCCATGAGGCAGGGAGGTCGAGTGCCGTGAGCGCCTTGAAGCTTAGGCCTTGTGGCTGATGGCCGGACAAGATGGCCCGCTGAATGTCAGGTGCCAGGAGTGCGAGACGCAGCAGGGCGCGTGCGTCGTTCCGGTTTGTATTTACTGTCGCGGCCAGGTCTTCCAGTGTGGAGACTTCTCCCGCGACGACTTTCTCCAACAAGCCGTGCGCCCGAACGAGTGCTTTCACCAACCTCTGATCGTGTCGTGGTGCAGCAACGGACCAGTCGTCCTTGGTCCAAAGTTCGAGTTCCTTCAATTTGCCATACCGCCGAAAGCGGTGAGGCAGTTTCACGGCGAGCACACCGTCGACGTGTTCGATTCGAGCTCCGGGGTGCTTGTCGACCAAGGTCTTCACGCGTGCGGCCAGCGATGGTGTTGCGGTCGGGACTGCGAACTCAATTCGTACGCGTTGGTCGGAAACGATCACTCGCTTCACCAAGCGGCGCAGTTCGTCGCGCGAGTTCGAAGTCTCACTCCCAAAATCGAACAGCGTATTCCCGCACGCTGATACGAGCGCATCGATCGAAGTGGCCGGGACTCGAGGCAATGAGCCCGCCTCGTTGCGGCGTCGCTGCATGAGCGCCTGGCTGACGTAGTATTGATGTCGACGCCCCTGGCTACTCAACGACCACTGCGGTGTCATGGCGTTGTCGCGATCATCCCTGATCAATCCGGTCAGGAGCCCTGACGCCTCTATTCCGCGCTTGCGGGTCCAGGTGTTTTTGTTGTTGTCGAGTATCTTCTGTACTCTATCGAACAAATCCCGCGGAAGAATGGGCTGGTGCTCACCGGGATAGATCTTGTCCTTGTGCGTTGCATCACCGACATAGACCCGGTTGCGCAGGATGTGTTGCAGCGGACCGACATACCAGCGACCACCTCCGGAGACCTTGCCCTTCGATGAGACGCGGTGCTTGGTCGTGATCCCCTTGTAGTTCAGTTCGTCCCGCAGGCCTGCAACGGATCCAAGCTCCAGAAAGCGCCGGTAGATCATCCGGACTGTGTCCGCGCCAGCCGGATTGATGATGAGCTTGCGGTTCTGCGCATCGTAGCCCAGCGGGATGCCGCCACCCATCCACATGCCCTTTGCCCGTGAGGCTGCAATCTTGTCCCGGATGCGCTCGGCGGTGACCTCACGCTCAAACTGGGCGAAGGACAGCAGCACGTTCAGGGTCAACCGCCCCATGGACGTCGTCGTATTGAAGGACTGGGTGATGGAGACGAACGAGACGCTTCGCGCATCAAAGCGCTCAACGATCTTGGCAAAGTCGGCGAGCGACCTCGTCAGACGGTCAATCTTGTAAACAACCACGATGTCGACGAGACCCCGGTCCACGTCGGCCAGCAGTCGCTGGAGGGCAGGGCGTTCGATGTTGGCACCCGTAAAGCCGCCGTCATCATAAAGCTGGGGCAAGATCTTCCATCCTTCACCCACCTGGCTTTTGACATAGGCGGCGCAGGCGTCGCGCTGGGCATCTAGTGAATTGAACTCCTTCTCCAGTCCTTCTTCGGTGGACTTGCGGGTGTAGATCGCACACCGAAACGTTCGCGTGCTCATTTGGACCTCACAGACTTGGCAACAGGGCGTGCGCCTGGACCTGCGGCCTGGTCCACGCCAAAGAACCGTGGTCCGGACCATCTCGTGCCGGTGATGTGGCGTGCGATTTGCGTTAGGCTCTTGTAGCGCTTGCCATCATGCTCGAACGCATTGTCGAGGACGAGCACGCGGTGTCGCACTCCTCTCCATTCGCGCACCAGCACCGTTCCGGGGCGCAGCTGAGTTATTGGGGTGGCAGTAAGATGTCCCTGCCCCGATCCGTTTCGAGAGAGGCGAGACAATGCCTGCCGCGTCTCGGCATCCAGATCACCATAGACCTCAACCTGGAGTTTCCAGGCGATCAAGCGATGCAGGACGTCTGACGACTGGATGGGTGGAGGGGCTTTGCGGAACCGCCTCGTCCAATAGTCCCGCAGATCACCGATGCCTCGTCCCTGCATGGATTCGATTTCTGTGTCGACGGAGCGAGCAGTTCCAAACTGGTTGGGCCCGGACTTGCCGGGCGCTGACTTCTTGTTCGTTACAGACATGGCTGATGCGCCGCTACTTCGAGATGCGATAAACGCGGACGCCGTCAACCAACTCGCTAACAACGTTGAGTCCTTCCTTCTTCCGGATGTTGCCGGAGATCAATCCGTGGACGCTGTGCCGCTGCCAGCCGACGGCTTCGGCGATCTGGTCAATCGACGCGCCATGCTTTGTGCGCAGCATGGTGATGATCTCCTCCAGTTTGGTACCTGAGGCAGACCTGTGAGTTGGCTGATCAACTGTTAGAGAGGGGCGTTTGTCCGCCTTCGACTTCGACGAAACCTTGATCTCGAGCGGTCTTGATTGTTCGCGCGCGGTGTTTGGCTTCTTGGATAGCGGCTTTGGTGGGTCGCTTGCGTCCGCAATGACGGATGACTTTGGCGACCTGGATGACTTCGACATGATATGCCTCTCAATGTGCAACGGCAATTGCGCCGTCACTGAGATGGACCCCGGGAGACCTGTTGGCGCTGCGGAGTGAGAGGTTGGGGGCATCTGCCCCCTAAGCGTGCGCACAACAACGCTCGTTCCGGCTCGGAAGTCGAGCGAATAGGGCGGTATCCCTTGCCATTTTCAGGGGGAATGACGCGTAAAAATTCGCTAGAAGCCGGCGAGCTCGTTCTTCAGGAATTGCCGAAACAAACGAACACGTGCCGGGACGTCGCGGCCGGGCAGAGTGAGGGCGTGGAGCTTGATGCCTGGGAAGTGCCAAGCTGGAAGCAAGTCGATCAGCGTCCCTGCTCGGACAGCACGATGGACCATGATGATCGGCAGATAGGCTGCGCCGATGCCTGCCTCTGCCATGCGAATGAGGGTTGCGAAATCACTTGCGCGGCCCGCGACGCGAGCTTGGATGGAAGCCTTGGCCCCATCGGCGTTGACCAGAGGAAGACCGCCTGCCGGCAACTGTCGGGTCAGCGTGATGATCGGGCGACCGTTCACGTCTTGAGGTTCGGCTGGGCGCGTGTTCGCTTTGATCCACGATGGCGCCGCGAAGAGCCGCAGGTCACTCGTCGCGAGCTCGAACCCGGTGTGCGCCTGATCTGGAAGCGCGCCGATCCCCATTCTCAGCGCGAGATCGATCCGGTGCGCCGCCAGGTCGATCGGAGTGTCCGTTACGATGAGCTCAGGCGTAATTTGCGGATAGCGGGTCAGGAACCGGGCGATCAGCGGCGGCAACAATTCCGTGCTTAGGTCGAGCGAGCAGGTGATCCGAAGATTTCCGCGCGGGATTTCGCGTTGTCCGCGGGCGCAGTCCGCTGCTTCGTCGAGCAGCGCAAGGCCGGCTTGAGCGCGTGCGTGGAAGGCCATCCCTTCTTCGGTCGTTGTCACCGCGCGTGGCGTTCGCGCCAGCAGCCGAACGCCAAGGCTCGCCTCGAGCCGCGAGATCCGCCGGCTGACCGACCCTTTGCTCTCGCCCAATCGCTTTGCAGCTGCGGAAATCGAGCCGAAATCGACCACTTCACAGAAGGCCCGGGCATCGCGGAGTGACGCGTCGAAGGTTTCATTTTTGACAACCATGGGTCTCATTTTGACAGACTATGCGACTTTCGGAAACCCCACCATCTTGGTCGAATGGCCACGGTCGATCGCCTTGCGTCCTTGCCTTTCTGTTTCGCAGAGAGGCCTGGCGTCAGACCTCTGACCGGCATCACATTTGGAAGGGGATTTCTTCGATGACTGACACGCCGACCAAGTCGAGGGTATGGACCATCGCGTTATGGATTGCGCAGCTGATGCTGGCTGCGGCCTACGGCCTGTTCGGTTCGATGAAGGCGACGCAGCCTCTCGATCAACTGTCACAGATGATGACCTGGATCCCGGAGATGCAGCCAGCGTTCGTTCGTGGCCTCGGGGTCGTTGAGGTGCTTGGCGCTGTCGGGCTGATCCTCCCGGCGCTGACCAGGATCCAGCCGCAGCTGACCGTCGTCACGGCCCTGTGCATCGTGGTGCATCAACTGTTCGCCGTGGCGCTGCACGCGTCGAAAGGCGAGTTCAATGTTCTCGCGCTGAACGCGGTGTTGATCGTGCTCGCGGCGTTTATCTTCTGGGGCCGACGGACGAAAGCCGTGATCGAGCCCAGGGGCTGATCAATTCAATCGCCACAAACCAGCTCGTGGAGCGCACTATGCGGAAATTTCTGTCATTCGCGGGCGTAGTCAGCTTGATTGCTTCGGCACAGGTGGCGCAAGCCAATCCGTCCAACGCGGCACGCTCCGCTTCGGCTGGGGTTGATGCCGTCGTCGAGCGGCACATGGAAGCGTTTCTGCGTCGGGATTGGGACAAGGTCATTCTCGACTATGCCGACGATGCCGTGTTCGTCCTTCCAAGCGGCCCTATCGAGGGAAAGCCGGCCATATTGGCCTTCTTCCATTCGCTGGATGCACAGAAGCCCCTTCCGGACTTCAAGGCCACTCTCGTGCCAGGTGTCGGCAACGTTGGACTTGAAGACTGGGTCATGAACCCTGGAAAGCCCGGATCATTGAAGGGGCGTGACGTCTTTGTCATCCGGGACGGCAAGATTTCTGTTCAGACAACGATTGGCCTGGGCCCGGCTGCTCCTTAAATGGAGCAGCCTGCCAGTCGCTCAGGCGTCCCCGCGCGAGCGCTCGATAGGGACTTCGCGCAGGGTGGTTGCGGCCAGGACGGCCAACTTGTCGTCCTGGAGGAAACGCGTGATCACGTAGTGCGTTCGGCCCTGCAGGGTTTCCCGGCGGCAGTCGATGATAAACCTCGGGCCGAGGATCGGCAGAATGTAGTCGACGCGCATGTTCGTGGTGGCGAGCCATGGCGGTTTTGGCTGTGATGCGCGTTGCGCTCTCGACCTTGCTGTGAACAGGGCTACCAGATCGACATACGTGGGCGTGAAGCCGCCAAAGAGCTGCCCATGCGGATTGCGAACGTGATCGGGCAGGTGTGCCGACACGCGCAGGTGTCCATCACTTTCGTCGATGAGATCCCACGCCCAGGCTTCCAGAAAGTCACCAGCTGGATGTCCTCGGCCGATCATGCGCCCAGGTTCGTTGGTGATCCACGGCCGAATGTACGGATCTCTTTCCTGCGACAAGGCTAGCTCCTCATGCGGTTACCGGGTGCGCACCATTGCGCGTTGCCGCGCTGATCGCTGCCCAGACACGATCCGGCGTTGCGGGCATGTCGAAGTCTTTCACACCCGCCTGCGACAGCGCATCAAGGACTGCGTTCATCGCGGCCGACAGGGCGCCGACCGTACCTGCTTCTCCCGCGCCCTTGGCGCCGAGAGGGTTGAGAGGCGAGGGGTGCGGATTGCTCTTCACGACGAAGTTGCAGACGTCGTCCGCGCGCGGCATCGTGTAGTCCGTCAGGAAAGCGTTGATCAGCTGGCCGGTCGCGCGGTCGTAGGCCACGCGTTCCATGAACACCTGGCCGAGGCCCTGCACGATACCGCCATGAAGCTGGCCTTCCAGCGTCTTGGGATTGATGACGGTGCCAACATCGTCGACGACAAGGTAGCTGGCAAGCGTGCTGACGCCGGTCTCGGGATCGATTTCGACTTCGCACACGTGGCAGCTGCTTGGAAAGGTGTCGTTGTCCGGCGTGAAGCTACCCATCGCAGCAAGGCCTGCTTCCATGCCTTTGGGAACGCGGCCCGGCAGGAAGCTCAGCTTGGCCACGTCCTTGAGCCCGATCACCTTGTTGGTGGCCGGCACCTTGAACTGGCCATCTGCGAAGTCCAGCGCGTCGGGTGCCTCGTCGAGCGCGTGGGCGGCGATTGCCCGCGCTTTCTCCAGGATCTTCGTCGTCGCAACGCGAACGGCGGTGCCGCCAGTGACGGTCGATCGCGACCCCATGGTGCCCAGGCCATAGGGCACGACATCGGTGTCCCCGTCGACGTACCGAATGTCATCCGGGTGAATTCCCAACGAGTCGCACGCGATCTGCTTAAACGTCGTCTCGTGGCCTTGCCCCTGGTTCTTCGTGCCCATGAGGAGCGTCATGCCGCCACCGGTGTCGAAGATGATCTGTGCGTACTCGGGCGAGGGTGGGGCGGCGCGCTCGATGCCGTTCACGATGCCCAGGCCACGGAGCTTGCCTCGCGCTTCCGATGCCGACTTGCGTTCCGGAAATCCTGCGACGCCTGCCAGGCCAATGGCCATGTCGAGGCTTTTGGCATAGTCGCCGCTGTCATAGATGAAGCCGAGGGCGTTGCGGTATGGCATGGCTTCGGTGCGGACCAGGTTCCTGCGCCGCAACTCGACACGATCAAAACCGAACTCGCGCGCGGCATCATCAATGATCCGCTCCAGAGCAAAGATGGCTTCTGGTCTCCCGGCGCCTCGATAGGGCGCGGTGGCTGGCAAGTTCGAGAAGAGGGCGCGCATGGCCGAAAATGCGTGCGGGATGTCGTAGCAGCCGGTAGCTGCCTGCATGCTGGTGAAGGTCTGCAACATGTTGCGGTCTGACGAAAGATACGCGCCGATGTTCCAGTCCGTGTTGACCCGAACAGCGAGGAAGCGGCCATCCTTGTCCAGCGCGAGTTCGCTGTCGATGATGCAGTCTCTTCCGTGCTCGTCAGCCATCAACACTTCACCGCGTTCGCAGGTCCATTTCACCGGACGTCCGAGCTTGCGGGCAGCCCAGAGCACGAGGCGGTGTTCGACGTACTGCCAGCCCTTCGTGCCGAATGCGCCGCCGACATCGCCGGCCACGACCCGGATCTGGCTGGTAGGAATGTTGAAGACCTGTGTCGCCAGCATTTCGCGAACGCGGTGCGGGTACTGGCAGTCTGCATAGAGCGTAAAGCGTTCGTCGGAGGGATCGTAGGCGCCCAGGGTGCCGCGCGGTTCCATGTACTGCGCGTGGACGCGGGTCACAGTGTAGCGGCGCTTGATGGTGTGCGCAGCCGTGGCGAATGTGCTTTCGACCGCTTTGGCGTCACCAATGCTCCAGACGTGGGAGATGTTGTCCGGGCAGTCTGGCCACACTGCATGCGCTTTGGCGCCAGCGGCGCCAGCCGCGTCCTCCGTGGCGGTGACGGACGGCAAATCTTCGAACTGGACGTCGATCCGCTCGGCCGCGTCCCTTGCGGCGTTCAGGCTTTCGGCGACGACCATGGCATAGGGATCACCAACGTAGCGCACATGTCCGTGGGCCAAGCCCGGATGCGCGCTGTAGAACATCGGTGAGCCGTCAGGGCGTTTGCGCGGGATGGCGGGGCGCGTGGTGCCGAGCTTGTCGGCTGCTACATCATCACCCGTCAGGATCGCGAGCACGCCAGGCAGAGCGGCGGCTTCCGTGGTCTCCAGGCGCTGGATGCGCGCGTTCGCGCGAGGAGAGCGCACAAAGATAGCGTACGCTTGCCCCGGAAGATTTCGGTCTTCCTGAAAGCGCCCACCGCCCGTGATGAGCCGCTTGTCCTCGAAGCGGCTCAGTGGCTGGCCGATGCCAAACTTCTTCGGAGTATCCATGGTCTATGGCGCCTCGTGTTTATGTGGCATCAGGTGTGCCCCATGTCTGACGAAGGCGCCACAGCCTGGGTTCATTCGCTGGGCAGATCAGCCCGGCGCGCCAAGGAATTCGTGGCCGAAGGTGTCGCGGATGTAGTACTCCGACTGGTGAGTGGACGGACGGGCGCCCCAGCCGATTTCGCACATGAAGCCCGATGGGTTGGCAAAGTAGAACGAGTACATGTGATCGTTGGCGTGCTTGCCAGGAGCGATCACCACCGGGAACTTGCTCTGCTTCACGAGCTCATAGGCTAGACCGACGTCGTCAAAATTGTCGACTTCGAGCATGACGTGATTGATGCTCTTCGATGCCGGCATGCCGAACGCAACCGTGTGGTCGCGATCATTGCAGTGCATGAACATCAGGTCCATCGACGCGCCACTGGGCATCGGGATCTTGTACTCAAGGCCGCCACGCATTCCGAGCAAACGATAGAACTCATTGGTCTTGGGGTAACCGACGGTCTGCTGCAGGATCAAGTGGCCAAGGCCACCTGCGCCCGTGACGAACTTGCCGTGCATCCGACGTCCAGGATGAAAGGGCTTGTCTGCAAGAAGCAGGGGGCCGTGGAAGACCTCGATGGCGTTGCCGCTTGGGTCTTTCAGGCGCATCAGTTCGAGCACGTGGCGTTCCTGAGCTTGGCCAGGGCTGCAGATCTCGGCCTTGACGCCGCCATCGGCCAGCTGCTTGTACATCATTCGGAATTCTTCAGCGCCCGCGACGCGAAATCCGAGGCAGGACAAGTCGTCAGTGCCGTCCTGCTCCAGGATGAAGCGATGATGCCAGTAGTCCATGCGCAGATAGGCGCGTGTGGCGGTTTCGCCATCCATTGCTTCAAGGCCCAGCAACTGGGAGGCATAGGCCTTCCATGCCCCGAGGTCCTTGACCCCCAGCACCATGTAGCCAAGTTCCGTTACCTGCGTTCCCATTTGCTCTGCTCCCGGTGCTGTCTGTCGTCGGCTGTCCCGACTGTATCATAACTGACTACAGTCATAATTACAGATCGTCAAGACCGGCGCGTTGTAGTGCGTGTGGTTGGCTTCGCGGACATTTGTCCGGGTGTGGCCTGAAGGCCATCGATCTGCATTTTGAGTGCAGTTGCGAGATCGGTGCGGAACTCGGCAAGTGACACCATCCCACCGAGCCAGCCCACGAGGCCGACGTAGTAGACTGCGAACACATTGGTGGCCGCCCTGCGGACGTCAATGTCGCTGCGGATGAGGCCGCGCGCCTGCGCACGTTCGATCGGCGCGGCAATCCGGGTGAAGATCTTGTCCATCATTGACGCCACGTCTTCCCGCCGGTCCGGGTTGCTGAAGATCGTGATCTCCTTGATCAGCGCGCACGCCAGGCCAAGGTCCTTCTGGTGGTAGGTGAGGAACGCATCAAAGATATGCAGCAGCTGGTCCTGTAAAGAGGCCGATTTCGGGCAACTTTCGTGAGCCCTGTCCACGATCTCAAGGATCTCATCCCGAAACACAAGGATCAGGAGATCTTCCTTGGACTTGGCATACAGAAACAAGGTGCCTACGCCAATCTCAGCGTGCTGGGCGATTTCCTGCGTGGTCGTCGCGGTGAAACCCTGTTTCTGAAACAGCTTGCGGGCTGAGGCCACGATCCGCTGGAGCTTCTCGCGCTTGTTGCGTTCGCGGCGCCCAGCTGGAAGCGCCGGGCTTGCAGGGTTCGCTGCGCCATTGCGCAATTTTTGTCCGGTCGTTTCACTCATCACTACCAGTTCCACTTCTGTCGGAGACGCGTGCTCCAGCGCTGCAATCTATCAAGAACTGTCTTGACGCAATAGCGGTTCGGACTATAGTGCCGAAAAATTAAAACTGACTATAGTCAGAAATAAGCAAGGGAGACGACATGCCAGCTCGCAATGGTAAACAGTTTCTGGCGGGGTTGAAGGACCGTCGCGAAATCTGGATTGGCAAGGACAAGGTATCCGATATTGCCTCGCATCACGCCTTCGCCGGGGCGGCGGCGGGACTGGCTGCGGTCTTCGATTTGCAGCATCAGTATGCGGATGATTGCCTGGTTCCCGATCCGGAGACCGGCGAACTCATCAACGCCAGTCACCTGATCCCGCGTTCGCGCGAGGACATCCGCCGACGGCACAAAGCCCTGCAGCGTATCGCCGAGCACACGGTCGGCTTCATGGGGCGTACGCCTGACTACATGAACGTCACTTATGCCGGCTTCGCAGGGCGCAGTGACGAGTGGGGCGTCAATGGCAACGAGGCTGGTGCAGAGAGGCTGGTCAAGTACCAGAAGTTCCTTCGCCGCAATGACATCTCGCTGACCCATACCATCATCCACCCGACCGTTGATCGCGGTAAGGGTGACTCGCCGGCACCAGGTGACGAGATCCCGCTGCACAAGGTGGAGGAGACGAGCCAGGGCATCGTTGTCAGCGGTGCTCGCATTCTTGCGACACTCGCGCCTTTTGCCGATGAGCTTGCCGTTTATCCCGCGCATCCGCTGATGCCAGGGGCCGACGCGTTCGCTCTTTCGTTCTGCATCCCGATGGACACGCCTGGCCTGAAGTTCATTTGCCGCGACAGCTGCGCAGGCTCCCTCAACAAATTCGATCACCCGCTTTCGAGCCGTTTCGACGAGCAGGACGCCTTCGTGATCTTCGACAAGGTCGAAGTTCCTTGGGATCGCGTGTTCGTGAATGCAAATTTGCCAGTCTACAATCAAGTCATGCGGACGGGCTGGTTTCCGAACATCATGCAGCAGACGATGATCCGGGCGCAGACCAAGCTTGAGTTTGCCTGGGGCCTGGCGACGCGCATGCTTGAAACGATCAACGGGCTTCAACCCGTCAACGTCCAGATGCTGGGAGAGTTGTGGACGTTTGCAGAGTTTGCTCGGTCCTGCATCCAGACGGCAGAGGACAACGCCTATGAATTTGGCAACAGCGTGTGGTTCCCCCAAGGCGCACCTCTGACGGCGTTGCGGGCAACGCTGCCGACCTGGTTTCCGCGCGTGAATGAGATCATCCGCCTCTTGGGTTCCCACAATCTGCTTGCCGCTCCGACGATGAGTCAGTTCGCAGATCCGGAGCTGCGGCCGCTAATTGACAAGTACATGCACGGCGCCGGGAAGGTGACCGCCGAAGAGCGCTCGCGCGTGTTCCGCCTCGCCTGGGATTTTTCTGGTTCCGCACTCGCCAGCCGCGTGGAGCTGTATGAACGTTTTTACCTCACGTCTGGTGCGCGCAACCAGCAAATGGCCCACATGAACGCGTCTCGCGAACGCGCTGATCGCTTGGTCGATAGATTTCTAAAGGAACCAGTGTAATGACCCATCCAGTCACGGTTGCAGGCGTTAGCGTATCAACGGACCATTACATTGGTGGGCGGCGGGTGGCCTCCAGACAGCGCTTCGCGGACCACTCTCCAATTGACGGAGCCCACCTGGCAGATGTTTCAGCAGGTTCGAAGGCGGAAGCTGACGAAGCTGTGCATGAAGCGAGGAAGGCGTTTCCCGCATGGGCAGCCCTTGGGCCTCAAGGGCGCTTGCCCTATCTGAAGCGGTTCGCGGAGGGTATACGCGCCCGCGCGAAGGACCTCGCCGCAGTCGAGACCACAGACAACGGGTCTCTGATCGGCGGCAACATGATGCGGGTCATCCCCCGCGCTGCCCAGAACATCGAGTTCTTCGCCGATTGGGCGACGACGCTTGAGGATCACAAGATCGACGGCCATGAGGTGGTGAACCACGTTCGCTACGACCCATCAGGCGTTTCAGTACTGATTACGCCTTGGAACGCACCGTTGATGCTGACCACCTGGAAGGTCGGACCTGCGTTGGCGGCTGGAAACACGGTTGTTGTGAAGCCGCCTGAGTGGGCGCCGCTGACGTGTTCGCTCATGGCCGACATCGCCCATGAGTCTGGATTGCCGGCAGGCGTACTCAACGTCGTGCAAGGCATAGGCGAATTGGCGGGTGATGCGCTTGTAAAACATGGGGATGTGGACCGCATCTCGTTCACAGGGTCCACGGACACAGCCAAGCTGATCGGGCAGGCCGCTGCCCGGTCGATCACGCCAATGAGTGCGGAGCTCGGTGGCAAGTCACCTCTGATCGTCTGCGCTGACGCTGATCTCGACGCGGCCGCCCAGACGGTGGCGGGCCAATACATCAACGCCGGCCAGGTCTGCCTCGCAGGTACGCGCGTGATGGTTGAGGCCAAGATCGCCAGCGAGTTCCTGGAGAAGGTGAAGCAGGCCGCCAGCCACATGAAGGTTGGCGATCCGCGCGACCCAAACACGCGCGTCGGTCCCGTGATCACGAAGGAGCACTTCGAGCGCGTCATGGGTTTCGTGGAGCGTGCAAAAGCCGCTGGCGCGAAGCCCGTCTGGGGTGGAGACCGCGACGCACTGGGCGGTCTCTATATCCAGCCCACCATGTTCTCGAATGTCGATCCGAAGATGGAAATTTCGCAGCGTGAGGTCTTCGGTCCCGTGCTGACGTGGCAGACCTTTGAACGCGACGAAGAGGTCATCGAGCTCGCCAACAACACGCAATACGGGCTTGCGGGGACATTGTTCAGCCGCAACGAGCAGCGTGCCATGCGCATCGCGCGCAGCGTGGTTGCCGGAACACTCTGGGTGAACTGCTTCTTCGTACGGGACCTCGCGGCTCCGTTCGGTGGTGCACGCGACTCAGGCCTTGGCCGCGAAGGTGGCACCTGGAGCTTCGACTTCTACTGCGACATCAAGAATATCGCCGTGCGCAAGGGCACCTTCGCCTGAAACCAGACAATAAGGGAGAGCTTCACATGTCAGTCCTCAAAGGTACACGCGAAGAGTGGCGTCGCATTCTGCACGAAGGCACGCCGAAATGGGTCCGCCCCGAAGGCGACTTGCTGAAGCTTGGAGACGGGCGAACCGTGCGGGACGCGGATGCGACCTACCTGCCGCCGTGCGACCCGACGAAAATCATCTGCATCCATTTGAACTATGAGTCCCGCCGGGTTGAGTTCAAGGCACCAGCGTTGGTCACGCCAACCTATTTCCAGAAGCCGCTGACGACGCTCAACTCGCATCGCGGGTCTGTGCACCGTCCGGCGAACTGCAAGTACCTGAACTACGAAGGCGAGATCGCAGCGATCGTCGGCAAGCCCATGCGCAATGTAAGCCGCGATGAAGTCTGGGACTGCCTTGCTGGTTTTGCGCCAGCCAACGATGTGGGCGCGCAGGACTTCCGCGATACCGATGCGGGGTCGATGCTGCGGGTGAAAGGTCAGGACGGCTTCTGTCCCATCGGGCCAGGTATCGTTCGAGGCGTCGACATTCGTGAGCAGACCGTCAGAACCTACATCAATGGAAAGGTCGTGCAGAGCGGTCCTGTGAGCGAGATGACGTTTGGCATCGACTACATCTTCGCCGACCTGTCGCGTCACATCACCTTCCTGCCGGGCGACGTGGTGCTGACCGGTACGCCTGCGAACTCCAGGCCGATGACGCCGGGCGATACGGTTGAAGTTGAGGTGACCGGCATCGGCCGCCTGTCGAACACGGTTCTCGAGGTTCCAGCACCAGCGCACAAGGTCGGTCACGAGCCAACCGACACCGACGTCGTCCGTCGCGTCGCGCTCGGCCAGTTCTGAGGATACACGGGTGGCAATCGGAAATGATGCGTCCCTGAAGACGCGATGGGCTAAGGGTGACGTGACCCTCGGCGCCTGGTGCATGATGCCTGGGGCCATGGGCGCGGAAGTGCTCGGGCGCCAGGGGTTCGACTGGGTGCTCGTGGACATGCAGCATGGTTGCATGTCCTATGAGACGGCCCTGGACATGGTCCGCGCGCTGGACCAGACGCCAGCGGTTCCGATCGTGCGTGTTCCCTGGAACGATCCTGGCATTATTGGGCGCATGCTGGATGCGGGCGCCCTGGGCATCCTCATCCCCATGATCCAGACCGTGGATGATGCGCGAAAGGCGGTCGAGGCCAGCCTCTACCCGCCGCATGGCCGACGGAGCTTTGGGCCAGTGCGCGTGGGGTTGAGAGATGGACCTGGCTACGTCCAGACAGCGAATGCGCGTGTCGCCGTCATCCCGATGATCGAAACGGCGGAGGCGCTTGAAGCGGTCGAAGAGATTGCTGCGGTGCCGGGCGTCGATGCGCTGTTCGTCGGTCCGTTCGATCTCTCCATCGCGCTGGGTTTGCCGCCCGGTGACAATGATGGGAAGCCGGCCTTCGATGCGGCGATCCAGAAAGCGGCCGCTGCCGCGAAGCGGGCAGGGAAGGCCACGGCGGTTCTCTCCAATCCACGTGTCGCCCCGATCCGCATCAAGCAGGGGTTCCAGATGATCTCAGTCACCACAGACACCGTCGCTTTGGGGACAGCCAGTCGGGCTGACCTTGATGCGGTTCGCAACACCAACGTGAAGGCCTGAGCCATGCTTGACCAATCGGCCCGCGACAAGATCGTGGCGTCCCTGCTCGACGCTCATCGGACGCACACGCCCATCCCATTGTTGTCCAAATCGTTTCCCAACATCGACATCGTTGATGCCTATCGCATCCAGGAGGCGTTCATCGCGCGCCGCGTGGCAGAGGGTGCACGGGTGAAGGGCTACAAGGTTGGCCTGACGTCCAAGCCCATGCAGGAGATGTCGGGGTCTACCGAGCCGGACTACAGTGCCATCACGGATGACCTGTTCCTGCCGGAAGGGTCGAACTATCCGATGTCGCGCTTCTTTGCGCCCATGGTCGAAATCGAAATTGCATTCGTGATGAAGCACGCCCTCAAGGGGCCGGGCATCCTGCCAGTTGACGTGCTTCGGGCAACGGACTTTGTGCTGCCAGCGATCGAACTTGTGGACTTCCGCTATCAGCGTGGGCCCGGCATTGCCAACATCGTCGAGAGCGTTGCCGACCTTGCCTATTGCGGGGCCGTGATTGTCGGGGCGAACCCACGCCGACTCGAAGACATAGATGTCCGCCGAGTGAGAGGTTCGATCATTCGCAACGGCAAGACCGAGATGGAAGGCGAGGCGTCTGCCGTGCTGGGCAACCCCGTCACCTCAGTCGCGTGGCTGGCGAACAAGCTGTCCGAGTTTGGCGTCACCTTCGAACCGGGACACGTGATCCTGACGGGATCCTTTGTTCGCGCCCTGCCTCTCCAGCCGGGCGATGACATCGTCTGCAGGTTTGACCAGGGCCTCGGTGATGTCGCCGTCAGCTTCGGCAACTAGCGCAGTTTCTCTTCTTCCAATCCTGTGAGGGCATTCCATGTCGGCAGAGCTTGCAAACGCCAACATTCTCGATCCGCGGCTGTTTGGGACCCATCACGGCGCTCCTCATCACATCTTTGATGCGTGGCGCAAGACCGATCCGGTTCACTGGAACCCTCCGACACCCAGCTACAAGCCGAAAGTTCACCGGGGCGCGTTGACGAAGGGCTTCTGGGTTCTGACGCGGTATCAGGACGTGGTGGATGTGTCGGCTGACCAGAACCGGTTCAGTTCGCACGACGAAGGCTTTCTGATCTGGGATCTTGAGCCAGATGAACTTGTGCTCCATCAGGCAAATTTCATGGGCATGCGTCCCGCTGATCATGTCGGCATTCGGCAGGCAATCATGTCGGCATTCACACCCAAGATGCTCCAGGACATGACGCCAAAGATTCAGGCGCTGGCGCGCGAGATTGTCGATGACGTCGCGCCACGTGGATCATGCGAGTTTGTGTTTGATGTTGCCTCCAGATTGCCGGTTTATACCTTTTGCGAATTGATGGGCATTCCGCTGGAGATGCGTGAGAAGGTCGTTGAGCTTGGCAACGCGCTTGCGGACGTCGAGACGCATGGCGACCGCACTGATGATCCCACGATGGAGCTCTTTGGCCTCGCGCATCAGGTGGCGCAGCAGAAGTTGAAGACCCCGGACGGGTCGCTGATGAGCACGCTCGTGCATCATCCGGCGATTGGTTCGAACGTGATGGCGCTCAACATGGTCTTCGTCGTTTTCGCCGTTGCCGGACACGAGACCACACGCAGCACGGCGGTGCATTTCATGAACCTGATGCGCGAGCATCCGAACCAGTACAGGCTGTTGCGCAGCGATCCAGCGAAGCATCTCGAGAATGCCATCGAGGAAGTCCTCCGCTACACGTCGACGACGACCAATTTCCGCAGGACCGCGACGATGGACACCGAGATTGGTGGCACGCCAGTCAAGAAGGGCGACAAGATCTACCTGTCCTACGCAGCGGCCAATCGCGATCCTGCCGTGTTCAAGGATCCGCACACATTCGACATTACGCGCGAGAATGCGAAGCGGCACATTGCGTTTGGCACCGGTCCCCACGTCTGTATTGGTGCCAGGCTGGCACGTATCGAGTTGCACGCGCTCCTGTTACGCATCCTCGAAAGGATGCCCGACTTCGAGCTGGCAGGTCAGCCGGAATGGCTGCCGTCGATCTGGTTCAATGCGATCACCAAATTCCCGATCAGGTACAGCGCGAAGGCCTGAGGTGCTTCGATGAAGATCGTCATTGTCGGCGCCGGGATCGGCGGTCTTGCCGCAGCCCTCGCGCTTCATGGGGGAGGCCGGGACATCGTGGTCACGGAAGCCGTCCCTGCGATCAGGCCGATGGGCGTCGGGATCAACTTGCTGCCGCAGGCGGCTCGGGTTTTAGGCGAGTTTGGCGTGCTTGACGAGTTGCTGACGCTCGGCGTGGCGACGCGGGAACTGTCCTACTACAGCGCGCTTGGACAACACATCTGGACTGAGCCTCGGGGCTTGTTCGGTGGCTTTCAGGCGCCCCAAATTTCATTGAGCCGTGGCCAGCTGCAAATGTCTCTGCTGCACGCAGCAATCGAGCGGCTTGGTGCAGACCGGATCCGGACTGGTCTCAGGATGACGTCGATCAGGCACACGGGCCAAAAGTCCACTGTCGTCTTCGAGAGCATTGGCGGAGGCGAAGTTGCGCTGGAGGCCGACCTGGTTGTCTGTGCCGACGGGATCCACTCGCGTGCGCGCGCCATGCTCTATCCGAATGAAGGCCCTCCGGTCTTTTCCGGCCGCATCCTCTGGCGTTCGACGACGATGGCGCGCCCGTTCCTGACAGGGGCCACCATGATCATGGCCGGCCACGAAGCGCAGAAGTTCGTGTGCTACCCCATCGAGCCACCGCGTGCCGACGGGCTTCAGCGGATCAACTGGATCGCGGAACTGAAGTCGAAGGAGATGCTGCGGCGCGAGGACTGGAACCGCGCAGGCAACCTGTCAGAGTTCTTGCCTCAGTTCGAGGACTGGGCGTTTGACTGGCTCGATGTGCCGTCACTGATCCGCAACGCGGAGCAGGTGTTCGAGTATCCCATGGTGGATCGCAATCCCGCGGATCGCTGGAATGAGGGCTGCACGACTTTGCTGGGTGATGCCGCACACGCGATGTACCCGATCGGATCGAATGGCGCGAGCCAGGCCATCTTGGATGCGGCAGCATTGGCGCGCGCCGTGACGGAACACCGCACGATCGCCGATGCACTGGCTGCCTACGAGCAGGAACGGCTACCGGCGACCTCGGCCATCGTGCTCGCAAACCGCCGAAACGGACCCGAGCAGTGCATGCAGATGACGCATGAGCGAGCCCCCAATGGCTTCCAGCGGATCGAAGAAGTCTTTGCGGCCGGCGAGTTGCAGGCCATTGCGGACAGCTACAAGCAGCTCACCGGAATGAAGAGGGTGTCATGACGGTTGGTCTTGCCAAGGTTGTGACGCTGCTGGTCGAAGTGGGGGCGCCCGTCGTGCTTGATGCCAGTGCCAGCGGCCGCCGCTTCGTGCCAATCACGGGCGGTCAGGTTTTGGGGCAGTTCAGCGGCAGGGTTCTGGCCGGAGGCGGGGACTGGCAGTCGGTTCAGCCGGACGGTGGGCTTGAGATCGATGCGCACTACGTTCTCGATATTGATGGGCACGGTACTGTGGAGGTTGTGTCGCGCGGTGTCCGTCATGCGCCGCCGGCCATCACGGAAGCCCTGCAGAAGGGCCAGCAGGTTGATCCGGCGGCCGTCTACTTCCGGACGGCAATCCGGCTTCGGACGGCTTGCGCGGGTCTGCTGCACGTCAACAACACGATTTACGTCAGCGTCGGACGCCGCGAGCCGAGCCGGGTCAGTCTTGATGTGTTTGCGATCGGGTAGGGCGCGGCTGCGTCCGGGGGAAGGAGTTGTTCATGGCAATCTGGAAGCGTGACGTCAGTGACCTGTCGAGGCTCCAGGCTGTTGAGAATGATACGCTGTCGGCACATCTCGGGATCGAGATCATCGCTGTGGGAGAGGATACGCTCACAGCCCGCATGCCGGTCGACCAGCGCACGATCCAGCCCCACGGGCGCCTGCACGGCGGCGCATCGGTCGTCCTGGCCGAGACCGTCGGATCGATTGCCGCCAACCTCGCCCTCGACCCCAAAGAGAGCATCGGCGTCGGCCTGGAGATCAATGCCAACCACATCAGGCCGGTGAAATCCGGCTGGGTGATCGCGACCGCGCGGCCGGAGGCACTGGGGAGAACGACACAAGTGTGGTCCATCAGAATCGTCGACGAGCAGGATCGGCTCGTTTGCGTGTCCCGTTTCACGGTCGCGGTGATTGCGGCTGCGGCAGCCTGACGTTTGGGCTGATCAGCTCCTTGAATCTCTGTGGCGTAGTGGAAAGCATGTGGGCCTGCTGTCCGAGTCTGCCCAATTCGCTTTGGAGTCGCGAACCATTCGAGCCGCGCACAATGTTCTAATCTGCGATCTCGCTATCCAGGCCTAGGGGTCGGCACTGGGGCCAAAAGAGGCGCAGGTCTTTGGAGCCGCCGGATCCCGCGGGCATTGGGCGAAGGGATCGTCCTGAATACTACGTATGCAAGCCGTTCACAATGTTCCAGCCATCAGGCAATTGTTGGCCCAGAGCGGTCATAACCCATACCCGAAGAACAACTTCGGCGATTGTCACCCGATGAAGAAATTGCTCTGCCGTCTGTACCGAAACGTGGCGCGATCATTTTGCAGCGGAGCGCTGATAAACAAGATCAGCCAGAAGATCAGGAATCATGCGATGAATTTGGGCTGAGATAAATATGACTCCAAGTGGATCGCCGAAGACGCCAGCTGTTGACGGGCCAATGACACGTATGCGCGGAGACGAAAGTCCATCCGCGCTAACAGCGCGACAATCTTTGTCGACCACGAAGCCGAGGCCGGTTGGGTGTTGGACGAGCACGCCACGGCGGGCCAGCGAGCGCAACAGCGGATTTCCTTCGACTGTCGCGCCAGCTTCCAGGCCAGAGCAATTCACAATTGCATCAAACGTCTCTGTGCCAACCGAACCTTGCTTCGAGGCGAGAGTAACCTGAAGAGTGCCGTTCGTGTTCGTCGAAACGGACCGTGGCGTCGCAGAGCGGTAAGCCACTTGCCCCCGTTTCTCAGCCTCATGTACGACGGCATCAGTCATCGGCGGAGAGCGAAAACGATGAGCGTCGTACCAAGGTCGAAGTCGACGGAGGAAGCGCAACTGCTCGCCCAAGGGCAGTAGCGGCCAGCATCGCGAGACCGTGACTGCAAAAGCGTCAAAGGCAGCGTGCCAGCTTTGCCCTTCAGCTTCCAGGGCGCGAACATGTTCTCGCAGTCCCTGCATCCATCGCAACGCTGATGGTTCCGCGGGGTCGTTGCTGACATACGTCGGCAATGGACCATTGAGCAGGTCAAGAGGCAGGATGACTGGTCCGGATGCTTGTGCCGGTGGCGCAAAAATGTTCGGTGGTTGAGGCCTTGGACGCAAGCCCCTGCGCGATACAGCCACGACACCACCTTTGTGTCCGTGCGTCAAAAGGCTGGCGACCACGTCAAGCGCAGTCAGACCCGCCCCGACCACCAACACGCGCCACTCCGGGGCAATGCCGTTCAAGCCATTAGCGTCCAGCGGATTCGCCCAAACGCGATCGCACCCGGCGAGGTTGCCGGCCAGAAACGACGGCAGACGCGGCGGCGGATTTCCTGTTGCAAGGATGACCTGGTCCGCCTCGATCGTATGACCGCCCTGCAGTTCAAGCGTGATCGCGTCCGTAGAAGCATGGATCTCAGACACTGTTGACTGCCGGTGGCTGATCGTCGACCCCGTTGGCTGCCAACGGGAATGCGCGTCAACGGTTTCCGACAGGTAACGTCCGTAGTCTGAGCGACGAATAAAGAGCTGGCCATTGGGGGCGACTGCCTTCGGATCAGCTTCGCGCAATCGGTTGACCTCGCACCAACGTATCAGGTGACCGGGGTCGGCAACATCTATGGAGTGAAACCCGGCATGCGAATTCAGACGAAAGCCGGGATTGGCATTCGAATAGGCGAGGCCCGGCCCGATCTGATCGCGCGGCTCAACCACGATGATCTCAAGCGGCACGGGAGATTTTCGCACGAGCTGGACGGCAGCCGAAGCTCCGCTCAGCCCGCCGCCTATGATAGCTATTCGCTTGACGGTCACGTCAGCGCTCGGTGTTGGTCAAGCCGTCGATCTTTCAGCTGTTTCTTTGGTGGAGAAGCGGCATGACCATGCGACCGAAGCGTTCTGCTTCTTCATGATGGGGATAGCCTGATAGGCAAAAGCCAGAGCAACCCACGTCAATAAATTCCTGCAGCTGTGCAGCGACCTGTTTCGGATTTCCCACGACAGCAACGCCTGCTCCGGGGCGTACTTCCGTAATGCCGGTCCACAGGTTCGGCCGAAGCTTTCGCCCAACGGTCTTGGACAATTCCTGCATCCGCTCATTGGCAACCGATCCGGTTGCCATGTGCTTCACCTGGGCCTTCCAGGTTTCATCAGCACCGGCGATCAATTGGTCAGCAAACGCCCACGCCTCATCCTCGCTCTCGCGGCAGATGACCTGCAATCGCATGCCGAACCGGATCTTGTCCGCACGCCCATACTTCGCCGCGCGAGTACGCAGTGATTTGATTTCCTCACCAATGCGTTCGGGATAGTCTCCCCAGAAGAGGTGCATCTCGGAATGTTCAGCGGAGATTTCGGCAGCCTGTTCGGATCCACCGCCCAGAAAAAATGGCGGGTGAGGCGTTTGAAAGGGCTTCGGCGCGATCTGGGGACCATGCACCTGATAGTATTTGCCGTTGAACTCCACATTCTCTTCGGTCCAAAGACGCTTCAGCAGCGCCACTTCTTCGGCGAGTTGCTCGTAGCGCGCCTCTTTCGATGCGAGTTGCCCCTCCGCAATAGCGTCCTTTTCACTGAGCCCAGCAATCAAATTTAGAAACAATCGGCCGCCGGACATCTGATCAAATGTCGTGATCATCTTGGCCTGGGCGACGGGGTGAATGAAACCCGGCTTTATCGCGACGAGCGCCTTGAGCTTTCGGGTTTTGGCAACAATGAATGAGGCTGTGACCCAAGCGTCCCAGCAATTGGAGTTGACCGGAATGAGGACATACTCGAAACCGGCAGTCTCCGCGGCGACCGCCACCCGTTCGAAGTGTTCCAGCGACGCGGGGATCGTGGCAGAGGGTTGGCTGAACGAGGTCGTGTCACCGATGGTTGGTATAAACCATCCCATGGTGAGCGGAGACTTGGCGGTCATGGTGTGGCGTCCCTTTTTGCAGCCGGATTTCAACTCTTGCTTCACTCATTAACCTGGGACTTCCCTATAAGTTAAATGAAATCTATATATTGACACTATGAGCAGATTTAATATCAGGTCCTTGGACCTCAATTTGCTGGCCGTTTTTGCCATCGTGTGGGAGACGCGCAGCGTTAGTCGCGCGAGCGAGCGTTTGGCTCTTACTCAGCCCGCTGTCAGCCATGCTCTGAAGCGATTGCGCGAGAACATCGGCGACGAATTGTTTGTTCCTGGTCGCAAGGGTCTTATACCCACTCCTCGCGCAGCGGCATTGATCCATCCGGTGCGCGATGCTCTGGCAATCATCGAGAATGCGCTCCAAAACGCACCGGTATTCGCACCCGGCGAATCACGCAGAGAGTTTCGGATTGCCACCGTCGATTTTGCCGAATTCATGATGCTGCCGATGCTGCTGCACACCATCGCTCAGGAAGCACCAGGTGTAGTGATAAAGAGTTTACCCTTGCCGGAGCAGGGATCGGCTGCGACTTTGCTCGAAACCGGAGACGTCGATGTTGTGGTGACAGCGCAGCCAACGCGAGGTTCGGGAATCCGATGTGCAATGCTGACAGAGTTCCCTCTGGTTACGCTGATCCATAAGCGGGAGGCGGTCCGCACCAGAAAACTTCCCTTGTCGCTTTATCTTGAGCGGCCGCACGTGGTGTTTCAAAGCCGCGGGCGTTCAGCCAACGTTGTAGACCAGGCATTGGCCGTGCTCGGACACAGACGCAAGATTGGCGCTTTCGTGCACAACGCTCTCGCAATGCCGATAGTCGCTGCCCAAGCCGGCTACGTCTGCACCGTTCCCATCCAGGTTGCCGACCGCTTTGCAGAGTTTCTGGACTTGAGCGTGCATCGACCGCCTATTGAATTGCCAGCATCGACACTGTTTTCATCTGTTCATGTGCGCTTCGAGACCGACCCGGGATTGACGTGGCTACTGACCAAAATTCGAGATGCTTTGAATTGAGACTCCGCACGCTCTTCGCACAGGCAATCAGAGTCGGGGCGTCATGGTTGTAAGTGGCTTGGTCACGCTCTAAGGGTAACAGGCCAGTCCTCAATTTGCAGAGAGCAGCGTCTTATGGCCGTGCCAAAAACAAATCGACAAGCATGGGTGGTCGTTGTCCTGCTCGCAATTTTTATGCTGATCAATACCGCAGACCGGGCGGCCCTTGGCCTTGCGGGTCCGAAGATCATGGAAGAGCTCCACCTTACCAAGACGCAATTTGGCTTTGTGGGCTCAAGCTTCTTTTTTCTCTATTCCCTGTCGGCCATTGTGACCGGATTTCTCTCCAACCGGATCCCCGTGCGTTGGACACTGCTGACGCTTGTCGGCATCTGGTCGATCGCGCAGTTTCCTCTGGCTTGGCCGGTCGGACTCGAAACATTGGTTGCAAGCCGCATCTTGCTTGGCGCGGGTGAAGGGCCGGGTTATCCCGTCGCGACCCACGCGGCCTACAAATGGTTCCCCGACAAGGCACGCGCAGTTCCAACCGCCATCATCGCCCAAGGGGCGACGCTGGGCGTTGTTCTGCTCATTCCCGTATTGACCGCGATTATTCACTGGTGGTCGTGGCATGCAGCGTTTGGGATGTTGGGACTTTTGGGTCTGCTCTGGGGTGTCGCGTGGTGGCAGTTGGGGGGCGAGGGACCGATCGACGATGCGTCAGCTGCGTCGGCGCCAGTATCGCGCGTACCCTATCGCCAGTTGATCCTCAACCGTACGACGCTTGGCGCCTGGCTCATCGGCTTTGGATCGTTCTGGGGTTATTCGCTGATGATCACCTGGTTTCCGACTTATCTTTCCGATGGTCTCAAAGTTCAGGGGCCGATGTTGGGCATGTTATCGGCATTTCCCTGGCTGGTCAGCATGGTGGTCGTGATCGGCGTGGGCGCCTTGAGCCAAGCGCTGATGGCGCGAGGCGTTTCCAGTCTTGTGGCGCGGGGAGGTCTCGGTGTGGGCTGCGTCCTGAGTGGCGGGTCCATGCTTGTTGCAGCAACGCTGTTGCAGGATGGAGGAATCAAGCTCGCGCTCCTGGCAGCTGGCATTTCGTTGCCAACCGTGATCCTCGCCTTGATCCCGCCGATCGTCAGTGAATATGTGCCAGCGAGCCAGCGCAGCGCCCTTCTTGGAATTGGGCAGGCGGTCATCACTTTTGCGGGTGTGATGGCACCCGCGGTGATGGGACTCGTCATCGATCAAGCCCCGGAAGGCCATGGCTATGAGCGCATTTTCCTGCTTTGCGGTGTTGTCACGATTGTGAGCGGAGTGGCGGGTTCCGCGCTGATGCGTACGCCGGCTCCAGCACCGTGATCGGCTCCCGTCCGAACGAGCCATTCCTGCAATGAATGGTGCAATACGACAATGAATGACACCGGCTGCACGTCGGCTGGTATCACTTGGACCACGCTCGACTGGCGCATCTACAACGGCGTGGAGGTACCTCACAGATGAAGCCGATCCTATTGAACGCGTTTCAGATGAACACTGTCGGGCACCATGCCCACGGCTTGTGGACACATCCGCGGGACCGGTCACGGCATTACAACGAACTCGGCTATTGGCTCGATCTGGCCCGCACGCTCGAGCGCGGCTGCTTCGACGGCATCTTTTTGGCCGATGTGTTGGGAGTCTACGACGTCTATCAAAACAGTCCCGCTGCAGCGCTGCGAAACGCCATGCAGATTCCCGTCGGCGATCCGATGATGTTGGTGTCCGCGATGGCCGCGGTTACCGAGCACTTGAGCTTCGGCATCACGGGCATCGTCGGCTTCGAGCCCCCATACCCGTTTGCTCGTCGCATGTCGACGCTCGATCATCTCACAAACGGACGAGTCGCTTGGAACATCGTCACGGGCTACTTAAACAGCGCTGCGCGCGGCATAGGACAATCGTCGCAGCAAACGCACGACCAACGTTACGATACGGCGGACGAGTTCATGGAAGTGGTCTATCGTCTGTGGGAGGGAAGCTGGGAGGACGATGCGGTCGTCGCCGACAAGCAGACGCATGTGTTCGCCGATCCGGCGAAGGTGCACCGTGTGAAGTTCAGCGGCGCGCATTACAGTGTCGATGCAATCCACCTGTGCGAGCCGTCGCTGCAACGCACACCAATTCTGTTTCAGGCTGGTTCGTCCGAGCGCGGTCGGGCTTTCGCTGCACGTCACGCCGAATGTGTATTCGTCTTGCAGACATCGAAGTTGGCGACCGCTTCAATCGTCGAGGACCTGCGCGCCCGCACCCTTGCACAGGGTCGAGCTGCGGATGACATCCGTATTTTCAATTTGGCCACTGTCATCACCGGTCCCGATGAATCGGCTGCACAGGCGAAGCTCGCCGACTACCGCAAGTACGTCAGCCCGGAGAGCGTGCTTGCCGTGCTCTCCGGCGGCACAGGTATCGATCTTGGAAAATTCGAACTGGACGAACCGCTGCGCTATGAAAAAACCGATGCAGTGCAATCGATCTTGCACATGTTCCAAACAGATGGCGCCAAGTTGCGGACGATGCGCGAGCTTGGAGAACGCGGCGGGATTGGCAGTGGAAGCCTGCTCATCGTCGGATCGCCGACGCAAGTAGCCGACGAACTGGAAGCCTGGATCGACGAGACGGGAATTGACGGGTTCAACCTCGCGTCCGCGGTCATGCCCGAGACGTTCGCGGACTTCGTTGAATTCATCGTGCCGGAACTTCAACGCCGTGGGCGTTTGAAGCGTTCCTACGCGCAGGGCACGCTGCGTGAAAAGCTGTTTGGCTACGCGCGCTTGCCGAGTTCACACCCTGCAAGTGTCCACCGCTCCGCACGAAAAGCTTCGAACCCGGATGAAGGGCGCAACAAATAACCCGGATCAATCAACCGCGCGTGCGAAGCACTGCCGGGTAAGCGGTCTCCATTGCTGCAATGAACGCGCGCGTGATGGGACCAGGTGACCAGCGCGCGCGGTAGGCGCAACACAGGGGCGCGGGGCCGCCCAAATCTCCTGCGGGAAATGTGACAAAGTCTTTTGTGAATTTGCGGGCTGCCGTGTAGGGCTTGGCAATCACCGAGATGGCGTCGGTGGTGAGAACCAACTTCTTGACGATGGGGAAATAGTCGACGACATGGATTTTGGTCTTCCAGTCGACGCCTTGCGCGTCGAACAGGGCCCGAATATGCGAACTGTAGGGCTGCGACTCTGACGGGACAATAAAATCGTAGCGCACCAGTTCCCGATTGCCCGCTTTGGGAATGGATAATATGGGGTGAGATTTTCGCGCGAACATCTCGGACTCAAGGGGAGCTAAGCGTGTTTGCTTGAATTCCGTCCAACCTTCGAATACGGCGTGCAAGCCGACGACAACATCCACGTCGCCGCGTCGCAACAGTTGAGTTGTTCTTTCCGCATTTGCACCGGTAATTTCAAAGTGGATTTTGTTGTACCGGCGCGCCAGAGCGGCCAGAGGTTCTATCAACAGCCACTCCAGGGAATCCGGACACACGCCAATCCGCAAACGACCCGCGTAGGGCTCGCGGTTAAACCTGTCACCAGTCAGCAGTTCATCGACATCGGCAAGTACGCGGGCTGCGTGGTCAATGAAGTCGCGTCCCGGTTCCGTCAGGCTGACGCCACGGGACGTCCGATGGAAAACCGTAAAGCCCAGCTGACGCTCAAGATCGGCGACACTTTTGGTGACCGCAGACTGGGTTACGCCGACAGATTCTGCGGCGCGCGTGAACGAACCCATGCGGGCAACAGCAACGATGTATTTGAGGCGTGCATCCATCATGGCACTTGAAACCGCAGCAATTCAGATATTCCCAAAAGGAATGATAACAGACTTGAATGAATTTCTCTACACCCCTCGAGATTGCTAACGTCGAGCCTCGTGTTGAAACAAGGCGGAGGCGCAACCAGGACGGCAATTCATGTGCTGCCGATGCCAGGCGTTGCGTTCCCAACCAGGGGATCCGAGATGATCGACAAGAAATTCATCGGCAAGGTACTGCCGCCTGCCGTGCTTGAAATCGAAAAAGGGCGCCTGCGCTTCTTCGCAAAAGCCATCGGCGAAACCAACCCGATCTATACGGACGAGCATGTGGCGAAGGCCGCAGGATATTCGTCATTGCCAGCGCCGCCGACGTTCATCTTTGCAGCTGAACTCGACGCGAACACGTTGATGCCCGCGCTGCAGGAGATGGGTGTGAACTTGTCACGCATCCTGCACGGCGAGCAGCGGTTCGACTATGTCGAACCGATCGTCGCCGGTGACACGATTACCGTGGAATCGCGCTTCACCGACATCTACGACAAGAAGAACGGCGCACTCGAATTTCTGGTCAAGGAGTCGGTCGTCACCAACCAGCACGGCAAACGCGTCGCAAACATTCGCAGCGTCCTCGTCGTGCGCAATTAGGACTCTTCTCGATGACAATCAAAAACGCTGTTCATGTCGTTGTCGGCGACGAGCTGCCACCGCTAACGCTTCCGGCGCTTGACCGTTCCGTACTTGCCTTGTTTGCGGGTGCGTCCGGAGACCACGTGCCGTTGCATATCGACATAGACGCAGCCCGCAAGGCCGGTATGCCCGATGTCTTTGGACACGGCATGTTGTCGATGGCGTATCTCGGCCGCCTCGTGACGAACTGGGTTGCCCTATCACGATTGCGCGGTTTCGACGTGCGCTTCAATGGCATCACACATCTGGCAAACGTTATCACATGCTCGGGAACAGTCGCAGAGATATTGCTGCGTGACGGCGAAAGACTGGCGCGCGTCGAGATCCGAGCCACCAATCAATTCGGTCAAATCAAAACCGTTGGCGATGCGTTTGTCGCAATCGATTGAACACCAGTACATTTGGAGAAGACACAATGATGAAACTGGATGGAAGAGTTGCGTTAATATCGGGCTCCGGACGGGGCATCGGCCGAGCGATTGCATTAAAACTCGCTTCGGAAGGGGCGCGCGTGGTCGTCAATGATCTCGATCGCGATCCAGCGGAAGAAACCGTGGCTGAGATCAGGGAAAAGGGCGGCGAAGCTTTTGCCTGTGTTGGCAGCGTCACCGCTCCGGATTTCGCAGAACGCTTTATTGGTGCGGCCGTCGACAGGTTCAAGGGCATCGATATCATCGTGAACAACGCCGGTTACACCTGGGACAATATCATCCAGAAAATGACCGACGAGCAATGGTACGCGATGATCGACTGCCACCTCACCGCACCGTTCCGGATTTTGCGTGCAGCACAACCCGTGATCAGAATGCTAAGCAAGGCAGACGCGGAGGCAGGGCGCGAGGTCTATCGCAAGGTCGTCAACATCTCATCCGTTGCGGGGCTGGGCGGCAACGCCGGTCAAGCCAACTATTCGGCCGCTAAAGCGGGCATCATCGGCATGACAAAGACCCTGGCGAAGGAGTGGGGACGCATGCGCGTCAACGTCAATACCGTCGCCTATGGCTTCATTCGCACCAGACTGACCGAGATCACCGCCGACGCCGACGCAAAGGTCAACATTGACGGTCGCGACATCAAGGTCGGCGTCAATCCCGACTTGATGAAAATGATGGAGTCGCAGATCCCTCTTGGCCGGGGTGGCACACCTGAAGATGCAGCTGGTGCGGTCTACTTGTTCTGCATTCCGGAGTCGAATTATGTGTCGGGTCAGACGCTTGTGTGTGGCGGCGGATTTACGATGGGGTAATACGTGGATTGGCGTCGCTTCTTTCTGGCCTCGATCAACGCATCAGGAGACATCAATGACTTCTTTGCAAAGCCCAGTTTTCGTCGCGGGCGTCGGCATGATCCCCTTCACCAAGCCCGGCGGCAATGAGCCGTATGACGCCATGGGTGCGCGAGCTGCAACATTGGCGCTTCAAGACGCCGGCATATCGTATGCGGACGTCGAACATGCGTATGCTGGATATGTCTACGGTGACTCGACGTGCGGGCAAAAGGCCCTCTACCGCGTCGGAATGACGGGCATCCCTGTCGTGAACGTCAACAACAACTGTTCCACGGGTTCCACTGCACTATTTCTTGCGCGTCAAGCGGTCGCCAGCGGCGCCGCTGACTGCGTCCTGGCATTGGGCTTTGAACAGATGCGAGCAGGCGCACTTGGAACCGTATTCACCGATCGCCCAAGTCCCTTCGAAGATTTCGATCGGACCTGTGAAGAACTGGTTGGACACGCTGAGTTGCCGCTCGCATTGCGCTATTTCGGGGGTGCCGGCAAAGCGCACATGGACAAGTTTGGATCCACGCTTGAGGATTTCGCCCGCATTCGGGCCAAGGCAAGCCGACACGCCGCACACAATCCGCTTGCGGTCTTCCGGAATGAGGTGAGCGCCGATGATGTCTTGCGGTCGCCTGCCATTTGGCCTGGCGTGCTCACACGCTTGATGGCTTGCCCCCCAACGTGCGGGGCTGCGGCGGCGCTGCTGGTTTCCGAAAGTTTTGCCAAACGACATGGCATGTCCAAGCAAGTCCGCATTGCAGCACAGTCGATGACGACCGACACAAAGAGCACATTCGCGTCAAACGACATGATGCGGGTGGTCGGTTTTGACATGGCCAAAGCCGCTGCGCAGTCCGTGTACAAGGCAGCTGGTATCGGTCCGGATGATATCGATGTTGTCGAACTGCATGACTGCTTTGCACAGAACGAGCTCCTCACCTATGAAGCAATTGGTTTGTGCAAGGAAGGCGGGGCCTCGCAGTTCATCGCCGACGGCGACAACACCTATGGCGGCCGCTTCGTTACCAATCCTTCCGGTGGCCTCTTGTCGAAAGGCCATCCGCTCGGCGCGACCGGCTTGGCCCAGTGTTACGAACTGACACAGCAACTGCGTGGGACGGCGGAGCAGCGGCAGGTCGAGGGTGCGCGTATTGCACTGCAGCACAATCTTGGCTTGGGTGGTGCCTGCGTCGTCACGATGTACCAAGCGGCATAACGCAAGGTGTCGTCGGAGGGTGATCGTGCTTCAATGAGAATGCAGGATTGAACAAGAGCAATTGCAATCCGCAGATCAAGTTATTCCTGGAGTCACGATGAACATCACGCAGGTTTTGCATCGCAATCTGCAGCAGGGCGCCGACCGCGTCATGACTGTCTTCGGTGATCGCACGACGACCACACGTAGCTTCGTCGACCGAGTGGCACGTTTGGCGGGCGCATTGCAACAGCTTGGCATGCAGCCAGGTGATCGGGTGGCGATGCTGGCGCTCAACTCCGATCGATACATGGAGTATTTCTATGCTGTTCCCTGGGGAAACGGTGTCATCAATCCGTGCAACATTCGCTGGAGCGTGACGGAAAACGCCTACGCGCTGACGGACTCGGAGAGCTCGATCCTGATTGTCGACGATGCGTTCAAGGACACGGCACTCGTGTTGAAGTCGCAGGTACCGTCCCTGCGCCACATCCTCTACGCCGGCGATGGCGCTACGCCCCCGGGCATGCTGAGGTATGAAAGCCTCATCACGAATTCGACTCCAGTGACCGATGCGCGTCGCGGCGGTGACGAGCTGCTCGGGATTTTCTACACCGGCGGCACAACCGGTTTTCCCAAAGGCGTGATGATCTCGCATGGCGCGTTCTGGGCGAGCCAGATCGCAATTGTTGCCGAAGGAATCGTGCCGCGACATGCGACGATGCTGCGCGCCGCGCCGATGTTTCACATGGCGGACCTGGGCATCGGGTTTGTCGGGGCCATCCAGGCCGTTACACATATCATTGTCCCGTCGTTCCATCCAATTGCGGTCATGAAGGCGATCCAGCAGCATCGCGTCGCGACAGCGTTGCTGGTGCCAACCATGATTCAAATGTTGATCAACAGTCCGGAGGTCGGCAGCCACGATCTCACATCCCTCAGGTCTTTGGTCTATGGGGCTTCTCCCATTCAGGAAAAGGTCCTTCGCGACTTGATGGCACTGCTGCCCGATTTGCGACTGTTTCAAGCCTATGGACAAACTGAAATGGCACCGTTGGTGTCGATCTTGAGTGCGGAGCATCACGAGGGCACCAGTGCTGCTGCGGGCATGCTGCGCTCGTGTGGGCGCGCGGGACTGTGTGTGGAAGTGCAGATCGTCGACGCTGACGGCAATGAAGTCCCTCGTGGCACGGTTGGCGAAATCGCGGTACGTGGACCCAACATGATGATGGGGTATTGGAACAAGCCGGAGCAAAGCCGTAGTGCGATGCCGGGAACGGGGTGGCTGCTCACTGGTGACGGTGCGTACATGGACGAAAACGGGTTCCTTTTCATCGTTGACCGGGTCAAGGACATGATCGTGACGGGCGGCGAAAACGTTTTTTCGGCGGAGGTCGAAAACGTTCTTGCCAATCATCCCGCCGTCGCCATGTGCGCAGTGATCGGGATTCCCCATGACGAATGGGGCGAGGTGGTTCACGCCTTCGTGGTGCCGAAGCCTGACATGAAGCCGACGCCAGAGGAACTCATCGCGCATTGTAAGCAGGCGATTGCCAACTACAAATGTCCGAAGAGCATTGAGTTTTGCAGCAGCTTGCCGCTGTCAGGCGCCGGCAAGGTGCTCAAGACGCAATTGCGCGAACCGTTCTGGCGAGACAAGGCAAGACAGGTAGGCTGAAACAATCCCGCGACAAATACCAAACGCGATGGGGAGAGATTTGTAATGCAAAAGGTATTGTCAGATCGGCGCGGGCCGATAGCTGTTTTGACGTTGAACAATCCCCAACAATACAATGCGCTAGACGCCGTGATCATGGCGGAGCTTGCAACCGCCCTGGATGCGGCGATTGAAGACGCAACAGTGCGCTGCATTTTGCTGACCGGTGCGGGTAAGGGATTTTGCTCGGGTGCGCAATTTGGCGGCGACGCGTTCGACATGGGGGAAGGCATTGGCCCGTTCATGCGCGCAACAATCAATCCCATCATCGAAAAAATACGGCTGTCGCCAATTCCGGTTGTGATTGCCGTGAACGGGCCCGCCGCCGGAGCAGGTGTAGGGGTCGCGCTGGCAGGCGATGTCGTCATCGCTGCGCGTTCTGCCAGGTTCGTACTCAGTTTCGTACGCCTGGGCGCTGCCCTTGATGGCGGAACGTCGCAATTTCTGCAGCGCTCGATCGGTGCCGCACGAGCCCGAGCTCTTGCGCTCCTGGGCGAACCCCTAACTGCTGAAAAGGCCGAGCAGTGGGGGCTAATCTGGAAGTGCGTCGACGACGAGCATCTCGACAGCGAAGCGCTTGCCATAGCCAAAAAGCTGGCGGACGGTCCACCGATCGCAATGGGACTGATCAAGAGTGAGATGGAATTTGGCTGGAGTTCCGATCTCGAGCTAACGCTTGAAACTGAAGCGTCCGCGCAAACACGCGCATTTGTCACTGGGGACTTGCGAGAGGGGGCCGCAGCCTTCGTTGAAAAACGTATGCCACGCTTTGTTGGCAGGTAAGCTGGGTTTCGCGCTGCAGCATTGCCCGCGCCTTCGCTTCCAGAGCGCGGTCGATACGGGGTCGCCCGCCGACGCGGCCCTCGCTGCGGGCTCGGCGCAATCCGGCATTGACGCGCTCCACGATCATGGCCCGCTCGAATTCCGAAATGGTCTGACGACGTACAGCGTGTCGCGTGACTTGCCGCATGACCAATCCCATGACTAAGGGCTGAACTGCGCAGCCACAGCACGCGGCGTTCGGACACCATATGTTCGTATTTGAACTCGGCCCGCCAATTGCCGAACTGCTTCAAACTCAATTCCTGGGCTTCGCAATATTCGCGCTGATTGAGTTTGCCTTCGAGCCACTGCGTGAAATACGCCTCCCAAAAAGAGCGCAAAACCTCGCGTCTCAGTCTCACACGGCAATTGCACATCTGTTGTTCTCCTTGGGTTCGTCTGCCCAAGGAGAAAAATCACATCAGCCGTTTTGCGAACAATCGTGCAACGAATGGACGCTTATCGGTCCCTGTTATGGTATCTGAGTGCTCCCTGTTCCTGTCTTTAAAATCCCTGTTCGTTTGGCTAGGGAATTTGCTATCTGACGCCGCAGAATACCTCAAAGAAAGTGGCCGACGGCAAAACGTTTCAGCCCTAAATTCGGAAAAATCCCTGTCAATCGGCGTTTATCAGGGATCTACTTCCTGTTTTCAGGGTGAGCGACCCGAGGTCCAAACTGCAAACACAGCCAGGCTCACAGTGTATGGCCTTGAGACAAAGACTGTTCGGCTTTTTTTGGCCTGTTTCTGCGGAAAACATGTGAAGAGTGATACAGGGTATGGGGGTGTTTTTTCATTTTGTCCCTGCTGGTCGCCATTGAAAATCGGATCTGAAAATCGGGCTCGAAATTCGGACGCAGTCCGGGGTACTCGTCCTGCAATTACTTTTCGCGCGGGGCTCACGAGGCGGTCGCCTGGAATCTCCAGGTCCGCCGGGTAGGTATTCAGTTGTCAAGTTGGCGGCAGCCGGGGGCTGGCGCCGAAAAGAACATAATACGAACATTTGTGTCATGCAAGAGGGTCCGGTGCGACATGTTTGGTGGTGTGGTATGGTTCCGTGGCGAGGTTGATCGGGCGGAATGGATCGGCGTTCAGGGTTCCGGTGGTGGGACGTTAGGCTGGGCGCGTGTTCCGGATGCTTGTGTCACCGTTATTGGTGATTGACCGGATTCTGAAACAAAGGGGATGTCGTGGTTGGTAATATGTCACCGAATTGGTGTCTGACCCCGATTCTGCTCAGTGCTCTGATCACTTTTGCGGTCCTACTGGCATGTGAGTATCGCGACGAGCCGGAAGAAAGGACCAAAATTGAGCCGACGGATTCTGTGGCGGATCCCAAAATCAATGACGGGATGTCTCCCCAGCGCGAAGCTGATTTGATGCGCAAAGCAATTAGCGGGGATTGGATGGCAGCTAGAGAGTTGGCGCAGTTTAGATATTTTGTTCTGCAGAAGTTCGATACTACCACGTTGTGGTTATCGAGAGTTTGGGCGAAGAGTGATTCAGGAGGTCATAGTATGATTGCGCATTTGCTAAGTAAGAGTTGCAAACGAAGCGATAGAGTGACCGCTGTAGAGCACTACGAGATGTTCTTTTCATCTTATCCTCCGCCCCGCCCTCCGGGCCTGTATGATGAACTTAATGACGTCAAAGTTGCAGTCGATAGACCGCAAGAAAAGTGCATTGTGTATTGAAGTTACAGACCCGATGAATCCAAATCAGGTGCGCCGGGAGATTGGCAAGGCGTAAGTGGTGGAAGTCCACTGCAATGCAGGTATAGTGAACCACAACGACGCCAAGCCGTGCGTGGGGCGGTGGCGAGGCCGGGCAAGTCCGTTGCTCCCTATGACCCCTATGCCTTCTTCACTCGTGGGCGCTGTTTCGCTGTCGTGTGGAGGCGGACTGAGATTTAGCTTGGAGATGCGCCAAATCGGCTCCCAACCGCGATAACCCGAGTTCTAAAGACATCCAGGAAGGGCAGCCAGGCTCACAGTGTTCAATCTTGAGACAAAGACTGTTCGGCTATTTTTGGCTGTTTTCTGCGGAAAACATGTGAAAAGTGCAACAAGGTATGGGGGTGTTTTTTCATTTTGAACCCTGCTGGTCGCCATTGAAAATCGGACCTGAAAATCGGGCTCGAAATTCGGACGCAGTCCGGGGTACTCGCCCTGCAATTACTTTTCGCGCGGGGCTCACGAGGCGGTCGCCTGGAATCTCCAGGTCCGCCGGGTAGGTATTCAGTTGTCAAGTTGGCGACAGACGGGGCTGGCGCCGAAAAGAACATAATACGAACATTTGTGCCATGCAAGAGGGTCCGGTGCGACATGTTTGGTGGTGTGGTATGGTTCCGTGGCGAGGTTGATCGGGCGGAATGGATCGGCGTTCAGGGTTCCGGTGGTGGGACGTTAGGCTGGGCGCGTGTTCCGAGATGCTTGTGTCACCGTTATTGGTGATTGACCGGATTCTGAAACAAAGAGGATGTCGTGGTTGGTAATATGTCACCGAATTGGTGTCTGACCCCGATTCTGCCGATTCTTTTCAAAGACAAACGCTGGAGGGTTGGCGATGCTTGTCGGTAGCTGCTTGTGCGGCAGTGTGAAATACGAGTGCGGTGACTTGGCTTCCCCGATCGGCCTTTGCCACTGCCGTACCTGCCAAAAGGCGCATTCCAGCGCCTATGCGCCTACAGCGCGTGCGGATCGCGCGACCTTCAAATGGACTGCGGGCGCTGACATCGTCTCAGCCTTCGAAAGCACTCCCGGTAAAAGTCGCTGGTTCTGCCCAAAGTGCGGAACCCAACTCATGGCCGAGTGGAAAGATCAGGATCAGGTGATTGTCCGGATCGGTTCGCTCGACACGGCTCTTGAGGAGAAACCGGTCGTCCACATCTGGATGTCCCACGCCTCGCCGATGATTGAAGCGCCTCCCGGTATCCCAACCTTCCCGGAAGGCGTACCGCCGCAGAGCAGGTGATCTGCATTGGGCCACGGTTCGCTTGCCCTCGATGTCTTTCGGCTGACCGGAGCGCTCCATCGGAAGAATCGGGGTCAGACACCGTTTTAATCCGGTGACATAGTGCGCTAACGTCACCCCGAAATCGACTCTCGCCGCTTCCTGTTACATCCTGTTACAATTTCTCTGTCGCGCGTGGTCTCGTGCTGGTGCATGAGTGCGCCATGGCTTGACACCGAGGGGGCAGGCATTGGCGCGGCTTGGACGTTACTTTGCCGAGGGCCAGGCGCTGCATCTGATCCAGCGCGGCAACGACCGGCAGGCGATCTTCTACGCGGACGACGACTACGTGCGATACCGCGACTGGCTTGCGGAACTTGCGCGCACGTTCGGCGCGCGGGTGCATGCGTGGGTGCTGATGACCAATCACGTGCACCTGCTCGTGACGCCGGGTTCGCCCGAGAGCCTGCCGCGTCTGATGCAGTCACTCGGGCGGCGCTATGTGGGGCACGTCAATCGGGTCTATCGGCGGACGGGCACGCTGTGGGAGGGGCGCTATCGTGCGGCGCCGATCGAAACCGGGGCGCATCTTCTGACCTGCTACCGGTGAAGAATCGGGGTCAGACACCGTTTTAATCCGGTGACATAGTGCGCTAACGTCGCCTCGAAATCGACTCTCGCCGCTTCCTGTTACATCCTGTTACAATTTCTCTGTCGCGCGTGGTCTCGTGCTGGTGCATGAGTGCGCCATGGCTTGACACCGAGGGGGCAGGCATTGGCGCGGCTTGGACGTTACTTTGCCGAGGGCCAGGCGCTGCATCTGATCCAGCGCGGCAACGACCGGCAGGCGATCTTCTACGCGGACGACGACTACGTGCGATACCGCGACTGGCTTGCGGAACTTGCGCGCACGTTCGGCGCGCGGGTGCATGCGTGGGTGCTGATGACCAATCACGTGCACCTGCTCGTGACGCCGGGTTCGCCCGAGAGCCTGCCGCGTCTGATGCAGTCACTCGGGCGGCGCTATGTGGGGCACGTCAATCGGGTCTATCGGCGGACGGGCACGCTGTGGGAGGGGCGCTATCGTGCGGCGCCGATTGAAACCGGGGCGCATCTTCTGACCTGCTACCGGTACATTGAGCTCAATCCCGTCAGGGCGCGCATGGTGGTGGCGCCCGGCGACTATCCGTGGTCGAGCCATCATGCGAATGCAGGCGGGGCAGCGGATTCCCTGGTCACGCCGCACGCGCTTTACCAGTCGCTTGGGGCTGACGACGAGGCGCGGCGGGCGGCCTATCGCGAGCTCTTTGCGGAGGCGCTGGAAGCGTCGGTTCTGGAGGAGCTGAGGCAGGCCACGAACGGTGGCTGGGCCATTGGCAGCGCCCGGTTCAAGATGCAGATCGAGGCCCTCGCTGCGCGACGCTCTGCGCCTCTCCCCAAGGGACGCAAGGCGAGGAAAGGGCCTTGTGCCTGAGGGTATCGCGCTGGAGGCTGGCGTGTGGCAGGATGGCGGGGATGATTGGTCTATATGGGCGCTGTGAGGTGTCCCCGTTTTTCTGAGGGATATGGTGTCTGACCCCGATTCTTAGCAATCGCACTAATGCGGAGGGGGCTTTCGACCCGCTGGTTACGCCGCATGAGCTTTACCTTTCGCTGGGGTGTGATGATGGGGCGCGGCGGGCGGCGTACCGCGAGCTGTTTGCGCAGGCGCTGGACGCGTCATCGCTGGAGGCGCTTCGGCAAGCCACGAATGGTAGGTGGGCGATCGGCAGCGACCGCTTCAAGGCGCAGATCGAAGCGCTGACGGCTCGGCGGGCCGTTCCGCGGGCCAGGGGGCGCAAGGCTGCCGAGGATCGGCAGGTCTGAAGGTGTCGCGTTGCGGCTGCGGTTGTGGCAGAATGGTGGGGTGAGGGGTGGTTGGGGCGAAGGCTTTATCATGTCCCTGATTATTGGGAGGGAAATGGTGTCTGACCCCAATTCTTTCAGGATAGCGGGGATGATTGGTTTGGATGGGCGCTTTTAGGTGTCCCCGTTTTTCTGAGGGATATGGTGTCTGACCCCGATTCTTTTCCCGATTCTTGGTCACCATGGTATGTTGCGAAGACAAACGCTGGAGGGTTGGCGATGCTTGTCGGTAGCTGCTTGTGCGGCAGTGTGAAATACGAGTGCGGTGACTTGGCTTCCCCGATCGGCCTTTGCCACTGCCGTACCTGCCAAAAGGCGCATTCCAGCGCCTATGCGCCTACAGCGCGTGCGGATCGCGCGACCTTCAAATGGACTGCGGGCGCTGACATCGTCTCAGCCTTCGAAAGCACTCCCGGTAAAAGTCGCTGGTTCTGCCCAAAGTGCGGAACCCAACTCATGGCCGAGTGGAAAGATCAGGATCAGGTGATTGTCCGGATCGGTTCGCTCGACACGGCTCTTGAGGAGAAACCGGTCGTCCACATCTGGATGTCCCACGCCTCGCCGATGATTGAAGCGCCTCCCGGTATCCCAACCTTCCCGGAAGGCGTACCGCCGCAGAGCAGGTGATCTGCATTGGGCCACGGTTCGCTTGCCCTCGATGTCTTTCGGCTGACCGGAGCGCTCCATCGTGCCGTAATCACGTGAACTGCGTTAGGGCGCGATATCGCCCAAAGGCGACATTCCCATTGTTGCATCGGTGTGGCGCAAATTCGCCGAATTTGCAGAGAGAGGGAGAATTGGTGTCAGACACCAGTTTGATACGGTGACATAGTAAACTCCTTCGGCGCCGCGCAGTCTGTATTCGCGCAGGCTAGATTCCTGTCTTTCCGCGTTGCTGCGACTTTGCCTTGATCGCGGTCGCTGATCGCCCGACATGTTCGCGCAAGAATCGGCTTGCTGCAGTTGAATCCGAAAAGCCGAGAATGGGTGCCAATTTCGTGACCGTCATACCCGACCGAGGCAGGTACTCTTTGACAATCTGAATTCGCGTCTCCAGCAGTATCTGCTTGTAGCTTGTTCGTTGCTCGGCGAGCCGGCGCTGAAACGTCCGCGGTGTGAGCGACATCCGCGCTGCAAGCTTTGCCGCTGTCGCCTGACCAGATGCGAGCAGCGGTCGAAGGAGAGACGCTACCATCGCCGGTGCATTTTCGGCGTACTCCTGATCGAGGTCTTCAAGAATTCTCTGTACCATTTGTTTAATTCGCGGATCAGAGGGGCCAATTCTCTGGTCGAAATCCCGCCTTGGCGCTTGGAGTGCGTTCATGTGCTGTCCGAACCTGATGTTGTCGCCAAAGACACGGCGATAGGCCGCGCGTCCGGCCATTCGCTGGTGCTCCAGCAAGACACCATGCGGCAACCACTGTGCCCCAAGCATCACGCGGCAAAAGCGAATGCACATCGTCAACAGAGCTTCCACATACTGGCGGGGCGGGTATTTGCCTCGCGCACCAATTTGCAGACGAAAGACATAATTTTCGCGTCCAGGTGTCAGCGTGTAGAGCAACGCGGAATTATGCAGGTACAAATAGCGACCGCCTTCCGCAACCGCTTCACCGACCGATTTGCAATGCTCTACGAAAAGCCCGATAGGTCCCAGAAGCCGGTGATCCTGCCGGCTACCGAGCAGCAGGCCAAAATCGTCGCGACCCGTCGCAATTGCGGCATACTCGACGGCGTCGATGATCTTTGAAGACGCGATCAGAGCTCCCGGCTGGTCGGCAAGCGCAGGCTCCAGCTCGATTTCGTCCAGAATGGCATTGCGGTCGACGCCGTAGATTTCGGCCACGTCGAAGATCGTTCTGAGCAGCGTGTTGCGTCCAAGGGGATGCAAAGCAGTCTCCAGATGGTGGAAATTGAGTGGCGCGAAATGTCAGTATTATGGCGCACTTCGTCAGGATTTGCATCTGGAATCTGGTTAATCTTGGGCACCATCTGGCGACTTTCAGCGCGCCACTGGGGATGGCCTCGTCCCGACCGGCGTTAACGGTCCGGCGGGGTCGTATCAGTACACATCTCACTCAGCAGTGAACGCGACAAGAGGTTTTGTGTGTCTGTCGCTTATCTCAGTCAAACCCAGGCAACAGAAATTGGAGCGAGAGTTCATGCGAGATCTGGAATCGCCAGAGCGGATACTGGCGTTGAGCGAACAAGTGCTGGAGCTTATGAAGCGCCATGCTGTTCCGCCGTCACCACACAACTATGAACTATGGTTTGCGTACGCAACACAACGCAACGAACCACTCGTTCAGGCTCTTAATCTGGCGGTCAAGCAAGGCAAGGCCGTTGATCTTGATCATGCGCGCGTACTTCATGCGCGGTTCTTCGGCCAAGGATCAAGCGAGGTCTACGAAGATGTCGGCAATCAACTGAACGCCGAAGTCCTGAAACTGGCGGAAGCCTTTGAAAGTGCCGGCGCAGACACCGCGACCTTCGGCAAGGTCCTGCGGACTGCCGGTGACGAACTGGCGGGGCATGCGCCCGACATCACAACCATCGTGCAACGCATGACGGCGGCCACGCGCGCTGTGGAAGCGCGCAACAAGAACCTGGAGTCCCAACTGCAATCGTCGATGAAGGAAGTTGGCAATTTGCGCTCGCGGATGGAAACGATCCGAAAGGAGAGCCTTTCGGACGCGTTGACGGGACTGGCAAATCGCCGTTGTTTTGATGTTCGAATGAGCGAAGCCGCACAAGAGGCACGGTCCCAAGCAAAGCCGCTGTGCATCGTGATGGGTGACGTCGATCACTTCAAACGGTTCAATGACACTTTTGGGCACGCTATTGGCGATCAGGTGTTACGGTTGGTGGGTCAATGTTTCCAATCCAACGTCAAGGGTCGCGACCTCGCGGCTCGCTATGGTGGCGAAGAGTTTGTAGTCATCCTGCCCGACACATCCCTGGCGAATGCCCTGACACTCGCCGATCAGATCCGCAAATCGGTTGAATCAAAGAAGATCGTGAAGCGCTCGACCGGGGAGGACCTGGGTTCCGTTACCCTATCGCTTGGTGTCGCTGAGTTTGCGCCGAATGAGGACATCGCCGATGTCATTAATCGTGCCGACGCCTGCCTCTATGCAGCCAAACGGGAAGGGCGAAATCGGGTTCTGACGCAACGAGACATCCTGGTGTCCCCCAAGTCCGGGAATCCGGTTAACCCGCCTGGCACCACCACAAACGTCTCGGCAGAAGAGGCGCCCGCAGCAAATCGCTCGGCTGCAAGTCTCAGTTTTGAGTATGCCGTTCGAGCGTTGTGCAAAGCGGACGACATGCCCCGCCGCTCGGACATTGACTTGCGCCACTTCCATCGCTTTGCGAGATGGATCGCAATCGCCGAGCCGGAAATGACACGGCGCCGGATTGACATGAAGCTTGTAGGAAGCGGGTTTTTCGAGTTCTTTGGTCGCGATCTGACCCATAGCGATTATCTCGACATCATCGAACCTGATATCCGCGACACTGCGTATGAGAGCGCGGTCGAGTTGCTCAGGCGCCCATGCGGCCTTTGGCAAGAGACGCCGGTTTTTGTTGCCAGCATGAAGATGTCGATGACTTTCGAATATACCGTCTTTCCCATTTTTGACGAAACGCGAAACAAGCGCCAACTCCTGATCTATGTGAATCACAAATATGCCGATGGGGTCTCAGGGTATCCCACAGCAACCCAAATCCGGCGCGCATCGACATGGCAATGGCTTGAGCTTGGAAAGAGCGAGACCGACGGCAAGGCGCGAGGCGCTGCGGTGTGAATGTGGCGCCAGCATCCGTGTTCCGATCTTCTTCGCTACGAACTGCTTTTATCCAGTCAGGCTATACAGCTTGGTTCGACTGATCGGCGTATCTTGATGTCTTGAGCGGCAGCCTGGAGGCTGCAGCAATGAAGTCTGCTATCGTCTTGATGTCATTGAGAGGCAGAGTCTTTTGCGACGAGAAATTCTGGGGACAGTCAGTGGCAATCGCCAGGATGGTGGGGTCCTGCCCGGCGATGGGCCGTTCGCCATCTCGCGAGCGGACGACTTCTATCTTCGGATGGCGGTCCTGCTTGAAGCCCTCGATGAGCACCAGGTCGCAGGGGGCGAGGTGGGTGAGCAACCTGTCGAGGGCTGGTGCCTGCTCACCGCGCAGTTCACGCATGAGCGCCCAACGCGTTGCCGACGCCACGAGCACTTCCGATGCGCCGGCTTCACGGTGGCGGTGTGAGTCCTTGCCGGGCGTGTCGATGTCGAAGTCGTGATGGGCGTGCTTGATCGTGGAGACGCGATAGCCTCTCGCCGCGAATTCGGTCACGAGGGCTGTCACCAGCGTAGTCTTGCCGCTGTTTTTCCAACCCGTGATGCCGAAGACGCGCTGAGGGTTATGCAAGGGGAGGGACATGGGTGTCGCTGTGCCGGGTTCAATAGTTGAACTCGACCGTCAGCCACAATTTGTCCCGGTCGGCAAAGGCTGCATCGCCCTTGTAGTCGGCATATTTCACGCCGGCCGACCAGTTGTCGCCAAGGCGGGCGACGACTTCGTAGTCGGTCTCGTTGCCGAAGGACGCACTGCCACGATCAGCTTCGAATTCGTGATAGGTGATGGCAGCCATGACGCCCGTGACGGGACCTGCGTCTTCCAGCTTGGTTTCGTAGGCCAGTGTTCCATAGGTATCGACGATGCCGTTGGCTGGCGTATTCAGGAACACGTCTGCATAGCCCTGGAATTTGTGCAGGGTGGCCAGCGGTGTTGCAAAGCCGCGGGAGCCATTGCCTTCCAGTGTTTCCTGGCCTGCCAGAAGTTTGAAGCCGTGCGAGGCAACGCCGCCTTCGAGCAGCCAATAGTTGAGATTCACGTCGGCCGTGTTGTTGCCGTAGTCCTTCTGATTGGCGTATTCGAGTGCGTAGAGGACCGAGATGTCGGTCGCGAGTTCATGCTTGCCGGCCAGGCGCGCGCCGAGGGTTGCGGTGGACTGCGTCGGCGCCTGCCTGAGGTCCAGCAGGTAGGCATAGCCCGTCAGCTTGCCCCAGCCTTTGATGTCGTAGGCTGCGTTGAACAGGTGCGAACTGCTGTCATAGTGGCCCTGCGGGCTGTCCTCGCCGAAAACCCGATTGACCTGGTTGATATATGCGTAAGTGAGGCTGAGGTTTTCGATGCTGGTGTTGGTGAAGCGCACGGCGTCGAAGGTCTGTTCATTCTGTCTGAAGGCAACGCCACCGACAAAGCGCTGGTTGTCGAGGTTCATGCGCTGGCGGCCCACTGTGACGAGCGTCTGCGGCAGCCCTGAATATTCGATCTGCAAACGATTGATCTGGATGTCTTCCGGATCGGCAACAATCGGATAGGTGGTGTGGCCATTCAGCGTGTCATCGAAAGCGTCATTGAGGTGGAAAATACCCTCGGCTTCAATCAAGCCCTGCAAGTCCCAAACCTTGCCGGTCTGGAAGCCCGCGCGAACCCGAATGGTATTTGCGGCAGCATCGTCGGGCTTGCCGTCCTGCGAGACCGATTCAAACCGGTAGCGTGCGTCGAGGAGTAACTTTCCGTTGTCGAAGAAGTCTCCGAACGAATTGTCAGCCCGGGCCTGCATGGCGCCAATGCTGGCGATGCCGGCGACAAGAAGTGTTCCTCGCAAAAAGGAAGATGAAAGAACTGAGTTGCTGTCCGTCATCTGGTGCTTACCTTCTGGTTTGTGCATGGTTTATCCGGATGGAGAATTTCTAGTCGAGATGCGTTGGGTTGATCAGCGTTGTCAGGCGTTCGAGCGAGGCGATATGGACCACTTCGCCAGTGCTCTCGACGCCGAACTCGGTCAATTTTTTCATGGTGCGCGAAAGAGTTTCTGGTTTGATTCCAAGTCGAGTGGCGACTTCCTTCTTCATGCCGGGCAACGCAAGCGTGGCCGAGCCCTTGGTCTTGTCGGTCTGGGAGAGGAGAAATTTTGCCAGCCGCTCGGTGGCGCTGCAGGTTTTGATTTCCTTGATCTGGCGGATCAGAACACGCCAGTGTGCCGACAGCATGCGCGCACACTGCGCCGCGAGTGCTGCGTCCTCGTCGATCATGCTGCGAAATCTGCCTGCAGGTATGAGCAACGCCTGCCCATCCGAGGTGGCGCGCGCGCTCACCAGATAGGGCAGGCCCAGCAAGGCTGCCGGCAAAAGTATGCTTTCGCCGGGCCCGAAGAATTCGATGACGGCTTCCTGTCCATTGACGCCTCCGACGAGCACAATGGCGCCTTCCACAAGGCAATAGATGAAGTCGGGTTCTTCCCCTTCGCGGAAGAGATAGGTGTGATTGCTGAAGCCCTGCAGTCCCGCGATGTCTGCCAGTCGTTCCATGCTAGGCTCGGGAAGCGGCGCGAACAGGTCCACTTTCCTGAGATATGGCAATCGGGGGTGAGCCATGGGGCCTCATACTTGATTTAGATCAAGTCACTGCTTGTATCTATCTGCACGCTTAGAAGACTATCCGACATCTTCTGGAGAGGTCCTTGATTCATATCAAGGCAAGAGCTCAGCGCCTCATACAGTTTGCGTGCAGCCAAAGAGGGGCGCATGCGCCATGGACACTTCGACTGTTACAGCAAGCCAACGAACAACGGCACTTTCACTTTCGACGATCTCGTTCACCATATGCTTCGCCGTATGGACGATTTTCTCGATCATCGGCATCCAGATCAAGCAGGAGCTGGGGCTCAACGAGGCCCAGTTCGGGTTGCTGATTGGAACGCCAATCCTGACCGGCTCCTTGATCAGACTGGTACTCGGCATCTGGACGGATCAATACGGCGGGCGATCTGTGCTGAGCCTCGTCATGATCTCTTCCGCAATTGCAACAGTGCTTCTGACCTTTGCTTCGGACTATGAGACCTATCTGCTCGCTGCATTGGGCGTTGGTATTGCGGGCGGTTCGTTTTCGGTTGGTGTCGCTTATGTATCGCGCTGGTTTTCCAGGGAGACGCAAGGATCAGCACTCGGAATTTTTGGTGCGGGAAATGTTGGCGCGGCCGTTACCAAATTTCTCGCGCCGACGATCATGGTCAATTATGGCTGGCACACGGTTGCCCTGATCTGGGCTGCGGCCATCGGCATCATGGGCGTGCTCTTTTATGTTCTTGCCGAGGAAGACCCGGACCTTGCGGCGCGTCGTGCCGAGAAGCGTCCGGCGGTCAGTTTCTGGTCGCAACTCGAACCACTGCAGAATATTCAGGTCTGGCGCTTCTCGCTCTACTACTTCTTTGTTTTTGGTGCGTTCGTTGCTCTGGCCCTGTGGTTGCCCCGCTATCTGATGGGAGTCTATGGCCTGGACATTGCGACAGCGGGCATGCTGGGAGCGGCCTATTCCATCCCTGCATCACTGTTTCGGGCCTATGGTGGTTTTCTATCCGACCGGGTTGGCGCAAGGACGGTGATGTACTGGACGTTTTCGGTTTCAGTGGTGGCCCTGTTCTTCCTCTCTTACCCGCCAACGAACTATGTCGTGGAAGGAATCTCCGGACCGATTTCCTTCAGGCTCTCGACTGACGTGGTTGCATTCACGGTGATCGTCTTTGTGCTGGGCTTCTTCATGAGCCTCGGGAAGGCCGCAGTCTACAAGCACATTCCAGTCTATTACCCAAACAATGTCGGTTCGGTTGGCGGCCTTGTCGGCCTGATCGGGGGGCTTGGCGGCTTTGTGTTGCCGATACTGTTTGGCGTGCTGAATGACCTGACAGGCATCTGGCAGAGCTGTTTCATGCTTTTGTTTGGCATCACGACAATTGCTCTTGCATGGATGCATTTTGCAGTCCGCCATATGGAGCAGCAGGCCATGGGCGAGACGCTGCACAGACTGCCCGAGCTTCCAGAAATGAAACCCATTCATACGGCAGTCCACGAACGCAAGCTTGCCGGTCACGTGCTTGAAGACTGGCATCCGGAGGATCCGGTGTTCTGGAAGGAGAAAGGCAAGGCAATTGCTGGCCGCAACCTCTGGATATCGATCCCTGCCTTGTTGCTCTCGTTTGCGGTCTGGATGGTGTGGTCTGTCGTGGTCGCCAAGCTGCCTGCCGTTGGCTTCGCGTACACGACTGACCAGTTGTTCTGGCTTGCCGCGCTGCCGGGACTTTCAGGCGCGACGCTGCGCATATTCTATTCGTTCATGGTACCCGTATTTGGTGGGCGGTTGTGGACGACGCTTGCAACCTGGTCTCTCCTGATTCCTGCCATCGGTATTGGCTTTGCGGTCCGCGACCCCTCAACGCCTTATGTCGTGTTCCTGATCCTCGCGCTGCTGTGCGGCTTTGGCGGAGGTAACTTTGCCTCGTCGATGGGCAATATCAGTTTCTTCTATCCCAAGGCCGAGAAGGGCAACGCGCTGGCGCTGAATGCGGGGCTGGGAAACCTTGGCGTGAGCGTGGTTCAGTTCCTTGTCCCAATTGTCATTACAAGTGGCGTGTTCGGCTGGCTTGGTGGCGCGCCGCAGACGGCAATTGTTGATGGTGCCGAGACGCAGATGTGGTTGCAGAACGCAGGCTTCATCTGGGTGCCGTTCATTGTAGTTTCTGCCTTTGCGGCCTGGTTCGGGATGAACGACATTGCGTCGGCGCGTGCATCATTTGCAGAGCAGTCCGTCATCTTCCAGCGTCGGCACAACTGGATCATGTGCTGGCTCTATACGGGCACATTTGGCTCGTTCATTGGCTATTCCGCCGGCTTCCCGCTTTTGTCGAAGCTCGAGTTCCCGGAAGTGAATGCACTCCAGTTTGCGTTCCTGGGGCCGCTGGTGGGGGCGCTGTCGCGCTCGCTGACGGGTTGGGTTTCAGACAGATACGGCGGCGGTCGTGTGACGTTCTGGGTCTTCATCGGCATGATCGTCGGTGTAGCTGGCGTACTCTTCTTTCTGGGCATGAAGGATCAGCCAGGGGCATTCTGGGGTTTCCTGGGCAGTTTCCTGTTCCTGTTCTTCGTGACGGGTGTCGGCAATGCTTCAACCTTCCAGATGATCCCCGCGATCATGCGCCAGGAAATGACGCGGCTGATGCCGGGCGCATCCGCAGATGATCGTGCGCGACAATCCGACAAAGAGTCTGCAGCGATCATCGGCTTCACGTCGGCCATTGCTGCGTACGGCGCGTTCTTCATACCGAAGGCCTATGGCACGTCAATCAGCATGACGGGGGGGCCGGAGGCTGCGCTCTGGGGTTTTCTCTGCTTCTACATCACCTGCCTTGTGATCACGTGGCGCGTCTATACGCGCCGTGGCGGCCTTTTGTACGACATCGAACGCAAGCAAAATTTCAGCACTCTCAGTACGGCGGCGACCTAGGAGACGAAGATGAGTCACTTTCTTGATCGCCTGCAATTCTTCAAAAAAGATGTCGGCACATTTTCCGACGGGCATGGCATTGTCACCGGCGAAGACCGGACCTGGGAAGACGCCTATCGCAACCGCTGGAGCCACGACAAGATCGTGCGTTCGACGCATGGCGTGAACTGCACGGGATCATGTTCATGGAAGATCTACGTGAAAGGCGGAATCGTCACGTGGGAAACGCAGCAAACGGACTATCCGCGTACCCGACCCGATCTGCCGGATCACGAGCCGAGAGGGTGTCAGCGGGGCGCGAGCGCGAGCTGGTATCTCTATAGCGGCAATCGCATCAAGTACCCGCTCATCCGCAAACGCCTGCTCAGGCAATGGCGCGACGCCCGCAAGACACTGGCGCCGGTTGACGCATGGGCATCCATCGTCGAGGACAAGGGAAAGCTCACTGATTTTCGCCAGATGCGTGGTCACGGCGGCTTCATTCGTGCGGGCTGGGATGAAATCAACGACATCGTTGCTGCCGCGAATATCTATACGGCAAAGACGCATGGGCCAGACCGGGTGATCGGGTTCTCGCCGATCCCTGCCATGTCGATGGTGTCTTACGCGGCCGGCTCGCGCTACCTGTCCCTGCTGGGTGGCACATGCATGTCGTTTTATGACTGGTATTGCGACCTGCCAGCGAGTTCGCCGCAAACCTGGGGCGAGCAGACCGATGTCCCGGAAAGTGCAGACTGGTACAATTCGGGGTTTCTGATCCTGTGGGGATCAAACGTTCCGCAAACGCGGTCTCCTGACGCGCATTTTTATTCGGAAGGGCGCTACAAGGGCATCAAGAGCGTGGTTGTTTCGCCCGACTACAGCGAAGCATCGAAGTTTGCCGACCTCTGGCTGTCGGTCAAGCAGGGCACGGATTCGGCACTGGCCATGGCGTTCGGCCATGTCATCCTGAACGAATTCCACGTAAAGAACCCCGACCCCTATTTCATCGACTATGCGCGCAAGTACACGGATTTTCCTCTGCTGGTGCGTTTGAAAAAGGTGGCTGGCAACTGGGTTCCCGAGCGCTTTGTGCGCGCGAGCGATTTCTCCGACAAGCTGAATGAAGCCAACAACCCCGACTGGAAGACGGTTGCCTATGACGAGATGTCTGGAGCGATCGTTACGCCACTCGGCTCGATTGGCTTTCGCTGGGGGGAACAGGGCAAGTGGAACTTGCAGGAAAAGGCATCTGCCGGACAGGACACGAAACTGCGGTTGAGCCTCAAGGATCATCACGACGAGATCATCGGCGTTGCGTCACCGTATTTTGGCGGCTTGGCAACCGAGCACTTCACGAAAACGGATCACGACGACATTCTGATCAGGAACGTGCCGGTCAAGAAGATCATGCTCGCCGACGGCGAGACCCTTGTTGCGACGGTCTACGATCTGTTCATGGCCAATTACGGTGTTGACCGTGGTTTTGGCGGGGCAAATATTGCGACGTCGTACGATGACGATGTGCCCTACACGCCGGCCTGGGCGGAGAAGGTGACAGGCGTTCGCCGCAAGGACATTATCCTGACGGCGCGTGAATTTGCCGACAATGCCGCGAAAACCAAGGGCAAATCGATGGTGATCCTGGGTGCCGGGATCAACCACTGGTATCACATGGACATGATCTATCGCGGCATCATTTCGATGCTGACGATGTGTGGCTGTATTGGCCAGTCCGGTGGTGGCTGGGCGCACTATGTGGGACAGGAGAAGCTGCGGCCGCAACCTGGCTGGACGGCGCTCGCGTTCGCACTCGACTGGGGGCGCCCGCCACGACAGATGAATTCAACCAGCTTCTTCTATGCACACACCGACCAGTGGCGTTACGAAAAGCTGCGCGTTGACGAAATACTGTCGCCGACGGCTGAGCCTGGCGACTGGAACTGCAGTCTGATCGACTTCAACGTTCGATCCGAACGGATGGGCTGGTTGCCGTCGGCGCCGCAGCTGGAGACCAATCCGCTGACGATTGCGGGCGACGCCGCGAAGGCGGGCAAACCGGTGCCACAATATGTGGCCGATGGCCTGAAGTCCGGCGTACTGAAGATGTCGTGCGAGGATCCGGATGATCCAAAGAACTTTCCGCGCAACATGTTTGTCTGGCGCTCGAACCTTCTGGGCTCAAGCGGGAAGGGGCATGAGTATTTCCTGAAACACCTGATTGGCACATCGCACGGTGTGCAGGGCAAGAACCTGGGCGAGAGCGGTGAGCAGAAGCCACGTGAAGTCAAGTGGCACGATCAGGCGCCAGAGGGGAAACTCGATCTGCTTGTCACTATCGATTTTCGCATGTCCTCGACATGCATGTACTCCGACATCGTGCTGCCGACGGCGACCTGGTACGAAAAGAATGACCTGAACACGTCTGACATGCATCCCTTCATTCACCCGCTGACGAAGGCTGTTGACCCATTGTGGGAGTGTCGAAGCGACTGGGATATCTTCAAGGGCTTCGCTCAGCGTGTTTCGGAACTGTCGCCGGGACATCTGGGTGTCGAGAAGGATGTCGTGCTGACGCCGCTGATGCACGATACGGCTGGAGAACTGGGACAGGCTTTCGAGCCCAAGGACTGGCGGAAAGGCGAGTGCGAGCCTGTGCCCGGCAAGACGATGCCGAATGTAACGGTGGTCGAGCGGGATTATCCCAATCTCTACAAGCGCTTCACAGCCCTGGGGCCGCTCATGGAAAAGGTCGGCAATGGGGGCAAGGGCATTTCCTGGAATACGCAGCACGAGGTCGAGTTCCTGCGCAAGCTCAATGGCGTGGTCACCGACGAAGGCGTCTCGAAGGGGATGGCGCGGATCGATACCGATATAGACGCGACTGAGGTGATCCTGTCGCTTGCACCAGAGACCAATGGCGAAGTTGCGGTCAAGTCATGGGAAGCGCTTGAAAAGCAAACGGGCCTGCAGCACGCGCATCTGGCGCGCTCGCGGCAAGACGACAAGATCCGCTTTCGCGATATTGTCGCGCAGCCGCGCAAGATCATCTCGTCTCCGACGTGGTCAGGTATTGAGTCGGAAGAGGTCTCCTACAATGCGGGCTACACGAATGTTCACGAGCTCATTCCGTGGCGCACGTTGACAGGCCGACAGCAACTTTACGTCGACCATCCGTGGATGCGGGCTTTCGGAGAGGGGTTCACGACCTACAAACCGCCGGTGGATCTGAAGACGATTGCACCGTTGCTGGGAAAGAAGAAGAACGGGAACAGCGAGATTGTCCTGAACTTCATTACGCCGCATCAGAAGTGGGGTATCCATTCGACCTATACGGACAACCTGCTGCAGCTCACTCTTTCCCGCGGAGGCCCGATCGTCTGGATCAGCGAGAGTGATGCGAAGTCGGCAGGCATCGTTGACAATGACTGGATCGAGCTCTTCAACGCCAACGGCGCGCTGTCTGCGCGGGCCGTTGTGAGCCAACGTGTCAAATCCGGACTTTGCCTGATGTATCACGCGCAGGAAAAGATCGTGAATGTGCCGGGGACAGAAACGACCAGGACGCGCGGCATTCACAACTCTGTCACCCGCACGGTCACCAAGCCTACGCACATGATCGGCGGATATGCGCAGTTGTCCTACGGGTTCAACTATTACGGGACCGTCGGTTCCAACCGCGATGAGTTCGTGGTGCTTCGAAAGATGGCCAATGTTGACTGGATGGAAGAGCCCCATCCGCAAGCCGCGGAGTAGGAGAGCCACATGAAAGTTCGCGCACAAATTGGAATGGTGCTGAACCTCGACAAGTGCATCGGGTGTCATACGTGTTCGGTCTCCTGCAAGAATGTCTGGACCAATCGTGACGGCGTCCAGTACGCGTGGTTCAACAATGTCGAAACCAAGCCAGGCATTGGCTATCCGAAGGACTGGGAAAACCAGAAGAAGTGGAAGGGAGGCTGGGTTCGCAAGGGTGGGGGCAAGATCGAGCCACGCATGGGTGGCAAGTTTCGTATCCTGGCGAAGATATTCGCCAATCCCGACATGCCGGAGATTGACGACTATTATGAACCATTCACTTTCGACTATGAGCACCTGCAAACAGCGGGCGAATCCAAGACTGTTCCCGTTGCGAGGCCATTGTCGCTGATTACCGGCAAGCGCATGGAAAAGATCGAATGGGGGCCGAACTGGGAAGAGATCCTTGGTGGCGAGTTCGAGCACCGCTCCAAGGATGCCAATTTCGAAGGTATTCAAAAAGACATCTATGGTCAGTTTGAAAAAACCTTCATGATGTACCTGCCGAGGCTGTGTGAGCACTGCCTCAATCCGGCCTGTGTGGCGGCTTGTCCCTCGGGTGCGATCTACAAACGTGAGGAAGACGGGATCGTTCTGATCGATCAGGACAAATGCAGGGGCTGGCGCATGTGTGTCAGCGCCTGTCCCTACAAGAAAATCTACTACAACTATGTGAGCGGCAAATCCGAGAAATGCATTTTCTGCTATCCTCGCATTGAGGCTGGCCAGCCGACCGTGTGCTCGGAGACGTGCGTGGGGCGCATCCGGTATCTTGGCGTGCTGCTTTACGACGCTGACCGCATCGAGAAGGCCGCAAGCGTTCCCGACGAGAAGGACCTCTATCAGGCGCAGCTTGATATCTTCCTCGACCCCAGCGATCCCAAGGTTATCGAGGCTGCGCGCGCGGAAGGAATTCCCGAGGCGTGGCTGGAAGCGGCGCGCAAGTCCCCGGTCTACAAGATGGCGATGGAGTGGAAGGTGGCGTTCCCGCTGCATCCGGAGTACCGCACTTTGCCAATGGTCTGGTACGTGCCGCCGCTTTCGCCCATTCAGTCTGCGGTGGAATCCGAGCACATCGGCTTTGATGGCGCACTTCCGGATCTGTCAAAGCTGCGGATACCGATGAGGTACCTCGCCAATCTGTTGACTGCCGGTGATGTCAAGCCAGTGGAGGCTGCGCTAAGACGAATGTTTGCGATGCGGATATTCATGCGGTCACGCCATGTTGAGCGCAACGAGAACAACGCCGTCCTGCGTGAAGTCGGCATGTCGCGGGTCCAGATGGACGACATGTACAAAACGATGGCGCTGGCTGCGTATGAAGACCGGTTTGTCATCCCGTCGACTCATCGGGAGTATGCCGAGAATGCGTATGACCTGCGCGGGTCGTGCGGATTCTCGTTTGGCAACAACTGTTCTGACGGCGCCAGCGAGCCATCTCTCTTCGGCATGAAAAAGTTTCACCAGCACACACCGACGGAGACGATGTGATGAAGACATTTCGCGCGTTGGGAACACTGTTGACCTATCCGACTGACGAGTTGCTCGACGCAATGCCTGACATAAGGCATGTGCTGCAGGACGAGGGGATGCTGGAAAAGTCGAAACTGGTAGCGGTTGATGGGCTGCTAGAGCATCTTGCCAGGCGTGACCTGATGGATGCCCAGGACGAGTATGTCTCGCTGTTTGATCGCGTGAGATCAATGTCACTGCATCTTTATGAGCATCTTTACGGAGAGGCAGGAGAACGCGGGCAGGCAATGGTGCGCCTTCAGACGTTATACAAGTTTCATGGCTTTACGCATTTGAACTCGGAATTGCCGGACTATCTGCCCATGTTCTGTGAGTTTCTGTCGCTGATGCCGGAGCGAACGGCGCGGACCATTTTGTCTGATGCTGCAGCAGTGATCGAGGCACTGCAGCAACGAGCTGCCAAGCGCGGGACACCATACGCGTCTGTATTTGCTGCGTTGACGAGTCTTGCGTCGAGGGAAGTTGATCGGACTCTGCTTGCGGAGATCATGCGCGGTGAGGCAGGCGACGAGGAAAGTTTCGACGCGCTCGACAGGGATTGGGAAGAGGCGCCTGTAACATTTGGTGAAGGCGATGCGGCCAAGGCTTGTGCGCCGACAGTGAGAGGATAGCGATATGTTCGACTACCTGCATCATTTTCTCTTTGGCATTTTTCCGTACGTTGCGCTTGCAGTGTTTTTTGTCGGTAGCCTGGTTCGCTTTGATCGCGAGCAGTACTCGTGGCGCTCGGGGTCCAGCCAGTTGCTGCGCAAGAAGCAGCTCGTGATTGGTTCGGTGCTGTTTCACGTTGGCATTCTGCTGCTGTTCGCGGGGCACTTCATTGGGCTTTTGACGCCGCATGCGGTTTATGAGTCCCTTGGCGTATCGGTCACCGCGAAGCAACTGCTTGCGGTTGCGGCGGGAGGGATTTTTGGTTCAGTCTGTTTTGTCGGGCTGACCATTCTGCTTCATCGTCGCCTTTTTGATCCGCGGATCCGGGGCACGAGTGCGCCTATGGATATCTTCATCCTTTGTCTGCTGTGGGTGCAGCTTTCACTTGGTCTTCTCACGATCCCGTTCTCCCTTCAGCACATGGACGGCTCGGTCATGCTTGTCCTGTCGGAATGGGCTCAGCGGATCGTGACCTTCAGGTCTGGAGCGTCCGAGCTCGTCACTGATGTGTCGCTGTCCTACAAGCTGCACATTGTGATGGGGCTGATCATGTTCATGGTGTTTCCCTTCAGTCGGCTTGTGCACGTCTGGAGTGCCCCTGTCTGGTATCTCGGCCGACGAGGCTATCAGATCGTGCGAACGCGGCGGCCGTCTTCAGGCGTGAGGAAACCTGTGCCATGATTTCCGTCAACGGGGTTCAAATCGGCGAAAGCGCGATACTTGCCGAGATGCAGTACCATCCTGCCGAAACACGCGAAGGTGCTCTTAACGAGGCTGCGGAAGCGCTTGTCGTGCGTGAACTGCTGCTTCAGAGGGCAGCGGAACTGGAGATGTCCTGGGATGACGGGGACGTCTCAAGTGAAGACAAGACCATTCAGGTTCTGCTGGCACAAGAGCTGAAAGTGCCAAAGCCGGATGTTCACGAATGCCGAAGGTACTTCAACAACAACACCGCTCTGTTCCGGAGCCAGGATCTATTTGAGGTATCCCATATTCTGTTTCTTGCGCCGCGTGATGACGCGGCAGTTCGACAGGTGGCGATGAACCGGGCGCGTGAAACCCTGGAAATACTGAAGCTGCATCCGGGGCAGTTCACCGAGATCGCGCGTGCAGAGTCCCGTTGTGCTTCATCTGGTGAGGGTGGGCGACTGGGGCAAGTAGCTGCTGGCGAGACTGCGCCAGAGATCGACACCTTCATCCATGCTCTCGAAGACGGCCAGTTGTGTCCGGTGCCGGTGGAAACGGAGTATGGTGTCCACGTACTTCTGCTCCATCGCCGCATTCCGGGACGGCAGTTTGCGTTCGAGGATGTCGAGCAGGATGTCGCCCGGAAATTGACCGCCGGCTCGTGGTCCCGCGCCGTGAGTGGATATATTTCGCTTCTGGCAGCTGCTGCCAAAATTGATGGCATTGATGTGAGGCGGGCCGAGACGCCTCTGGTGCAGTGATGGGGCCAGCCTCAGATATGTGAAACAAAGTCCCCGGTGAAGGTGACACTGTCACCTTTGCTGTCTCGCTGTTTTTGGCTTTCAGCTGCCGTTTTTCTCGTCGAAGGTGACAAAATTGTTCAAAGGTTGCCTGGTCACCCGTGGCCGTCTGCGCTGGATCTTTCTTCGTGATCCGACGCCTCGCCTGCGGTGCAGTTTTTGACAGGAAAATAGCTCATCGGTTTCTGCAAGTACAGAACAAAAGTGGAACAAATCGACGCAGGCTGGCGGAGCGATTTCGGAAGCAATGGGGTCAGTACAGATTTGATTTCTGGTCTCTCCGAGACACGATAACATGTCCCCATAATAAAAGGGCATCGGAGTGGTTCCCGGGACCACAGGCTCTCGCCCGCTCTCGGGAACACACTCACATTTGCAAGGCAAGTGAGTGAGATGTACTCTTGGCTTGCCCAAGCGCGACCGGGCACCATCTTTGCGCGGGTGGTGTTCATGAAGCGGAACCGGAAATGAAGGTGGAAAACTGGACGATCAACAGCGCCTGGCGCACGGTTACACCATGACCACCCCCGCCATCACCTGGATGCCGCTTGAACCCGGTCAGCTGAAGGCCATGCGGATCAACGCAGCCATCACCGCTGTGGTCGGGTTCGCAATTGCCATCGGTCTCGACGTGGGGCTGTTCCTGAAGGCAAAGACTCCGCTGGGGTTGGTGACCGTGCCGGCCGCTCTATTTCTGCTCTACTATGCTTTCATTACTCCGGGGAGACGGTTCCGGCGCTGGGGTTATGCGAACACAGAGGACGAATTGCATGTCGCCCATGGCGTTTTCGTGCACACCGAGACGTCGGTTGCGTTTCATCGCGTTCAGCACATCGATGTGGCGCAGGGACCGATCGAGCGTATGTGCGGCGTGTGGCAGCTGGTGCTGAGTACGTCGGGCACCCTGCACAGCCAGATCCAACTGCCCGGTCTTTCGCGCGCGACAGCTGAGGCACTGCGCGACGAGATTCGCAAGCATATCCGGGCGGATCGAGAATGAACGGCCGGAGAATGAACGGTGCTGGCCGGCCCCGACGGCTCCACCCGGTCATCCCTCTCGTCACCCTTATCAAGCAATTGCCGGAGATGCTGGTACCGATCGTCGGCGTGGTCGCCATTGCGCGGGCTCAGGGTCTTGCGACGCTTCTGCTGGCCGTCGGTGGTTTGCTGGCGGTCGTCCTTGCGTTCCGGGTTTGGGCCTGGTGGCGCTTCACTTATTCGCTGCTGCCCGACGAGATGTATATCGAAAGTGGCATCTTCTCGCGCAACCGGCGCAGCATTCCGTGGGACCGGGTGCAGGATGTTGAGATCGAACGCGGACCGCTCGCCCGGATTATTGGTCTGGCCAAGGTCAAGCTGGAAACCGGCGCATCGGGGAGTGACGAGGGGCTGCTCGATTCGATTGCGCTTTCCGACGCGCTGGCATTGCGCGACGAAGTCAGGGCGCGGCGGGGGATCGCGGTTTCAGGCCTACAACAGGCGGAGGCCGCTGAGCGGCCGGTGTTCAAGATGACGAGCCTGCGCATCCTTCAGGCCGGACTGTTCAATTTCTCAGTGATCTGGCTCGCGGTCATTATCGGCACGATGCAGTATTTCAAGGATCTGCTGCCCTGGTCGATGGACGATGTCGAAAAATGGATCGGCGTCCACAGCCAAGAGATATGGGGCTTGGTCAGCCCGGTCACGATCCTGCTGGCTCTCGGACTTTTCATGGTACTGGGAACCGTTGCGGGCGTGATCCAGATGTTCGTGCGCAACTATGGCTTTACGCTGTCGCTTGAGGGCCGAACGCTGCGGCGTGTGCGCGGGTTGTTGACGCGTAGCGAGGTTGCCATCCCGCTTCGCCGCATCCAAGCCGCCCGAACCTCCGCCCACTGGCTGACGAGGCCTTATGGTCTGTGCCGGGTGGATGTGCAGACCATGGGCGGCGCCTCGTCAGGCGGCGTGCAGGAGCTTGCCCCTTTAGCGAATGCAGGCGAGGCGGCGCGAGTGCTGACGATTGCCGGGGGCTTCGAGCGGATTGCGCCGGAGCGTTTCTTGGCCGTGGCACCGGTTCATCGATGGTACGACGCGCAGATCGAGGCCCTGCCGCTGGCGCTCATCGTGCTGGCCGGGGGTTTTATCTCACCACCTGTCTGGTGGGGGTTGGTGCTTGTTGGGTTGCTAGGGACCGTGCAGGTGATCGGGGCTCACCCGCATGGCTGGCGGCTCGAGGGTGCTGTGCTCCATGTCCGTCATGGCTGGTTTGCCCAAGATCACTGGCTGCTGCCACTTGGCAACATTCAGTCGGTCTCGCTGAGCCACGGCCCTGTGCAGCGGCGGCTTGATCTGGCGACCGTCACCATCGACAGTGCAGGGGGGCAATCGCACGGCCTGCGCATCCGCAATCTTGCGGTCAACGAGGCGCGGGCGCTGGTCGAGGCTTTGCGCTCAGGTTGAGCGCGGGCGGCGTATTGCGCCGCCCGCGTTCAAGGGCCTTACTGCGCCGGTGGCGCGTCGGCCGGCTCGGCAGGGTCGGCGGGCACGGCTGGTGAGTCGGCCGGAGCTGCCTGCGGAGCGGTTGGTGCCGTCGGGGCTGTAGGCGCTGTTGGTGCAGTTGGCGCCTGGGGAGCCATCGCGGCTGGTGGCGTTTCGATTGTCAAATTCGTGTCTGCTGGCTGGCGGTCAAAATTGCTGTAGGCAAACAGGCCGACCGCGACTGCGACGATGGCGCCGACGGCAACGGCAAGTATGACCGTGCTGCCGTCATTGCTGCTGACGGGTCGTTCGATGACGGGACGTTCGATGATCGTGGGCATGGTGTCTTTTCCTTTGTGTCTTGTACCGAATGGAACCCATGGTTTGGGTATTGGTTCCATTCTGTCTTTGATGGGCGCCGGTCAGCGGCCTATCGCACGCGCCTGAGGGAGCGCACTTTGTCATTGATGCCCAGTCGTGCAAGATTTGGCGCCGCAGCAGACCGCAGTGTGACGCATCTGCCGGTATAGTAAGGCCGCGAACAAAGCTGCCACGCGCCCGAGCGCACATAGGCACTTGAAACGCTGTTGGCGAAGCCATACCGGGCGAGGTCGGGGACGTCGTTCGTGAAGGTCCGGCCCGCGCCACGATAATTCTTGTTCAGGTAAAGCGACACGCGCCAGCTCGGTGTCCAGCTGCGGACACAAACCAGTTGTCCATTCTCGTTTGACACGCCTTGCCTGCAATTCGTGAGGTCTACGGAAGTCACCGCCCAGCGACCCGCCCGGTTGCGACATTCGGCGATCAGAACGTTTCTGGACATGCGGTGTTCGCGGCAACTTGCGCGCCAGGTGCCAACCGGTACGGCAAAGTCACCATCGTCGTCACTGTCGGCGCCGCCTTCGTTGGAGCAACGCAAGGTGCCGTTGTCATTGCTGATGTCACCGCGACAAGACGCATAGTTCTGCATCCGTGACTGGTGCAGCCTGCCATTCCGGTCAGCGCAATTGGCTGTGAGATCGCCGTCTGAAGCCCGTTCCTGTTGGCAAGACTGCTGGTACGATCCTGGGGGCAGCCGATCATAATCGCGGTTATCGCTATCGTTGTCGTCATCGCGACCGGTGTCACGAGCGCAGGTCAGATTACCGTCGCTGTTCCCGATGTCGCCATCACACTCGTCGAAATCCTCGAGCTGGCTGTTGGTCCTGTCTCCGTCGGAGGTCTGGCACCTTGCGCGCAGGGTAGTGTCATAGACCGAAATGCTGTCGCAGGTGCGCTGGTAGCTGCCGGAGGGGATCGGCTGGGCATTCGCTGGCGCAATTGCGATGGATGCGCCCGCAGCCACTATCAAGGCACTGAGAAGGCCACGTGTCATCTGTTTGATCCGTTCGTTCATTTGGTTGCCAGTTGGGTCACGACGCATGCGCAGCGACTGTTGTTAAACGCGGCGTGATGCGAGAAGTTCCCGCTGGTTGCCCGTTATTGTGTCACCAAATGTCCTGAGCGATGCGCTCCCGAAATGGCAACTCATGGCGCGTCCTGCCCTCTGGCGGATTCGGACGATGCATGGGTTGCGACTTTGGCGTCCGGCTGAGATGGCTGGAAAGCCTGAGGGTAGGCAGCGGAAAGCTCGCTCATGGTTTCAAAGTCCGAAAATTCCTTCATGAGGTCGATCACTGCCCGGCAGGAAGGGCCGTCGCTTGCTCCCATTGCGATGCGAAGAAAGGTTTGGCCGCGGGCCCTTGCAGGAGTCTCGACATCGTACCGGTGGCCGCGATATCCGAAGCTTGCACCGCGATTGAACAAGATGCCCCGCTGGTGGCACTCGTGCGCCATGATCGTCATCAGCGCTTCATAGTTTTCCGCCGACGGATTCCGCAAGCGCAGCACGCAGTAGGGTGCTTTCGCCCATGGGCAGGAATTGTCGGCAAATTGCGGGTGCAATACCTGTTCAAAAAGCTGAAGCTTTTGGGACAGGGTTTCGGCGAAAAGCGCGTTGTTCCTAAACACGGCCTGGGCGTATTTGCTGGCGCGTGACCGGTCAAGAAACCATGGGGCTTCCAGTGCGGAGAAGTCCTCAAATGTCAGGTCGACTCCGGTTGAAGACCTGATTTCGCGAAGGCGCCCGGCGATCTGTTCGGGGCGTCCGCCATCACGTTCAGGGTGATAAACCGATACAATCCCCGCACTGGCGAGTTCAAGGCCGACCTGGTCCAGCCTGCTGCCGGAATGGACGTTCAGCACCGTGGGTGCCATTGGTCCAGCGAGAGACGCCAGAAAGCGCGGCAGAGGGAACTGTGTCCCCGTCAGTGTCGTGTTGAGTATAATGAGGACTGGTTCGGAGCCAAGAGCAGAGCTGCAGCGCTGCTGCCAGATTTGATGAAAAGCCTCGATATCGAAAATATTTATGCCGTCGTCAAAGAACACGGGTTCGATGAGTATCATCCGTGAAGGGCGATCGTTCCCCGAGTACCTTACCTCGCTGGTGCCTGGCCTGGACCAGGTCAGGCCGGGATAGCTGAATAGTTCCAGCAGGTCCTGGGTCTCGAAATCGGACCCGGCGAATGACGCGTGGGATGCATGTGCCGTCGACCAAAAGCCTTCGTCCTGTGTCCAGTGCAGAACACTGGCGAGTCCGCCCTGCCAGCTTGAGAACAGCACATGGCTGCTGCACCAGCCTTTTGGGGTTTGCGCGTAGGAAGCGCAGCGCTTTTCCAGCGCATTGGATGTTTGACCCTGCAGAGACGCACGAAGGGTGTGCAATCCATACTGCGCTGCAACATGTTCACCAGAAAACCGATCGGCCGATCGGTGCGCGACGTTCAGCCAGATCCTTCGGAATTCGGTGGCGAGACTTGCGAGCGCCGCTTCAGCGGAAAACGTGGTACAGGCTTCTTCATTCAAGTCGTCGACGGCCTTGATCCAGTCGCGCAACGAGGCTCTTGCACCCGGAACGAGAGTGGCTGTGCTCGTGCCCAATTCGAGCAGTTCAAGTCGCTCGCGTTCACATCCTGGATGCCAGAGCTGAGTGCCAACCGTAGTCGAAGCGCGCGAGCTCGAGGGGGCGTAATCTAGTGTCATGGAGTTGCGATGCAGCCTGTCGCAACGGAAGTTGTTGCGCTGTGGAAACGTCCCAACACACGTGGAGTTCCGAGCTTCACGCCCCATTGAGCCAGATCGCAAGAATCGCAGGGGAACCGGACCGCACCGAGGGCGTTCCAAGAGGATGCACATCACCCGGAATGCTGACCCCCTGATATCTCCAGCAATCGAACTGACAGCCGAAGAAGCCCGGCAGGGCATGACCACTGGCCACATGCGCTATGTGCTTGGCATCAGCTTGACGCTCATTGTCCTGGAAATGGGAATAATGCTTGCGATGTGATTGAATTTCGACAGTACAAGTCATGCCTTGCCGAAAGGTCATCAGTTCAGTTCCAGGGGCGTCAACATGCAAAGCTCACATCACTCCGTCTCAATTCCCGAGCATGAGATTTCCACGAGCCGGTCATATGGTTCCGCAAGTGCAGCTCGCAATGGCGCCGCTCTGTTTCCGGTCGGATTACGCATCCTCATCGTTGAAGATGAAATGATACCCGCGCTGGATCTGAGTGAAATCGTTGAGGCCTACGGTTGTTTGGCCATCATTGCGACCAGGGTCGTGCCCGCCGTGTTGCTGGTCGCAAATCAGGTATTCGATGCGGCCATTCTTGACATCAACGTGTCTGGAGAGGCTGTGTATCCGGTCGCGGACGAGCTGGCGAAGCATAGAACGCCCTTCGTCTTTGCAACAGGGTATGGCGTAGAAAGTCTTTCGGAAACTTTCCGGAAGCACCCCATCATGGGCAAACCATACTCTGCGCTTCACGTAGAAGCGGCTCTCTCCGAGATACGCCGCGCTTCAGGACACTGAGCGGTCTCTCAGCGCTTTCGAAAAGGCCTGCCTGATATCGTGTGCTGCGGTGCCTTGTGCCCGCAATGCGGGGGCAATGGCGGCCGCCAGTCCAAAGAATTCGTGTGTCACGCCCATGTAGTTCTTGTAGTTGACCGTTGTGCCGGCTTCTCGCATGCGGTTTGCGAGCATTCGCCCTTCTGACATCAAGGGATCAATGTCTGCGGTGATGATCGTAGCCGGGGGCAGGTTGTGCAGGTCGGCTCTACCCAACACGTCAATCAACGGACTGAGGGCATCCTGATCACTGCTGAAAACGTTGTTGAAACACCAGTCCATCGCCCTGCGATTCAGGGGCATGGCAATTGCATTCTTCTTGTACGAAGGCGTGTTCATGTCCGTTCCGGTGACGGGATGAATCAGCAGCATGTATTTCGGCCGGGGAACAGCCATGTCTCGTGCCATGATTGCTGTGTTGATGGCCAGATTGCCTCCTGCAGATTCGCCTGCAAGGGCAATACGTTCAGGGTCTCCTCCCCACGACTCCGCATTTTGCAGTACCCACGTGTATGCGTTGAATGCTGCTTCGTGCTGGGACGGAAACCTGTTTTCCGGTGCGGAGCCATAGTCAATCGAGACGACAATTGCCTGGCACCTGACAGCGAGCGCCAAGGCGGAGGTTTCGCCAGACAGTATGCTTCCAAGAACCCAGACTCCGCCATGATAGTACACAATGACGGGCAGGTTTCCTCCACCCGGATTCAGTCTGGGCTTTGGCGCGTATATTCTTGCGTCCAGTTGACGCCCTTCGGTGGGATAGGTGGTGTCAGTAATCCTGACATCCAGTTCCTCTGCGAAAGGGTTGGGGTTCCGGCCTTGATCCCTGAGCCGTGCCTTCATGGCATCGATCAGTGTCGGCAACTTTCGTATCTCGTCCACTGTCGCTGAGCCTTGGGGCTTACCTCCCATGTCGCGCCATTTTATGAGGATCTGTCGCATATCCTCGCTGGCACGTTTCAGCGTTTTTTCTTCGGTCGACAGCGATACTGTCCCAATTCCAAGCGGGGTGCTGACTGTGGGTATGTACCGCGCTCCTGTCACACTGCTGACCAGTGGGTATGTTATTGACTGGCGAACATTGGAATTCTTCATGCGCGGCTTCCCCTTTGACACCCGTGTTCGCGGAGCTTGCTTCAGCCCCGACTAAACGTCGGCGGAAGCATTTGGTTCCCGCATGAAACTACGATCGGGTTCGCGCGGGGTCCTGAAGGGCGCTGCTCCCGTCACACGTGTTCCCCACGGGCGAACCCTTCGTCGGTCACAACAAAAAAGGCATTCTGCAACCCGGATTCGATGCGTGCGATCTCGATTGTGGATGCTGCGATGTCACAATTCGGGAACGGAGATTTCTGAAACCGGATGCGTGTGACCCACCAATTGGTCATGCCAAAACTCCTCTCCCAGTTCACCTCAATATCGACGTCGTTTACGGCTCCGCAGCACGAAATCTCGTGCAACTCGTTGAGGATGGACGAACGAATGGCCTGTATCGAAGCGGAAGCCTTGATCATCTTGATCAGCCTTGTTTGAGGTGGGTCGGGTTGAGTCAACGCAGTTAGGCCGATGATCACAACAATGCAAGTCGACGAGATCAAACGTGATAATCATAAATTGGCAGACACGACATGGCGTTCATCTGCTCCATTTCCGCGCAAGGGCGTGCCTATGCACTTATGCCGGAACTGAAACAATGCTGCAGCGTTGTTCTCTCTGAACAGCGGACCGGCAATGCCGGTCATCAAACGGAGGGTTCCCATGAATTCTGTTTCAAAGACTGCATGTCTGGCAGTTTCACTAACGCTTCTGGCTGGCAATGTGCAGGCACAGCCTTCGGAGACTTTGCCATTGAACCAGGAGACCACTATCGGCGGTGTCCCCGTGGCGTGCGCGGGTGTTGGTGATGAAGCCAACGAAGATGCCCGATGGCCCGCCTATACGACGCGAATAGAGTTTGCCAATTCGAGAGCGGAATATCTGTCCGACCTTGATATCTCCATACTCAATTCGTCGGGACGAACCGTGCTTTCTGTCACGTGCGAAAGTCCCTGGTTGCTGGCCAAGCTTGCTCCTGGCAAGTACACGGTAAGAGCGACCTATGATGGCCGGCTGACAAAGTCGGTCAGGTTTTCAGCGTCAGACAGGGGCCAGGTCCGGACGATCGTGCGGTTTCCGGAGCTTGGCGCCCTGCAGTAGCGCCTGTTGCTGCGAATTGGGTTAGCCCGCCGCGTTCAATCACGCGGCGGGCTTTTCGTTGGCTGCTTTACTTTCGTTCGATGTGGGATTCCACAAACCAGAGCTGCTTGTCGATGCCGCGAGAAATCTCGGTGAGTACATCGGCCGTTGTGGCGTCGCCCATCTTGGTGGCCTTCGTGATGCCTTCCTGGATTGACTGGCCAAAGGCCGCCAGGGCTCCGGAGACCGCAAAAATGTGCTTTTGTCCATCGTCAATTCCTAACGGATACTTGATCAGGAATGATTGGGCAGACGCTGTCTGAATGGTGCCATTTGCTACGCCACCAAGCGCGCCAACGCGCTCGGCGATGAGGTCCGAGAAGTCCTCGGCCTGAATGGAAACCTTGTCAAAGAGTTCATGGATGGCGATGAAATTGGGTCCGCGCACATTCCAGTGCGCCTGTTTCAACTGTGCGTGCAAGTCGATCGCCGCTGCCAGAAAGCGGTTCAGATGTTCAACCGACTGGGTGCGAATATTTTCGGGCAGCGTATTTCGGGTGGGGTGCAACATGGGATCTCCTGGGGGCGCTTGATATGGACTGGTCGAGTACTCGTGCCTGAAAATGGCGAGGTCACCAGCAACAATGTCAACGTATGCATGACGACATGGTTCCTGCACTTCGGGCTCATTTTGTGGCCGCCGCAATCGATTTCCTTCCGTGTGCGGAGGGACCGGAACACTCGATGGACTGACGCGTTTGCCTTACAACTTTACAGGTGTGCAAATGCCATTCGATCTCATGCCGTTACCCTATGAGCAGACCGCCCTCCAGCCAACGATCTCGCCGTCGACTGTTTCCATTCACTACGGCAAACACCATCGTGGTTATGTCCAGAAGCTGAACGAGCTGGTGATGGACACGCCACTGGCAAATCTGTCGCTGGACGACATCATCAGCAAGACGTGGGCGAACCCTGCCAAGAGAAATATATTCAACGCTGCGGCACAGATCTGGAATCACGATTTCTACTGGAAGTCACTTACTCCCAATGGCGGAAGGCGCCCGCTGAAGGATCTTGAGCGCCGAATTCAGCGAGACTTTGGGTCGTTCGAGAACTTTGAGAAACAGTTCGTAGAAGTGGCGGGAACACAATTCGGCAGTGGCTGGGTCTGGCTCGTTACGGATGGTCGCGTGCTGACGGTGATGTCGACGGATGGCGCCGTTACCCCTTCGGTTTTGGGGCTGCACCCACTGCTGTGCTGCGATGTGTGGGAGCACGCCTACTATCTGGATTATCAGAGCGACCGACCGGCGTATGTAAGGTCTGTTCTGTCCCGCCTGGCAAACTGGGAATTTGCCTCTGAGCGGATGGAAGCATTCGTAGCCAAACAGGCACTCACGGGCAGGCAGGCTGGCGGCGTTTCAACAAGTCAACCAGGCAACGCCTCCCTGTCCATCTGAGCGAGGAGTTCGGTGAACTCCGCCGGAATTGGCTCCAGTGCTATCTGATTGAATGCGCGGTGCAATACCGTCTCGGCAAGATGCGCGCCCTTCCAAACGATGTTGTGGGAAGTTGCCAGCCCCGACGCAGCCGTGATGCAGGCTTGTCCGATTTTGAAGTCTGGCCACTGGATTTGCTTGCTGTTCATTGGATTATACGCCTTGCCACCCAGTGTTCATAACGCGACTTTGTTGCAGGTGGTTCCAGCGGAATTCCACGAATACCATGGGATGTGGGTGGAACGAATCCACCCACACCGCATGCACACAACACCTGGGCTTACTCCGCCGGCGATGTCGTATTTGTGGAGCTTACCTTTGTCGTTTTGGTTTCTACGACGCTGTTGAATGGCGTGTTCTTGTGGTCGTGATCGAGGCCCTTGTATTTGGACATGATGTGCTCGATCGTTGACACTTCGTCGTCAGCTACCCTCACTGACACGAGCGTCCCGCCGCCGCGAATTCGATCCACATAGACGGTCGCATCTTCCTTGGACACGCCTGCACCAACGAGGGCACCGACAAGGCCACCACCAGATGCGCCGAGCGCGGTACCAATTGCCGTTGAAACAAGCCAACCCACCCCAAGCAATGGACCAATGCCTGGAATGATGATCGTGCCCAGTCCTGCGAGCAATCCGGCACCTCCGCCAACGACACCGCCGATGAGTGCGCCGTCGGTCGCGCCAGTTCCGGCCATGCTGTTGTCAACCGTTCGATCGGTTGCGTCCAATTGATCCGCCTGTCCTTCGACCTTGTTCGTTACAATGCTGATTTCCTGGCTGGCAACGCCGCGCGCCTTCAATTCGGCGACGGCATCAGAGGCATCTTCGGGCGTATTGAATAATCCCGTTACAGTAGTTGTCATGGTTGTTCTCCGACTTGATTGGTTTTGGTGAAGCGCCGATTCGACCCTGGCTTTGACGAAACGGATCGATACCCCGTAGGTTCCGCAGGCGCGGGCGCTAATTATCGAGGTTTGCCATTCATTGCGTCCGCAAGTCCCATTGCGGCGCCGCATCCGACGGCGATTAACGGGTACTCGTGTGCGATCACGGCAAGCGCCGTGACGACTCCGCTGCGCATTTGTGGTGTCGGTGACAAGACCGATACCGGATTTGCGTCGGGCCTTGCGAGGAGTTGCCTCACGAGAGCGCCGATGGCGAGCAGCGCAAAGAAGGTGAGGGCAGTGAACGCAGCCGCACCGGCCGCGCTCACTGAAGTCAACAGGGCATTGAACAGGGCAATGGCGCAGAAGACGATTCCCGTTGAAGTCATCGCAACTGCAATCACGACGAAGACAATGCGTTGCATCAGCATGGCACTGACTTCATGGGCCCCCTTCATATTCTAGCGTCGCAGATAGGCGCCGATCAGGGCGCCTGCTCCCATGGACAAAGCAATGGCAGCCAGAGGCTGGGTTCTGATCGCACCACGCACGGATTCTGTGCCAGCTTCACCCCAGGTCTCGACCTGGCCGGCTGCACTCATGATGGTTTCGCTGGCGGCGCCGGCTGCGCTGGAAATTCCGTCGGAGGCGTCGTGACCGACGGCGTCGAGCAACTCCCGGACATTGTGCTGCAGGGAGTCGAAGTCTTCCTTCAGTGCGCTGATACGCGTTTCAAAGTGGTTACCGTTCTTCTTGCGAGAGGATGATCTGGTGGTGGCCATCTTGGCTTTCTCCGGGGTTCGATTGATCAACTGTGTGGGGTTTGTAACGCCGCCATCCCCGATGGGTTCCATCATCGTCCGAGCTGCTGCAACGGGAACTTTATTGGGTGTCCGACGTTTCCTGACCAGTCACACTATTGGAGGAAGTCATGGGTTTGAGCACGATACTGCTCGTCTTGCTGGTGCTGCTGCTTGTAGGCGCCATTCCGTCGTGGCCACACAGCCGGAGCTGGGGCTACTTCCCAAGCGGTGCCCTGGGCGCGCTGCTGGTTGTCGTTGTGCTTCTTGTCCTTATGGGACGAATTTGACGTTGAATGAAATCGCACGATCGTGTGCGTCTCTGTAATTCTGGAAGGATGGAATCATGTTGAAGTTTGTTTTGCTGGGTACTGCCATTGCAGTGTTTGTGAGTGGTTGCGCGGGTGATCGCCGGTACAGCGATGGATCCGGGCCGGGTTATCAGGGTTCAGACCGGTACGACGGTTGCGCGGACAACCAGGTTGCCGGCACAGTCGTCGGTGCAGTCGTTGGCGGCGTCATTGGCAACCAGTTTGGAAAAGGAAGCGGGAACACAGCCGCTACCATTGGTGGTGCCATACTGGGCGGGATCGCTGGAAACGCGATTGCCAAGGACGCTTGCCGCAATGAACGCGCAGATGCCTATTACTACAACCGATCCTACTATGACGCGTTTGAGCAGCCCGAGTATGGTCACCGGTATGAGTGGAGAAACCCCAATAGCGGCAACTACGGCTATGTGACTCCAACGCGGCGTGTCGATTCACAGCACTATGGATACCGCGGTGACTGCCGCGAGTTCAGCCAGATCGTGTACGTGAATGGACGTCAGTATGAGGACGTCAGAGTGGCTTGCCGGACCAATGATGGTACCTGGCGCATCATCGACAGGTAACTTGCCTGAAAGCGGCGATTGCGGGCCTTGCTTCCGCAGTCGCCGCTCAGCCACTACATGAAGTCAGGCGGCGGCTACAGGAAAGTTCAACGTGATGGTGCTTGACCCATTCGCGCTGGTGGCTTCTGCTTTTTGGCCCGAAATCTGCACAGCCAGCGCCTTCATCAGCCGTTCTGATATCTGATTGCTTGTCGCCGCAGGGGTTGAGGACGGACCCAGCGCTGTCAGTTGGATGACCAGTTTGGCTATTCCATCGATGGCGGGTTCGAGACTGACGGACAGAGATTTAGGACATGACATGGCGCCATTGCTGTCGCGCGCGACGTTCATGAGCGCTTCGTTTACAAAGAGGGACATAGGTACTGCCAGCGACTGCTGCACGAATATGCAAGGAATGCTGAGGGTGATATGCACCCGATTTGTTGCGAATTCCTGGTGACGTTGCGAGAGGCCTATTGTTTCCATCAGGAGTGACTGCAAGTCGATTAGGCCGCTTGCGTCGAGTTCTCCTCTCTTCCTTTTCGCCACAGCGAGTGCGTTTATCCGTGCGCGGGCTTCCTCGATGGCTTGACGTGCGTCTCCGTCCGGCATGTGACGGGCCTGGAGGTTCAGCAGGCTAAGCACAATCTGCAACGTGTTTTTCACCCGGTGATGGGTTTCCTGGATCTGCGTGTTCTTCTGGCTGATGGCTTCGATGTGCAGCGCGGTCCTTGACTGCAATTCCCCACCCATTTTCACGACAGCTGAGTTCAGGGCACGGAACTCATCAGGTGCAGCCTTGAACTGTTCGGCATCATCGGCTTGCGTGCCAGCGACATAGGATGAAATGGTCTGTTGAAGGGCCTTGGTCCAGCGGGCGACATGCTTTTTGTGCACTGATGACCAAACATACGCAGCGATCGCAACCAGCACGATGGGTGCAAGAATGCCAAGTATCAAATATTGGATCACGCGTTCTGCCTGGCGAACTTTGGCGAAAGAGTTTCGAGTTCACCCAGAATTGTGTCAAGCGCATCACCCGAGTCGTCACGCTTCGACAGAGTGTTTGGATGCGAGCTGTCGAGCGCCTGATGCAGGGTTGTACGTGCCCTTGCGATGCGGCTCTTGATGGTGCCGAGAGCGCAGCCACAGATTGTCGACGCTTCTTCGTACGAGAAGCCGCCAGCCCCTACAAGGATCAGCGCCTCTCGCTGTTCATCGGACAACAGGCGCAGGGCTCGTGAGAGATCTGCCAGATCAAGTTTGGCTGATTGAACATCAAGATGCGGCTGGGTCTTGTCCAGGTCGCCGTCATGCCAGGGTTGCTGTCGCCACGAGCGCCTTTTATTGGAATAGAACTGGTTTCTGAGTATCATGAACAGCCAGGCCTTCAGGTTCGTTCCCATCTGGTAGCTGCCTCTACTCTGCCAGGCCTTTGCGAGGGTTTCCTGGCACAAGTCATCAGCTTCGTCCCGGTGTCCGCTCAGTGTCCGCGCGAAAGCCCGCAGGAAGGGTATCAGCGCGATCATTTCACTGCGGAAAGTACTTTCCTCGAGCGTGGTTTGATTTTTCGTTTCCATGTGCGTGGCCCCGCTCAATCGCTCTTGCGATCGATTTGTTCGAGAAGTGCCAGGAATTCCGGTGGTATTGCTTCCTCGACCACGTCGTCGAAGATCTTTTTCAGACCCGTTGCGATGACGTCTTTCTGAACATGCCCGTCTGAATTCGGGAAAGGTTGCATCGTACCTGTCTGCCCTTTTTGTTTCGCCTCTTTTGGAGCGTCTGTTGGCGATTTTCCGTCACGGCATTTCTTCATCAAACGCTACCCATGGTTTAGTGAGGCTTGCGCATAGTTGCACCGGAGGGGTGCGCTAGTCCTTAACGTCTTGTGTTCGGTTTGGTTCCCGGACCGGGAACAAATTTCGGGTTGGAGCGTTTTCACCAAGTTAGACATGGAGAACTGTCATATGCGCCTATCGGCCGAAATTGCCCCGCACCTTCCTTATCTTCGCCGCTATGCCCGTGCCCTGACGGGGTCACAGCCGGGTGGGGATGCCTATGTTCGGGCCACACTGGAAGCTATATTGGCGAAACCCGCCATGTTTGCGACCGATTATCAGCCCAGAACGGCCCTTTACCGGGTGTTCCACGTGATCTGGTCGTCGACGCGGGGCACTGATCCTGCGAGAGACAAAATCGGCGGGGCGACGTCTCCTGACGAGCGGCTGCAAGCCCTGTCGGCGTCGAACCGCGAAGCTTTGCTGCTGACTTCGCTTGAAGGGTTCAGCAACGCCGAAACTGCACTGATCCTGGGTCAAAGTGAGCGGGAAGTGGAAGCGCAGATCGAGAGCTCGCAGAGTGAGATCTCGCGCCAGCTTGCCTCACGTGTCCTCATCATCGAGGACGAGTCCATTATTGCACTGGATCTGGAGGCCATTGTCAAAGAATTGGGACATGAAGTTGTTGCCATATCAGCGACAAGGGAAGACGCCGTCTCGCAGGCTATGGCGAGAAATCCAGGGTTGATCCTGGCAGACGTCAAACTTGCAGACGGCAGCTCTGGCATTGACGCTGTGACGGACATATTGCGCAGCTTTGATGTGCCGGTGATTTTTATCACGGCCTACCCGGAACGGTTGCTGACAGGCGAACGCCCCGAACCCACCTATCTCATTACAAAACCGTTCCTTGCTGAAACCGTCATGGCGGCGGTCGGGCAGGCCTTGTTCTTTCACCCGCACAAGAGCGTGGCCGCGTAGCGGAGAATCTTGGCCTTGTGTGCTCGCGCATGCACGCTGCACTTGCGAAGTGGAACTTTATTCTCCGGTCTGCGTTTTCGAAATTGAACGCAGATGGGGGATGTCCATGAAAACGCTTTTGATCGGGATGCTGAGGAAGATCATAACCAGCGGCCGACTGACCATTGTTGGAAGTGATGGAGCCGTCACTGACATTGGCGATATGACATGTTCGCCAATCACGCTGAAGTTGCACGACAAATGGGTTGCATTCGATCTGTTGCGTGATCCCAATCTTGCTTTCGGCGAAGCCTACATGAACGGCCGAATGACAATCGAGAATGGCGACATCGGCGATTTGCTCGGCCTGCTGGGTCGAAACATGGGTACCGGAATTGGTGGTGGTCACCTGTGGTGGCTGGCGCAATTGCGTACTGTGGCTCGCCACTGGCAGCGTCTGAATACCGGGCTGCGTTCGCAAAAGAATGTTGCCCATCACTATGATTTGTCGGGTCGGCTGTACGACCTGTTTCTCGATCATGACAAGCAGTACTCGTGTGCCTTTTTTGAAACCGAGAACGATACGCTTGAGCAGGCGCAGCTGAACAAGAAGCACCGGATCGCTGCCAAACTGGCACTGCAGCCCGGGCACCGCGTGCTGGACATAGGTTCGGGCTGGGGTGGATTTGGAATCTTCCTTGCATCGATTGCGCCTGTGGATGTTGTTGGCATTACCCTGTCAGCGGAACAACTTAAAGTTGCCAATGGGCGAGCCGCGAGCCTGGATATGGAGAAGCGGGTCAGCTTCCAATTGCTGGACTATCGTCAGATCAAGGGCACGTTCGACCGGGTCGTTTCAGTGGGAATGCTGGAGCACGTGGGAGTTGGGCAGTACGACGAGTACTTTCGATCCATCGCCAGGCTTATGGACGAGGACGGTGTCGCACTGATCCATTCGATTGGCCGCAGCGACGGTCCTGGAGTCACAAATCCATGGATCGCGAAATACATATTTCCCGGCGGCTACGTGCCAGCATTGAGTGAGGTTCTGCCCGCGGTGGAGAGGTCGGGACTTATTGTGACGGACATCGAGATCCTTCGGCTTCACTATGCTCGAACTCTTGCCGAGTGGCGCCGCCGTTTTGTCGCCAATTGGCATCGTGCCAGACGTCTATACGACGAACGGTTCTGCCGCATGTGGGAGTTCTATCTGGCGGGTGCCGAGATGGCATTCCGGTACCAGGGGCAAATGGTTTTTCAGATGCAACTAACCAAGCGCGTCGATGCCCTGCCTGTCGCTCGAGACTACATGATGCCAGTGCAGGTTGCGCCGGTCGTCCAGGATAGAGACTCCGTTTACGGAGCCCGAAGCTGATGCGGTGCCAAGACAGGAAGCAATTCTTGAGTGTCACGCTCATGAACGCCGATGATCGCGCTGCCCAGATTGGGCATTTCCGGGCGAGGCAAATGGAACTTCACATGATGAGCCAATGGATAAGCTGTGAAACAAGCGAGTATCGTACAATGCTGATGGGTCGTATCACTGCGTGCGATCGTGCGGTTGCGATGCTGGAAGACGACTGACTGCCGGGTTACGGGCTGGAGGTCGGAACAGGCGTATTCCAGACGTTGCTGCAGTTTCGTCTCACGGTGCTGCGTCCGCCAAGTTTCCCGCATTCGCTGTAAGTGGACCACCAGTCGGTGTTGTTTCGCTCACAACACATCCGCTCACTGTCACGATAGTGACTTCGATCATCATGGCACTGCGACGCCGCGGTAGGGCTGCCGCTTGCGCGGTTGCATTCGCTTCCCGATGACCACCAGTCGCGCAATCCGAGGTGACAGCACAGGGGGCCGCTTTCAGAGATCTCGGTCCGGCTGACGGCGCCTTCAATCCTTGTGGCGTGAAAATCGGGTGCTGCCAGGACTGTCGTGGGCAGGCAGAAAGCCGCACTCATGGTCAGGATCGAGGCCAATGCCCAGGCGCTTGCCGATCCGGATGACGGGTTCATGTTCATGTCTCCTGGATGCGGACTGGCGGGTTTTGAATGCCCCCTGTCGGCAAGGCGAAAGTATCCGGGTCACGGTGCGCGGGTTTTATTTGCGCGCTTTGCTTTGGGGGCGTTACGGACCGTGACCCGAATTTCTGGACTATCGCTGGGCGCGACGGTCCGTCTCGCGATGGATGCGAGAGATTTTCGTACCTTCGATGCTTACGCCGGCCATCAGACCCTGCTGATTGAAGACGAAGGCGTAGGCGTCATCTTTCAGCGTGCTTGTTGAAAGATTCTTTGCCATGCCTTCATCGACAACAACGACTGTCGGACCAACGCCGATCTCCCAACCGGAAGACTTGTCGATGTACTCTACAGACTTGGGGCTCATCAGAAATACCGCATAGCCGTAAGACTGTGCGCCGAGCTGGAGACCCCAGGAACCTGTCACGGAGTTGTAATAGTCCGTCACATGGCCACCCTTCATCATGGTGCCTTCACCGTAGGCACCGCCGAAGACAATTCCGGCCTTGACTATGTTCGGGAAAATCAAAACTGCGCGGGCATTCTTTGCCATGCTGGCCGCTGTCGGGTTTGATTTCGTGAGTGTTTGCAGGGCTTGAGCGGAGTCCCGGTTCAGGTCTTCCGGCGTGGCTGCGCTGGCAGTACCTGCGGCGGTCAATGTGAGCAGCGCTGCGATTGCAAACGCCGTACTCATGAGATTGTTTTTCAAACGTGTCATTTTGAGTTTCCTGTTGTCGGTACGGAGATATTCCGGGCCTGTGAATTCTGATTGTTGCCTGGCTGGTTGACGCGGCTGATTTTGTGGCCGCGCAAATTCAGCGTCGTTCAGTTCATTTTCTTCATGAAATTGTGTACCTGCAATTCGGCGTCTGCTTTTGCAACGCCGTAGCGGGTCTGAATCATGCCAATCAGCTGGTCGCGCTGTCCGGCGATCTTTTCCATTTCGTCATCAGTGATCTTGCCCCAGGTCTCGCGCGCCTTGCCGGCGACCTGCTTCCAATTTCCTTGAATTTGATCCCAGTTCATTTTGATATGTCCTGCTGTTTAAACAACGTGGGGCGTCCGTATGAAACGCTCCTGTGAGAAGAGAACGCGAATGCGTGAGGTTGGTTCCGCGCTCGGCGATGCCGACAGGTCACAAAATGCAAAGGCCCCGCTCGATTCCGGGGCCTTGCCAACAATGGATGAGCAAAGTGAAGGATTATTTAGGTGCCGGAATGGTGGGCAACTTTTCAATGTCCGCCTTCGTGAGAGAAACAACGAGCAGATTGCGATCCTTGAGGTAGGTGAAGTTTTTGGCTTCAATCGAAACTGCCCGTTCGCCGACGTTCAACACGCCGCCCGTGGACAAGATGATTGCGTCAGCCATGGCATTGGGGCCGACAACGACTGACTTGACTTCACCGACACCTTCGCCCGCCATGGTTTTCACCGCGGCAGTTGAAAGTGTTGTCCCAGGATTTGGAACATTTGCGACCGGCAAACCTGCAGCGAGCTCAGCGGGTGTAATCGCGGTGTTCGGCGCAGCCACTTGCGAGATTTCATTGGCAGTTTCAGATGCCGTACGCTCTACCGCGTTCGGAGCAGGCTGGGCCGCAAGTTCTGACACCTGCTTTTCCTGTTGTTCCGTTTTGGCGGGTGACTGCTGGTTGCAGCCCGATGCCACAAGTGACGTAGCAATTACGGTGGTAATCATCGCATATGTGCGGATCATGATTTGAGTTCCTTGCGTGTGTTTCTAAAGTTGATTCAGTGGAGCGCTCATGCGCCGCTTTCGCGTGTGCGAATTGCGGCGCATTGTGCTGGAGTCAGGCGACCTGATGTTCGGTGTTCACAAACACCCGCTTGATCAGGTAGAAGACGGAAATGACGATCACGTATCCCACATAGAGCGTCAGCGCGTAGCGCCAGTACGCCCCGTCAAGAATGTTCGGTAGCAGGAATTGAGCGCCATTTGCCATCACAGGCAGCATGACATCGAGGACGAGGTGTACAACGGCCGCGCCCAGTGCGACCGCGAATACACCCAGCCACCGATGGAGAATTATTGCTGCGATGACGGCGATAAACAGCCCCTGAAAGGCGTTTATTTCATGAAAGCCCGCTTGCGCGTAACTTGTAATGGTATTCCAGAGTTCCTGGGGCGTTTCCATATTGGTGTTCCTTTTGAATGTTGTTTGAAATCTAGAAGGGACGCTCTACTGAAGATCGATGCTTGCCCGCCTGTTTTGCGGTTCCTTGACGTTGTCAGCTGTTTGCACAAGCAGCTGGGTTTCGCCCTCGCCGGTAGCCGTAATTTTGCCAGGCTCGATGCCCTCGTTCACCAAGGCGGCCTTGACTGCATGCGAACGGTTCTCTGAAAGGTGCTGGTTGTACTTGTCCGAACCCACAGTGTCGGCATGCCCAACAACCTTGACTGATGCGGATCCAAACTCCTTTGCCGCCGATGCTGCGCTTGCGATGACCCCTTGAGCGTCGGCTGTCAGGTTTGATTTGTTAAAGCCGAAGAAAACCAGAAACTGGCGCGGCGGAGGCGGCGCTGCTGATGCCATTGGCGGTGGAGGAGTATCCACCGTCGGTGCCACGTAAGATTCCCGGGTCGCATCTCGCTGAAGGTCGAAACGTAGGCCGATGGTAATGGTCTGGTTGTCGATGTTGTCGGTGTTATAGGAGTCTGCGTGGGCCAAGTGCCGGCCATGAAACTCGGATTCCGCTGCTCTCAAATACCTGTAGTTGAGGGTGAGTTCGGTTCCTGCACTCAGCGAATAGTTAAGGCCCGCGATGCCCTGGTACGCGAATTTGACTTCTTCATCCTGATCCAGTGTTCCGTCATCGAACTCTTCATGGACCACGCCAGCGCCCGCTCCGATGCTTGCTGTGAGCCTTTGAGTGACAGGGATGTCGTAGAGGACATTGCCCATCAGCGACGCTGTGTCGAGTTCTCCGCGCGTGCTGTTGACCGCGCCCGAAATGGATTTCACGTTGTTGTGCCGGTAGCCCAGTTCGCCCTCAAGTCTCCAGTGACCTGGAAAGGCATAGCCAGCCGTGGCGAGGGCGGCCCATCCGTCGTCAAAGGTAAGTTGCGCCGGGCCGGACGTTGGAAGGGTGGTGCTGAAAGTTGCACTGTTGTCATTTACCCGATTGGCACCGCCTTCAACACCAATATACCAACCCGTATTCGGGTCGGCGTTCGCCATGGGCACAAGTGCTACTGCAATAGCGCCTGCAAGAAGGTGGGTTTTAACACGCATGAAACTGACCTCGAGTGACTGTTGTTCAGAGATTGGTGTCGTAACGAGCCAGCTGGGTAATGGTTCCGGCAGCAAGACAAAGCGCCTCATTCGGTACGGCAGGTTATTTGGACTTTCGTCGATGCCGGTTCCACGCGAGCGAAGACCCAGTTTAGAGGCTGCATCGCGCCGGGAAGACAAACGACGCCCCTTGGCCATGGGCGCCGTTGTATTGGGGGCAAGTGATCCTGGCCTAGACGCCCACGTGGACGGTTCCCAATCCACTCAGAATTCCAAACACCTGCAGCAGCCAGATGACAACGGCCGCGACGACAACGATGTTGAGAATATTCTTAATCTTCCCGTCCATCGGGATGTATGTGTTGACTGCCCAAAGCAGAACACCAACGATTACCAATGCGATTACCAATTGAATGAGTGGCATGACGGCTCCTGTTATTTCTGCATCGCGTTGTCGAGTTTTTCGCCGGCCCGTTCCATCGGGCCGTCCGAACGGGGCTCAATGACCTGGTCGTAGTAATAGAGGCCAGCTCCCACAACTATGAGCGCGATGAGTATGATTGTGAGCGTGTTGCTCATTGAACGGTCTTGCATTTTCCTGTCTCCTGATTTTCACCTATTAAACGTTCCGGAGCCTTGTTGGTTCCATGGAACGGCGAGGCCACTTGCTTTCGCTGGTGTTCAGGAATGGGCGGATTTCTTTGTCTGTCGAAAATTCGGGGACACTGTATGAGCGGCGAGTATCACTCCGAAAGACATCGACAGCAGGAAGAGTACTGCAAGTGCGATTTGACCAATGGGTGAAGTCATCGCGGCTGCGCCTGCAAACCCCAGGAGCATGAGGGAACCGACGACAATTACGGTAAGCATGAACAATTTCAGCATCTGTTTTGACCCATTCCTGAACGCGCAAACCAGCGAATGTTCCCGCAGATTTGGTGGACGTTCAGGTTGGTAACTCGCTGGCAGGCAAGTAGTTCCCTATTTGGGTGCCTGTCGTCGCGTTTGTGACGCTGGTCCCTTGGTGGAAAGCTTGGCCAATTCGCTTGAAATGCCAAGATAGGCGCTGCTTGCGCTTTCCTTCGACGGCGGCAACGGGGAGGTTCCCGATATGAGTTTGTCCAAAGTGCTTCGAGCGCGTGACACCCGGCTTTTCATGGTTCCAACGGCGCAACTGCAGATGTCTGCGGCTTCCTGATAACTGAAGCCGCCTGCGCCAACGAGAATAAGTGCCTCTCTTTGTTCATCGGGGAGGGTGGACATGGCGCGCCTCAGGTCCGTCAGGTTTACGCCGTGTTCCTGCGCACCTGGCGTGACAAGCATGCGGTCCATCGTGACTTCATCCCACTCGACCTGACGCCATTTTCGTCTGTGAGCGGAGTAAAAGGCGTTGCGTTGTATGACAAACAGCCAAGCCTTCAGGTTGGTGCCCGGCTGGAATGATTTGCGGGCCTGCCAGGCGTTGGTGATGGATTCCTGCGCAAGGTCATCCGCAACGTCGCGATTTCGGCACAAAGTCTGTGCGAAGGCTCGCAGGTATGGGATCGTTTCCACCAGGCGTTTCCGGAAGTCCTCATCGGCATTTAGCGCGACGTCTGGCGAGGTTCCGGTCAGTTCTGGACGCGCACCCGGCGCATTCGGGCCACTAATGAGGAGCCGCGCTGCTTGGGGATACTGGTTCCGGAATTGGTCTGTCATGCATTGTTCAGGGTTCCCGTTCGACAATGCGTTTGCAGAGTTCGCTGTCTGGTAGATAATGCGCGAGCGGCCGCTTTGCTTGCTTCCGAACAAATTAGTTTTGGTTCCATGGCATCGGAATGTTGTCTATTGGCTTGTTTGAGCCAATGCTGAACTCAAAAAGACGGTGAATGGTGGTGCGGCATCTTTGAGTGATTTTGCGGCGAGCTGTCCCCGAGCGAGAATTGGGGTGCGCTCAAAGCTCTTCAATCTGTACTATAGTGCCCTCACATCCGCCTGTCGGACTTGATGTGGGTCATTGTGAAGGCGATGTTGCAGCTGATGCTGAGAGCTGTGTTGCAGCTAAATCCTTGCTGTAAAGTGTCTGGTGTTTTGTTGCCTGATTGCGGCCAGCAAATCAGAAGCTGATGCTGAACGGAATTTTCCGTTCTGAAATTCCCGGATTGAAAGAATGTCAAAGGGCATCTTTGACGGAAGTTCTCCGCTGGTTGTCGGCATCGGCGCCTCTGCGGGGGGCCTGCAAGCGTTCAAGAAGTTTTTTGTCGAGATGCCGGCGGAGAACGGAATGGCGTTCGTGCTCGTCCAGCACCTGGACCCGGCCCACGAGAGTCTGCTGGTCAACCTGATTGGCAGTCAGACCAAAATGCGCGTCGTAGAAGCATGGGACGGTGCCAAGCTGGTTGCAAATTCGATTTTTGTCATTCCTCCGGACGCTACCCTGACGATCGAAAGTGGCGTGCTTCGCATGAGAAAGCCCGCACCACCGCGCGAGTTGCGCCATCCCATCGATACGTTCTTTTTGTCGCTGGCAGAGGACCAGGGACCAAATGCCGTTTGCATTGTGCTGTCGGGGATGGGAAGTGACGGTTCGATCGGCCTGAAGGCCGTGAAAGAAAATGGTGGGCTGACACTCGCACAAGCGGAATTTGACCACCACGCGATGTCCGGAATGCCAGACAGTGCTGCGGCTACCGGGCAAGTTGATCTGGTGTTGCCGGTCGAGAGCATGGCGGCGCGGTTGATTGCCCATCGCGCATATCTCATCGAGGCGTCCCAGCACAAGGATACCAATGGTGAGCGCACCGATATGGCTGAGCATTTGACGGTGATTTCTGAAATCCTGAAGAGGGCGGTTGGACAAGACTTCGGTCAATACAAGGAAAGCACCGTTCTCAGGCGCGTACAGAGGCGCATGCAGGTCCTGCAGATCAGCAGCGTGTCGGAATTTATTGCGCGCATGGAGAAAGAGCCTCGTGAAGCGGAAGCCTTGTTCCGGGAGATTCTGATCGGTGTAACCCAGTTCTTTCGAGACCCTGCAGCCTTTGAGGCGCTGCGGAAAGATGTAGTCAACAAGCTGATCGCAAGCAAAACTCCGGGAGATCAGATTCGGGTCTGGGTTGCAGGTTGTGCAACAGGCGAGGAGGCCTATTCCATTGCGATGCTCTTCAGGGAGGCGACGGAAGGACTGAAGGACGCTCCGCGGATCCAGATATTTGGAAGCGACATTGATGATCGCGCCATTGTAAGGGCGCGAAGCGGCCGGTTTCGGGCTCCCCTTCAAGGTGTATCTCCCGAGCGTCAAAGCAAGTGGTTCGTGGCTGTTGACGGTGAGTTCTGCGTGGCCAAGGAAATTCGCGAGATGTGCGTTTTTTCGACCCATAGCCTGATCAAGGACCCGCCGTTTTCCAAACTGGATCTCGTGTCATGTCGAAATGTCATGATCTATTTTGATCGTGTCCTGCAGGACCGGGTGTTGCACAATTTTCACTATGCGTTGGGGCCGGGGGGATTTCTGTTTCTGGGGTCATCCGAAGGGGTGACGCGCAATGCGACCTTGTTTTCGACCGTCGACAAGAAGTGCAGGATCTTCGAGTGGTGCAGGACGGCCGGCGCTTCGTTGCCCGAATTTCCTCTGCTCGCGACAGGACGTTCGAAGCGTGAAGCTGCTGGTTCTGGTTTGGAAGATCCGATTGAGAAGTGCGCCCAGCGCATCGTCTCCCGCTTTTCACCTGCCTACGTTGTTGTTGACCGAAACTTCCAGGTTGTCAGGTTTTCAGGTGGGGACGTGGGGCAGTACCTGGAGCCATCTGCAGGCGTTGCAAGCCTGGACTTGTTTTCCATTTTGAGAAAGTCACTTCGTCCCACGATTCGCTCGGCCGTCAGGCTTGCGCTGCGAAAGCGAGAGGCCGTCGTCAGCGATTGCATCAATGACATTGGCGGCGGAAAGAAGCGTCCTGTTGTGGTTGTTGTGGAACCTCTTGCAAAGGAGGGGCCGGAGTCAGATCTTTGCCTGGTTGCCTTCAGGGACGCAGCAGGCTCCACAAGCAGCAACGGTGCAGCAAGGCCTGCAAGTGTGAATGATGCTGTTGTTGGTGGCTCACAGCTTGCGGAGCTTGAGCGGGAACTCGCGGTTGCGAAGTCTTCGCTGCGCGAAGCAGTGGACGAACTGGAAACGACCTCCGAGGAAATGAAATCCTCCAACGAGGAATTTCAGTCCGTCAATGAAGAGCTTCAGGCGTCGAACGAGGAACTGGAGACTGCCAAGGAGGAAATGCAGTCCATCAACGAAGAGCTGCGCACCGTCAATTCCGAGATGCAGGACAAGAATGCGCAACTAATGCGCCTGAACGGAGATTTGCGAAATCTGCTCGACAGTACGCAAATCGCCACGATCTTTCTGGACAGGGATCTGCGCATCAAAAGCTTCACTCCCGGCATGACCGAGCTCATACATTTGCGCGAGAGCGACCTGGGCCGCCCCGTGACGGAACTAGTGAGCAGATTGAACTATGATGGACTGGAGCAGGATGTAAAAAGTGTTCTGGTGACACTGGACATGATTGAGCGAGAGGTTCGCATCGGAAATGAAGGTGCGGGCTCCGTATTGTTGATGCGCATTCGGCCCTATCGTACGGTGAAGAACGTCGTTGATGGCGTCGTCGTCACCTTTTTCGATATTACGTCGCAAAAGCTGCTCGAGAACGCGCTGACGGAAAGCGAACGGCGGTTGTCTGCCATCATCAATCAGGCTGCGGCAGGTGTAGCGGAAACTGACTTCAAAGGTACATTTACATTGTGCAATCCCCTGTTTTGTCGCCTGACTGGCAGAACAAAGACCGAGCTGAAAGCACTTCGCATCCAGGATATCACCCATCCTGGAGACTGGCCCAGATATTCCATTTTGTTTGAGCAGCTTTTGAAGGATGGTCCCGGATTTGATGTCGACGCAAGATACATACGGCCCGACGGCTCTGTCATCTGGGTCCGCAACAGCGTTTCTTCGATAGCAGGTGCCGCTGGTCATGCGAGCCGCGTACTGTCCGTCGTGGTTGATATTACGGAACACAAGTTCGCAGAAAGCCACCGCGAGTTGCTTCTTCACGAATTGAGTCATCGGGTAAAGAACACGCTGGCGATCGTGCAATCCATTGCGATGCAGACATCGCCAGGTGCAACGAGTGTGGAAGCATACAGGGCAGCCTTTCTGTCACGCTTGATGTCGCTGGCACGTACGCACAATCTTTTGCAGACGAGCGACTGGCAGGGTGCGTTGTTGCGGGATGTCGTGATGTGCGAACTGGCGCCGTTCAAGACTGATGCTCTGCGTTGGACGGTTGACGGCACCGACGTACTTCTTGATGCCAATACGGCTCTGGCGCTGGGCATGGCGATCCATGAACTCAGTACCAACGCTGCGAAATACGGCGCGTTGTCGGGGTCGGTGGGGCATGTAGCTGTGGGTTGGACCTTGACGTCCTGTGACGGGCGCAGGCTGCTGAAGCTTGTGTGGACGGAGTCCGGGGGTCCGTCCGTGGTCGCGTCGCGGCGGAAAGGCTTCGGTACCCGACTTATATCGGAAGGGCTAGCCCTGCAGCTTGATGGAAAGATCAGGCATGAATTCGAGCCTTCGGGTGTCGAATGCACGATTGAGATATTCCTGCCAGATGTCGCGGGGCGAGAATGACGACAAAGACGCAAGCCGCCGATTTGATTTCATTAACCGGAAGGCATCTGCTTCTTGTCGAAGACGAGATGATGATTGCGCTCGACCTCGCTGACGTTGTGGGCGGTTTTGGTTGCACATTTGCAATGGCTGGAAGAGTGGCGAAAGCCATTTCGCTCATTGCGAATGCCGGGTTTGATGCAGCGGTGCTTGACGTGAATCTGGCGGGTGAAAAGGTCTACGCTGTGGCGGATGAGTTGAATCGGCTCGGGATTCCGCTCATCTTTACGACCGGCTATGGGGAGGACGGCGTGCTGGCGCAGTATCGGCACCACGTCATTGTATCCAAGCCGTACACTCGAATTGACCTGTATGGCGCGCTTGTTCGCGTGCTTGGTCCCGCCAGGGTTTAGGCGGTGACAAGCCATAGGCGGTTCCGGAGATGAAACCATCGGCAGCCTTGTGCGTTGTATGCGCATGGGTCATTCCACAGGCTGCTCGCAGCAGCCCGGTTGGGGCCTGCGTGAGGGCACAATGTTCGGATTTGTCTGGTCGAGCTTCTTTCTTCTCATAGCGCTTGCTGACTCCGTCTTTGGCTGCGCCTCCCTGATCGGTATGCCCATCACGCCGCAGTTTCAGGCCGCGCTCGTTTCTTCAACAGTGCTGTTGTGCGTTTCGGGCGTGGTGGGACTGTTGTGTGTCCCTACAAGTTATCCCACCCACGAATAGAATCTGGCGGTTCCCGGATTTGTTCACAAGGGAACGAATTGCCTGAGCACGTGTTGTTACTTCAGCTGCCGTTTACCGGGCAAGCGCGAAACACGCTCTCTGCCCTGCAGAATATGCAGCACACAGAAATCACGGCTTTCGAAGGAAACATCATGGATATTCTATACGCAGCTCGTGCTGCCAGTCTCGCTGCCGCATTTGCACTTGTCAGTGCCAATGCTGTGGTCGTGCATGCAGACAATGATTCAATTTCAAACGAACCAGGTCGAACGGTGATCGCACAAAGCGATCGCGGCGGAACACACGATGGAAACCAACCTGACGACAAGAAAGTGAAAAAGGTACCGCAGGCAAAGCCCTCGGTTCCGGCGGATCAGCAAGGACAACAGCGTGGCAATGATCAAGCGCGGCAGAACGATCGACAACCCAATCCTGCGAATGCGAGACGCGGCCGCGTTGAGCGGATGACATCGGGGAAGCGCAATGCGCCGCCAGTACAAAATGCCAGGCGGGAAGAAGCGAAACCGGCTGGACGAACACCTTACACGCCTGCAGTACGAAACGAAGATCGTGGAGGAGACAGGTCAGCTGGCAGGCGTGAGCCCGACAGGAACTGGAACGCACCTGCTCCGCGCCAGGAAGCCAGATTCCAAAAGTACCGACACAATTACAGGTCGGTACATCGGTACCAGGTTGAACGCTATCGCTGGAGTGGTGGGAATTCTTACAGACGTTACGGCTACGGAGAGCGCCTTCCGCGGTACTATTTCAGTCAGAATTTCTGGCTGACGAACTTCATCCTTTATGAATTGTTTGCTCCGCCGCCCGGACTGATCTGGGTGCGCTATGGACCCGATGCGCTTCTGATCGATGAAGAGACTGGCGAGATCATTCAAGTACGGTACGACGTCTTTTACTCCTGATTTGGTACTGCAAAAAAGACAACCCGCGGGGAAACTCGCGGGTTGTTCATGTCGGACGCACGTGTGCTAGGCTTCAAGCATGTTCGGTGAGCCAATTCGAGGAAGGTTTTTTCATGAGCGCTGTTCGCCTGCATTCCGAGCGACATCTGGTGCAGCGCATAGGCTGGTTGAGAGCGGCTGTCCTCGGAGCCAATGACGGTATCGTTTCAACTGCCAGCCTCATTGTCGGTGTTGCTTCCTCGTCGGCTTCGCAGGGTGAGGTCCTGGTCGCTGGTGTTGCCGGGTTGGTAGCCGGGGCAATGTCAATGGCTGCCGGCGAGTACGTCTCTGTCAGCTCCCAGGCTGACACCGAGAAGGCCGATCTGGAGCGGGAGAAGAAGGAACTCAGCGATGATGCAGAGTCCGAGCTCTCCGAGTTGACAGGGATCTATGTGAGGCGAGGGGTGGAGCCTGTGCTCGCGCGGCAAGTGGCAGAACAGTTGACATTGAAGGGCGCGCTTGAAGCGCATGCGCGCGATGAACTGGGCATTCTGGACATGACAACTGCACGTCCGATTCAAGCGGCATTTACCTCTGCCGGCACATTTGCTGTTGGCGCGGCAATGCCCCTTTTGATGGTGATCGTTTCGCCCACAAGCTGGCTGGTGCCCGTTGTGTCCGCCGCATCGCTGGGGTTTCTGGCTCTGCTGGGCGCCGTTGGCGCGCAGGCTGGCGGTGCGGATATCCTGCGAGCCACGATGCGCGTGACTTTCTGGGGTGCATTTGCGATGGCTTTGACTGCCGGTATCGGCCGTCTTTTTGGTGCCGTCATTTGAGAAAGCCAGCATTCAAGGCAGCTGTCAGGCTGGGAGAGAATCAAGTGTTCTGTTGCGCACTCCAGTTCAGCTCGTGCTGTTATCCCATCTGAACCCGGATCATGTGGTGCAAAGCGTCGTCGACAAGGTCGATGCGACCGGCGTGGTCAGGCAGATTGGATCCGTCGAGGCTGATGGTGGAGACGCCGGTGCTGACGTGAAACGGGTTTTGGACGCTGATTTCATAGGTGGTGGTGCCGTGTCTGTATTTGATTTCAAATCCTGGCCACGTGTTCGGGATGCAGGGATTGATATGCAAGACATTTCCCTGCACGCGAAAGCCAAGAATTGATTCAAGGCCTGCGCGGTAGAGCCAGCCGGCTGCGCCTGTGTACCAGGTCCAGCCGCCGCGGCCCACATGGGGTGGCACCGAGTATACATCGGCTGCAACGGCGTATGGCTCCACCCGATAGCGCTGGGCGTCTGTAAATGTCCTGGACCGGTTTATGGGGTTCAGCATCCAGAACAGGCCGGCAGCCTTGTCTCCTTGCCCAAGTTCAGCAAATGCCATCGCTGACCAGACCGCGGCGTGTGTATACTGTCCCCCGTTTTCGCGGATCCCCGGCGGATAGCTCTTGACGTATCCTGGATCGACGTTTGACTTGTCAAACGGCGGTCCAAACAGAACCGCAAGTCCGTTTTCACGATCGATCAGCAAGGTCTCCACCGCAGCCATTGCCTGGCGCGAGCGGTCCCGGTCGGCGGCACCCGACAGGACTGCCCATGATTGCGCAATGGAGTCGATCCGGCATTGCTCACTGGCGCCGGAACCCAAAGGCGTTCCATTGTCGAAATAGGCGCGACGGTACCAGTCGCCGTCCCAGCCATCTCGCTCCAGCGCCGTCTGGAGCAGTTGGCAATGGAGGTGCCACTGCTTGGCACGCAAATCGTCACCTCGCCTTTGCGCAATGGGAATGAAGGACATCAGGGTTGAGTGGAGGAACCAGCCAAGCCAGATGCTCTCTCCCTTGCCATTCGCACCGACATGGTTGAATCCATCATTCCAGTCGCCAGTGCCAATCAGCGGCAGGCCGTGGATTCCTACTGACAGGCTCATGTCGAGTGCACGAGCACAATGCTCGTAGAGCGATCCATTTTCTGTAGATTCCGAAGGAGAGGAGAAGGCATCGGATTCCCCAGCGGCCAGGGGTTTTCCCTGCAGGAATGGAATCTGTTCGTCAAGTATCAGCTCGTCGGTTGTCGAGGATATGTAGTGTGCTGCGACGTAAGGTAACCAAATCCTGTCGTCGGAAAAGCCCGTGCGAACGCCTTGTCCGGAGTGTGGAAGCCACCAATGCTGGACGTCGCCTTCGCTGAATTGCCGGGCCGCAGCGCGCAGCAGATGCGCTCTGGTCAGCTGTGGCAATGTGAGGGTCGTTGCCAGGGTGTCCTGCAGCTGGTCTCGAAAGCCATATGCGCCGCCGGACTGATAGAATGCAGAACGTGCCCACAGCCTGCATGCCAGGGTCTGGTACAGCAACCAGCGGTTCAGCATGATATCCATGCTTCGATCAGGCGTGTGGACCTGCACTTTGTTGAGCACGCTGTCCCAATACTCGGTGATTTCATCGAGAACGCCGTTCAGGTCAGCTGTTCGGTATTTTGCAACAGTCGCCTGCGCTGCTTCCACGTTCGGGGCGCTTCCCAACAGCAACAAGACTTCCGCGGATTCACCGGGCTTCAGTTCGATGGATCTCTGAAGTGCGGCACAAGGGTCAAGTCCCGCACCCGAGCGACCTTGCAGTGAAGCTCGCCTGTGAAGAGCTTCTGGTTCCGCCAGGCAGCCGTTCCGTCCCAGAAACTCCGTTCGGTCGCAGGTCCAGGATGTTTGCAGCCCGGCCAGATCGGCAAATGCGATCTGGTGCGGAAATGAGGTATTGAGCGGATTGCGCGCGAGGATTGCCCTGGTCGACGGGTCCAGATTCGTTATGATGTTTGCGCCCGACAATCCCTTTGGTGGACCCATCAGCCATTCGATGTATCCGGTAACGGTCAATCTTCGCGGGTTTCTGGATGTATTTCGAATTGTCAGCCTGGTAATTTTTACCGGATCGGTTCTGGCTACATGCTGAAGCAGATACACCGAAAGTCCGTCAGTCGTGTGCTCAAACCGGGAGTATCCTTGTCCGTGGCGCACCGAATATGTTGCGCTGTTGCGCCGAATGGGCGCGGGGGTTGGTGTCCAGAGTTCTCCGGTATCATCATCGCGAATGTAGATGACTTCGGGGCTTCGGTCGCTGACCGGATCGTTTGACCATTCCGTCAACTGATTCTCCCGGCTGTTCTGGCTCCAGGTATATCCACTGCCGTCGGCACTTACCTGAAACCCGAATTGCTCGTTCGAGATAACGTTGATCCAGGGCGCAGGGGTGCTCAGTGCATCCTTTAGCGTTACAACATATTCACGCCCGTCAGCACCAAAGCCACCGATGCCATTGAAATACTCAAGCTCTGTTCGACTGGCTGGTTTTGGTGCGTAAATCTGTCGTGCCTGTTTTTGACGCTTCGCGGGCTTTTGTTTCTGGGGAAAGCGGTCATCGTGGCGGTTTAGCTGTTCGATGAGCGTGCCACGGCGTGCCACGAGTTCGACCCTTGCCTGGGATAGCAATGCGCTGCGGGTCTCAGGCGACATTTGATCCCGACGCAGCACGAAGATCTTGCCGGACTTCTGCAACGATGCAGGATCCCGGCGGGAATGCCCAATACGTACCAGTGCGTCCAGAGATTCCTGCAGGTCCTGCATGTACGACGTCGATCTGTCATTGAGGATAACGAGGTCGACATAAAACTGCTTTCTTTGCCAGTACTCGTGCGCCTGAATCAGATCGCGAACAAACTTCAAATCGTCTTCTTCATCCAGTCGCACGAGCACAAAGGGCAGGTCCCCGGAGATTCCAAGAGCCCATAGCGCGCTTGCCGGGAGTGCACCGCGTTCGATCGTCTGAGCTGGCGCTCGCAGTCCCAAATTGGGATACAGAACATGGCTTGCGAGCCTCTGGTACGAGTCCGCCTGATCCTGCGTAATTCCCAGATGGTGGCGCTCGATTTGTCCTTGTGACCACGCAAGATTGGTTGCGCGTTCAAAGGCATTGGCGTCGCGGTTCCTGTCTGCAAGTGCAATCACGCCCTCGCGGGTGCTGGCCGCCATTGTCCAGTAGGCGATGCTCGCTGCTCCACCGGGCGGAATACTGACGCGTTGACGGCTGGCAAATGCGGGATCGAGCATGGCGCCCACCGAATTTGACAATGGCCGATGTTCCGAAAGGGCCAGCGGATTGCGCATGCTTCTGCCGCGGCCGATGAATCGTGCGCGATCGGTTTCGATCTGCATGCCTCCTATGCAGCTACCGTCGACAACGGCGTGCATCGAGACCCAGACCTCCTTCTCATCCTGGGTGCGGCGGCGACGGGTTGCCAGCAGCATGCCTTTTGCAACGATGAAGTCTGTTTCAACAAATAGCTTTGAGAACGAGGGATGCGCCCAGTCCGCCGCAGCCGGAGCCAGCACGAGTTCCGCATAGTAAGTGATTTCGATTTCATGCGCGCGGCTGTCATGATTTGCGATCGTTACACGTCGGACCTCACCATCGCTTTCGGGTGACACCAAGACATCGAGTATCGTGGTCAAATTGTCGTCCCAGCGTGTAATTTGCGCCCGTTCGTTTGCAAACAGTATCTTGGAACTGTTGGGCGTATCAGCCGGCGGCTGCAGGGCCGCGGACCAGGTTTCACCGGTTCGGGTGTCCCGCAGGTAGATTTGAGGTCCGAACCGGTCACACGTGGGGTCTTCACGCCAGCGCGTTATCGCGATGTTGTCCCACAGGCTGTAGCCTCCTCCAGCTGCGCTGACCATGGTTGCGTAGCGGCCATTCGACAACAGGGTTGTGGGCGGCGGCGTTGCATCCGGTGCAACGGCCCTCTGTCGGGAGGGAGCTGAGTTTGTGACTGCTGGACGGGACGCGCGTACCTCTTCTGCCCTGGGGGGAGCCAATGCCACTTCCCTGGGCGCGCGCTCCTGAAGAAGCAATTCGATTGCGCGTACTCTTGCCTCAGAGTGAAAGCGCGTCCGCATTCTGCCGTCGCCCAGTACGTTTGAAAGCGCGACGATCGTCATTCCCTGGTGGTGAGCCATGTAGGCGCGGACCACAGCGTACTTGTGGCCTTCTGGTATTCGGCTTGATGTGAAGTCGATTGACTCACAGAAGCCAAACTTTCCATCCGCTCCCAGCCGCGCCAATTCAAGGAAGTTCTTGCATGCGGCCGTTGGGTTGACCATTGCTGCAAGTGCCGTCGCGTAAGGCGCCACGACAAAGTCGTCGGACAATCCTCGCTTCAGTCCAAGGCCAGGAACACCAAAGTTTGAGTACTGATAGGTGAAGTTCTGATCACGCGTGTTGTAGGCGGATTCCGATACGCCCCATGGCAAGGAGACTTGCTGCCCATACGCGATCTGCCTGCTGACGATTTGCCGATTTGTGGTTGCAAGAAGGCTTCCTTCCGGAGCGCGCATCACGAGCGCCGGCATCAGGTACTCGAACATCGATCCTGACCAGGAAATCAGCGTTGCCCGGCTCCTGATCGAAGTTACGAGGCGTCCGAGGCGAAACCAGTGCCTGGCAGGTGCGTCGCCCTTTGCGATCGCAACAAAGCTTGCGAGCCTTGCTTCGGACGCCAGCAGATCGTAGCAACTCGGATCCTGAGTCTCTGTTGCGACCACAAAACCTATGGATAGAAGCTTCAGTTCCGGGTTTATCAAAAACCGAAAGTCCATGGCATCAAACAGTGCTCGTGCCTGATGAGAAATCTTGATCAATCGCGCTTTCAATTCATTTGCCTGGCTTTGATCGCGCGCGTGACTCGCCAGAGAGCGTTCCGCGGCCTCGCACCAAAATAGAATCTCCGTTGCTGTTTGCTGGTCCGTGTCGGCCAGCAAGTGTCTGGCTGTTGACACCAAGCGTTGTGCTGCCTCGCGTTCAGCACTTGGTGTCTTGCTGCCTGATGCTGCGCCCGAGAGCGCATCTTCACAGTCTGCAATGTGTCGAGCCAACAGATCCGCTTTCGACCTGTTAGGTGACGAAAAGTGTGCGGAAACAGTCCTTCGGGCCAATGCGAGCGCGTCCAATGCGCCGCTTTTCGTCGCGGAGTCCGTCGGGACCATATTCGAATACTCAGTACAAGCGTTCGCGACGGCGATCAGGTGTCCCGCAAGATTGCCACTGTCGACCGATGATATGTACCGGGGCTCCAATGGCCTCAGATCACGTGTGTCGTACCAGTTAAACAAGTGGCCCCGAAACAGTTCGAGTTTTCGGATAGTGGCGAGCGTTCCCTCGAGTCGCTCTGCCATTTCGTGCGTGCCAATCCAGTTCTGATCACGGGCCGCAATTGTCGACAGCAGATAGAGTCCGATGTTGGTAGGTGACGTGCGATTGGCGACGGCAGGTTGGGGATCTTCCTGAAAGTTGTCCGGAGGCAGCATGTTTTCCTGAGACGTGACAAAGGTCTCAAAATAGCGCCAGGTGCGGCGGGCAATCAGGCGGAGTTGCTCGGCTTCAGTCGGTGAGACCGATGCACGGTCGGTTGTGAGTGGTGAATTGCTTGACCAGCGCGCGATCAGTGGAGACAGGCTCCACAACACAGCGAAAGGGAGCGCCAGCGGTGCGGTTCGGAGATCGAAAGTGGCGGATAGCAAAAGCGAGGCCATCGCGAGCGCGACTGCGCCCGCCATTTGCCCGTACACACTGCTCAGGTCCAGTTGGGGTCGAAAGCTGGCTTGTGCTGCTGTGACCCATTCGAGCAATCGGCGATGCGTGAAGAACAGGCGGTAGAATGTCCGTCCTATCGCATCAATCATCAGCCATGCCTGGTGGGCAAGGAACGTCAATGTAAATGCGATCTGAACAGTTGCAACCGCCGCATCCTGCAAAGTATTTTGCCAATGGCTTTGCCAGGTGATGCCGGATCGGGGAGGAAACAATGCCGACGTAAGCGGTAACATCGGAGGCAAGGCAATGGTCGCCAGAATGAACAATGTCCACTCAACAGAAAGGTTGAGTGGCAGTGTCCATCCAATGGCCAGCGCTGCGATGCAAGCCGGCGCAGAAAGCGTGCGCCGCAGATTGTCCAGCATTTTCCAGAGACTACCTAGAGGGATTGCTGATTGATCCTGGTCGGTGCCGGGAGCGCCACGACCAAAAATCCACGGCAGCAATTGCCAGTCGCCTCGCGCCCATCTGTGCAGTCTGGAGGCGGCTACGTCATAACGTGTGGGAAAATCTTCGAATAGTTCAATGTCGGACACCAGTCCCGCACGAGCAAAAATACCTTCAAACAGGTCGTGGCTGAGCAATGAGTTCTCGGGCACGCGATCGGCGAGTGCTGCTTCAAATACGTCGACGTCGTAGATTCCCTTGCCAGCATAGGATCCTTCGCCGAACAGGTCCTGGTACACATCGGACACTGCTGCCGTGTACGGATCAATCCCGCCGCTGGTGGAAAACACTTTTTGAAAGAGTGATTGCTCGGTGCCAGTTGGCAACGTTGCAGTCATGCGCGGCTGCAGAATCGCGTAACCTTCGACCACGCGGCCGCTGGTCCTGTCAAACCGAGGACGGTTCAGCGGATGCGCCATCTTGCCAACAAGTTTGCACGCGGCCCCGTGAGGCAGTCGCGTGTCAGCATCCAGAGTGATTACGTACTTGATACCAACGGGAGTCAAACTTGCATTTGGCGCAAGGGAAAGAAACGTCGTGTCGGTGGCTCCGCGTAGTGCGCGGTTGAGTTCATGCAGCTTTCCACGCTTGCGTTCCCATCCCATCCATCGCTTTTGCGCAGCGTTCCAGGTTCGTCGGCGGTGCAACAAGTTGAAGCGCCTTCCGCCCGGCGCAGGTCCATACCTGTCGTTCAGCTTTTCAATGCCTGCAATTGCGGCGTTCAATAGCGCCTGGTCCCCGGGAGCTTCGGGAGTGAGTGCGTCGGGCCAATCCGAGAGCAATGCAAAATGCAGGTTGCCGTCCTGGCTCGCCAGATAGTGGACTTCAAGGCCGTCGATTTGCTCGTCAACAGAGTTCAGAGACGTGAGTAGCACCGGAACAGCAACAAGCGTGCGGAGATCTGCGGGGACACCGTGTTTTAATTCCAGACCGGGCAAAGTCTTGGCTGCGAATTGCATTGTGGCGAGACGGTTGACGATTGCGACTGCCGCATCCATAGCCGGAAAGAGAGCCAGGCCTATGAGCGTTGGCCACCACCAGCCGGCTATTTGCGCGTTGAATGTGCCGAATGCGAGTCCCAGCAAAGAGGCCGTTACTATCGCGATGGCGGCGATGTAGCCGATGTAGCCGGCAGAAGCGATATATCGGCCAAGCTTCGCTGCCAGTGATGGCTGGTAGCCAATCTTCCGTTCGAACGAGAGGCGACCAGCTGAGATGAGAGGATATCCTGGATCTGAACGTCGCCGTCTTTCTGTGTCCGACAATTGCTCCGAAGGCGTCTCGTGGACCGCCATTTCATCCAGTACGCGGTGTGTGACCTGGATTTCGCTCAAGGGCGAACGGCGTGAGAGATCCTCAATTGCGGAGCGGTACTGGTTTCGAGTCGGGAAGTCCATTTGCGCAAATGAAGTACGACTGCGCAAAAGCTCGTCAACGCTGCTCATGGATTCAAAAACTTCAGCCCAGTCAACTGCCGAGATATGGCGCATACTGGTGATGATATTGCGAACGGTCACGCTCATTCCGGCCTGTCGCATGTGTTCGCTCTGCACGACCGCGTCTGAGCTTGTGGCCTGGGACTGCAGCTTTTCTTCCAGCCATTGCATCACGGGCATCAGATTCGGATCCTGATCCCTCAATCGCTTGATCAATTGCGCCGCGAAAGTGGACGATACAGTTACAGTGTCGAATGGTCGTAGCAGGTCGGGCATGGATGAATTGGTCGTGATGTGCGCAGAAAGAATCCGGTCGGCAAGCTCATCAGCTTTTGCGCGTTGCTGCTGGCCCTTGACGATGCGCTGGGTGGCCCGTTTGAGGTTCTCAACCAGCATGATGCGAAGCGTGATGGCAACGGCCCAGAGTTCTCCGATGGTGAGTAACTGCACACGCTGGTAAGCGTTGACGAAGCGGCACAGCAATGGGGCATCGAAGCGGCTGTCAGTGTGAGCTATGTATGTCCATGCCAGTTCGAAGACGCGGGGCAGCCCGATGAGCGGTCCGTTCGTCAGTTCCGGAAGCTGTCGATAGTAGCCAGGAGGCAGGTCCAGGCGAATTTCGCGGATCTGATCTTCGACCAGGTGATAGTTGTCGACCAACCATTCGGCCGCTGGAGTAATCGGTTGTCCCTTAGCCAAAGAGCCTGCAATTGAATTGTAAGCCTGCAAGAGCAGCGACTCGTTTGCGGCCAGTCGACCAATCAACGCTGCAGATCGCGGCCGGCGTACCGATGCTGTTTGGCGTGCGGCCAACAGACCGGCCTGCTTCTCAAGTCCCTCAGCGCTGAGTAACTCGTCTCGAGCAAGCTCTTCGCTGTGCCATCCGGTCAGGTTCGAATTATCAACGATGACGGTCAAGGGTGGTGCAGTGAATTTCTGCGACCAGGTGTTCGCAGTCTTGGGGCGCAGCATAGTTCGATCCGTCCTTCATCAAAGGCGGTAACGCGGGGCTCGCGACTTGGTGCCTATGACGTAAACGCGCGCAAAGCCCAATGGTTCCAGCGCAGTGTACAAATAGTTGCAACGTTGCGAGCTGGTTGCATCGCAGGGGCCAGTTTCAGTGAACGTGCAACCATTAATGACGCAGTGGCGTTTGCCTAAGACCTAACGAAGGAACCCCCAATGAAGAACTTCAAATACGGTCTACTGGCCGCCAGCGCGTTGTGCGCGAGCGGGCTTGTTGCGTTTGTATTGCCTGCAACGGCAAGAGACAGATCGGATGTAAGTGTTTCCATCACGCTTGGAAATGCGGCATTCGGATATAGTGACGGCTACTACGATCAGAGTCGCGGCTGGCATGACTGGCGAGACGAAGATGAACGATCCTGGTACCGCACGAACCACGGTCCGACATATTTTGACATGAACCGTTCCCAGGATCGGGACCAGTATCGTGGCGACTGGCGTGAAGGTCGTCGTTCAGACTGGCGCAATGATCGCGGCAGGGCAGACTTCTCTATCGTGCTGAACAACGTCGCGTTCGGTTACTCTGACGGCTACTACGATCAAAATCGTGGTTGGCATGACTGGCGCGATAATGATGAGCGTGACTGGTATCGTTCAAATCGCGGTCCAAGCTACTACGAGATGCGCCGCGAGCAGGATCGTGATCAGTATCGTAGTGACTGGCGTGATGGTCGTCGTTCAAACTGGCGCAATGATCGTAGCAGGGCCGACTTTTCTATTGTGCTGAGCAATGTCGCGTTCGGTTACTCCGACGGTTACTATGATCAAAATCGCGGCTGGCACGACTGGCGCGACAATGATGAGCGTGACTGGTATCGTTCAAATCGCGGTCCAAGCTACTACGAGATGCGCCGCGAGCAGGATCGCGATCAGTATCGTGGTGACTGGCGTGATGGTCGTCGTTCGCACTGGCGCAATGATCGCGGCGGAGTCGACTTTTCGATCATCCTGGGCGGTGTCGTATTCGGCTATTCGGATGGCTACTACGATCAGTATCGCAGATGGCACACGTGGCGCAGCAACGACGAGCGGCGCTGGTATCAGCAGAACCGACGTCAGTCCTATTACAACATGCGTCACAACCGGGATCGTCACCGTGGCCGCATTGATTGGCGTGAAGGTCGGCGCCAGGATTGGCGCGACAGCAGGGATCGTAACTAGCTCCTGATTGAATACAAGTCCTCGGCCAGCAACTTCTGGCCGAGGGCGCTGTTGTGAGCGTCGCGACAGTCTTCTTTGTGGCGGGCGGCTTCGGATGCCGAACTCCGGCACTTTGCTGTCGCTTCCTACTTAATCGCCCTGCAGTCGGAAATCAGTGGCCTTTGCGAAGTTGAGCAACTGTCGCGACGGAAAGGGGTTTTCCGTCTTTGTCCATGATCCGAGAGATGCTTGCGCCACCAAATGTCTGGGTCAGCAACGTGCCCACCAACTTGCCTGCAAATCGTATGGCGTGTCCCTGCTTTCCGGACCGCATGGACGTCCTTGGTGCAAAGTAGACCGGCAGCAAGGCTTTAGGATCGCTTGCGCCTTCACGTGACGCTGCAATCGCCGCAATTTGGGGGACAAATGCTTCCGTCGTTCTGAATCCGACGCGAATTTCCGTACACGTATCGTTTCCATATTCAAGCTCGCACATGACCCGGCTATTGAACCTGGGGCTGGTGTCGTTGTGTAGAGACGTCGCCATCGCGACAAGCTTTCGACATGCCGTGTCATCGAAAGCCCTGAGGCAGTCTTGCGGGCGAACCAGAATGAGTGCTGTTTCCTCAGGATTGTGAAACAAAATGCCCAATCCTATGGCAGCTGTTGACGCAACCAGCAGTGCGCCCAATGCCCATTGTGCGATCAACATTCTGGATGGGGTAGAGGCAGTCATTCGCAGATAGTTTCACGCAACCATTGTTGAACGATTAATTCCCGAAGGCACGCGCAGCGGTGATTGCAAACGGCTCGCATCTGCAGGTGCTTCCCATGCCGTTCAAGCGAACACGACTGCCGGGAACCATATCCCGGTGGGCGCGTTTACGTTCGAATGGAAAAAGGTGCAAAAAACATGAAGAAGACGACAAGCCTGTTATTGGCGATAATGCTCATTGGTGGTCCGGCTTTAGCCGCGCCGCCGGAACCCGCTCCCGGCCCGCCTGCATGCGGTCAACCCGGTCAGAATGACTGCCCCCAAAAGGGGAACCGCGATGAGCCAAAGGGTCAGCGTTCCGACAAGCCGTCCGACCAGGCACCGGCTGGCAATCAGGTTCCGGCACCACCAACACCATCTCCAACAGTGCCTGCAGGTCCACCTCCGGTTCCAGGCGGACCCGCATTGAGAAATTCACGTGAGGGAAATGGCCAGGCCGGAAATCCGGGTGGTGTCCCCAGGAAGTGGTCACGGGGTGAGCGGGTGCCAGATCAATACCGCGATGATCGCTATTCTGCGCCCGACTGGCAGCAACGCAACCTGCCGCCTCCGCAACGCGGATATCGCTGGATGTGTTACGAACGTGGCAGTTGCGTGATGGTCTCGATCAGCAATGGCATCGTGCGTCGGACAATGTGGGCTGACGAGCGGGAGCAAAACTGGCGCCGCCGCTATTCGCGCCGCTACACCTATAGTGACGACGGCTTCTATCGCGAGTGTCGCGAGCGTGCCGATCCGGCTGGCATACTTGTGGGTGGTATTATTGGCGGCCTTCTGGGTCGAGCCGCTGACAACAATGGTAACGGTGGTACGTTTGTTGGCATCATCATCGGCAGCGCGATCGGATCCTCGCTGACAACCAGGATGAACTGCGATGATCGGGGTTATGCCTATCGCGCGTATTACGATGCACTGAACGGCGGACGATCTGGGAACAGCTACAGCTGGCGCAATCCGGGCAACAATCATCGGGGTGACTTCCGCGTGATCAGGTACAGTTACGACGGTGATGGTTTCCGCTGTGCCACGTACATTCATACGGCCTACCTTGATCGTCGACGCGTGGTAACCGGTCGCGCATGCCGTCAACCGGATGGTGCCTGGGCCTTCATAAATTGATGATGAATGTGGGCCCGTTGCGGCGGCTGGAAACAGCCGCCGCATCCATGCCATACTTTATCCATGGAAAATGAAACAAAGCCTGCCTCTGTCGAACCGATGACGCGTCCTCCCATTGATGAGGCGCAGGCCACGAGTTCTCTCGGGGTCGGCAATGCGTTCGCGCGTCGTGCGGGGGCGCTCTGGCCGAAGTCGCGCCGAGGCCGGGTGCTAGTGCTTGCAGTGGTTTTCCTCACGTTGATGGGTCTCGTCGCCTGGTGGTGGTTCGGCACAGGTACGACGGTTGAAATCCTGGTCGTTCCGGTCGAGCGCGGTGATGTCGAAGACAATGTCACGGCACTTGGCAACCTTCAGCCACGGGATTTCGTGGATGTGGGTGCCCAGGTCTCGGGTTTGCTCAAGAAGCTGAACGTCGAGGTCGGTGCGCGCGTCAAGGTGGGCGACCTGCTTGCTGAAATTGATCCCGCTGTTCTGAATACGAAAGTGGATGCCGGTCGTGCGCAGCTCAGGAACCTGAGGGCCCAGCTCGCCGACCGGCAGTCGCAGCTTGAACTTGCACGCGGACAGTACGCACGCCAAAAGATGCTGAAGGCCGAAAGGGCGACAAGTGAGGATGCCTATCAGATTGCGCTTTCTGGCATGCGATCGGCGGAAGCGGGACTGAACGCTATCAAGGCACAGATCGAGCAGACCACATCGACAGTCAAGGGAGACGAGGTCACCCTGGGATACACCAAGATTTATGCGCCTATTTCCGGCACGGTCGTATCCATCACAGCCAAGCAAGGCCAGACACTGAACGCGAACCAGCAGGCGCCTGTCATTCTGCGGGTCGCTGACCTGAAGATAATGACCGTGTGGACGCAAGTGTCAGAAGCCGACGTTCCCAAGCTCAAAACAGGTATGGACGCCTATTTTACGATCCTGGGAACGCCTGGCAAACGCTGGCGTGGCAAGCTGAGGCAGATCCTGCCGACGCCGGAAAACGTGAACAATGTCGTGCTCTACACAGCGCTGTTCGAGGTTGACAATGCCGGCGGTGAACTGATGACCCAGATGACCGCCCAGGTGTTTTTCGTGATTGCGGGAAAGGAAGACGTGGTGAATGTGCCGGTGGCGGCGCTGCGCCGGTTCAAGCCGCGCCAGAAGCTTTACAAGGTGACGCTTGTCGATGCCAATGGCAAGCAGCAGGAACGGGAAGTCAAGGTTGGTGTGATGAACCGCGTCGCTGCGGAGGTCATCTCCGGCCTTGCGGAAGGTGACCGGGTGGTTGCTGGCACCAAGAGCGCCACATCATCGGCTGGATCACGCAACGGCAACGGCAATTCCAACCGGCAAGGCGGGTTCCGGGGCTTTCCATGAACAAGCCGGAGATCGGTGAAACCCGTGCCAACACAGTGACGCCGCTTATTGATATTGTGGACCTGCGCAAGACTTTCAATGCGGGTACGGACATGGCTGTGGATGTGCTTCGTGGTATAACTCTTGGCATCTATCCCGGCGAGTTTGTTGCCATCATGGGAGCTTCCGGGTCCGGCAAGTCTACGCTCATGAATATTGTTGGTTGCCTCGATCATGCAACGTCGGGAACCTATCACTTCAATGGCCGCGACGTTTCGGCAATGGACTCTGACGAACTGGCGCAGCTGCGTCGGGAGGCCATTGGCTTCATCTTTCAGAGCTATAATCTGATCACTACCGCCAGTGCGACCGAGAATGTCGAGGTTCCCGCGGTCTACGCAGGCAGCCCCGCTGACGATCGCCACCGCCGCGCACAGCATTTGCTTGAGCGGCTGGGGCTTGGCGATCGCATGGGTCACCGTCCGCACCAGTTGTCCGGCGGTCAGCAGCAGCGGGTATCGATCGCTCGCGCCTTGATGAATGGCGGGCATGTAATCCTTGCCGACGAGCCCACGGGTGCGCTCGACAGCCGGACAGGCGAAGAAGTCATGGCACTGCTCAACCAGCTATCGAGCGAAGGCCACACCGTCATTCTGATTACTCATGAAAAGACGGTTGCGCAGCAGGCGCGGCGCATGATCGAGATCAAAGACGGTCTGGTTGTTGCCGACAGCGGGCACGATGCACGCGCCGACATGGCCAAGGCATCAGCGCGGCTGAATGATGCTGCCAGTCACCGAGGGGGTTCGCCCTGGAGCGATTTCGGGGAGGCCATGTCGATGGCGTTGCGCTCGTTGAGAGCGAACATTTTCCGAACAATTCTCACGCTGCTGGGCATTGTTATCGGTGTTGGATCGGTTGTTGCCATGCTGGGGCTTGGCGAAGGTGCAAAGCAGGCAGTCGTCGAGCAGATCGGTTCCATGGGAACAAACCTGCTTCTTGTCCGGCCATCTGCGCCAGGGCAGCGCGGGCAAGGCGGAACGACGGCAACGATGGTGCCAGCAGACGCTGAGGCAATGGGTGCGTTGCCGAACGTCATCGCGGCCGTGCCGGAACTCACGGGCAATGTGACGACGCGAATCGACAACATTGACTACCAGACACAGGCAAATGCAACCTGGCCGGAATTGCCGGCGGTGCGCAGCTGGCCGGTTGCTCAAGGCACGTTCTTTTCCGAAGAAGACCAGCGCAGTTATGCGTCAGTCGCGGTTCTGGGGCAGACGGCCTATCAGCAGCTCTTCCCGGATGGCTCCGACCCGATCGGCAAATATGTGCTCATGAAGAATGTGCCGTTCCAGGTGATTGGCGTGATGTCGCCGAAAGGTGCCACCGCAGGCGGCAATGACGCGGATGACGTGATATTCGTCCCGCTGTCGACAGGAAGCCTCAGGCTCTTCGGACAGCGGTTTCTGCGATCAATCACGGTGGCGGTGAAAGACGTTACCCTGATTGACATTACCCAGGATGCGCTGACGGAGTTGCTCAAGGCGCGACACGGTTCGGAAGACTTCAATATTCGCAACATGGCTTCCGTTGTGGAAACGGCGTCGGCGGCCCAGAACACGCTGACGGTCCTGCTGGGATCCGTGGCTGCGATCTCGCTGGTGGTCGGAGGGATTGGTGTCATGAACATCATGCTGGTCAGCGTGACCGAGCGCACCCGTGAGATTGGCATTCGCATGGCGACAGGCGCCCGCATGCGCAATATCCTGCAGCAGTTCCTGACCGAGGCCGTGGTCGTTTCGGGCCTTGGTGGTGTGCTGGGGGTTGTGGGAGGCGTTGCTGCGGCACTTATCATTTCTGCGGTTGGCATGCCCGTCAAATTTACACTGCTGCCGATTGTTCTGGCATTTGCGGTTTCGGTCGCGACCGGACTGATTTTCGGTTTTGCGCCCGCGCTCAAGGCAGCGCGGCTTGATCCTGTCGTCGCGTTGGCGAGTGAATGAGGCGATGATGAAGATCTACCGTGTGGTGCTAATGTCTTCCGTCGCAATGCTCAGCGCGTGCGCCAGTGAACAGGGTGAAGGTTTGAGCCATGCTGACGTGCCTCTGGCATGGGATACCGCAATTCCCGCAGGAGCAGAGATCTGGCCGTCGCCGCAATGGTGGCATAACTTTGACAGCCGTGAGCTGGACTGGCTGATCGACGCGGCGCAAACCCAAAATATTGATCTGGCGAGTGCCGCGTCACGCATCCTCCAGGCAGAAGCGCAGGCGCGAGCTTCGGGATCGGCGCTTTTGCCGAGCCTGGATTTGCGCGCCGGGGCATCGCAGTCCGGCACTCTCGAAAGCAGTGGGTCGGCCCGGCAATCGTTCAGTATCGATCTTGGCGCCTCTTACGAAGTGGATTTCTGGGGACGCAATAGAGCCAATCTTTCCGCGGCCGAGGCATCACTGCGCGCCAGTGCCTATGACCGTGAGACCGTGGCGCTGACCGTCGTTTCGAGTGTGGCCACGACGTATTTTCAGCTCTTGTCACTGCGTGATCGTATCGGTTTTGCACAGCAAAATCTCGACAACGCCCAAGGCGTGCTCAAGATCACGAAAGCCCGTGTCAATGCGGGAGTCGCTGTGCCGATTGAGCTGGCGCAGCAGCTTGCAAACGTTGCCGGTCAGGAAGCGAATATTCCAGCACTGGAGCAACAGGAGCGTGAGGCATTGGCGGCGCTGGCATTGTTGCTGGGTCGGCCGGTCCAGGGGTTCAATATTTCAGGGACCAGTCTTGGCGTTTTGAAAGCACCGAGTATTGCGCCCGGACTTCCGTCAGCATTGCTCGCCCGTCGGCCGGACGTCAGGCGAGCGGAGGCTTTGCTTGCCGGTGGTGATGCGAATATCGGTGCGGCGCGCGCTGCATTTTTTCCTTCAATCTCGTTGTCGGGGTCGCTGGGTGCATCAAGCGGCGCGCTCTCAAGCCTCTTGAATCCCAGCAACATCGCCTACTCGATTGGCGCATCGCTTCTGCAGTCGATATTTGACGGCGGAAGGAACGAGGCGAACCTGGATGCGGCGGTGGCAAGGCGGCAAGAGCTGCTGTTGGGCTATCGAAAGGTGGTGATATCAGCGTTCTCGGACGTTGATGTTGCGCTCGGCGCTGCGGCAAGCCTTGGCGCGCGTGAACGCGCCAGCCAAATCCAGACCGACCAGGCTCAGGAAGCCTATCGCATCGCAGAATTGAGGTATCGCACAGGCGTCGACGGATTTCTAACGGTGCTTGACGCGCAACGATCCTTGTACGCAGCACAGGACCAGTTGGCACAGGCAAAGCTTGCGCGCCTTCAAGCCAGTGTGACGCTGTTCCGGGTGCTTGGCGGCGGGTGGATCGATCCGGCCGGATAGTTCGCGTGGTCGGAGCAGTGTGCGCCTGGAATGCGTGGGGGCAAGCCGCGCCGCCAGCAGAGTCGCACCATCGTACAGTTGGTCTCGATAGCCGAAGCTCTATCGGAACAGATCGGACCACCAGTTGCGGCTGGTTGAGGACTGGCGAAAAATCGCTATCAAATCGGCATTGCCGCTGTTCATTGCAATATCCGTCGGGCTCTGGTGGCTGTTGTTCTTCGCGAATGCATCCGCACCGCTGCCGAGCAGGAGCCGGACGATCTGAACCTGTTCGGTCTGTGTTGCGAGGTGCAGGGCAGTGTTGCCCAGGCTGTTTCTAGCGTCGAGTGCAGCCCTTGCGCCAACCAGAAGGCGACTGCTTTCCAGCCAGCCGCGCTGGCTGGCGAGCATCAGTGGTGTGTTGCCGCTTCGCGTTGCGCGATTTACATCGGCATGTGCATTGAGAAGGGCCACGAGCGCTCGCTGGCGGTTGCCGGCTGCGGCCCTCGCAAGTGGCGTAAGACCTTCTGCATCCTGCGCATTGATACTGGCACGGTGGCCCGCCAGTAACTTGACGAGCTCTGCGTTGTCGGCAGCGGCAGCAATGGACACTGGGGTCAGGCCTGCTCCGTCACGTGCATCAATCGACGCTCCCCTTTCGATGAGCGCTCTGGCAATCGGAATCGAACCTTTGGCCGCGGCGAGCGTGAGTGGTGTTGTTCCGTCGGCGCGTGCGTGGTTCGGGTTTGCCTTTGCCACGATGAGCGCTGAAACAGCCTGGATGTTGCTGGCATCTACGGCTTCAAGCAATGCCGTGGATCCGTCTTGACCAATCCACTCAACATCCGGTTTCGCAGTGAGGACGAGCGGCAGAACCTCCGGGTTGTCCTGGGTTACGGCAAGGATGAGTGTCGACCTGGTGTTGGGACCTTGCAGCGCGACGCTGGCGCCTGCGTTCAAGAGCACTTTTGCAGAATCTGCGCGACCACAACTGACCGCACGCGCGAGCGCGGTGTATCCTTCAGTGTCGAGTTCGTTGACCCTTGCACCCTGCCTGATCAGCGCCCGTACCGCGTCAACCTTGCCTCGCCACGCTGCCATGGCGAGTGGTGTCCAGCCGCTATAGGTTCCTGCTGTCGTAACCTGTACAGGGCCCGTTTGCGCTGTGGGGGCGGGACCGGGGGCTACAGTGAATGCCTTGTCGGGCACTGTTGGTGGGCGCGCAGGCAGGGTCTGGTTCCCTGGTTTTGTGCGAGTGACGACCTTGTCCTCGACTGGTTGTCCTCTGACCACACCGTCGGCTGGTTGTGATTTTGGTGCCTGCGGCTCTGGAACGGGAGGCGGTGGCTGTTCGGTCGCGGGCACCTGCTGGTTGAGTAGGGCGAGTTGGCGTCGGGCGGTGTCGTCCCCCTGGGTCGCTGCAGCCTGGAACCATTTCTTCGCCTGGGACTGATCGGCCGATACCCCCCAGCCGCGCTGGTACATGATGGCAAGATTGTATTGCGCCTTTGCATGACCCTGCCTGGACGCGAGCAGGAGCCATTGATACGCCTGCGCGTGGTCCTTCTCGACGCCGTTGCCCGATCGGTAGAGCGCGGCCAGCTGATACTGCGCTTCAGCGTCGCCCTTTTTTGCCAACGGGGCCAGAAGTTCTGCTGCATGCACGTAGTCCTGCAGGCGCAGGGCCTCGCGTGCCTCGTCCATCGAGGGCGCCGCGACGGCGGAACCGGCGTTTAGCGCCAGAGCGACGGCAGCAACGAGGACCTGGCTGCGGGTTCGAGCGAACTTAGGCCGTGCCATATTTCGTCTCCACGGCGATTCCGATTTCCTTGAGGAACTGGGAAGGCAGAATGCCCCCCGCACATACAATCACATCGTCGTTCTGGACCATGAATTCGCGGTCACCCTGGTACAATCGAACGGTTGACGGCGTAATTTCATGCAGCTTGGCTTCCGTCATGACGCTAAGGCGGCGTGATCGTTCGGCCTCGGTCAGTCGCTCCCGATTGGCTGCGCGCGAGTTTGGAAATCCGTTGCCGCGATGAACGAGAGTCACTGATGTGCCCGGCTGGACAGAGAGACTGAGCGCTGCTTCGAGGGCGCTGTCTCCACCGCCGGCGACGATGACGTGGCGCCCCTTGTACTGTTCCGGATCGACGAGCTTGTAAACAACCTTGGGCAGTTCCTCTCCTGGCACGTCCAGCTTGCGTGGAGTTCCCCTGCGTCCGATCGCCAGCAATACGGTCCTGCTTTTCAATTCGCGTCGCGATGTCTTGACTTGAAAGCCTCCGCTCACACGCTGGATGGATTCCACTCGTTCGTTGTAAGAGATGGTCAATTGCTGCTCGCGTTCGATCTTCTGCCAGAACTGCAAAAGTGACTCCTTGCTCGTTTCGCCGAGTTTCATTTTTCCCACGATCGGCAGCGTGGCAGGCGCCGTCATGACTATCTTGCCCCGCGGATAGTGCGAGACAGTGCCGCCGAGAGAATCCTGTTCTATCGTGACCGACCTGAGCTTTGCCTGTTTCGCGCGCAGTGTTGCCGAAATTCCAGCAGGCCCTGCGCCGACAATGACGGTGTCGAGTACTGCGCTGGAATTGGCTCGCAGCTTCACGATGCTGTCCATGGCTTGACGACCCTGTTCGATGGCATTCCGGATCAGACCCATGCCGCCAAGTTCGCCTGCGATGAAGAGGCCCGGTACGTTGGTCTGGAAGTCCGGCCCGACAGACGGAATGTCGATGCCCCGGCGTTCGGTGCCGAATACCAGCGAAATGGCATTGGTCGGGCAGGCCGATGCACATGCACCGTGACCAATGCAGCTTGAGGGCTCGACCAGGTGCGCCTTGCCGCGCACGACACCGAGTATCTCACCTTCCGGGCATGCCCGGACGCAGGCCCCGCAACCGATGCAAGCCGAAATGTTGATCACTGGGTGGAGCGAAATCGGCTCATGAGTGCCATTGGCCCTGGCATGGGACAGTTGTCGTTCGCTTCGTACCTGTTCCTTCTTTCGGCGGGCCGAATAGATGGCAGCGGCCATCGCGGCGAGAAAGGCATAGAAGAACAGGACCGGGTCGATCTGGGCCAGCACGGTCAGACGCTCGCTGACATAGATAAAACGAAAGTGCCGATCATGGATTCAGGCCCATGTCTTTGGTGGCTTGCACAATCCTTGTCTGTGCAGACGGATCACCTGCAAAAACTTCCTGCGCGCGGGCAACTGCCGTGCGCGCGGCATTGGCGTCTCCCAGTACCATGCGTGAACGCGCAAGCATGAGCCATCCGTCGAGATCTTTCGGATTCCTGCGAAGTTTTTCAACGAGACTGCTCACCATGCCGTTGATCATTTCAGCTCTGGCTTCGGGTGACATAGTGGACGCGGCTGACACGTCCCGGTCGCTTGGGCCCGATACGGGTCCCGCTGCGACAAGCGGGATTGCAGGGTCCGTGTTTGCGGTCGAATCCACGTAAGGAGCAGCGTCCTTGCCAAGTTTTTGCGCAAGGGCCGCAAGGCTCTTCTTCAATTCTGGTACCCATTCAGCGTTCACGGCGCTGCTGTTAAGGAGTTTGTCCCAGGTCTTGAACGCGTCCTGCGGGTGTCCTTGCTGTTCAAGCGCGAGGCCTGACAGGTAGAGCGCCCGGGGTTCTGTAGAGTCGAGCGCGATCGCATCTTTCACAGCCCTGTCAGACTCGACGGTAACCCTGCCGCCTGCTGCCTGAACGAGCGTCTCGGCCAGCAGCGCGTGCAAGCTTGCATCATCTGGTGCGAGCGAGATTGCATGGCGGTAGGCGTCGGCCGCGTCAGTTGCCCGGTCCGTGTGGGAGTACGACCAGCCCAGCATCTTCCATCCCTTGAGATCCGACGGGTTCTGCTTGAGGCGGTCTGCAAGGCGTTGCACCATTGTGTCAACATCTGCGAGTGGTGCCTGCGATGTGCCTTGCGCACCATCTTGTGGGGATGATGTTGCTGGCGTCGATCCTGTCAGATGCGGAGATCCGACATTCGAATAGAGCGCAAAGGCAAGTATGGGTGTGGCGACCACAACCACGAAGCCAGCCCTGCGAGCCAGCGCGCCTTGCGCATCGGTCGAGGTACGCACGCTGGAGACACTCAGCAGTTTACGCTGGATTTCGATGCGCGCGGATTCGGCGTCAGTCACCGTAATCAATCCCCGCACAAGGTCGCCCTCGAGCTCCTTCAGTTGGCTACGATATACTGCGAGTTCGCTGTCGCGCGCTTCGGATGTGCGGACGCTTGCCAGAAACAATGGCCGCAGTGTGATCGCAAGCGCCACCGAAAGGGCCAATATGAAGAGAAACCACAACATCGGGAGACTAGCCTTCCTCAGCAATGTGTTCGAGGGCGTCCTGTTCAGACTGACTTAGAGGCGTTTGCGACGCTGGCGCCGTTCGCATGGTTCTGAAGTAGCCGCGCAGCAACAATACTCCCAAGCCCAGAAACAGAATCGGTGAGAACCAGAGCAGCGCCGTGTCAAGCTGAAGCGGTGGCTTGAGAAGCACGTAGTTGCCGTATCGGGCTACGAGATACGCAAGCGTCTGTTCGTTGGTGTCTCCCTTTTTCAAGCGTTCGCGTACGAGCACACGCATGTCGCGGGCGAGGTCGGCATTTGAATCGTCAATCGACTGGTTCTGGCAGACCACGCAGCGAAGCTCCCTCGTGATTTCGCGGGCGCGGGCTTCGAGCGCAGGGTCACCCAACATTTCTTCGGGCTCTACCGCCCGTGAAATTCCGGGGAAGAAAGCAACCAGCGTGATGAAGGCGATGGCGATCTTTCTCATGGTCATACAGCCTGGGGTACAAGTGGTGGTGTCACCGGTCTGGCGCGGCGCGGCGCGCCAACACGTAGTCTGCGGTCTGTCAGTGAAATTGTTCCGCCAACGACCATCACAAGGCAACCGAACCAGATCCATGTCACCATCGGATGCGCATACATGCGCACGGTCCAAGCCCCGGCCATGTCCTGGTCCCCGACTGTCAGGTACAGAACATCCAGGGGCCTCACCCTGATTGCGGCCTCGGTTGTCTCACTTCCCGGGAATGGGTAGTAGCGTTTCTCGGCTATCATGGTGTCCACTGATTGACCGTGACGTGTCACGTCGAATGTCGCGACGAGCGCCTCGAAATTTGGACCATTGGACTTGCCGACACTGACCAGCTTCACGTCATAGCTGCCGACGCTGGTACTTGCGCCGACATTGAGCTTGGTAACAGTTTCCGTCGTCCATGCGGATACACCCGCGATACCGGCCGCGACAAGGGCGATGCCAATGTGGGCGATGACAAAGCCGTATGTTGCGCGGGGCAGGCCGACGGCTCGGGCGGCAATTTTTGCAGGAGACCCGCTGGCCACGTCGAGCTGCCTGGCCAGAACCAGCAATGAACTGAGTGCGAGCCAGGCGGAAATGGCCAGTGCCGGTACTGCGAAGGAGCCACGTCCCCAACTGAGCCAGAGAACGGTAAAACCTGTGGCAGCGGCTATCGCTGCGCATATGCGCAACTGCATCCACGCATCTTCAATACGGCCACGCTTCCAGCTGAGGAAGGGTCCCACACCCATGATGATCATGAGTACGAGCATCATGGGTGGAAAGAAGAAATTGTAGACCGGCGCGCCGACCGAGATCTGATCCGAACTTACGGCCGACACAAACAACGGATAGAAGGTCCCTACAAAGACGGCACCTGCGAGTGATACCAGAAAGACGTTGTTCAGGATGAGGCTGGTTTCGCGGCTCACTGGCGAAAAGAGGTTGCCGAGTTTGAGCGAAGGCGCCCGGATGGCGTATAGCGTCAGCGCGCCACCGGTCGTTGCGATCAACAAGCCCAAAATGAATACGCCGCGCGTCGGGTCAGTTGCGAACGAGTGCACGCTTGTGATCACGCCGGAGCGCACCAGGAAGGTTCCGACAAGGCTGAGCGAGAATGTGAGTATCGCCAAAAGAATCGTCCAGCGTTTCAGCGCATCTCTTTTTTCGACGACAATAGCTGAATGCACCAGAGCGGTGCCAGCAAGCCAGGGCATGAGCGAAGCGTTTTCGACGGGATCCCAGAACCACCAGCCACCCCATCCGAGTTCGTAGTAGGCCCAAAGGCTGCCCAGCATGATACCCATCGTCAGGAAGCACCACGCGAGCAGTGTCCATGGCCTGACCCAGCGCGCCCATGCAGGGTCTACCTTGCCTTCAATCAAGGCTGCCACCGCGAAGGAGAATGCCATCGAGAAACCCACATAACCCAGGTAGAGAAAAGGTGGATGGCTCGCGAGCCCCGGATCCTGGAGAAGGGGATTAAGTCCGTTTCCATCTACTGGTGCCGGATGCAGGCGCATGAATGGATTAGACGTGAAGATGATGAAGGCAAGGAAGCCTGTTCCGATCATGCCCTGTATCGCGAGTACGCGGGCTGCCAGTGCTGATGGCAAGTTGGTGCCAAACAGTGCGACGGCCAGTCCGAACAGTGCCAGGATCAAGACCCAGAGCAGCATCGATCCTTCGTGGTTTCCCCAAACGCCGGCGATCTTGTACATGAGCGGCTTGTCGGAATGTGAATTCGCAGCAACGATTCCAACGGAAAAGTCAGAACTAACGAAGCAGTATGTGATGGCGACAAATGCCAGCGCGACCATCAGGCACTGGGCAATTGCGGCTGAGCGTGCGAGCGCCATCAGGCGCGCGTTGTTTGTCGCCGCTCCATACAGGGGCAGAGTGGCCTGGACAATCGCAATCAAGAATGAAGTGATCAGCGAGAACTGACCGATTTCAGCCGCCATCCTTTGGGATCCTGAGGTTTCAAAGAAGCCTTTATGATAGCGCACAAATTTGTTCAACCGTGCACGGAATTGTTTGATTTCGCGTGAGTGGGCGGCAGGTGCTCTTGTCTCAACCTGAAGGCGCAAACATTACAATGACATTACGTGACCAGTTCGAAAGATGCAGTGCTATGTCAGACCAAATGATGCAAAGTGGCGCGCCTCGAAAAGTGTCGTTTACCGTAGTTGGGAGTTTCTGGGTTGGGCCGCGAGTTGACGCGTATTGAACCAACGTTTGTTCAAGTCTCGGATGCCGGAATGCAGGAGCCACCTGCAGCGGACATTCGGGTTGCGCGTGCTGCACAGCGTTCCCCTGACAGAAAGCCTGCCAGTGGAATTGGTGCAGGGTTGTTTGGATTGTCCGTCCTGGCGCTGCTGGCTTACGGGTTCCTGCATCGCGACGACAACTGGTACACGCCCGAGCACGGTCTGGGATATATGTTCGGAATCGTCGGTTCGATCCTGGTCCTGATCCTGTTGCTATACCCGTTGCGGAAGCGTTTCAAATCGTGGCGGTCCTGGGGCCGGTTGCCGAACTGGCTGAAGTTTCACATGTTTCTGGGCGTTTCGGGTCCCACGCTGATCCTGTTCCACGCAAATTTCAAACTTGGTGCCACGAACAGCAATGTAGCCTTGCTGACAATGGTCACGGTGATGCTCAGCGGGATCGTGGGCCGGTACATCTATGGCAAGACGCATCATCGATATTCGGGAGAGTTGCGCACGCTGCAGGAAATGCGAGCGCAGGCGCAGCAAGCGCGTGGTGACCTGCAGTTTGATTTCATGAAAATACATCGTGTTCAGACTATGCTGGACGGACTGGAGCGCCGCGTGTTGGATCCGGACCACGGCCTGCTTTCGAGCAGCTGGCTTCACCTGGATTTTTCGCTCTCGATGGGTGACTATCGCCGGAAACTTCTCAAGCATGCGTTTGCGAGTATTGATGAAAACGCGCGGTTCCATGGACTCGACCGGCGCCAGAACCGCGCACAGAAAAAGGCAGCATCGGAGTACCTGACGACTTACCTGCGGTCACTGCAGAGTGCGGCTCAATTCAAGTTCTACGAAAGAATGTTTGCTCTTTGGCATGTTTTGCATGTGCCGCTGTTGTTTGTTCTGATTGCTGCAGCGGTCGTCCATATCGTTGCCGTGCATCTGTACTAGGTCGCGTCTCTTGTCCGTTCGCCAGTCGATTGCTGTACTATTTTTGCTCGCGGTTTGGCTGTCCGGGCCGGTCGCACCTGTGCGCGCGGCAGATATCATCGACCGGATGATGTCTCCGGGTGACCTGAACAAGAAGCATGAAAAGCTCGGTGAGAACTGCAAGAACTGCCATGTGGCCTTCAACAAGAAGGCGCAATCTTCAAGGTGCAGAGATTGTCACAAGCCGATTGACAAGCAGTTGCTTCAGAGAACTGGCTACCATGGACGGGACCCGCTTGTGCGCACGGCGGCGTGCAGCCAGTGCCACAGCGAGCACAAGGGGCGAAATTCGAAGCTGACGGTATTTGATCGGGACAATTTCAATCACAGCTTCACCGACTATCCGCTTAAGGGAGCTCACGGGCGGGTTTCCTGTTCGTCGTGCCACAAGAGCAATGAGAAGTTCTCCAGGGCGCCGCTGACTTGCTTTGGTTGCCACGCCGGCGATGACCGTCACAAAGGCCGGCTGGGAACCACCTGCGAGAGCTGTCACAACGAAACGGCCTGGAAGACTGTCGGCTTTGATCATCAGCGTACCCGGTTTGCGCTGATGGGCGCGCATGCCCGCGTGACCTGCCAGAGTTGTCACGCAGATGAGCGGTACAAGGGGACCCCGAAAGACTGCTACTCGTGCCACCAGCTGGATGACAAGCATCACGGCTCCAATGGCCGATTGTGCGCCAACTGCCATACGACCGCCAAATGGTCCGCCGTCAGTTTTGATCACAACAAGCAGACTCATTTTCCGCTTTCCGGGCGTCACGCCGAAATTGAATGCAGCGCCTGCCACAAAGGGTCTGGCACTCCCCAAAAAGTCGGGATGTCATGTATCTCATGCCACCGCGCGAATGACGTGCACAAAGGTAGCAACGGTGACAAATGCGAGACTTGCCACAGTGCAAAAAACTGGAAATCTTCTTCGTTCAATCACGATACGGCGACGGATTTTCCGCTGAAGGGCGCTCACGCCAAAGTGACCTGCAAAGGATGCCACGTGAGTGGTGTGTTCACTCAAAAGGTCGCTACGTCCTGTTATTCATGCCACCAGAAGAATGATGTTCACAAAGGTGACGAAGGAAAGTCATGCGAAAGGTGCCACAACGAGAAGGCTTGGGATTCCAATGTCAAATTTGACCACGGGCTGACGAAGTTTCCACTGGTTGGGCTTCATGCTGCCGTTGCCTGTGAACGATGCCACTTGACGGCCAAGTATCGCGAAGCGCCGCTGGAGTGCGGCGCCTGCCACCAGAAAGATGACGAACACAGGAAGACGCTAGGTCCTGTCTGCGGAGATTGTCATAACCCGAGCGGCTGGAAGTATTGGGAATTCGATCATGATCGTCAGACGCGCTATCCGTTGACGGGTGCGCACACGGACCTTGTTTGCAGTGCGTGTCACACGGAAGAGACAGCAGGCAAGGCAAAGGCCAAGACCTTGTGCATTTCCTGCCATCGTGCAGATGACAAGCACCGGGGTGAGTTTGGTGATCGATGTGAAGCGTGCCACATCACAAGCTCTTTCAAGAGGTTGCGAAACTAGTCTGACAGTTTTCGTTGGTTGTGCGACTCAACCTGAAATCAGACGCATGCGAGCGTTGCGCGTTTTAGTGGTGACGATTGTGCCTCGCTTCATTACAGCAGGATTACAACTCAATTTGTACTTTGTTTACTCACCAAATTCATTGTGTTTCAGTTCTCCGATGCGAGAGGGCGGGGTGTTGGGAACAAGGCGCTCGCTCGCAGTTTGGGGTTTCTGTTGGCGATCAGTCAGTCATTGGCTGGTCTTGTGGGCGATTGGCAACGACTGGCATGAATTCGCGCGGCACATATCGGTATGCCTTGACGATATTCTTCGTCGCATTCTGCGCGCTCTTTTTGATTCGTGATTCGAATGCAGCACCGAAGTCTCCCGCGGACAATGCAGCCATTCACCTCAAGGCTGGCTTTCCGCTCACTGACGGCCATGAAAATGTAAAGTGCAGCAGCTGCCACCGCGGTGGTTTGTTCAAGGGGACAACAAAGACCTGCTCCACTTGCCACAACAGCGTGAACGCACCCGGCAAGACGGCAAATCACATTGCCAGTTCGAACGCCTGCAAGGATTGCCACACGACAAGCCGCTGGACGGACGCGCGCTTCGACCACCGTGCAGCTTCCGGCACCTGCTCCTCGTGCCACAATGGTCGAACTGCGATTGGCAAGTCGACACGTCACCTACAGACAACCAGTGACTGCACTCAATGCCACTCGACAACAAACTGGAACGCGTCCCGATTTGATCACGCTGGTGTGACGGGTAACTGCGCGAGCTGCCACAACGGGTCGAAAGCAACTGGCAAGAGCACGAAGCATATCGCCTCGAGCAGCCTGTGCGAGACATGCCACATTACGACAAGCTGGTCGTCCCTGCACTTCGACCACAGCGGTACGATCGGGACGTGCTCAAGCTGTCACAACGGAAAATCGGCTACCGGCAAAAGCGCCACGCACTTGGCATCCAGCAATTCCTGCGAAACGTGTCACACAACGGCGGGCTGGACGACTGTTCACTTTGATCACAGCGCAGTCTCCGGGACGTGTTCGAGTTGCCACAACGGGTCGACAGCAACGGGCAAAAGCACGCGGCACATCGCTTCGAGTAATTCCTGCGAGACATGTCATACGACCGCAAACTGGACGTCTGTTCACTTCAGTCACAGCGGCGTAACGGGCACTTGCTCCAGCTGTCACAATGGAACGACAGCCACTGGCAAGGGTTCCACTCATATCACGTCCAGCAGCTCCTGCGACACCTGCCACACAACAACAGCCTGGACGCCGGTACACTTTGATCACAGCGCAGTTTCCGGAACCTGTTCGAGTTGCCACAACGGATCCACGGCAACCGGCAAGAGCACACGACACATTGCGTCGAGCAACACCTGCGACACGTGCCACACGACAACAAACTGGACGACGGTTCACTTTGACCACAGCGCGGTGACGGGGACGTGCGCGAGTTGTCACAACGGGACCACGGCGACAGGCAAGAGCGCGCGACACATTGCGTCGAACAGTACCTGCGACACGTGCCACACGACCACGAACTGGACGACCGTTCACTTTGACCATAGTGCGGTCACGGGGACCTGCGCGAGCTGCCATAACGGAACGACGGCTACCGGCAAAGGCGCGACGCATATAGCGACCGCAAGCTCGTGTGACACGTGCCATTCGACAACGAGCTGGAACACCGTGCGCTTTGATCACAGCGCGGTCACGGGAACCTGCTCAAGCTGCCACAATGGCACGACGGCAACCGGCAAGAGCGCGCGGCACATCACAAGCTCGAGCAACTGCGACAGCTGCCACATCACGACAAACTGGACGACCGTGCATGTCGACCATTCGAATGTGATCGGAACATGCACCTCGTGCCACAACGGAACGACCGCCGGCGGCAAGCCTGTTACCCATATCAGCACATCGGCTCAGTGTGACAGCTGCCACAGCACTATTGCGTGGTTGCCCGCGACCTTTGACCATTCTGCGGTGACGGGCTCCTGTTCAACCTGTCACAACGGAACCAGCGCCACGGGCAAGACCCCCACGCACTTCGTGACAACGGTCCAGTGTGACAGTTGCCACACCTCGGTGGCGTGGACGCCAATCCGCTTCACGCATTCCGGTGCCGACTTCCCCGGGACACACAAATCGGCAGTCACGTGCCTGAGCTGTCACACGGGCAATTCGCAAGTGGCTACCTGGACGTCCGCTGCCTACAAGCCCGACTGCGCCGGCTGTCATGCCAGCCGCTTTGTTCCGGGCTCACACACGAAGACGTCCACGCCAACGACAATCAGGTACACGGTGAGCGAACTGCGTGACTGCGCAGGCTCCTGTCATCTGTATACGGACAATAGTTTCACGACGATCAGGACGTCCCGTTCGGGGCATCACAGATCGAGCTCAAACGGGTGGTAAGATGAAAGCGAAATGGATTGCTGCAGTGTTGGCGTTTTCGTTCCTCTTGCCTGTGTCCGTTGGCGCGTCGCATGGTGATACCATCCGCGATCAGGTGCTGTCGGATGTCGAGTTTTTTGACTCGTCCGCATGCAAGTTCCTGAATGTGAAATTCAACTTTCCAACGCGCGTTGTCGCACACTATCCCTTCGCGCGGGGCGCAGAGCTTCGCATCGAACTGGATACGCTTTCGATCAGCAGAGACGCGTCCGTGGATGTACACCGACGAGAGTCCCTGAACCCGCCAAAGGAAAGCGAAGATGTTCTTTCGGGCATTACCTATGAAGGCAATGCCGTGCCCAAACCCTATCTGCGCCTGACTTTCCGGCACATCGTCGATTTCAAAGTTGGCCAGGGCAAGGACTTCAGGAGCGTTGTTGTGGCTATCAGGCAGGCCCAGGGTTCTGGAATCTGTGAACCTGTTTATCCGGACGTGCAGGATTAGTTTTGGAGCAACCGTCCATCCCCCGACGGAGTGAGTTTATGTTGGTAGCGAGTAAAATGACTGGTTCGCGTTTGATGCGGCGCGTTCCTGGTGTTGTGTCCCGGTTCCTGATGCTGGCATTTGTTGTCGCCTGCGCGAGCACCGTTTCGGATTCTCATGCGGACGACAAGCGCATCGACCGAATGGACTACACCCAGGTTGACGGCCGACAGACGTTCGTTGTGCATTTCAACGCGCCGGTCACCTATCTTTCGCATGCGCCAGTGAACGAAGGGTCAGTCCTGCAGGTTTATGTCCGCGCGCTGCGGAATTCCGGTCAGCCGGCTGTGGTCGGAACGAAAGAACGAATATCAGTCAGCGGTGGGTCCGTTCTGACTGATGCCAGTTACGAAGACGTCTCCGCGACACAAGCACGGCTCACTTTCATATTTTCATCAAGCGTCAAATACCGCGTGGTTCCGGGTGGAGACACGCGCAGCATTGAAGTGTCGGTGGCTGCGGGAGCGGCCGGCGCGTCCCGTGCTGCAGCGCCAGAAGTTGTTATTGAGGCGCCACCTCCAAATCCTACGCTCAGTGAACCGGTTCCCGAAACATCGTTGCCCGAAGGCGACCTGGCCAAGACGATGACAGATGCTCGCGCAGCGCTGGAGCGCGGCGACAACGAAGCGGCTATTCGTCTTCTGACGAAAGTCCTGGCGTCGGCTGGCAATGAGTCCGCCCGGCCCGAGGCACTTGAGATGCTGGGTGTTGCGCGCGAGCGGAACAAGCAGGTTGCGCATGCGAAAGCCGAATATGAAGAGTACTTGCGCCTTTACCCGGAAGGAGAGGGCGCATCGCGCGTGAAGCAGCGACTGGCGGGGCTCGTTGCAGCAGCGTCCAAGCCGCATGCAAAATTGAGAGAGCTTTCCAGGGGATCTTCGGACGGGAATGGCTCGGCCGAGTATTTCTATCATGGAAGCCTTTCCCAGTCGCTGCGCCGGGACCAGGACATGTCCGCCGACGTTGTGGGCGATGGCGTGAATCAGTTTGACTTTGATACCGATGTCGACACGACGCTTGGATATTCTGACGAGGACATCTCGATCAGTCTGCGGGCGAATGGCGGCTACGTGCTGGACCTGTCCCAGAATTCAGACAATAGTGAAGGCCGCCTGAGCACGCTGTTTCTGGAAATCGGCGACGCGCACAAGGATATCTACGCGCGGTTCGGGAGACAGACTCGCAGTTCCGACGGTGTGCTGGGCCGCTTTGACGGCGGCATGATCAGCGCCGCGCTGATCGATGAGATTCGCCTGAATGTGATCGGTGGCATGCCGGTTGATTCATCCCGCGATCTCGAAATCAACACGCACCGCTATTTTGGAGCCGTCGGTCTGGACCTGGGTCCGATCTTCGATGACTGGCATGCGAATATCTACGCCATCGATCAGAAGACATATGACATCACTGATCGGCAGGCCGTCGGCGGGGAAGTCAGGTTCGCGCAATCAGACATGACGGTCTTTGGACTCGTTGACTACGACGTCTCGTACAATGAGGTGAACATTGCGCTGCTGAGCGGCAACTACTTCTTTCCGGATCAATCGACCTTCAACTTTTCGGTTGACTACCGGACGTCTCCGATTCTGACGACGACATCGGCACTTCAGGGGCAACCGGTTACAACAATCGAAGACCTGCTGACATTGTTCACCGAGGATCAAGTGCGGCAACTGGCTCTTGACCGCACTGCGACAATGAGTTCTGCAAGTGTAGGTGCCTCGCATCCCTTCAGCGACCAATTGCAGTTGAGCGTAGATGCGATGATAACTGACATCTCGGGAACGATTGCATCGGGCGGTGTCGATGCAGCGCCTCGCACGGGGATGGAGTACTATTACGGCATCCAGTTGACCGGAACTGGACTGTTCGCCGAGGAGGACATTGCCGCGCTTGGCCTGCGGTATGCCGACCAGGACCAATTCAACAGAGTGACTGCCGACCTGAACACCCGGTATTCGGTTGGAGAATTCTGGAAGCTCAATCCGCGGCTGCGCAGCGACTACAAGTGGAATGACAACGATGCAGGAACGGAATTTTCAATCAAGCCATCGGTCCGGACCAATTACCGTGCGTTTGACAATTGGGACCTGGAACTTGAACTGGGTGGGGAATGGCGACAAACCGAAACCACCATCACGACAGACGATCATCTTGGATACTTCGCCTATATGACCTATCGGCTGGATTTCTAGCGTCAATGATGGCGTGTCGGTGCACTCATCAGGCTCGCACTTGTCACGACTTGCGACGAAGGTCCAGATTCAGTTCCTGCGTCTGCAGCGGTTCGCCGAGGCGGGATTTGTAGGCAAGTCCATTTTCGAGCACGCGCATGACGTAGTTGCGCGTTTCGTCGAATGGGATGGCTTCGATCCAGTCTACCACATCGGCGTTCGGATCGCGCGGATCGCCATGGGTTGTGGTCCAGCCCAGCACGCGAGACTTGCCCGCGTTGTAGGCTGCGATCGTCAGGACGTATGAGCCCGCCAGGCCGTCGAGCAGGTCCTTCACGTGATAGCAGCCAATGGCAAGGTTGGTCTGGGGCTGCAAAAGGTCGCTCGCGCCACCGAAAGGGATCTTGTATCTGCGTGCCACATCCTTCGCCGTCGACGGCAGGATTTGCATAAGTCCATGCGCGTTCGCGTTGCTTGTTGCAGAAGGATCAAACTCGCTTTCCTGTCGAACGAGCGCGAGGATAAGCGATGCTGGAACGCCGGCCGCAGTACAACTGGCGGGCAAATCGATCAATGGAAACAGCTGGTCTGCCCGGCTGACACCCAGTGTCTGTGCCTTCTTGGCGCTGCGCAGCGCGCCGTACGTATTGCCCTTTTTTGTGAACCGGGCGCTTAGTGTGGTGGCACAGCCTGTCGACTGACAGCCATCAATTGCGGCATTTGCAAAGTAGTTGGCGCGACGAACGTCGCCTGCGAGGTGGAGCGTCTCGGAGGCCTGCACGAGTTCTTCGATGTCTTCGCTGGATGATGAGGTTGAAGGTTTTGGCGCAGTGCTTGCGCCGGGTCGTGGCTCTTTCTGACTCTCGAGTGCGAGGCGACCATAGAATGTGTTTGGTTCTGCAGCGGCAACAGAGGTGGCCTGTTGCGCTTTGCCTTCTTCATCAAGGGCGCGAAATGCAGATGCCCTCCAATAAGCAGCCCGCGCGCGCGACACAGGCGACTTCGCTGCAGCCTCAAGGTTCTGGAAATGGACCAAGGCCATTTTCGGTTGGTCGAGTTTGCGCAGGGCAATCCAGCCAGAAAGAAACTCAGCGTCGAGATATGCTGCGATACTGATCTCGCTCGACAGATGCGTTCGTGAAGCCAGCTTGTAGGCCGCATCATATTCCTGCGCGTCAAGCGCTGTGCGTGAATCGAGATTGTGCTCGGGCCACCAGGTCTGGGAATTCTGTGAGGGGAGGGCGCCTGTGTCGTCCGCTTTCATGAGCAGGGCCCAAGCTTCCTTGACCTTGGTGGCCTTTCTGAACTGCACGGACTGGTCGTAGATCAGACTTGCGGCCCATGAAGCGGTCGGCGCGCTTTCCAATGCTTCGTCAAGGTCGACTGTGGTTCCGGACTGGATCTGGACTCTCGCACTTGTGGCGTCCTTCGCCTTTGCCGTGAGCAAAGGTACGAGTTCCCTTGCCCCGGACACATTCCGATTCCACAACAACGTGTCAGCACGGACGAGATGGTCGGCTTCGGAGAGTGACAGTCCAGAAGTGCCCGACCAGTCCTGGTAATCGGTGAGGTTCAGGGTGAGCGCCAGCCAGCATCTTCTTATGCCTGCGAGTGCTTCGCTTTTCTGCTCATGTGCAAACTGGAATTTTGCGAAGGCCAAGCAGCCGCTGCTGGTGCGGGCCGGGTGGCCCTTGAACCACATCGTGCCCCTGGATTCTACCAGGTTTTCAGCCAGCAGGGCTTCTTCGCCCCGTTGCAAGATTGCGCCGCGGCCGGGCCAGCTGGTATGCGCGGTCAGAAATGAATTGATCTCGTCAAAGGTTGCGCCGGAGCCGGACATTGATACATAGCGCCATTGCACCAGTTCGCGCACGATCGGGGCGCTTTTTTCTGTTAGCGTCCGGGCACCCACCCAGTCTTTGGCATCCTGCGCCGCGAAGGCTTTCGGGAGGACCGCCAGATCTTGTGCGTCAGGCGTATTCCCGGCGGCCCGCGCGGAGGTGAACGACAAGGATGCGGTCATGATGAGGAGCAGCACCCCCGAAGTGCGCGCCGCAGCTTGTGCGCCAGAGGTCGCGCTCAATTTCGTTTTTTTCGTCGTGCGCATTTTGCCGGAGAACTCAAGTGTGGAAGTTGCATTTGTTCAGCGACACAAGATGGACTGCTGATTGATACGAGGCAAGCTTGACTGGCCCACCGTCCAAACGCGAATTGATTTGCGTTCGGATCAGGATCAATGGTGACACTGTCACCTTGTGTTTCTCTCTGTTTTTGGCCGGGCGCTGCGGTTTTCGCGGTTAAAGGTGACAAAATTGCTCGAACGTTTCTGCTTGTCCCAAGATCAGGGTTGCGGAAAGTTTCGCACGTGGAGCGTGAAGGAATCTGGCGCCCCTTCTGTCGCCGTGATTTTTTTCTGCAGACAGTAGCAAGGCATGGCCAATTCGTGAAGAACAATATAAGAACAAATTGTCGCAGAGATCAAAGCCCTGCCAAAAGGCGCGCCGCCTGATGCTTACGACAGGCGCTTGATGCGCTCTATGAGTTCAGTTGCGCCGAAAGGCTTTTCCAATGTGTCGTCAGCACCCATGGCGCTGGCGATTTTCAGGTAATTGTTGCTCTTCTGCGGTCCGCTGCCGGAAATCGCGAGGATGCGTGTCGAAGGAGTCTGCGATTTCAAGTTTTGGATCAGGCTGATTCCCTCGTGATCCGGCATCACGATATCCACGATGGCTATCGGTGCCTGAGATTTCAAAATGAGCTTCAGCCCCTCGGCACCATTCGTTGCCTGCAAGGTTGTAAAACCAGCATTTTCCAGATGCGCGCACAATGTGCGTCGGACAAGTTCGTCATCGTCGATCACGCAAACAAGTTTTGGGGGTGTCACCTCGGGTCTCCTTTATCAGCAGCCTTGGCCGGTGAACGGGGTGGAAGAAAGTTATCACTGAAAGTCTTCGCGGGCAAAGGTGCGTCAGCCATGTACGCGGGGTGATTTCCCATGACTTTCTTGTTCAATGTCGAATCGAATTGTCAGGGAAATCGCTGTTCACCTTTTGCCAGTTGCCCTGTGCAATGAGTTGCCGGATGCTTGGCGTTCGCAAGCCCAGTTGAGTCCGTTTGCGTCGCAAGTGTCCATAAACTCCAGCGCGTGTATTGCAAGATGCAGCCAGTTTCGCCGCCCGATTTCTCGGCCCTGTTTCATTCAGCACCCAGCGCCTATCTGGTGCTGTCTCCGGGTTTTCAGATCGTTGCCGTGAACGACACCTATTGCCAGGTCACGATGACGAAGCGAGAAGACATCATGGGTCGATTTCTCTTCGATGTTTTTCCGGACAACCCGGATGATCGTGATGCAACCGGGGTCGCCAATTTGCGCGCGTCGCTCCAGCGCGTGCTCCGGCTCAAGCGACCAGATGCCATGGCGCTGCAGAAATATGACATTCCGGTTCCCGGGGACGCGTCAGGGCGGTTTGAGGAGCGTCACTGGAGCCCCCTGAATGTGCCGGTTGTGGATTCCGCGAAAAACGTCTTGTGGATCATACACCGCGTCGTGGACGTAACCGCCGTGATCCGCCTGATGGCGGCGAGCCAGGGAGAAATAACGACCGAGGAGCGGATCGCTCTTGAGACCCTTCGCGCGTCGAACAAGGCGATGGCTGATCAGATCGAAGCCATCGAGCAACTCGACCGCGAACGGCACGTAGCGGACATGGCGCGCATCAAGGCCGGCGACTTGCTGCGTGAGAGCGAAGAGCGTTTTCGCACACTGGCCAACAATCTGCCCGGAGTCATCTATCGACGGATCGTGAGCGAGGATGGAAGCCATCGGGACGTTTTCATCAGTGACGGGTTGCAAAAGCTGCTGGGAGTCGAGCCGCAGGCGGTGATCGGACGCGGCGGGTCGCTGCTTGATTTCGTGCACCCCGAAGACCGTGAGCGGAAGCTCCGGGCTCTCAAGGTGCATGGCGAAAAGCTGGAGACGCTTGTCATTGAAGTGCGGAAAATCGCCCAACCCGACGGGCGCGTGCGCTGGTGGCAAATTCACACGACACCTTCCTCGTTGCCCGGCGGTAACGTGCAGTGGGACGGGGTAGCCCTGGATGTGACTGATCGCAAGATGATCGAGAGCCAACTCAACCAGGCAATCAAAATGGAAGCGATCGGACAGTTGACTGGCGGTGTTGCTCACGACTTCAACAACCTGCTGACCGTGATCCTCGGGAATGCGGAAGTACTGGTCAACCAGCTTGGGGAGCACACCCGCCTTCGAGAGTTTGCCCTGCTCACCCAAAGAGCGGCAGAACGTGGCGCCGAGTTGACATCCCGCTTGCTGGCTTTTTCACGCAAGCAAGCGCTGGAGCCAAGGGCGACAAACGTCAACGACCTTGTCGCACGTGTTGAGAGCATGCTTGCGCGCTCGCTCGGCCAAAATATCGAAATTGAAATTGTCGCTGGTCCGGATCTCTGGACTACGCAGGTTGACCGTGCCCAACTTGAATCGGCGCTGCTCAATCTGGCGCTCAACGCGCGCGACGCGATGCCCGAAGGGGGAAAGCTCAAGATTGAAACCAGCAATGTGCTTGTTGATGAAAGCCAGGCTGCGTTGAACAATGAGCCGAAGGCAGGAGCCTATGTCTTGATTGCGGTGTCGGATTCGGGCACCGGTATGAAGCCCGAGGTCATGTCCAGGGTTTTTGAACCATTTTTCACAACAAAGGAAGTTGGCAAGGGCACCGGCCTCGGCCTGCCTATGGTCTATGGCTTCGTCATGCAAAGTGAGGGACACGTCAAACTGTATTCAGAATCGGGTAATGGTACGACAGTCAAGATCTATTTGCCCAAGAGCGACAGGTCCGTCAGCAGTGAATCGGATGTGGAGTCGTCGGCACGAGATGTGAAGGCTGGAGGGGGCGAAAGGATTCTGCTGGTCGAAGATGATCCGCTGGTTCGTCAACATGCCGAACGTTTGCTCGCTGACCTTGGGTATCATATCATTGTGGCCGCCAGCGCGCTGGACGCACTGAAAATACTTTCGACTGATGCAACGGTGGACCTGCTATTTACTGACGTGGTCATGCCCGGTGGGATTTCTGGTCCAAAGCTTGCCGAAATGGCTGGCAAACTGAGACCGGATCTGGCCGTGCTGTTCACTTCAGGATACACGGAGAATGCGCTGGGGTCCAAAGGGGTGCTCCCCCCTGATGTTCATCTGCTGAGCAAGCCATATCGGCTTGACGAACTTGCGGTGAAGTTGCGTCAGATTCTTTGAAGGACAGATGCAGTCCAATCGCTTGCCGGGTTAGCCATCATGAGCGGTAGACCAGCGCTGTCGCGAGCGAACGACCAACTGGGGTGCTTACCGGAAAGTGCAAATAGTGGCATGATTGCGAGCCGGGGAAGCGACAGTTTGTATTCAAAGCGCTAGATTTCTGCTGCACCGTTACGAGTTACCAGTTCGAAGGTGAATGAATGTTGTTTGTCGAAATCAGCGTTCTGCTTGCGTTGATCGTCTTGAACGGGTTGCTGGCGATGTCCGAACTCGCGGTCGTATCATCCAGGCGGAGCAAGCTGAAGGCGTTGGCCGATGAAGGACGGCCAGGAGCCCGGCGTGCGCTCGCGCTGGCGGCTGATCCGGGTCGTTTTCTTTCTTCAGTGCAAATTGGAATCACGATGGTGGGCGTCCTGGCGGGTGCCTTTTCCGGCGCGACGCTAGGTGACCGATTGGGACGCTGGCTGATTGAGACGGGCTTGTCTGTCGGTGTTGCCGAGACTATCGGCTTTGGCGTGGTGATTGCCGTCATCACCTATCTTTCGCTGGTCGTGGGGGAACTTGTTCCCAAACAGATCGCGTTGCGAAACCCGGAGCGTGTGGCGATGGTAGTGGCACCGGCGATGAGTGTTCTGTCGCGACTGGCCGCACCGTTTGTGTGGGCGCTGGACATATCGGGGCGCCTGCTGCTCAGATTGCTCGGCGGAACGCAGGAAAGTGCGTCCAATATCACCGACGAAGAGATCAAGGCGCTGATGGCCGAAGCGGAGTCCAGCGGGGTGATTGAACCGGAAGAGCGGAAAATGATCTCAGGCATCCTGAGGCTGGGTGACCGTATTGCGCGGTCAGTCATGACGCATCGCAGTGATGTTGAAGTGATCGACGCACGGGCGGGAACGGATGCGATCAGGCACATCATACAGACTTCGGTTCATGAGCGATTTCCCGTTCATGACGGCAAGCCCGACGAAATAATTGGTGTGCTGCAGGCCAAGGATGTTCTGGATGCGATGATTTCGGGCAAAGACCTGGACGTGAGGACCATGATGCGCGCTGCGCCAATCGTGCCTGATACGGCGAGTGTACTGCGCGTTCTCGAGATGCTGCAGGGCTCAGCCGTGCATATGGGGCTGGTGCATGACGAGTACGGACAGTTTCAGGGCATTGTAACCAGTGAAGACATACTGGAGTCGATAACCGGTGCATCGCACACAGATGATGGAGTTCCGGAAGCTCTTGTTGTCGAGCGTTCCGATGGCTCGCTGCTGGTATCGGGAACCAAGCCTGTTGACGAGTTGCTCGACGAGCTGGGCGTGAAGGTTCAGCTTCAAACCTCTGCGCATACTGCTGCAGGGCTGGTGATTGCTGCCATGAAGCACTTGCCGTCCGTCGGCGAAAGCGTGGTCATTGCCGGCTGGCGTTTCGAGGTGGTCGATCTTGATGGCCGGCGCATCGACAAGTTGCTGATTCAGCGAGTGCGCGACAAACGAAGCGGATCCTGGACGCAAACGACATAGGACAAAAAACCATGGCCGACACAACACCCGTGCGCGCAGCCATGGTTCACTTTATCGGGAAGTCATTGAGCGGCTTCTAGTCGTTGCGGCACTCGCGCCGTGACGTTTCATACCCACCGGCACGTCGGCATTCACGATCCGTTGCCCACCAGTCCGATCGGCCGCGCTTGCAGCAGATGCGACGGTCATCCTGTCGGTCGTCGCGGCATTCGCGGTTGGAGGTCTCGTATCCAAAGGAATTGCGACACTCCCGGGCTGACGTCCACCAGTCGCGCCTTCCAGCCTTGCAGCAAACACGGGCATTCCAGTCGCGTCCAGTCCACTTTTGCCACCGGCCATCCCATCGGTCGTTCCAGTTATCGCGGCAATTGCGATTTGCGACGGTGTCTCCGCCGGTCCTCCGGCATTCGCCACGCGATGTGAACCAGTCGTGCCAGCCGCGCCTGCAGCAGACGCGGTCATTCCAGTCTGCGACCTGGTAGGATCCGTCACTGCGTGTGGATGACTGGGAAGGGCTTGCTGCAGCCGTGAGGGGCGCCGAGCCTGCAAGGGCCATCAAGGCCACAAACAGAGACGCAATGAAGACTGACCATGTCGTGAGTTTTTGCATTCTGTTGCTCCTTCGATTGCTGCCGCTGCTGTGAGCGGCACACCCATTGTAGCCTAATTCGAAACGCCTTGCATGAATATGCTGTTCATCAGCTATTCATCTGCCTTTTCACCGTTCCATCACATCGCTAGGATTGGCGCGTTGGAATCCAAGGCGTCATAAACCTTTCAACCGGTTCCGGAGTTCTGCGCAATGAGCAATGCGTTGTCGGCAATCGATTCAAGCCTTCCGGCCTGGATCTACACTGATCCGGAGTTCTTCGAACTGGAGCGCAGCAGGATATTCCGGCAGACCTGGCACATCATGGGCCATATCAGTGATGCCCCCGATCCGGGCGACTATGTCACCCTGGATGTGCTGGGCGAACGCGTTGTCACACTTCGCGATGCAGCGGGCACCTTGCGCAGCTTCCACAATGTTTGTCGCCACCGGGCCGCGAAACTGGCGCCGGCATCGCGCGGTTCGTGCGGGCATCGGCTGGTGTGCCCCTATCACGCGTGGAGTTATGATCTCGATGGTCGTTTGGCAGGTGTTCCCAAATGGCAGGGATTTGAAGACCTGAACAAGTCTTCGCACGGGCTGGTTCCGGTGGAGCAGGAGATCTTCCAGGGCTTCATCTTTGTGCGTTTTGAGAAGGGCTTGCCCAGTGTGGCTGACATGATGGCCCCTTATGCACGCGAGCTTGCTCCGTATGCGCTGGAAACGCTTGTGCCCAACGGGCGCGTCACTTTGCGCCCGCGCAAGGTGAACTGGAAGAACATCGCCGACAATTATTCTGACGGCATGCACATCGGCGTGGCGCATCCTGGACTTAGCCGCCTGTTTGGATCGACTTACAAGATCGAAGCACAGTCCTGGGTCGACAAGATGTCGGGTGAATTGCAACCAAACGCCTCGGAGAATTGGTCCGAGCGGGCCTATCAAAATCTGTTGTCGGGCTTTTCGCATGTGCCGACTGACCGCAGGCGCCTGTGGGCCTACTACAAGCTCTGGCCGAACGTCGCTTTTGATATTTATCCTGATCAGGTTGACTTCATGCAATTCATCCCGGTTTCACCGACGGAAACGCTGATCCGGGAGATCGCGTATGTGTTTCCGGTGCAGAGCCGCGAGTTGAACGCGGCCCGCTATCTCAATTGGCGTATCAACCGGCAGGTTAACGCTGAAGACACGGTACTGATCGAAGGCGTGCAGGCTGGCATGACTTCATCAAGTTACACCAAAGGCCCGCTTTCGCCCAAAGAGGTTTGCCTCGCGTCTTTCGCCAATCGCATGCGGGCGCTGATCCCTGAAGCGCAAGCTGACAGGGCGCGATCCCGCCGTTTCCCTGAATCGCACGGGAACCATTCGGCCGAATGAACGTTAGCTTCTGATGTGATCGAAAGTATGGGGCGCACGGATGCGGCGGGGCCATAGCAAGGTCCAAACAGTTTTATTCAGCCGAGGCACGCGCATGACGCCCGAAGAAATCCTGGCCGACAAGAAGGTCAATCCCAGTTCCAGCTATTTGCGGCCGGATGACATTGTCAATGATGCTGCGTTGACCAACGAGCAGAAGATCGCGATCCTGCGGGAATGGCATTATGATGCGCTGCGGTTGCAGGATGCTGCGCAAGAGAACATGGCTGGAGGGGAGCCTGATCGACTTCAGGCCGTGTCGAACGCCTTGCTCAAGCTGGGCGTGGCTGCGTCGGAAGACAGCAAGCCTTCGGATGCGGGTGCACCGCGTGAAAGTTCTCAAGGTCAAGTGACCGGGCACTGAGCGCAGGCGCGGCTTTCAGGGGTTCAACTTTGCAAACCAGCGCAAGCCCCCTATTCAATTGTTCTGCTGTGCCATTTGTCAGCCCCGAGCTCATTCAGAAGCGCACTATAAGCCGTGAGGAACTCGAGAGACGGTTCTGCCAAGGTGCTTTCGAAAAGTGGGCGTTGCGGTTGCAACCAATCTTGGCCGGGTACGTTTAACAAGGGTTACAAAAAAGGAAACCCTTGATGACCAAATTTACATTTCGTCTGATTACCGCTTCGGCCATCCTGGCCGGCGGTCTCTTCGCCGTTTCGGTACCAGCTGAAGCGCGAGACAGAAACCCCGTGAGCTTCTCCGTTACGCTGGGCAACGTTCAGTTTGCCTATACGGACGGCTACTACGATAACAACCGCCGTTGGCACAGCTGGCGGAACGACAATGAACGATCCTGGTACTATCGAAACCATCGTCGCTCGTACTACAACATGCGTCGGGACAATGATCGTGACTGCAACCGCCGCAACTGGCGTAACGGACGAGGCAATGATCGCGACTGTAACCGCCGCAACTGGCGTAATGGACGAGGCAATGACTGGCGCCGCGACGGCCGGCATAATTGATCCGGTGTCGACCTGCAAATACTCCGGTGGGCACGTGCCCGCCGGATTTCCTCATCAGATGTCTCTACCGCGGAGCAGCGCATCTACCTCGACAACCGTGTAACCCATTTCCAATCCGTATCTTTCAATGACCAGAACCAGCAGGTCGTCCCTGTGGTTGATTGAGGACAGATCAGCGTCTGACAATCTGTTCCATTTGAAATGAACGTCGCTCAGGATCAGTTGTTTTCTTGCATCGTGACCCGACATCAAAGGGGTCATCAATGGTTCATGGCTGGTGTGCATTTTGGCTGACCTTTGAGTTCCTGGGATCACATGTTGCGTCTGTAAAGGGCATAGGTCGCCATCATGCGGCCCAACCGGATCGGCACCGCGAATATCCCGCTGCTGGATGTGTGCTGATTCAGTTATCTAACGTGTAATGAGCCATTCGGTTGCGTTTCGCGGCTTATCCCCGGTCTGCGCCACGTTTCAGGCACGCCAATCGTGAAAGAACGTTGCAGCGCCGAACGCCGAGAGGCAAGTGTTGCGACGAACACATGGACCCGCGGGCATGCCGGACGACATTTTCATAAGCTATCGACGCAGTGATGAGGCTCAGGCCAGAGTGTTGCACGAGCATCTGAAAGCTCGTGGAATTGGTGCCTGGTACGATGCCGAACTGCCGGCGGGCGAGGATTGGCGCAAAGCCACTGCAAAGGCACTGGTTGACGCTCGGATCTTTGTGTTGCTGTTTTCCCGAAGTGCTTCCAATTCTGATGACATAGCCAAAGAGCTCGCGGCGGCGACGTTCCAGAAAAAACTCATCATTCCGGTGCGGATTGAAGCGGTTCAGCCGGAAGGCGCATTCCTGTACGAGCTCGCGGCCCGAAACTGGTTTGACGCGTTCGAGAATACCGATGCACGACTAGCGACGCTTGCGGATCAGCTCGCCGAAATTGTGAAGCATGGCCCATCTCCAGAGCTCAAGGCGCTTCACCTGGGAGCGACCGGGGTCAACCCTGCATATGTGCCGCCTGATCGAACGGGGTTGGTTCCTGGTGCCCTGGCAGGTGGTGGCATCGTGGCGGCAGCGCTGGTCCTTGTATGGGCGGTTTCATTCATGGACCGGCCGACGGCGCTGGTGCAGCAACATGTGCTTCCGATACAGCGCATCGCCTTTTTTGGAATCTCGGCGGAAGGTTCCGATGCAAACGCGTCCGAGATTGCGAGAGCCGCCACGGACCAGATGTTTCAGACCATGGGTGCATTGCGTTTCGACGTTGCGGCCCGCACTGAAACGCTGGATACTGCCGTAGCGCAGCGTTTCGGGCGGGCCACAAAGCTTGGCGCACTTTACGCGCTCAGTGGGGACGTCCGGATTGCCAGGAATCAAGCGACGCTGTCCGTCCGCTTTGAAGATATCCCAACTCATACGATGCTGTGGCAGCAAAGCTTTTCTGCGCCGATGACTGAAGCGTCGCAACTGCCCATGCAGGTTGCGTACCGAACAAACCAGACACTGCGCTGCATCATCGATTGGGTGCGTCCGCAGCTGACACGTGACAATGCACAGTTCCTGAAGCTTTCGGCCGATGCATGTCGGGCCGGTGGTTATGCCGACTACACCGACGATTTTCTCGTGCGGACCAGGGCACTTGCCGACTCAGAGCCCGGGTCCGGCTTTTTCCAGACACTGCTTGCGTCTGCCATCATCTTCAGTACCGAAACCGCTCCTGACCAGGCTGGCGCCACGCGCATCGCCGAAGCTGAAAGGGTGGTCAGGAAGGCCGCCGAGCTCGATCCGAAAACGCCATGGGTGATCCTGTCACAACTGGCGCTGGCGCAGGCGAAGAAGGCGCCAATGACCGAGATGGAAACCCGGCTGTCCGGTGCACTTGCGAAGCTGGAAGGAAAAGATGCGTTCTCCTACAGCCAGGTGAACATGATGTATGGTTCCCTGGCATCGAGCGCGGGCCGGTGGGGCGATGCGCTCGCCTACTGGAACGTCGCGAGCAGCACAGATCCACTGCAGAGCACATTCTACATTGCCTTTCTCCACGCCATGCAGGGCAAGGCAGATCTGGCAAGGCGCGAGTTCGAGATGGAACTTGCGCGCTATCCGTCGGCCGCACTCTGGAATGCCTGGGTGGCAATGGCAATCTTTCTTGGCACGGATGATGCGGAGAAAGTCATGCAATCAACGCCGTCGTTCGTTCCAGCTACTGCGGTGGATTGCTGGAGCGTGATCCGCAAGGCGTATGTATCGGGAAACCGGAAAGCAAAGAAGTCAGCGGCATCCCTTGCTTTTGACTGCAATCGACAAGGCATCATCGAAAGCGACGTGGCGCTTGTGACCATTGCGGCGCTGGGTGATCTGGATCTTGCATTTGATGTAGCCGAAGTCATGGGAGTCCCGAACGAAGCGCTGTTCTGGCCGACGTCGGCTGCCATGCGCGCCGACAAGCGCTTTCTGCCCCTCGTTGAGCGACTTGGTTTGATGGCCTACTGGAAATCAAGCAAGTCCAAGCCCGAAGTCTGCTTTGCGGAATCTGTTCCGTTTTGTCTGGCGTTGGGGCGCCCGGAGCGCACGCCGTGAGAATGGCCGGGCCGCCGCGGCGCAAGCGTGAAGGGGTGCCCGGCCAGTATAAACATTCAATTTGGAACTTCAACGCCGTTGACGCGTTGTATCATGATGTCGAACTTCAAACGGCAGACGGGAATCCTTCGCGATCGGACGATGCACGAGGAATACCAATGGAAGACGAACCACTAAAGCCGGCATCAATGCCGAGGCGATTTACACTGATCGCAGCGATTTTTCTGGGTGCGATTGCAGTGGCGCAAGCGGCCTGTATCTATTTCGGAAATGACATACAGGTTGATGGTACACACATACCCGTTGCCGTGAGCTGGACGGTTGCCGTGGTATTTGGAATTGTTGCGGTTCTGGCATTTCGAGAAGCTGACACCTGAGACTGCTGGACGCGCTTGGCCTGAACAATTATGTTTGCGAAGGACGCAATTTCGCACCACACAGACTGTTGCGATTTGTGAGCGTTGCAAGCGAGGCGCTGAATGAGCCGTGACTTGGGGGCGGGTCAAGTGCAAATCATCTACTGTCATGGGGTACCTGGTTCAGAGAGTGACCTACGCGCCGCTGGACTTGACTCGGAAAGCATGAAGCGGATTGCGGTTCTCGATCGGATGGCCGCCACAACCGATACGTTCGAAGAGACATTCCTCGCGGCTTTTGACAGCATGCGCAGTGTTCGCAATGAAGCGGTCTTCGTTGTCGGTTTTTCACTTGGGGCGATGTGTGCGCTTCGGCTTGCTGCATGCAGGCCCGAGCATGTGAAGGGGCTTGCCCTGATATCTCCGGCGGCACCACTTGAGTTGGGCTCCTTTTTGCCGGCAATGGCTGGCCGGACAGTTTTTCGGGCCGCGATCAACGGAAGTGCTTCACTCAGACTTCTTACAATCGCGCAGCGCATGATTGTTGCCACGTTTCCGGTTTCGATGATCCGCATGCTGTTCGCCGCATGCGCGGATAGTGATCGAGTCTTGTTGCAGGACTCCAACTTCATTACTGCCTTGAAGGATGGTCTTCGATACTGCCTGCTGCTTCACCCTTCCGCATATCGACGCGAGATTGACGCGTTTGTGAAACCATGGGCAAATGAAATTTCGCGGGTGAAGTGTCCCGTTACGATCTGGCAAGGTACCAAGGACACATGGACACCGCCAGCGATGGCAGTCGCGATTCGTGCGAAGTTGGGCGAAACGGCGCGACTGCATTTGTGTGATGGTTTGGGTCACTATGCAACTCTGCGCTTTGCGCTGCCGCTGGTTCTGAACGACGTTTCCGATGTTCGCCAGGCTGATCGGGCCGCGCGTGAACAAGAGTGGCGTTCGACGATGACGCAATAGAAACGCCTGACCTTCTATTGCTGCAGTTGCGAATGTGATATCCCCATCCAAGACGATGCTTAACGGTTCAGATCCTGATCTGCCGCCGGGTCCCGACGCGCTGGTTTGACACGGCGGTCGTTTCACCTAGTGTCACAGTTCGGTTGCATGCCGGGCTGCATGATGACGGGGGGACAGAGTGCTCGATCAGTTTGAACGTGTGATATTTGCGGCGCGAACCGTCGTGCTTGGCGTGCTGGCCGTGGCTACAGCGGCGTCCATCTGGATAGCATTTCCGCTCAAGTTCGATTCAGATCTTGAAAAGCAATTGCCGCGCAACAATCCGTATTCGCAAACGGCGCTGGATTTTAAGGAGAAAATTGCCGGATTGAACAGTGTTCAGATTGCTGTTGAAACGCGTGCTGGTCATGTGTGGACGCCGGCGTTCCTGAAGCTGCTAAATGATGTCACTCAGGAAGTGCTTTACCTGCCTGGAATATCGCGAGAGTCAGTTTCTTCACTCTGGACATCGAACACCTTTGTGTACCAAGCGACCGAAGACGCCGTGGAGGGTCGGCAGCTTATTCCGGCGACTGTCGTTGCCGACTCGATCACGGCGGAAGACGTGAGGCAAATTCGGTCTGACGCCTATAAGGGAGGATATCGGGGTCGTTTGTTCAGCCTCGATGGCAAAGCGGCGATGATTCATGCGACGGTTGCCCCGGTGATGCCTGACGGCAAGCCCACGGACCTGTTCGCTGTTTCAAACGCACTCGATAGCAAGATTCGGGCGAAATTCGAGAACGCTGATACGACGATCAGGATTATCGGCTTTACGAAGTTCGCCGGGGATATTGCCAACGCCGCGGGTGATGTCATTTTCTTTTTCACGCTGGCGTTCGTTCTGAATGCGCTGGCGCTGTGGTTTTACTGCCGCTCGCTTGCCCTGACACTCATTACAGTGTTTTGCTCTGCCGCTTCGGTTGCATGGTTGCTTGCTGTTGTCCGCATGTCCGACCTCAGCCTAAATCCATTGGGGCTGGTCATTCCGTTTCTGATATATATCATCGGCGTCAGTCATGGCGTGCAGCAGATCAACAGGTTCCTGGCTGCAGTTGTCATCGGCGAACACACGCCCATGGAAGCCGCCCAACGAACGTTTCGGCGACTATTGCTTCCGGGTTTCTTTTCCATCTCCACAGTTCTTGTGAGCTTTGCTGCGATTTTGCTGGTGCCAATTCCGTTTGTAAGCGATTTGGCGATCATTGCGCTTATCGGCATTGCGCTGAAATATGTGGCGAACCTGATCATGCTTCCACTGGCGATGAGCTATGTGGGTTTCGACGAGGCCGCTCTTGCCCGGCAGCACAAAGTCGTAGAGGCGCGCCAGCGGTTCATGGCTGCTTTTTCCCGTGACGCCCAACCAGTGCCTGCACTCATCGTCCTGGCTGCAGGAAGCGTGCTGGGTGTTGCTGCCGTGTGGAATGCGTTGAGTGTGGGCGTAGGTCACCAGCGTCCCGGGGCCCAGGAATTATGGGAAAGCGCGCGATTCAACGTGGATTCAGTTGCGATTGCAGACAATTTCAATCTGGACCTCGACAGCTTCGTGATTGTGACGGTCGCGCCGGAGGATTCCTGCGTTGACTACAAAGTCATGACTTTTGTCGAGCGATTTGGCGTGGAAATGCGCGCTGTTGATGGCGTCAAGTCCGTCATGTCGCTACCGGAGGCCTCCCGATTTGTTTATTCGATCATGCAGGAAGGAAACCTGAAGTGGCGTGTTGTTCCAAGAGCAACAGACGTGCTCGCCGCCACCAACAGTGCCATTTCTGAATCGACGGGGCTACGCAATGCTGACTGCACCATCATGCCCATTGCGCTCTATCTGACTGATCACAAGGATGAAACACTAAGGCGGGTTGCGAAGGCAGCGGAAGCATTCGTGTCTGCAAACAAAATGGAAAACGTGAGTTTTCGTCTGGCGACGGGCAACGGTGGCGTGCTCTATGCAATCAATGATGCAGTGAGAGAGGCCCGCATTACGGCCCCATTGCTTGTGTTTGGCGCCATTGCCATCCTAATATTTGCGGCTTATCGCGACTGGCGTGCCGTGCCCTGTTGCCTTGCTCCGCTGGCTTTGGCAAATGCGCTGGGCTTGTGGCTGCTGTCTTGGCTTGGCATCGGGTTGACCGTTTCAACCTTGCCTGTATTCGTGCTGGCTGTTGGTATTGGCGTGGATTATGGGCTGTATCTGTACGAACGCATGGAGGTGCATCTGCGAGAGGGAATGCAAATGGCTGAAGCATTCACCAGTTCCATGCGGGAAGAAGGTGCGGCCATCGTCTACACTGCGCTTACGCTGGCGCTGGGGGTTGGCTGCTGGGCATTCTCCGGTCTGAAATTCCAGGCGGATATGGGGTGGCTGCTTGCCTTTCTGGTGCTGGCAAATGCCCTCGCGGCTGTTACCGTGCTGCCAGCCATGGCTGTCGTGCTCGAGCGACTTTTTCCGCGTCGCAGGTAAAATGCGCATCGATGCCAAATGTGCTCTTGGCTTGAGGTCGACTTGTACAAGCAGGCTCCAAGAGAAGAAAGACTCTTGTGGAGCCACCACCCTGAAGCGCCGCCCGCTTCCATTGGCCGGACGTCTCATCGTCCAAAATGAACAAGCGGTCAACGCGACCGAATTGGATTGCGGCGTCGAGCGCGGGTCAATCCGGATCAGCGTATGTTCCCGCCATGTCAGGACATTTCGTCCTGCCGTTTCATTGCACGCTGAAACGCCTGTCTTTGTGACAGGTTGTCGAGATATCTCAGGCAATTTGGCTTGTACCTTTTGTCCAGACCAAGCGAGCGACCAAGGAAAAGCGCGAAATGAACCGCAATGTCTGCCATCGTGAAACGGTTTGCGCAAAGAAACTCATTGCCATTCTCGAGAGCGCTTTCAACGCTTCGCAATCTCGACAGGAACCAGATTGAATAATCTTCGGCGGCCTGAGGAAGGCGGCGTTCAACAGGTTCGAGTTGGGTGTAACGCAGCACGATTGTTTGTGGAAACGTCAGTGTTGCATCGCTTCGATACAACCAATTCAAGTAGTTTCCGTATTCCGGATCCGCGGGATCCACGCGGAGTGTGTTTGGTTGATGCCGTTCACCCAGATAGTGGCAAATTCCAGAGGATTCCGTCATCGTGGTGCTGCCATCGACCAGCGCAGGAACTGTTCCCAGCGGATTTATCGCGAGATATCCGGGATAGCCTGCACGAGGTGGGAAGGGCATGTTGACCAGTTCGTATTCCACGCCAAGCTCTTCAAGCGCCCAGAGCGCTCGCAGGGAGCGTGCATTCTTGCAGTGATATAGTTTCATGCGGCAGTGACCTTTCCAGGAAATCTATTTTCCAGCCTGCAGGCGGTTGACAGCGTCCGTTGCCAGCTTCAACGAACGATCAATCGTTTGACGCAGCCCTTCAAGGTCAACACCTTGTGCGCTTTTCTTTCCTTCCATGTATCGGGCATAGACCCCATGGATGATGGCGGCGGTCTTCCAGCGATTAAATCCGATGTAAAAATCCAGTCTTGAAAGGTCTCTGCCCGTTTTCGCGGCGTATCTTCTTGCCAATTCGGAGCGAGAGGGAAAGCCGGGCAGGGACAGGGCGGCTTCCGGCAGTGGTGGTGAAGCGTCACTTGGGTCTGGCCATGGGTTCAATGCATAGGCGAGATCGGCCAATGGGTCTCCCAAGGTAGAGATTTCCCAGTCAACAACCGCAGCGATCCTGCCGTCCTGTCCGACCAGGCAGTTGTGAAGGCCGTAATCGCCATGCACGATGCGAGCCGGACCTTGCTCTGGCGTATGTTCCAAAAAGTATTTTTGCAGGCTATGCGCCCGCGGATCATCGAGCCTTGCGGGCTCGACTGATGCCGTCCAGGAACGGTACCACGTCTTGAGCTGACGCCCGATGTAGTCGTCCTTCTTTCCCAGATCAGACAATCCGATTTCATCGGGGTCAAGTGCGTGCAGTTCTGCAAGCACGTCTATGAATGAGTAACCCAGGGTTTGCCGAAGGTCATCCGGGACCAGGCGGCGCGTATCGTTCGCGTTGTACAACGGGTGCCCATCAATATGGCCCATCACATAGAAATGTGCGCCGGTGACGGCGATGTCGTCGCAAAATCCGAAGGCGCGCGGTACGGGAACGTTTGTGCCGGCCAGTTTGCTGATCACAGCCCATTCTCGGGACATGTCATGAGCCTTGGGTAACAATTCACCCAGCGGTGGCCGGCGTATTACCGCCTTCCTGCCGCTTTGGTCCTGAAGCAGGTAGGTAAGGTTTGTATGCCCGCCTTCGAGTTTGGTCCATTGCAATGGGAGCGCGAGATCCGGCACATTCATCCTGATCCAGGCTTCAACAGCCGGAATATCGTAGCCCTGAATGTGAGATGAGTTGTTCACGCGTTTCGAACTGCCCTAAAAGCCCAGATGACGAGCGTAGCGATCGCGATGGTAACTTTCGCCGCCGTAGAGTCCCTCGGCCACGCGGGCGCGTTTCAAGAACAAGCCTGCATCGTGTGCATCGGTCATTCCGATGCCGCCAAACATCTGAACGGTTTCATTGGATACAAGGTGAAGCGTTTCGCAGGCCCTTGCCTTTGCGAGGCTGGCCCATTCGGCACTGTTTTGTGCGTCTTTGTCCAAGGCGTCGAGAGCTGCCAGCACACATGACCGAGTGAGTTCAATGTCTGTGAACATTTTTGCAGCCCGGTGCTGCAAGGCCTGGAACCCACCGATCACCTGACCGAATTGACGCCTTGTTTTCAGGTATTCTGTTGTTTGCTCGAAAGATTCTTGCGCCTGTCCAAGCATTTCGGCGGCGAGTCCCACACGCGCGCGATCGAGAAGTTGCTCCAGCAAAACGGCTCCTCGGTCGAAAACGCCAATCGGTTCCGCGCCAGCATCGTCAAAGTGGAAGTCTGCGGCGCCGCGGCTGTCGACTGTGATGAGTTCTTCCCGGGATACGCCCTTTGCGTCTGCATTCACAAGAAAGAGTGTAATCCCCGTTGTGTCCTCAATGGTGCCAGAGGTGCGGGCACTCACAATCAGCAGATCTGCCAGATGGCCGTCGGGAACGTAGCGCTTTGTCCCGGACAGCGCATAGCCGCCTCCTGACTTTCGCGCAGAAACTGCAACCCTTTCGGGAGCGTGATGAGACGATTCATCAATTGCCAACGCCATGATCGCTTCGCCATTTGCGATTTTGGGAAGCCATGCTTTTTGCAGAGCGTCACCTCCGCCCAACATCAGAGCCGATGCGCCGATCATTGAGGTGGACAATAGGGGCGAAGAGGCCAGCGTGCGTCCGGTTTCCTCCAATACAAGGCCGAGGCTCGCTACTCCGAGTTCAGAACCGCCGTATACCTCGGGTACAAGAATGCCGGTCCACCCAAGCTCGGCCATGGAGCGCCACAATTCCGGGTCCCGGCCATTCTTTTTTTCGTCCCGCATTTTCCTAAATCGGTCAACTGGACACTTGTGCCTCATGAATTCGCGTGCAGATTCTTTCAGGATTCTTTGCTCTTCTGAGAACGTAAACATTATTGTGAGTCCCTCAATCCCAGCACCCGCTTTGCAACAACGTTGAGATTTACTTCTGTTGTTCCGCCTTCAATGGAATTACCCTTGGCACGCAGCCAACCGCGCGTAACCGCAAGTTCGTCGGGGCGAAAAGTTTCGCCGCCCCAGCCAAACGCCCTTGAGCCAGCGGCTTCCACCATGAGTTCCGTGCGCTCCTGGTTCAATGTTGCCCCGGCAACCTTGAACATGGAGGCCATGTGACTGACATTTCCGCCTGACTTCGCTTCGACCTGCGCGCGTTGCACAGTAAGTGCGTATGCGCGCTCCACCATTTTGTGACGTGATATGCGGGCTCGCAAATCTCGATCTTCAAGGACACCACTTTCGTCGACCCCAACATTGGCTTTGGCAATGTCGACGACTTCAAGCCGCGCACCGGATCCAAATCCTGAAATGTTGGTTCTTTCATACTGCAACAGACGCTTGGCAATTTCCCACCCGCCATTGCGACGCCCAACCATGTTCTCCTTGGGTATCTTGACGTCTGTAAAAAATGTCTCGCAAAACGGGGAGTCGCCCGAGATCAACTTTATTGGACGGGTCTCGACACCAGGTGATGTCATGTCGATCAGCACAAAACTGATACCTTCATGCTTGACGCTGGTGTCGGTGCGAACGAGGCAAAAGCACCAGTCGGCATGATTGGCATAAGACGTCCAGATCTTTTGACCATTTATGAGCCAATGGTCGCCTTTGTCCTCGCATTTGGTTTGCAGACCAGCCAAGTCGGATCCGGCGCCCGGTTCGGAGTAACCCTGGCACCAACGTATTTCTCCCCTTACGATCCGCGGAAGATGCTCCTTCTTTTGAGCTTCACTGGCGTACTCGAGCAAGACCGGGCCAAGCATCCACAAACCGAATGAAAACAGAGGCGCGCGCGCATTGAGACGGCGCAGTTCACTTTGAAGTATGTTGTTTTCCGCGTTGCTGAGACCGCCACCTCCGCACTCTTTTGGCCACGTCGGGGCTGTCCATCCCTTTTCCGCCATGCGGTCGAGCCAGAGCTTGCCCTCCGGGTTCTTGTAAACGAATTTCTTGCCGCCCCAGATGGCATCGTCATCGGAAGTCATGGGTGTGCGCATGGAAGGCGGGCAGTTATGTTCCAGCCATGCGCGTGTGGACGCACGGAAAGTCTCCAATGCTGCTTCGGTCATTGACGGTGTCCTCAAGATGTCCGGCGAGGGAATGTTGAACCGGCATCATCCCGACTGCATTGGGAAATGCAATCGGAAATGAATGGTGAGAGCGTGGCCGAAGCTGACGTTGCGCCGTCGCGCAGAGGCTGGAAGGGTTACCTTTATCGGAGGCTGTTGTGCTGCTGTCCCGACGGGACGCGTGTCAACGCTAGCGAATATGCTCCCAGAGTTCCCGCTCTTCCTCAAGCCGATATCGTTCTTCGCTCTTGAAGTCGCCTCTCGAAACAACTCCGTGCAGGCGGCCGTGTTCTACTATGGGTACGTGTCGAAAGCCGCCGTCCCACATGAGCCGCAACGCGTCTATGGCAGTCTTGCCAGGCGGGAGGGTTTCAGGCTGTGATGTCATGACGTCTGCGAGCTTCGTCCGCTCTGGGCTCCGACCTGCTGCGACGACGCGGCAGACGGCATCCCGACCTGTGAATATGCCGAGCAGCTTTCCGTGTTCATCAGTGATCAGGATTGAGCCAGCGCGCGTGTCGCGCATCCGCTCGCACGCCATCATCACTGAATCGTTGGAACTCATGGTGATGGGATGCTGGTTGAACACCATGTCCGACAGTTTGCGCATCGCCTGCTCCAGAGTTGGGTATTGGCCAATACTGCCCGTTAGCATTATGCCAGTCGTTGATCTTTCTCAAGTGCACTTGCATTGGAGTAAATCAAGTATCTTGTTGGTTTGACGCCAATTGGTGTGTCGTGAGAGCCTTGCACCTTGGCTTTGAATCGCTTCGTTGCGTTTCAGCCTTGGCTGGGAGATTTCATGCGTTCTGCCTATCATCGCGTTCCGCGCACGGTTTGGGCGCTGGGATTCGTTTCGATGTTCATGGATATCTCGTCCGAGATGATTCATAGCCTGCTTCCCATTTTTATTGTTTCGGGCATTGGTGCCAGTGCGGCTGTGCTTGGCTTGATTGAGGGGGTATCTGAGGCAACTGCCTCGGTAACAAAAGTGTTTTCCGGCTGGCTCAGCGACAAGCTTCGGAAGCGCAAGATTCTGACATTGATTGGTTACGGACTGGCGGCAGCCACGAAGCCAATATTTCCGTTTGCCAGCACATCGGTTGAAGTCCTGTGCGCGCGATTTGCAGATCGGGTCGGCAAGGGAATCCGCGGCGCTCCGCGTGACGCACTTATAGCGGATATTACGCCCAGGGAACATCGAGGGGCTGCGTATGGTCTGCGCCAATCTCTCGATACAATCGGCGCCGTTGCCGGTCCTCTGGCTGCCCTGGGGCTCATGATGGTCTATAGTGGTGACATCAGAGCGGTGTTTGGTTGGGCCGTCGTTCCAGCGGCGATTTCGGTGGCGGTTCTGTTCTGGGGTGTCAGGGAACCAGATGCGAGGCCTGACCGAGTTGCAATGACAGTCGTTCCCCAATTTCGAGAGTGGAACGCATTTGGTCCTTCATTCTGGTGCGTTGTGTTCGTTGGCGGGATGTTTTCGCTTGCCCGTTTCAGCGAGGCTTTCTTGCTGTTGCGTGCGCAGGAGGTGGGTCTTGAAATTGCCCTCGTGCCCATCGTTTTGGCCGTCATGAATACCGTGTACGCGCTTGTATCGGCTCCCGCCGGGAGATGGTCGGATACGGTGGACCGGCGCGCGCTTCTCGCGCTTGGGCTTGTGGTCTTGATGCTGGCGGATTTTGTGCTTGCAGGTGTTGCTCAGGTTGGAGGCGTGCTTCTGGGCAGCGCGTTGTGGGGTTTGCACATGGGGCTCACCCAGGGTTTGCTGTCAGCTCTGGTTGCCGACGCCGCACCCGCTAACCTTCGGGGGACTGCGTTTGGCATTTTCAATTTGGTGTCAGGGTTCGCATTGCTAATCGCAAGTGTGGTGGCAGGTGCATTGTGGTCAGCATTTGGAGCAGAATGGACATTTGCGATGGGTGCGTTTCTCGCGCTGCTGTCGATCCTGAGCACGGCACTTCTGTCTTGGCGCTAACTCGCACTTCGCCAAACACGGGACGTAGCGAGCCCCGATTCGCCTCGCAGGGGTAGCATTGCAGACAATCTTCCAAGTTTGTTGCGGCATGAACCCATTGGCCATGTTGCATTGGTCGGCAATTTTGAGATGTTTTCGCCTTCGCCTTTTGGGGTGGCGGTTGCGATGGCGTGGCAGTTAGTTCGGGTAGCAGACAATATCGCTTGCGTGCTGCTGTTGCTGGCAGCATTTGGCTATATGGCCCATCTGGATCAGGAAACTCATAGCGTTGCCATTATAAGCGCTGGCGGATTGGATCCAAATGCAACCGTGTTTGGCTTGCCGGAAAAAACGGTAGCCTTTGGCATGCCGTCGCCTTCCGTTGAGCAACAAGCTGCTCTCAGGGAAGATCCAACAGATACGGCCCAACGCTTGCAGTATGATGCGATTGCGCCAAAGTCGGTGCTCGAGTTGCAGCAGTTTCGGCGCGCACAAACCATAGCTGCAGAAGGCTGGGGCGGGCGCAGGGGAAGCGCAACTCTGACCAACCTAAATCCGAGGATCAACAGCTGGTTTGTTTTGACGCTTGATTGGGGCGGGAACAAGGTTCGGGCCCAGTATCATCTGGAGAATCCCGATAGCAGGCGGCAAGGCGTACGTCTGACAGAAGCCGCAGGTGGCAGTATTCTGCTGATCAAGGATGGCGAGAGCTATGTGTGTGATCTCTGGTCTGGCGAGAAAAGCGCGATTGACGCGGCGCGTTCGACGGGGCTCGCATATGCTTCGCTTTGTGGTGGTCGGCTCTATCTGAGGAACCGCGTTCAGGGACACTACACCGACCTTGAGCAAATGACGGAGTTTCTCAGGGACAACGTCTGGAATGGCGATGACATCGTCGGCTTTGTAAAGGAAACGGTTTACCAGGACGCGTACAAGGAAACCGGGAGATCCAGCACATCGCCAAACACACCCACAGGAGGAGACGAAATTCCTCCTGCCGTGGTATCGCAAGAATCTGCAAAAGTATCAGTCGTACCCGGTACATTTGGCATTGCTGTCGACAACGCGACATCGAGGCGGATGTCGCTGGGTCACTGGTATGGCGTGCACAACTCGCCGGGTGTCTATGCAAGTGTCATGCTGCCAGGGGCTGTTGGTGCGGAGATCCTTGCTCGCAGCAAGTTGCATGTGAACGCGCTGGATAGTGTGGAGGCGTCGGCACTGAACTATCTGATAGCATTCGATCTCGGCCAGTTTGAATTGCGATACGGCGTGGGAACTGATCATCCCCGTTTGACCTGGTCTGCGCGGGCCGGTTCTGATGTGCGCAGCAACGGTCTTCCCGGTCCCGATGGAATTGGTGCGAGCGCGCCGCTGGTTACGAACGGAATGATTGGCCCCTCGGGTTTTGGGCGTCTTGTTGCAGCGTTCGCTGGTGGTTTCAAGAGGGAGCATGGTGCGTTCAAATGGGGTGAGCTTTCAAAAGTCAATTTTGGATCCCACTACGGTTTCATCGAAAACGGTGTGGTGCTGAGCAAGCTGCAGCCTGGTGTTTCAACCTTGTACAGTCTTGATGACGGCACTGTTGGAATGAAGACCTGGACCAGCGAAGACAATCGCTTCCTTTCGCGCATTGCATTTGCCCGACAAAACGGAGTGCCTTTGGTCGAGGCTGGAATCGACGGAAAACCTATTGCAGGTGCTCTGGTCAATCGTTGGGGGCCGGGAAACTGGTCGGGCTCGGCAGACGCAAAGCTGAGAACGGTCAGGGGTGGCGCGTGTCTGATTTCAACAGGAGGCAAGCGCTATCTGGTCTATGGATATTTTTCGACCGCGACCCCATCGGCCCTGGCGCTCGTTTTTCACGCCTATGGGTGTCAGTATGCGATCAATCTGGACATGAATTCGCTGGAGCATACTTATCTTGCCCTGTACACGCGGAATGGAAACAAGCTTGAAGTTCAGCATCTTGTGAGCGGCATGGCAGGCATAGACAGAAATGTCTCGGGGAAATTCATACCGCGTTTCGCTGGATATCCCGACAACCGCGACTTCTTCTACATCGTAAGAAGGAATGCATCTCAATGAAGTCGTCCACGACGTCTTTCGCTGCTCTGTCATTGTTTCTTGCATTGTTGGTGAGTGCAGCAGCTGGATCGGGACTGGGGCTCTTTGAGCAGAATGAACAGTTGTTTCAGCAAATGGCGAACACTCTGGGGTACACGCCAGAGCAGATGACCAAGGTAAGAAGCATTTTCAGCGCATCAGGTCGGATGGGGCAGGGCAACCCGGCTGTCACGTCACATCCAATGACTCCCCAGCAATGCCTCTCGAGGCTTGAAAAGGATGGCGTAAATTTTAACAACCCCCGGTTTGAGAAAATTTGCGGGTCCAAGTTCATGGCACCGCTCTACAACCCTGCGACTGAGCAACCGGAAGACGCCAAGGTTTGCATAGATCAGTTCGAATTCCCGAATATGCCGTGCACATACCCGGTGGTGTGGACGCGGGCGCGCGAGGCAGCTGAAGTTTGCAGTGCAGTTGGAAAGCGCATCTGCGATGCACACGAATGGGAAGGTGCCTGTGAGGGCAGGCTGACTCCACCAGACTATGATTTCGGCGTTGGTGGCAATGCTGATCCTCACTCCAAGATCGTCATGATGCGGGCAGCGCACAACAGCAAGTTTTCAGGGTCAAAGAGCTGGAGCTATGGTCCTGAATACCGGTCTGGTGTGTGCGCGACGGGAAGCAGCAAGAATGCGGGATGCGGTGGCGGCGAGTGGAGCAATTGCGGTTCCAACACATATCCTGCGGGAAGTTTTCCGGGCTGCCGCAGTTCGTTGGGCGTCTTCGATATCAATGGCAATGCTGCTGAGCACATGAATCTTCCAACGGGCGCTTCCGAGATGGCGAGCCGCGGCAGCCAGACGCTTGGCTATACCGAGATGAAGGGAAGTTGGTTTGTGTTTGACAGGATCAGGGCACATGAGGACTGGTGCCGATGGCGAGCTCCGTTCTGGCACGGAACTCGAGTGATGAGCACTGACAGCCATGCGAACTATCACCTTGGGTTTCGTTGCTGCAAATCCTTGCGCTAAAAAATAGTTTCCTCGAGAGTCACAGCTTCATGCGGCGGAATACAGCTTCGGGGATCAGCTTGATGATCAGCATGATGGCGCGCCACCACGGTGGCGAGTAGATGACTGACTGACGCTTTTCGACAGCTCTTACGATGTCCCCCGCAACTCTCGCAGGAGACGTTACGAGAAGTGCTGGCAACTTCAGGTCACGAGTCATCGGAGTATCCACGAACCCCGGCTTTACCGTCAGAACATTTGCGCCGGATTTGTGCAGGCGCGCCCTCAAGCCCTGACAGAATATGGAAACGGCGCCTTTGGCCGAGCCATAAAGATAGTTCGATGGTCTGCCACGGTCCCCTGCAACCGAGGAGATCACTGCGATTGTGCCGTGCTTCTGACTTTCAAGAATGGGGCCGAGGCGTGTCAGCAATGCGATGGTTGATACGGCATTCGTTTCAAATTCCATGATCGCAAATTCCGGATTTTGTTCGCACAGGATCTGGTTCGGAAGTGTTCCGTGAGCAAGGAGAACTATGTCGATGCCGGACAAGATGTCTGTCGCTGTCTTGACCATTCTTTCGTGCTCTGAATGGTCGTTTGCGTCCATTTGATGGATTGTGACTTGCGCCGCCCCTCTTGCGATAAGATCGTTTTTGACCGCGTCGAGTTTCTGTGTATTCCGGCCCACAATGAAGAATGCTGCGCCAGAACTCGCCCACAGGCGTGCGCATTGTTCTGCAATTGCTGATGTAGCTCCGATGATGACAATACGGTTCATGTTGTGACGCGCTTCCAGAAGCGGGAATTCAAGGCAGGGTCGCGAAGGGTTTCAACTGTTTTCCATCCAGGATAGGAGCTGCGGAAGTCCGCGCCAGACATGTGTGCGTCCTTCGCGGGATAAAGTCGACCTCCGCTTTGCCGGACAATGGAATCCAGTGTTGGCAAAAGCCTTTCCGCGAGCCCTTGCGACTGCGGAAAGTCGATTGCCAGGGAAATTCCAGGCATCGGAAAGGTCAGCAGGCCAGGAGACCGGAAATCACCACATCTTTTCATCACCGCAAGAGCAGATGCCGATCCTGATTTTGCAATCGCGCCAAGCATGTCAGTGAATGCCTCTGCAGCTGTGCCTGCTGGAATGACACACTGAAACTGCTGGAACCCTTTGGTGCCATAGAGGCGGTTCCAGTTGGACACACCATCAAGGGGGTAAAAAAAAGGGTCGAAGTGCTGGTTCCCGAAAGATCTCTTTGACGGGGCGTGTATCCAGGTCCAGGTGTTGAAGGCTTTGACCGTCAATGGATTCAGCAGAGATATTCGAGGGTTGAAAGGAATTCCTGGCTTCCAGACGGGTTTGGAATTGAGGTCTCCATGCGGGGCGTGACTCCCTGCCGTGTAGATTCCCCGGCCAAGACTTGTTCCTGATGCATGACAATCAATCCAGGCGACTCCATATTCGTGTGCGGCGTCCAGTTCTTCTGCCAGGGAAAAAAAATCCCTGAGGCTGCCAAATCGTTGCGTTGTGGTTTCAATCTGGGTCGACGCGATGCTGAGCAGCTGAATTTCAGCCCATTCAATGATTCCGCTGAGCCCGAGCCCTCCTATCGTGGCAGCAAAGTAGTCGACATTCTGTGATGGAGAACAAATGATCTGTGTGCGGTCGGAGCGGACGAGGCTGAAGGACCGGATGTGGCCACCAATGGTTCCCTGACGGTGATGATTCTTTCCGTGAACGTCATTGGCAATCGCGCCGCCAAGCGTAACAAACTTGGTTCCCGGGGTGACAGGCAGAAACCAGCCATGTGGCAGAACAAGGCTCAGAATCTGGGAAAAAGTGATCCCGGATTCCGCGACAAGCGTTCCCTGTACCGGATCGAAGCGGATAATGCGATCCATGGACTGAGTGCCGAGGGCGTGTCCACTTTCCGCGTAGCAGACGTCGCCGTAGGAGCGCCCTTTGCCAAACGCCAACGTGTGACCGTATGCGACCTGCAATGCTTTGAGTTCACGCTGGAGGTCCGATCTCCAATAAACGTCATGCGCATCTTGCGAGGGTGATGGCAATCCAGTCCATGAACTTACTCGCCTGGTCATGAGGCAGTGAGGAAGATCAGAAGAAACACGATACCTGCGAACTGGCTGACCCAGTCCCGGGTTGCAAATACGACCGGGTCTTCATGCATTTGACCACGATGTGTCAGCATCCACACGCGCGTTATCCAGAACAGCAGAACGGGGCATGTGAGCCACAGCAGTTCGGGGTTCGCATAGAGCGCTACGGTACTTTGCTCTCGGATGTAAAGGGCAAGCACCATCACAGCCTGGTAGCCAGCGGCAGCTCCCAGGGAGGAGATCATTTCGAGATCGCTTGCTGCATAGTCCCGGCCGCGCGTCTTGCCCGTTCGTCCACGCTCAAGTGCATCGCGCACCTCGGCGTATCGCTTGCACAGGGCCAGGCTCAAGAACAGGAACGTTGCGAATGCGAGAAGCCAAAATGTAAGCGCAAGTCCGAATGCGGCCCCGCCGGCAAAGATGCGAAGCGTGTAAAGCATTGCCAGTGCGATCACATCCAGCGCCATTATTCGCTTGATCGCGATGGAGTATGCAAGTGTCAGCAAGTAGTAGCAGCAAAGAACCACGGCAAACTGCCATGGCAGCAGGAGCAGGGCGCTCCCGAATGCAACCAGCAACAATACCGGAAAAGCCGCTAGCCCGGATTGAATTCCGAGTCTGCCCGATGCGAATGCGCGATGACGCTTCGATTGGTGGTGTCGATCGTCATTCAGGTCCAGAATATCGTTGAGTATATAAACACTGGAGGCGCACAAGCTGAACGCGAAGAATGCAACAATGCCGTTCACGATCAGATGAAGATTCTGGGATTGATGTGCCGCGAGCAGTGGCACGAAGATCAGTGCGTTTTTGATCCATTGATGCAGCCTTAGTGCAGACATCCAGTTGTGTGCTGTCCCAAGAAACGATTCATTTGCATTTGGTGTTTTCTTTGGGGGTGTGTTTGCGATCTGATCAAAGATCTGCAGATGGTCGGCAATTTCTTGCACAAGTGTCGTGCGGGTGTCGCCTGCCAGAATTGTGCGCCTTCCACTTTGGCGGGCCTCTCTGGCGGCCGCGATCGTCTGCAGATCATAGGGCAGCACGGTGACGTCTATGGCGTCGCGAATATCGCGACCCATTGCACGGAGTTTTGCTGCGCTGATTTCGCCCGAAATGCCAAAGCGCAATAGTTCCCCGTCCAGGGCGACTGTGAACGGTTCGTCTTGGCGCAGTGGCGGACTTTCGTCACCTCGGTCTGGCATTCTGGCCTTCGGATTGAGCGTTTATATTTGACAGGTGGATTCTAGATGGTTTGAATCAAGAGTCAAAAGCGGGTGGGGTGATTGGCCGATATCGAGGCCGCGCCCGGTGTTCAGCGCCAACATTCTTATGTCCCCGTATTGGTAGGGAAACTGCCGTAAAATGCGCATTGTGCTGCTGTACATCGCCGGGGCGTTGCTTGCCACCGTTGCCAATATTGGTGCGCAAGAGGTGGCGCTTTGGATGTATGCGGGCAGCAATCAATTGCTGTATTCGATTGTTGCAGGCACGGGCGCTGGGTTGGCCTGCAAATATCTCTGGGACAAGAAGTTCATTTTCGAGTTCCAGGCCCAGAATCTGTTGCACGATGCCCGGACGTTCTCAGGCTATGCACTATTCGGGCTGGTGACGACGGCAGTGTTTTGGCTGTTCGAATTCGGCTTTGACTGGCTTTTTGGCTCGAAGGCGTATCGTTATCTGGGTGCCATCCTGGGATTGGCGGTGGGGTATACTGCCAAATATTTCCTGGACCGGAAATTTGTCTTCAAGTCATAGTGCTGGTGGCCCTACCTCGCCATCACGCAAGACGAAATGCCAAGCCTCGCAAAGCTTGGATCCCGCCAATAGTCGCCCCCCTTGAATCGATCGAAAAGATCAGGCGGCAGAATTGTTTTTCGTTCAATGAATTCGACCTTCCGGCGAACGGTGTGAAGCCCCGGCACCCCAATCTGAGCATCGAACTCGTCTGCGGCGTCAAAGTCCACGTTGTTGAAATCGTGTTTGAATGGCTTCAGATCAAGCGCTTTATAGAGATGTTCCATCGTGCGCGCCGGTTCGCGGGTGAGCGCTTCATAGTCGACGAGCAGCAATCGTGACGCCTGAGGTCCGAACACGGCTTCCCGCACGGCATGGGACGGAAAGCCGACAGTGCCCTGAAGTCCTCCAAGCACGTCGGCTCTTGCATAAACGGTGTTTCCGTTTGTCAGCGTGTAGAGCTTGGACATCATCAGTGGACTTTGCTGATGAAGGCGCTCGAAAGAGTCGATTATCCAGGAGAACTCGCGCACACAGGCGATTATTCGGGCTTGGGGATATAGTTCTGCCAGAATCGACATTTTGGCGCACCAACCTCTGCTGGTGTCGAATACGACTTTGCCCTCGCCGATTTCCCTGAAATAGCCTTCAACGACCCCGCGCATTGAAGATGCGCGCTGCTTGTCGGTTGCCAGAGACGCCCATTCCTGCTGGGCCCCCAACGCGTTGTAGACGCCATTGAGCATTGCGAGAACTGGACTCGAGATGTTCGCATAAAACAACGGGTTTTGGCGGAGCAGGGCCGACAGCAATGTTGAACCGGATCTCGGTGTGCCGGAGATGAAGTGAATCGCTTTCATGCGGGGATCGAATCCACAAGTGACCAGGTGTCTGAACCGTGAAGCGTAACCTCCGGTGGTGGATTCCGCACCTGTTTTGTACGGGTTTGATTAATCTCGGTGCGACAAAACGCACTGGCATCTTCGCCCCTTTGGGGCTTTACTACCATGGTGCAGAGTCAAGGTTCGGGCCACCTTTGGGTTCACGAAATATGGACTACGAAAGTCAATTCAATCAAGCGCTTAGCCAGGTTAAGCGCGAAGGACGTTATCGGGTTTTCGCGGACATCGTGCGCAAGCGAGGTTCGTTCCCGGAAGCCACCCAGTACACAGGGCACGGCGAGCGAGCGATCACGGTCTGGTGCTCAAATGATTACCTGGGAATGGGGCAGAGCCCGATCGTGCTGGCCGCGATGCATCAGGCGATTGATGCGGCAGGTGCAGGGTCGGGTGGTACGCGCAACATCTCCGGTACTACCCATTATCATGTTGAGCTGGAGCGAGAGCTCGCGGACCTGCACCAGAAAGAAACGGCGCTTCTGTTCACCTCTGGTTACATTGCCAACGATGCCGCGCTCGCAACTCTCGGAAACATCCTGCCGAATTGCATCATTTTTTCTGACGCACTGAACCATGCCTCAATGATCGAGGGCATGCGCCACAGCAAGGCCCAGCGACTGGTTTGGCGGCACAACGATCTCCAGCACCTGGAAGAATTGCTCTGCAAGGCCGATCCCTCTGCTGCGAAGGTGATTGCATTTGAGTCCGTCTATTCGATGGACGGTGACGTGGCGCCGATTGCAGATATTTGTGCTCTTGCCAGGAAGTTTGGCGCCCTCACCTATCTGGATGAAGTCCACGCGGTTGGCCTCTATGGTCCGCGCGGCGCCGGTGTTGCCGAACGCGACGGCACGATGGCGCAGATCGATATCATCAACGGAACGCTGGCCAAGGCATTCGGTGTCATGGGCGGCTATATTGCGGCGTCGTCACGTTTTATCGATGTTGTTCGTTCGTTTGCTCCCGGTTTCATTTTCACAACCTCCATTCCGCCAGTACTGGCCGCTGGAGCGCTGGCAAGTGTCCGTCATCTGAAGGCAAGCCAGTCGGAGCGCATTCGCCATCAGGAGCGCGCGGCAACGCTGAAGGGGCTGCTGCGTGAAGCCGGTCTGCCGGTGATGCCATCTACCAGTCACATTGTTCCGTTGCTGGTTGGTGATCCGGTGAACTGCAAGGAGGTTTCGGACTTCCTGATGTCCGAACACGGCATTTATGTGCAGCCAATCAATTATCCTACGGTGCCTCGCGGAACCGAGCGCCTGCGTCTAACGCCGTCGCCGTTTCACAATGACGACAAGATGCGCGAACTGATCAAGGCGCTGGACGAAGCCTGGTCACGTCTCAAAATCAAACGTGCTGCCTAACATTCCCGCAGATGGCGCTCAGCATCATTCTCGAGATCACGCGGTTGGGTAACTCGAAGAAGGTCTCGGCTGTCGACGAACATACAGGTGTCGAGATCAGCTTCGTTGCGCCCGTTTCAGCCTCGCGCTCAGACATCGAGCGCCTCGCACGTTCAAAGCTTGCGTACGTGCTGAAGAAGAAAAGCGCTGAATCTTGACGTTTTTTCTATAATTTACGCCCATTAACCAATCGGGAAATGATTTCACCCCTAATAGCACTAGCGGGATTGAACGATCCGTCCGCAAGTGCTTGAGTTGGATCGTGGGTAGTGACAGCACCGGATACTAGACCGGGTAGGGTAGCAAAGGGGCTTAATGCGATGAGGTGCCCGTTTTGTCAGCACGATGACTCTCAGGTGAAGGACAGTCGTCCCACCGAGGACAACGCTGCGATCAGGCGCCGCCGGGTGTGCCCTGCGTGCGGGGCACGCTTCACGACATTTGAACGTGTTCAATTGCGTGACCTGATTGTCATAAAGAAAAGCGGTCGACGTACGCCCTTTGATCGCGACAAGCTCATGCGTTCAATCCAACATGCCATCCGCAAGCGTCCCGTCGAGCCGGAACGCATCGAGCGCATGGTCAACGGTATTGTCCGGCGCCTCGAGAGTTCTGGCGAAACAGAAATACCTTCATCAACGATCGGCGAACTGGTCATGCAGGGTCTTGGAAATCTGGACGCGGTTGCGTATGTGCGATTTGCCTCGGTTTACAAGAACTTCCGGGAAGCCAAGGATTTCGAACATATTCTCGGGCAACTGCACGAGCCTGAAACAAAAAGCTGATCCGCCACGCCAATGCCCCTTTCAAATGATGCGCGTTTTATGCAGCTCGCGTTGCGGCTGGCGCAACGGGGCCTTGGACGCGTTTGGCCCAATCCTTCAGTTGGCTGCGTGATCGTTGATGTCAGGGGGCATGTCGTCGCCAGAGGCTGGACGCAAAATGGGGGGCGTCCGCATGCTGAAACCGAAGCCCTGGCGCGTGCAGGTGTGAACGCCCGTGGCGCTACCGCCTATGTCACGCTCGAACCATGCGCGCACCAGGGACAAACCGGCCCATGCGCAGAAGCGCTGATCAAAGCAGGGCTTGTCAGGGTTGTCAGTGCCACAGTGGACCCCGATCCGCGGGTTGCGGGTCGCGGTCACGACATGCTGGCCGCGGCAGGTGTACACCTGCGGACAGGGGTCCTGCAGGACGCGGCGCGCGAACTCAATGCCGGGTTCTTTTCGAGGGTCCAACGTGCGCGTCCGCACATCACCCTCAAGGTTGCGACGACGCTAGATGGCAAAATTGCCCTGTCTGGCGGTGAGAGCAAATGGATCACCGGTACGGCAGCGCGGGCACATGCCCATCTTGTGCGATCACAGCACGATGCGATCATGGTGGGCTCCGGGACTGCACTGGCAGATGATCCCGAGCTCAGTTGCCGCCTGCCTGGAGGCGACCATCCTGGGCTTGTACGGATCGTCCTGGACACAACAGCCAAACTGCCCACGACTTCAAAGCTTGTCTTGAGCGCTGCACGACAGCCGGTCTGGCTATTGACGTCTGACCATGCCGCAACGCGCGAATTGGAGGAACGAAAGGTAAAGGTCTTCAGACTGCCGACTGGCCCTGATGGAATCGATATTCAGTCGTGCTTAAAGCTGCTGGCGTCTCAGGGCCTCACCCGGGTGCTAGTCGAGGGTGGAGCCCGGCTGGCTTCAACGCTAGTGAAATCAGGCGTGGTTGATCAGTTGTTGTGGTACCGCTCCCCGGCCGTCATGGGTGAAGGCAAGTCGGTCATATCCGGCTTCGATTGCGCCAGCATTGCGGAAATGCCGCGGTTTATACGCAAAGAGACAACTCGCCTCGGTGAAGATGTGCTGGAAACTTATCGGGTTGCCACCTAATACTCTGGCCCATGTTTACAGGCATAATCACCGATGTCGGCACCGTCGAGCTTGTTTCGAAGCGCGGTGACACGACTTTCAAGATCAAAACGGCGTTTGATCCTGCAATCATTCAGATCGGCGCTTCAATTGCGTGTTCCGGTCCCTGTCTGACTGTGATTGCAAAGGGTGGGCAATCAGGTGACGCTTGGTTTTCCGTCGAGGTATCGGCCGAGACCATGTCGAAAACGACACTGGAAGGCTGGGGTGTTGGAAAGCGGGTCAATCTGGAGAAGTCACTCAAGGTTGGCGACGAAATCGGTGGGCACATCGTCAGTGGCCACGTTGATGGCGTCGGCGAAGTCGTGTCTGTGGCTTCCGAAGGCGATTCCACCCGTTTCAAGATCAGGGCACCGAAGGGCTTGGCCCGCTTCATTGCTCCCAAAGGATCCATATCGCTCGACGGAACTTCCCTGACGGTCAATGAAGTCGACGGGGCAATTTTTGGTGTGAACATCATTCCGCACACGAGCAAGGCAACAACGTGGGGCGATATCGGTACCGGGGATCGCATAAATATCGAAATCGACATGCTGGCCCGATATCTCGCGAGGCTTAGGGAGTTTGCATGAGCTACAGCGAGTTTCATGAATTCATTTCATCGCCGGAAGAAATCATCGAGGATGCGCGCAACGGGCGCATGTATATCCTTGTTGACGCCGAGGACCGTGAAAACGAAGGCGATGTGATCATCCCGGCGCAGATGGCGACCCCTGAAACGATAAACTTCATGGCCAAACATGCACGCGGGCTGATCTGTCTCGCGTTGACGCAGGAACGCGCCCAACAGCTTAACCTGCCGATGATGAGCCAGGCGAACGGCACCAGGAACCAGACTGCATTCACGGTTTCCATCGAAGCGAGGGAGGGCGTCACAACCGGAATTTCTGCGCACGACCGTGCGCGCACGGTTTCTGTCGCAATTGATGCGACAAAGGGACAGGCCGATATCGTTACTCCAGGGCATGTATTCCCGCTTGTCGCGCGTCGTGGCGGTGTGCTGGTGCGTGCAGGCCATACTGAAGCCGCTGTTGATATCTCAAGGCTTGCCGGTCTGGTTCCATCGGGTGTGATCTGCGAGATCATGAACGACGACGGCACCATGGCGCGCCTTCCAGACCTCGTGAAATTTGCGCAGCTTCATGGGCTGAAGGTCGGCACGATTGCGGACCTGATTGCATATCGCCGACGACATGACCATTTCATTACACGCTCGCTAGAGACTGAAATCGAAAGTCATCATGGCGGACGGTTCAAGTTGATGTTGTACGTCAATACTGTCGAATACGCAGAGCACATTGCGCTGGTACTGGGAGACGTGTCGACGCCGGAGCCAGTTCTGGTACGCATGCATGCGGTCAATCTGCTGGACGACCTTCTTTCCGTGAAGGGAGGCCGTGATGACGTCCTGACCAGGTCGATGGAGATGATCGCCCAGGAAGGGCGCGGGGTTGTGGTTCTTTTGCGCGAGAGTCGGTCGACCTATATCTCTGATCTGTTGTTGAGAAAGGAGCCGAGCCCTGAGACCGTTCCTCGGCGGTTGAAGGAATACGGTGTGGGGGCGCAAATCCTTCTTGATCTCGGTGTGAAGGCAATGATCCTTCTCACCAATTCAGCGAAGCGCAAGATTGTTGGACTCGAAGGTTATGGGTTGACAGTCGTCGGATCTCGCCTTGTCGGAACACGGTTTGAGGATTAGCGCATGACAAAATCCCAAGTCCGGATCTTGATTGTCGAGGCCAGGTACTACCCTGACATTTCGGACGCGGCGCTTTCCGGCGCCCAGAAAGTCCTGACAACAGCTGGTGCCAATGTGGACGTCATTACGGTTCCTGGCGCGCTTGAGATTCCGGGTGCCATCGCCATGGCCAATTCATCGGGCCATGCAACGGGACCGGCATTTGACGGCTTTGTTGCCCTGGGCTGTGTCATTCGAGGCGAAACCACACATTATGAAATTGTCTCGAATGAGTCCGCGCGCGGGTTGATGGAACTGACGGTGCAGCACTGCCTGGCAATCGGCAATGGAATCCTGACCGTTGAAAACGAAAGTCAGGCGTGGGCGCGACTTGATGCATCCAAGGTTGAGCACAAGGGAGAGAATGCGGCCAAGGCCGTGCTTGCCATGATTGAAGTCAAGCGCAAATTCAGTTTCGGTCTTCGCTGACATGTCAGACAACGAAAAGCCCAGACAACAAAGACGTTCCGGTGGCCGGTCGCGCAGTGCGTCCCGTCTGGCCGTGGTGCAGGCGCTTTATCAAATGGAGATGTCTGGACAGGATTCGGAATCCGCCATCACTGAATTCATTGACCACCGAATGGGTCAGGAAATCGAAGGTGATACGTATGCCGAAGCTGACCACAAATACTTTGCCGGCATTGTGCGGGGGGTCGTGGAGAGGCAGGAAGAAATTGATCGCGCACTTGCGCGTGCGACGGGAAAGAACTGGCACTATGACCGCATTGATACGATCATGCGAGCCATACTGCGCGCCAGTTCCTACGAGTTCCTTGCCAATGCTTCTGTTCCGGTGCGCGTCCTCGTCAATGAATACCTGAATGTTGCTTCCGCCTTTTACGAAGAAAAAGGCGAAGAGCTGACATTCATCAGCGGCAATCTCTATCGAATCGCACGTGAATTCCGGCCAGAGGAAGTTGCGGCGCTCGATCAATCGCAGCCATGAGCCAAGGCTCGCGCCGGCCTGGTGAATTTGATCTGATTGAACGATATCTCGCGCCACTGGCCAAAGGCGAGCGCGGAGCTTTTCTGCTGAAGGACGACGCAGCGGTTCTGTCGCCGCGACCTGCCCATGAATTCGTGCTGACGGCTGACTGTGTTGTGGAAGGCATTCATTTCCTCAGAAATGATCCGCCTGCGGACGTTGCCCGCAAGGCGTTGCGGGTAAATCTCTCTGACCTGGCAGCCAAAGGTGCAAGGCCGAGAGCGTATCTGATGACGACGGCGTGGCCTGCATGGGTGGATGAGCAGTGGGTCAAGGAATTTGCGAGCGGCCTGGCCGCTGACCAGCTGGCGTTTGGCATCCACCTGATCGGTGGTGATACCGTTTCAACTCCCGGCCCGTTGTCGATTTCAATCACCGCCATCGGAGAAGTGCGTCGCGGAAAGATGCTGAAGCGCAGTGGCGCGCGCTCTGGCGATGATATCTGGGTGACTGGTACGATTGGTGATGCCGGGCTGGGCCTAGCCGTCAGCAAAGAGACCGTTCGCAGTACCGCCGCCGCCGAGCGATTTTTCTTGAACCGCTATCGGATACCCGTTCCCAGGTGTGAACTGGGCGTCAGGCTGGGGGCGATCGCGCATGCATGCATCGATGTCTCCGATGGGCTGGTGGCTGACGCAGGTCACTTGAGCGAAGTGTCGGGTGTGGGGATTGAAATCTCGTCTGCCGATGTGCCCGTGTCTGATGCAGCGCGCGCGCTTTTGGGTTCGGCGGAGGTGTCCATCGAGTTTCTGCTTACATGTGGCGACGATTATGAACTTGCATTTGCGGCGCCGCCGTCGACGGAACGGCGGCTGCGCAGTCTGTCCAGGCGGCTGGGGGTGGCCATTACCAAGATCGGAAAGTGCCGCAAGAAGGGCGCTGGCGTCACAGTACTGGCGGAAGATGGTCGACTGCTTCAATTTGCACGTTCCGGGTTCACACATTTTTAAACAGTTGATGAATTCCAGCTTCACGTGACGTTAAATCGGCATGTGCAGAATGCCATCTGGGGATGTTGGTGGAGTACCCAAGATGCGTTTTATTATGGCGTTAATCCTGCTCATGATTGTCTTCGGCGCGAGTTCACAAACCGACGCCAAGAAAGCCGAACAGGGTGCGAAGTAGTCCAATCAGAAACCTGAGGTCCATTGCAATCGCTGTTGCTGTGGCGTTTGCGTGTCCTGCGGCAGTGTTTGCGAGCGAGCCTGCGGCCAAGCCAGCTGCAGAAAAAACGGAAAAGGCACCGTCCTTGCCTTCAGTGTCCATGCCGATGCTGGTTGCACCCGTCATGGTAAAGGGGCAGTTGGTCAGGTACGTGTATCTGAATGTGACGCTCATCTTGCCGGATGATACGAACAAGATGATGCTGCTGGAGAAGATCCCCTACATCCAGGACGCATTTCTGCGTGAAGTCCACGGCACCACTATCGTGCTAGGGGAAGATCCTAATGCTTTGGATCAGGCTGGACTGGAGCAGCGCCTGTTGAGCGCGTGCATCAAGATTGTAGGGCCGGATATCGTTAAGAAAGTCGGGTTCCGGGATTCCGCAACAGACTTCAGATAGAACCACCGAGGGCGTTTCGGCATATTTGCCGCATATCCGCCGAGTTCGAGTATTGCAACACCCTACCGCGTTTGGCATGTTCCGCCGTCTTTTTGGCCGGGGGGCCAAGTGAGTCGGCTTTGACTCGCGTCTGTGCACGAAAGTGCACATCCCTCCGAATCCAAGCCCGGAAAATGGTTCTCACCGGATTCCGGCTAACTTCAATTCAGGGTCTGAGGGCATATGGATACCGGGACAGGATTAATCGTCACTTTGGTCTGCGCCGCCACGGCGCTCGTGTATGGCTATATTACCATTCAATCCATTCTTGCGGCGCCAGCGGGTAACGCCCGCATGCAGGAAATTGCTGCAGCAATTCAGGAAGGCGCCGCCGCCTATCTGAAACGCCAGTACACCACCATCGCCTATGCAGCGGTGGCCGTGCTCTTTGTACTGACCATCGCATTCCAGAACTGGCGCGTTCCGCTGGGGTTTGCAATTGGTGCATTCCTCTCGGGACTTGCAGGTTTTGTCGGCATGCACGTGTCGGTTCGTGCGAACGTTCGCACGACAGAAGCCTCGCGCAAGGGGTTGGCCCAGGGTCTGGACATTGCCTTCCGCTCCGGTGCCTCAACCGGCATGCTCGTGGTGGGGCTGGCACTCCTTGGCATCGCAGGCTTCTATGCGATCCTGTCTGCAGGCCTTGATGTGCGCATCGAAGAACAGAATCGTGCGATCAATGAAGCGCTGGTGGCGCTGGCGCTTGGTGCGTCAATCATTTCAATCTTTGCCCGTCTCGGTGGCGGCATCTTTACCAAGGGTGCCGATGTAGGGGGCGACATGGTCGGCAAGGTCGAAGCCGGCATTCCCGAAGATGATCCACGCAACCCTGCGACGATTGCGGACAATGTTGGCGACAACGTCGGTGACTGCGCGGGTATGGCGGCCGACCTCTTTGAAACCTATGTCGTGACAATCGGCGCGACAATGGTTCTGGCCTCGATCTACTTCGGTGCGGACGACAAGAGCGTGATGATGCTTTACCCGCTGCTGATCGCCGGCGTCTGCATCCTCGCGTCCATTGTCGGTACGTTCTTCGTGAAGCTCGGCAAGAGCAACAACATCATGGGCGCCCTGTACAAGGGCCTCGTGGTCACTGCATTGATCTCGCTTGTTCTTATTGGCATCGTCACCCAGCAATATCTGGGCTTCGACCGTACACTGACGACGATCACCGGCACCTTCACCGGCATGTCGTTGTTCCTCTGCGGTATCACGGGGCTTGCCGTTACTGGCCTGCTCGTTTGGATCACGGAGTACTATACGGGTACTGGCTATCGTCCCGTGCGCGAGATCGCGAAGGCGTCCGTTACCGGTCACGGTACGAACGTCATTCAAGGACTTGCAGTATCAATGGAATCGACGGCGCTTCCGGCGCTGGTGATCGTGTGGGGCATCATTGTGGCCTACACCCTTGCAGGGCTGTTTGGTATTGCCATTGCGACCACGACGATGCTGGCACTTGCGGGTATGATCGTTGCGCTCGACGCATTTGGTCCCGTCACCGACAACGCTGGCGGTATTGCTGAAATGTCAGGGCTCGACAAGGAGGTTCGCAAAACGACGGACGCTCTGGACGCAGTCGGCAACACGACAAAGGCCGTAACCAAGGGTTACGCCATTGGTTCGGCCGGGCTCGGTGCGTTGGTGCTGTTCGCTGCATATACTGCCGACCTCAGCTATTTCCGTGAGCACGCCTCGGAAACCCAGTACTCGTTCTTCCTTGAAGGTGGTCAGAAAGTGGCCGTGACCTTCAGCCTGGCGAGCCCCTGGGTTGTTGTCGGCCTCTTCCTGGGTGGCATGTTGCCTTACCTCTTTGCTTCAATGGGCATGACGGCTGTGGGCCGCGCTGCCAGTGCGGTTGTTGAAGAGGTCCGCCGCCAGTTCAAAGAGAAGCCGGGCATTATGAAGGGCACTGAAAAGCCCGACTATGGTCGTGCGGTTGACATGCTGACGGTCGCTGCCATCAGGGAAATGGTCATTCCATCGCTGTTGCCGGTACTGTCGCCACTCGTGCTCTTCCTGGGCGTGTGGGTCATCGAGGGCAAGGGCGCGGCCCTGTCTGCCGTCGGTGCCATGCTGATGGGTGTCATTCTGACGGGTCTGTTCGTTGCCATTTCGATGACTTCGGGTGGTGGCGCGTGGGACAACGCCAAGAAGTACATCGAAGACGGCCACTTTGGCGGCAAGGGCTCGGACGCCCACAAGGCTGCTGTCACAGGAGACACCGTTGGTGACCCCTACAAGGATACGGCTGGACCTGCCATCAACCCGATGATCAAGATCACGAACATCGTGGCCTTGCTCCTGCTTGCAGCCCTGGCTCACATCTGAGCATGGCCTGAGCCGCTTCAAGCCAAAAAGAAAGGCCCCGGTTTTCCGGGGCCTTTTTTGTTTCCGAAAGCTGGAAGACTATTTCCCGTCGCCACCGGGCCGACCAGGGCCGTTCTGCTGGCCAGGTGCACCGGCGGGCAAGCCACCCATGTTTCCGAACAGCTGCTGCAACAAAGTCATTTCCTTGCCGCGGCTCGGTGTTTCGCGATCGACGAGTGCGATGACCTGGCCGTCCTCGATCCCATACTTGCGGACGTCGGCGACCTTGCCGTCTTCGCTGAATTCAACCGCCAGGATCTGGCGCTTGGTCACATCGGGCTGGAAGAACGCGTAGCGCTCCTGCTCGGTCGAGATGTAGTACCAGGTCGGATCGCCAAAAGCCGCTGTCGAAGAGGGCGTACCCAGCTTGGACTGCACGGTATCGCGGGTATCTGTGCCAATTTTGACGTCCGCGACCTTTTCTTCGTCCGGGATATATCCCCGGACATCCTTGATCGGCGCACAGGCTGACAAGCCCGCCAATAAAAGGGCGCCAGTTAACAACAAACGTGAAGACATTGGATTGCTCCCAAACACAGGGGAAACTATGACAGATTGACCTACCGCCTCGCTACCCTAATTTCAAGGGAGGCGCCCCAAATGCAGGAATACCGCGATCGTGCTTTCTCTCTTTTCGTTCATGTCCCGGGGGCGCGAAACTGCCCGCCAGGGCGCGTGGATCTACAATTCCATCGTGGAGCAGGCGAGGCGCCCCGAGTTCTATCAGGCGCTCGATGTCGCGGACACAATAGACGGCCGCTTCGACCTGATCGTCCTGCACGCCGGGCTATATATGCCGCGCTTGAAAATGGTTCGCACTGACGGCAAACGCCTTTCGCAGGCCATGTTTGACCACATGTTTGCCAACCTGGAGTTCAACCTGCGGGAGCTGGGCCTGGGAGACATGGGCGTGCCCAGGCACATGAAGGGTATGGTGCAAGCCTTTTACGGGCGTGTGGCTGCCTATGAAGCGGCGCTGAAGGATGGGGATGCGACAGCGCTCCGGAGCGCTCTGCACCGAAATGTGTATCGAAATGCCGAAGTTGATGCTGCGCGCGTCGACTCGCTTGCCAGCTATGTGCGCGCCGCGTCCGAGTCGCTCCAGGCAGCCGATGATACCGTCATTGCCGCTGGCGCCTTTGAGTGGCCTGCGCCGTGAGCAAGCAGGATCACTCTCACAAGGAACCGCACCTGTTGCGCAGGCTGGTTGCTGTCCGAAAAGTCGGCGAAGGCGGGCTGGTGCAGGTTTTTGCTGCAAAAGCCGACGAACTGGCGTCGATCGCCGCGTTCCTCGAGATCGAGTCCATCCGCGAGCTTGCCTGCGAGATAAGGCTTGGTCGCTGGCGCGCGCGCGGTATCAAGCTCACAGGCCACATCACCGCGCATGTCGTGCAAAACTGCGTGGTGACACTTGAGCCCGTGGAGGAAACGATTTCCACCGACTTTGAGCGCAAATACCTGCCAGAGGACATGCTGGGTCCCGAACTTGCGCACGACGAAGTGTTCGTTGATCCGGTCGGTGAAGATCCCCCGGAGCCGCTCACGAACGAACTCGATCTTGGTGCAATCGCTGTCGAGGAAGTCGCCCTTAACCTCAATCCCTATCCCCGCAAGGAAGGAATTGCGTTTGAAGAGACCGCTCCGCCGGTCGAGGATACTCCCAAGGCAAACCCGTTTGCGGCGCTTGCAAAGCTCAAGGCAAAACTCGAGCCCAAGGGGTAAAGCGAGGCGGCGCTCAAATCTGCGCTTTTATGACCATCGAATTCCCGGGAATCGCAGAATTCTGGGGGTTGAACTCGGGCCCGGTTTCCTATTGTATCCGGCCCTTATTTTACGGCCGAACTTTTGCGCTGCCTCAAGTGGTGCTGAAGACGGGTCTATCACTGTTTGAGGAGAGGTGGCCCATGGCGGTCCCCAAAAGAAAAGTCAGCCCGTCCCGGCGCAACATGCGCCGCTCGCACCATGCCCTGTCACGACCGGACTTCGCCGAGTGCAGCAATTGTGGCGAGATGAAGCGTCCGCACCATGTTTGCCCGAAGTGCAAGCACTATGACGGCCGCGAAATCGAAAAGAGCAAGGCAAGCTAGCGCTCGTGGCATTCACGGCGCATAGTTGTCCGATGATTTGTCGGCGGCCGCCTGAAAGGACAGAGTGCTGGTGAACCGTGAACTTGTCGTATCTGTGGATGGCATGGGTGGCGACAATGCCCCTCAGGCTGTGGTCGACGGGCTTGCGATCGCCCATGTCCGGCACCCAAAAGCAAAATTTCTCCTGCACGGCGATCATTCGCGCCTGCAGGCAATCCTGCTCAGCCGCCCCGCACTGAAAAACGTCACTCAGGTCGTGCATTGCGATGATGTGGTGGGTATGGAGGACAAGCCCTCGCAAGCTCTCCGCCGAGGTCGCAACACGTCCATGTGGCGTGCCATCGACTCTGTCCGCAACAAGGATGCGCAGGTTGTCGTCAGCGCTGGCAATACCGGCGCACTGATGGCGATGGCGAAAGTGCAACTGCGTACGGTTCCGGGCCTGTCCCGGCCCGCGATTGCAGCCATCTGGCCAACGATCCGGGGACAGTCTGTCGTGCTGGATGTTGGTGCCAACATCGATACCGATGCGAGGCAGCTCTTCGATTTCGCAATGCTCGGTGAAGCCTATGCGCGCGTCGTGCTGGGCCTGGACCGGCCCAGCGTCGGGCTGCTGAACGTCGGTGTCGAGGAAATGAAGGGCAACGAAGCGGTGAAGGCTGCAGCCGTTGCTCTCAGGAATTCAGGCCTGCCGATGCGCTTTTACGGGTTCGTCGAAGGTGATGATATCAGCACCGGCACCGTCGACGTGGTGGTGACGTCCGGCTTCACCGGCAATATCGCGCTCAAGACTGCGGAAGGTACGGCGCGGCTTATCGGCCACTATATCCGTTCTGCCATGGCACGATCGTTCCTCTCGCGCATTGGCTATGTGTTTTCCAAATCCGGGTTCAATGTCCTGAGGCAAAAGCTGGATCCGCGCGCCGTCAATGGTGGCGTGTTTCTCGGGCTGAATGGCGTGGTCGTCAAAAGCCACGGCGGTACCGACGGGCTGGGCTTTGCGTCTGCAATTGATCTGGCTGTTGAAATGGGCGGTAGCGACTTCGTACAGCGCATCGCCGACGCAATGGCGCACCTGCCAGCTTCCGGGGCCGCACTTGACGGCGCAAAGCCGGAATCCGTGCCGGATGTCATCCCCACGCCGGAAGCGGCAACAAGCTGATGACCGTAATCCGTTCACAGGTTGCCGGCGTTGGCGCCTACCTGCCTGCGCGAACCGTGACGAATGAAGAACTGGCCACGCAACTCGACACAAGCGATGAATGGATCCGCGAGCGCACGGGCATCCGGGAGCGTCGCATTGCAGCCGAAGGCGAGTTCACCTCCGATCTTGCATTTGCCGCAGCGCAGGACGCATTGCGTTCTGCAAGCGTCTCGCCATCGGCCCTGGACATGATCGTGCTTGCGACCGCGACGCCGGATGAAACATTTCCTGCGACGGCCACGACTGTCCAGGCACGCCTCGGGATGACACGCGGCGCTGCCTTCGATGTGCAGGCGGTGTGCTCCGGGTTTGTCTATGCGATCGCGGTTGCCGACAATTTCATCAAGGCCGGACAGGCGAAGAACTGCCTTGTCATCGGTGCCGAGACCTTTTCCCGCATTCTGGACTGGAAAGACCGCACGACAGCCGTGTTGTTCGGCGACGGCGCTGGTGCGCTGCTCCTGACTGCCGCGCAGGGGGCCGGCACCTCGAGCGATCGTGGTGTGCTGACCTCGCATCTGTTTTCTGACGGTCGGCATCACGACCTGCTCTATGTTGACGGCGGGCCGTCGAAGACGAGAACAACCGGTCTTCTGCGCATGGAAGGTCGTGAAGTGTTCCGACATGCGGTCACGAACATGTCCGAGGCGATCGAAACGGCGCTCGCCAAATGCTCGCTCGCGGCAGGCGATATTGACTGGTTCGTGCCGCACCAGGCCAATCAGCGCATCCTGGATGCAACCGCCCGCAAGGTCGGCGTGCATCCCTCGCGCGTGGTGTCGACGGTCGCCCAGCATGCCAACACGTCGGCTGCTTCCGTGCCTCTTGCGCTGAATACCGCCGTCAAGGACGGCCGTATCAAGGCCGGTCACCTTGTGCTGGTTGAGGCCATGGGCGGTGGATTTACCTGGGGTTCAGCGCTGATCCGCTGGTAGGTCTTGCCGCTATCCCTCTGATATTGACGGCATTTCTCCTCCGCCCTACCGTGGACAACTGAGTCGCGCCCGCAAGAAAATGGCCCGGCCTGAAGCGGAGGCACCATGAGCGAGACCCTGACGCGACAGCACCTGGCTGAAGCGGTGTATGCGCAGGTTGGTCTGTCGCGCAACGAGTCGGCTGAACTGGTTGACCGCGTTCTCGAAGAAGTTTCCGCACGTTTGATCAGGGGTGAGGTCGTCAAGCTCTCGTCTTTCGGAACTTTTGCCGTACGCTCGAAGGGTGGACGAATCGGGCGGAACCCAAAGACTGGTGAAGAAGTTCCGATCAGTCCTCGGCGTGTGCTCGTGTTTCGCGCGAGCCACGTCCTGAAGTCGATGATCAATGAAGGAATGGCCACCCGCGAGGGTGCGCAAAAAACTGGCGACACGAAATGACCGACGCACCGCGCATAGAAAAAGCTCCCGACGCATTCCGCACGATTTCAGAAGTGTCGGAGGCCCTTGATGTTCCTCAGCACGTGCTTCGTTTCTGGGAGGCCAAGTTTACGCAGATCAAGCCGCTGAAGCGGGCAGGCGGGCGGCGCTATTATCGCCCCGACGATATCGACCTGCTCAAGGGCATTCGTGCGTTGCTCTACGGCGAGGGCTTCACGATCAAAGGCGTCCAGAAAGTCCTGCGTGAACAAGGTGCGAAGCACGTGGCCGAGATCGGGCGCGTGGGCGTGAAGGAAGCGGTTGGCAAGCGCGACGGCGAGACAGTCGCCGAGACCGGCCCGATGCTGCGCAGTTCAATGCCCACCGTTGAGCAGGTCAATCTGACATCCGACCAGCCCAGCGAGACGCTGTTATCCGAGCAGCGCGAGCGCCTGGAGAATGTTCTGGATGAGCTGCTGAACCTGCGCGAGATGCTCCGGCGTCGCCCACAATTCAGCCAACGCAAGGTTTTTGCTGCGGAATAGAACTCGTTTTCGCAGAATTTTCCTGATTATCGCGTTTGCATAGGGCGAGGCGTCCCGCCTATATTGCGCGCCCCGAACCAACCTTGCCTTTTTGCATAGGTTGGCTTTCAAGCGTCGGAGCGTAGCGCAGCCTGGTAGCGCATCAGTCTGGGGGACTGGGGGTCGCAGGTTCAAATCCTGTCGCTCCGACCAATTTTTCTCTATTTTCTGCCAGAACACATCCCGAGTGTCGGGGTTCAAAGTGAAGCTGGGAAGCATACGGCAAGCGACAGCGCGCCGTCGGTCCGCTTGTTTGTGCCTGCGGAAAAAAAATGCGACTTCCCAACTGTCCTGCAGTTTGAGCAGTTTTTTCAATTGCGAAAATGAAGAAACTCGCATCGAGGGTTGTCAAATCTCTCGAGTTCGACCTCTGATGCGGTCATCGGTTCCGGGTCGCTTCCGTTTGCGAAATGCTTGGTGTCTCGCGAGCTACGCTGCGCCGCATGATGCGCGTGGTGAATTTCCTGCTGCCATCCCTTCACCTCGCGAGTGCGTGCCTGGCCGTCAGATGCCGCGCGAAGCTGGATGGAAGACAAGATCAAGTTGGCGGCGGGAGCGATGAGGCGGAGGCGTCGTTCTTGTTCAGGTGCGCCGAAGACGGTTGTGTGCGTAGACCTCGAAATCCTTGCCAGGCTCGGCGAGTTCAAAGACTTCTTCGAACGCATCCGGACCGTTGAACTGATATGTCTCTCGCGCGCGCCAGCCGATCGGGATGTTCTCTATCAACTCGGAGTCTAACACGAGCGTACGACCGTCGAACCGTTCGGTGGAGGCCACGTACTGGGTGACGAATCCCTCGACGTGAAACTGCCTGAAGACCAAGCGCTTGCGTGCCTTGTCGAGGCTGTAATAGCCGATGTCGTTGTGTACTTCGCCTTCAGGATTTTTCTCCTGCGGCGCATAGGTGGACTGGTTTTGCGCCAAGATATATCGACCTTCCAGCGTTGCTTCGTAAGTGCGCTCGACTTTACTCTTGCCCGGCTGTCCTTCGCCAACGCCTATCCATGTCCCCAGAAGCAGCCTCCATTCGGCAAGACTGGCGTGCAGTTCCGGCTTGACCAATGATGAGGAAAGCGCCGGGGCGGTCAGCGACAGAGCTGAAATACCAGCCCCTGATACCACCAGACGGCGTCGCGAGATTTTGGCTTTTTGGAAAATCTTGTTCTCTCCCTAACGCGAGTTTTCGCGATTCCCGGACGTCCGCTTGGTCACATTACGTATTGCACAATTGCTTCACAAAGTCGCGATTTTGGCGGTAGTCCGCAAATTAACTGTCGCCCAACTTCCACCCGATATAATAGGGTATGCCTATGGGATGCATGCGAACCATCGCCGGAAGATTTCTCAGCGCGCTGACATGCGTCGCGTTGGCGCTGAGTCCCGTCCTTGCGTTTAACGCAGATGCTGCATCTGCTCCCGTGGCCGCCAGCAGTGAGATGTCTCCCAGTTCACCATGCGATATGCCGTGTGACGGCTGCGCGGATGGCAAATCGCTTGGTTGCATGCTCGCGTGCAATGGATTGATCGCCAGCATACCGGTGATTGATCCGGGAAAGAACCAAGAGACATCAGGTCAGCGTATCGTGCGTGCCGCCAGGGCTATGCTTGCAGGTCGCCAACACCAGCCCGACACGCCGCCTCCGAAGTTCGTCCTTGCCTGAAACGCCCTAACTGCTTCGCGTGTTTTTACGTCGAAGTTCGTTTTCGTTCGCGCAAGGAACTGTCCAAATGAAATCAATTCATGCGATCGGCCGTGCGGCCTTGATCGTCTTTAGCGGCTTGCTGACGCTCGCAATCCTCTCGGCATGCGGCAAACCTGAATCGCCCTATGTCTTTGTTGCCGTTCAGAGTGAAATTCCCATGAATGGCGAAGCCATCGTCGACGTACGCCTCGTCCACCAGCCCAGCGGCAAGCCTGTCGAAAGCGCCGTGATCTTCGAAACGCGTTTCGACATGGACCCGGAAAGCATGGGTGGCATGGCCGCACCGGTGACGGCACAAGGCTCGCCTGCGCCCGGCGTTTATCGATTCATGGTCGCGCCAACCATGGCGGGGCGTTGGGCGTTGAAACTCAGCGCCAAAGTGCAGGGTGAGACGGAGACCGTCACCGGCTCGGTCGTCGTGACGGTGCGCTGATCATGCGTGCGAGCATAATCTGGGTGGCGGCAGCTCTTGCGCTGGCCGCTATTGGCGGCGTGGCCTGGTGGTCGATGTCGGGCCAAAGCGAAATGCCGAGCGACACCACGGCCGCGAACACAGGACCCATTCTCTATTATCGCGATCCATCCGGTGCGCCTGACTATTCGCCAGTGCTCAAAAAAGATGGGCAGGGGCGAGACTATATTGCCGTGCGCGCACCAGATGAGTCGGCGCAGATGAAGAAACAGGTCGACCGTCCGGTTCTCTATTATCGCAATCCGATGGGACTGTCGGACACCTCGCCGGTGCCCAAAAAAGACTCTATGGGGATGGACTACATCCCTGTTTACACCGACGAAGCCGATCAGCCGGGAACGGTAAAGATCAGCCTCGACAAGGTCCAGCGGCTCGGCGTACGCACTGCTTCGGTCAACCGCCAGGTGTTGAACGAGAGAATTTTGCTCACCGGAACGGTGATGACCGACGAGCGTGGGCTTGCCGTCGTGTCGCTGAAATTTCCAGCCAATGTTGTGAAACTATACGTCGCGGTGACGGGCGAGAAAGTTCGTAGGGGGCAAGCGCTATTCGAGATCAATAGCCCATTTATACTTAAAGAAGAGCTGGACTTGGCGCTTGCCCTGCGCTCACGGGAGATGGCGAACGAGTCCGGCGGTGTCTTTGCGCGCACCAACGAGCGCAGCATTCGAACGACGCGCGAGCGGCTGCGACTCTACGAAGTACCAGAACAAGAAATTGATCGGCTTATTCGAACACAAAGTCCCACTGGTCATATCTCGTGGCCGGCGCCGCAAGACGGCACGGTGATCGAAAAGCCTATCGTCCAGGGCATGCAGGCGGAGGCAGGCATGACGCTTTATCGCCTGGCTGACCTTTCAAAGATCTGGGTGATAGCCGAAGCGCCGGAAACCACACTCGTCGTTGCAAAACCTGGTGCGACCGCACGCATTTCCCTCGCCGCGTATCCCGGAAAAATATTCGAAGGCAAGATCAGTTTTGTTTATCCGGAAGTTGCAATGACGACGCGCACGGTGAAAGTGCGAATTGAACTTGCCAACGCGGAGGGCCTCTTGCTTCCCGGCATGTTTGCATCGGTGGAGGTCGCAGCGCCGCCCGGAGACTCCGCCCTCACCGTACCCGATAGTGCATTGATCGAAAGCGGCTCGCGGCAGGTCGTGTTGGTGGCGCGCGGTGAAGGATTGTTTGAACCCCGCGCCGTCACGGCGGGGCGTCGCGCGAAAGGCATGGTTGAAATCGCTGAGGGACTCAAGGAAGGCGAGATCGTTGTCACTTCGGCCACCTTCCTGATTGATTCAGAAAGCAATCTTCGAGCCGCGTTGCAGGGATTTGGCCAAGAGGTTCGAAAATGATCGCTGCAATCATTCGCTGGTCGGCGAGCAATATCTTGCTGATAATGATCGGTACGGCATTGGCGACCTTTGCCGGAATCCATGCCGTGTTCACGACACCCGTCGACGCGATCCCTGATCTGTCGGACACGCAAGTCATCGTCTACACCGAGTTTCCCGGCCAGGCGCCGCAGGTTGTCGAGGATCAGGTCACCTATCCATTGACCACCGCGATGCTGAGTGTGCCGAAATCGCGGGCCGTGCGCGGTTTTTCCTATTTCGGGGTCAGTTTCGTTTATGTGATTTTCGAGGATGGCACCGATGTCTATTGGGCACGCAGCCGCGTGCTCGAATATCTTAGTGCAGCCGCGAAGCGTCTGCCCGCTGGCGTGACGCCCGCACTGGGGCCGGACGCCACCGGTGTTGGTTGGGTCTATCAATATGCGATCGAACATCCAACCCTTAATCTCGCCGAGACCCGTACGCTACAAGACTGGTATGTGCGCTTTGCTGCGGCGAAGGCTTCTGGCGTTGCCGAAGTGTCGAGTGTCGGCGGCTTCGTCAAGCAATATAACGTTGTTGTCGATCCGAAGCGGTTGCTGGCCTTGGGACTGTCGCTCGACGATGTGCGAAAGGCGATCGCAGGCAGCAATCGCGATGTCGGAGGGCGTGTCGTCGAACTTAGCGAGACAGAGCATGCGGTGCGTGGGCGCGGCTACTTAAAGGGCATCGACGATATTGCGCAGATAGCACTGAAATCGATGAACGGCGTACCCGTCACGATCGGCGATGTGGCACGTGTCGTGATTGGTCCCGACGAAAGGCGTGGTGTTGCCGAGTTGAACGGCGAGGGTGAAGTGACGGCTGGTATCGTTGCTCAGCGTCAGGGCGCCAACACGATCGATGTGATCGAGGCGGCCAAAGCGGCGCTGGATGGAATTTTGTCGAGCCTGCCCGACGGCACGCGCATTGTGCCGGTTTACGACCGCTCAGATCTCATCCGCCGCGCCATTGCCACACTTAAACGCACGCTCGCGGAAGAAAGCATCATCGTCGCACTGGTCTGCATCGTTTTCCTGCTTCACGTGCGCAGTGCATTGGTTGCCATCGTCATGCTGCCTGTTGGCGTGCTGCTTGCCTTTGGAGGCATGAAAGTGCTGGGTCTCAGCTCCAATATCATGAGCCTTGGCGGTATCGCGATCGCCATCGGTGCGATGGTGGATGCCGCGATCGTCATGATCGAGAACGCGCACAAGCATGTTGAACGCATGAAACCGGGAGAAAGCCGCACGCAAGCGATCATTGATGCGGCCGTGGAAGTCGGACCGTCACTGTTCTTCAGTCTGCTCATCATTACCGTGTCGTTTCTGCCGATCTTTGCGCTGGAGGCGCAGGAGGGGCGTTTGTTCCATCCGCTTGCTTTCACCAAGACGTTTGCCATGGCCGCGGCGGCGCTGTTGTCGGTCACACTTGTACCGGCGTTGATGGTCTTGGTCATTCACGGTCGTATTCGCAGCGAAAGCGAGAATCCGGTCAATCGCGTCCTGATTGCGTTTTATCGGCCAATCATTCGCGCCGTGCTCCACGCGCGCGGGCTCACGATAGCGATTGCCGTTGCCATTCTGGCGCTGTCGGCGTGGCCTTTGATGCGGATCGGCTCGGAGTTCATGCCGACATTGAACGAGGGTACATTGTTCTACATGCCAACCACTTTGCCGGGCTTGTCGGTGACAAAGGCGGCGGAACTTCTGCAAACACAAAACAAGATCATCAAATCGTTTCCCGAGGTGGCCTCCGTCTTCGGCAAGGCAGGCCGTGCCGCGACGGCGACGGATCCCGCACCCCTTGAGATGTCTGAGACCGTTGTCAATCTGAAGCCCGAGACGGAGTGGCGTCCCGGCATGACGACCGACAAGCTTATCGCCGAGATGGACGCGAGCTTGCAATTCCCTGGCGTGAGCAACGCCTGGACGATGCCGATCAAGGCGCGCATCGACATGCTGTCGACCGGCATCCGCACGCCTGTCGGTGTGAAGGTGATCGGCCGCTCGCTTGCCGACATCGAAGCCGCGGCGCGTGAGATCGAGCGTGTGCTGCGCAAAGTCCCGGGAACCGCCAGCGCCTTTTCCGAGCGTATCGGTGGCGGTTACTACCTGACAATTGAGCCTGATCGCCGCGAGCTTGCCCGTTACGGCTTAACCGTCGGTCAGGTGCAAGACACGATTGCGATGGCGCTGGGTGGCGAAACGATTACCACCACCGTCGAGGGTCGCGAGCGTTACAGCGTCAACATTCGGTATCCGCGCGAGCTCCGCAGCGATCCGCAAACGATTGCGCATCAAGTCATTGTGCCGATAGGGAGCGGCGGCGGAGTGCCATTGGACCAAGTGGCACGCATCAAGCTTGAGCAAGGACCATCGACCATTCGCACTGAGGATGCGCAGCTTGCGGCTTATGTCTTTGTCGATGTCCGTGACCGGGATCTGGGTGGGTATGTCGCCGAGGCGCGCGCAGCTGTTTCGCGCGAGGTCAAGTTCCCGGCGGGCGTCTACCCGATTTGGAGCGGACAGTTCGAATATCTGGAGCGCGCGCAGGCAAAGCTGATGGTCGTGGTGCCATTCACGCTGTTGATCATCTTCCTGTTGCTTTATCTGAACTTCGGAAGACTGGCGGAGACGCTGATTGTCATGCTCTCGGTGCCCTTCGCGCTCGTTGGCGGGTTGTGGTTGATGTACGCCCTGGGCTTCAATTTCAGCGTCGCCGTTGCTGTCGGGTTCATAGCGCTTGCCGGTGTTGCCGCAGAAACGGGTGTGGTGATGCTGATCTATCTCGATAGCGCTTATCGAGGTCACCTCGCGCGCGCTGCAAGCGAGGCGCGCGCGATTAGCGCTGCTGAAGTCACCGCCGCTGTCATGGAAGGTGCCGTCGAACGCGTGCGGCCTAAGCTCATGACGGTGACAGCTATCATGGCAGGCCTCCTGCCCATCCTGTGGAGCACCGGTGCGGGTTCGGAAATCATGCAACGCATCGCCGTGCCCATGATCGGCGGCATGGTGTCCTCGACGGTACTGACGCTGATCGTCATTCCGGCGATCTATTCTCTGGTGAAGGGTTGGCGGCTGAATGGTACTGTTGCTGCAGGTTCCATGAAATATGTTGGGACCAAAGGCAGATGAAAAAGAATCTGAAACGGGCATTCGGTGGCGGAAGGCATGAGAAGAAGTGAGCTGCGAGAAAGCTTCATCGTCGATGGTCCTTACTTTTCAGCAATCAGGCGGTCGATCAATGCGATCTCGGCCTGCAGCCTGTCTGCAGCTTTTCTGTTTGCTGATCCCACGGCCAGGAACACGCCGAATGTGATCAATAACCCGACCATCGTCACCGCCAGGCCCTGAACAGTGTTTCCGGCATTGATGTCCTTCAGACCACTCGCGATCCAGAAAAGGACCATTCCTGGAACAAGCGGCCCCAAGTACCAGATCCAGACGCGCCTGAGTGCATCGCGCTGGCGAGCCAGTTGCGTGCGATAGAATTCTGACCACTGCGTCACAAGATAGATCTCGTCGCCTGCGGCCGCTCGCGCGAGACGATGAAGTTGCCACATGCTCACGGCGACGCCGCCGGCGCTCAGCAGCAGCGCCAGACGTCCCAGGTCCGACTTCGCAATCAATGCGAACGCCGCAAAGAACACCACCAGCGCGCTACCGACGATGTACTCGCGTGTGTTGCGCGCTGAGATCGTGGCGTGCAGTTTTGATGCACGCTTCCTGATTTCGTCCGTGCTCATGCAGAAGTTCTCCTGTGGTTGCGACTGCCAGAGGTCCTGGATTGGGTTGTGGTCAGTCATGCTGAACCTCCTTGAAATGGTGCGCGAGGAGTGTCTTGATGCGTGAAATGCGTGTCGCAACGGCTCCCGGTGACATTCCCGTGACGTCACTGATCGTCGCCGCATCCAGACCTTCGAGGTACAGCGTGATGACGCTGCGGTCCGGATTGTCGAGACGGTCGATGATCGTGAACAGCTTCTGAAGTGCGATGTCCCTTTCGGCGATCTGGAACTGGTCGTTGCTGGCCATGTCTCCAGCCCGATCGAGCGACACCAGCGGTGTATTGCGTCGACGTTCGCGATTGACGTGGTTTGCAGCTACGTTGCTGGCTATGCGATAGATCCACGTGCGTTCCGAGCACCTGCCATCGAATAGCGGGTGGCTTTTCCAGACGGCAACATGCATTTCCTGCAGCACATCGCGGCGCCGGTCCGGGTCAGCCTCACAGGAGCGCGCAATGCGCTGCATGGCTGCGCCCCATTGCTCCGCGATCCGGATGTACCAGTCGTCCTGATCCCTGCTCATGATGTTGTTAGACATCGACGGGCGGGGTTTCTTACAGCGTTTTTTTTAATCGCAATATGGCGGAATTTCGCGGGGGGCGAAACAGTCGTGGCGGTGCGCGCCTGTTTCGGCCTGTGATTGCTCTCTGCATGTTTACCTTTCACAAGGGCGCCTGAGGCGAGCCCCTTGCGTCCTTTGGCTGCTGGACGGGCGCATTTCCGGGTGACATCTTCTCGATCAGGATTCGTCCACCATCAAGCTTGCCGGTTTCACCTTGTTTGAGATTTTTGTCGCGTCGCTTGTTACCTTCTTCGTCGTGATCGACCCGCCCGGTTGTACACCGCTGTTCACGACGCTTACGCAGGACATGCCGCTGAACTGGCGGCATTACATGGCGTGGAAGAGTGTCGCGATTGCGACATGCATCCTGTTCGGGTTTGCCTTTGGCGGCGAATGGGTCCTGGACAAGCTCCATGTCAGCCTTGACGCGTTCCGGATCGCCGGAGGCCTTCTGCTTTTCATCATTGCGCTCGACATGCTGTTTGAGACCCGTACCCAGCGACGCGAAGCCCGGAATGAAAAGGTGCTTGAAGAGCGTAGAGCCCATCCTGGCGAGCACGAGGACATTTCGGTGTTTCCGCTGGCGATCCCCCTGATTGCGGGGCCAGGCTCGATCGCGTCGATCATGCTGCTTTTTGCCAAGCACGATGACATCATCGCACGCGTGGCAGTCCTTGCCGGTGTCGGTGTCAATCTCGCGCTGACGCTTGGCGTGTTTCTGGTCGCTGCACGCGTCAGTCACATGATGAGTGCGACGGCTGCCGCCATCGTGACGAAAGTCTTCGGCATCATCCTTGCGGCACTGGCTGCACAGTTCACAATCGACGGCATCAAGAGCGCGTTCGGCCTGAACTGATTGCAAACCGGATCACGCGGCAATTCTAGATTTCGAAGATTTTCTCGCGCATTGCCTTTGCGATGGCCTGCAGCCTCGTATCGACGCCGAGCTTGCGCTTGGCGTTGTCGACATGAAAGCGAACCGTTCGGGCGCTGATGCTGAACATCTGGCCGATGTCGGGGTCGATCCTGCCCTGGGCAACAACCCTCAGGCACTGAAGTTCGCGCAAGGTGAGGCCGTAGTCACTGGCCTGTGCACCTCTTTTTTCAGCGACCAGCCGGGCAGAAATTGCGGCGTACGCCAGTACCTGGAGCATGGCGCGCGTCAACGGACTGAAATCGGGACGCTCACCGCCAAACACAAAAATGGCCTCGAGCTCTTTCCGGTCGTGGACGGGGATGATCAGGGCGTCGCCTCCAGCGACAGTCTGATGGAGCAATTCGACCCAGCGTTTGTCGACCGGCTCGGACTGAGCGCGCAGACTCGAAATCGTGAATGGTTCCGGAGAAGCGAAGCTGCGCTTCACAATCGGGTGATCCAGAATGAGGTCTTCTTTTTCGAGTTTCGGGAATATTTCGGTCGGGAGGTCCGAGTAATATACGGCGGTGTCGGCACCGTCAGCGAGCTTCCTGACATTGACAGCTGATACATAGGAGCACCCCAGCGTGCTTGCGGCACTCTTGACGGACGCCCACAGGGACGCGTTGTCGAGCTCCGACGTCAGCGTTCGAAGGGCAGTGCCAAACTGGATATGGACGTCGAGATTGTTCAGCATATCGATTCAATCAGGGCACCTTGCGTCCGCGTATGAAGCGGAGATTTGTTTCCAATTCAACGTCACCCACGTGCATGGCTTGTGGGGACAGGACAATCATTTCTGATCAGATTGACGGATCGGCTTGAATACCGTCAAACATGAAAGGCTATCGCGACGTTATTGGCAGCTTAGAGACGCTGAAACGTCGTCAACCAACAGGCGCACATCAAATCGCGCTTATTGACCAACAGGCCGGATGAGAAGATCTAGCGATCAACGTTGGACCGCATCGGTACGGCGTGCGCCTTTCGGGCGCTGCTCCAGTCTGAATGCCTGCACCCGGTGCAGGTTCGGTCAAACTCACGCTTCATTCTACATGGTAGGTGCAACCGGTTTAATCCAGTGCCTTGCAATGGCAATCGACAACGCGGGCGGGAATCTCCCTGAATTCGCTGCGGAAATGCTGATTTGCGGTGTCGGCAGGACATGAACAATCGTTGAGGATTGGCGGAACATTCATGGTGCACGCCCACGTCAAGCGCAGCGCGGCGTCGTGGAACGACAATTAGAACCTGTCGATGCTGTAGTTGCTCAGGTCGAGTTCAGCCTTGCGGTCGAGGATCATGTCCGCCACGAGGCGCGCGGAACCCGCAGCTGTCGTCCAGCCAATATGACCGTGTCCCGTGTTCAGGAATAGGTTCGAGAGCTTCGTGCGGCTGATCGTGGGGACGCCATCAAAGCTCATCGGCCGCAGGCCCGCCCAGAACGTGCAATCATCGGGATGCACGTTCGCAGCAAGCCTGGGATAGATCTTGCCCAGCACCGACATCAGGTAGTCGATGCGCGGCTGCCGGATAGTGGCGTCATAGCCTGCAAACTCTGCCGTGCCTGCAATACGAACGCGTTCGTCGTCGACAGGTGTCACGGCCGCGTGGACCCCATTGTCCGAGACCGGGTTTTTCGGAGCGTCGGGGTTGCCTTTGCACGTGATCGTGGCGGAGTATCCCTTGGCCGGTCGCACGGGCACATTGATGCCTAGAGGGCGCGCAAGCGGTACGCTGAAGCTTCCTGCCGCCAGTACATAGGCGTCGCCGGAAATGTCGCCGCCGGCAGTTCTGACAGCCCTGATGGATCCGGATTCCTGCACCACTTCGATGACGGGCGTATTGAAACGAAATTCAACGCCGTGTTTTGAAAGGACTTCAGTCATGCCCTGCGCGAACAGGAATGGATCACCGCGTTCGTCATCGACGAAGTGAACACTGCCAGCGATCACGCCGGCGATCGGCTTCAGGGCGGGCTCGGCAGCAACAGTTTCGTCGCGATCAAGCGTCTGGAAGTTGACGCCGAACGGTGCCAGGCGGCCCGCTGCTGTCTGCGATGCGGCGAACGCTTGTGCGCTGCGGCTGATCGAAAGGACTCCCGTTTTCTTCCAGTGAAACGAAATGCCGGTATCGCCACGAAGGGCCGTCATCTCGCGCCGAGAGAGCAGGGCCAGGTGCAGGTTCTTCAGCGTGTTGGCCTGGTGGCGTGCCGGCCGCGACTCTGCAAGGAACCTCAGCCCCCACAGCGAGAGCGATGGCAGCTGTGCGAGATGCATCAGCATCGGTGCGTCCTCGCGGCCCAGCCAGCGCAGCATGTCCCAGCCCACGCCAGGCGAGTTCCACGGGTCAACCAGGCTTGGATGCATCAGGGCGGCGTTGGCGAAGCTGGTCTCGAGGCCTGCGCCTTCACGCCGGTCAATGACGGTCACCTTTGCGCCAAGTTTGTTCAGCGCATAGGCAGATGTGATGCCGACCAGGCCTGCTCCGATGATGACGACGTGCATTGCGATTACATCACGCCGCCGTCACAGTTGATGACAGAACCCGTGACGAAGCTTGATGACGGGCTCGCGAGGTAGAGTGCGGCGGTCACGATTTCGTGCGGCTTGCCGGGACGGCCCAGGATGTTGGGCGCCTTCTCGCGGGCTTCGGGCTCCCACGCCTTGGCGATGTCGGTCAGGAACGGACCTGCCATGATCGCGTTGACGCGAACGGTCGGCGTGTATTCCAGTGCGAAGCCCTTGGTGATGGCATTGAGCGCAGCTTTTGCACCTGCATAGGGAATGAAGCGCGGCTGGGGCCGGATCGCGCCGGTTGACGAGATGTTGATGATCGCACCGCCGCCGTCACGAACCATGCGCGAGCCGACGAGTGCGGTCAGCCGGTAGGGGCCCTTGAAGTTCACACCGATCACCTTGTCGAAAAGTTCTTCGCTGGTTTCGACCGATGATGGCGCAAGCGGGGACATGCCGGCATTGTTCACCAGGATGTCGATGCGCCCCAACCTGGCGTAAACGGCGTCGACCAGCGGGTCCAGGGCCGACCATTGGCCGACGTGGCAGGGAAAGCTTTCAGCCTTGCGACCGAGCTTGCGTATCTCTGCCGCCGCCGCTTCACAGGCTTCGGCCTTGCGGCTTGCAATGGCGATGTTGCAGCCAGCCCCGGCAAAAGCCTTGGCCATTTCAAGGCCCAGGCCACGGCTGCCGCCGGTGATGAGTGCTGTCTTGCCGGAGAGGTCGAAGTTCTGGTTGGTCATGCAGGTTCCGTGTCGGCGCGACTATGCTTGTTCGGGCGCAAAGTGGCGCGGTGCCGTTTGGGGTGCAAGGGGGAAAAATGCCCGTAGAGGGCCAAGGGCCTGCCATATGCAAAATCATGCGACGTCGGGAACAACCACGCCGGATAGGCGTTTTGGTCCGATGAGGTTGTGAATGTTCGATTCGAGCCTGCACCATCGCGATGCGGCGCTCGTCGCTTTGGGGCGACAGTTGCTGTGGCGCGGCTACCGTTTCACCACGGTGACGCCAGCTACCCATGCGCGCGTCAATGCCCGCAGTGCCAACCAGCTTGCTGTGACACTCGAAGATGTCTTCGGTTGGAGCCGCCCCTTTTTGCCAGAAATATTGCCCGAGGACTTGCTGAACTTGCTCCGCGACGGCGACGCGATTGCCCCTCACGGCAATCTCTGTCGAAGCACTGTGCGATTTTCGTCGCTGGATCAACTCCTGTTCATGCACTCCGCATTTCCCACCGAAGCTGAGGATGCGGTTTTTTTTGGACCCGACACCTATCGCTTTGCAAGAGCGCTGCAAGCCACATTTGGTGGAAAGAGCAATGGCGTCGCGCAGACAATCGTCGATATCGGTTGTGGCAGCGGGGCTGGGGGAATTTATCTGCGATCTCTCCTGCCAAGACACGCTCAGGTCGACCTGATACTGGGCGACATCAACCTGGCGGCGGTCCGCTTTGCAACCATCAACGCTGCCATCAACCGGATCCCGCAGGCGCATACGGTTCATAGTGACATTGCCAGTCACATTCCGGAATCAGCCAACATCATCATTGCAAATCCGCCCTATCTCGTCGATGGCGCCGAGCGGGTCTATCGTCACGGCGGTGGCGCATTGGGCTTTGACCTGTCCTTGCGCATCGTGGATGAAGCCCTGCCTCGCCTCGTGCCGGGCGGTTGCCTGCTGCTTTACACTGGCGCTCCCGTCGTTCAGGGCGCCGACCGGTTTCGCCAAGCGGTTGTTCCGCGTTTGACCGACTGCACATTCACTTATGAAGAGTACGATCCCGACGTGTTCGGTGAAGAGCTTGACGAGCCCACTTACGCGGCGGTCGATCGAATTGCAGCTGTCGTCCTCACTGTTACAGCTCCTGGAGGTTTGGCAAATGGTTCGCAGCCCGTCGCCTGACATTGATGGCTCTCAGACGCACTTAGTCCTGGCGCGCTTCAACGCGCGTCGGCTTGAGCCGCAATTTCCCGATGCCGGAGGGCCGGATGATGTTGCGGAAGACCGCGAAGTCGCGCGGCTTGAAGGTGGGTTCATCGAAGATCTGCGTCGGCAAATCGCACCGCTGGTTGCCGATGTGCCGGTTCAGGCTGACGCGTTTGGCGCGTGGTTTGAAGACCTGCGCGATGCGGGTCCTGGCCAGGGCGATCTCCTGTTTCCCTGGCTCGCGGAGCACGCCAGTCTTCCTGAGATGCGCTGGTTTCTCGAACAGGAAGTCGCGGGCGAAGCGGGGTTCGAAGACCTTGTTGCACTTACACAGATCAAGATGCCGCAGCGCGCAAAACTCGAGATGGCACGCAACTATTGGGATGAGATGGGACGCGGCGCGCCAGAAGGCATGCATGGCCCGATGCTGAGCCGGCTGGCAACGCTGCTGGACATTTCGCCGACACACGACACCACCGTGCCGGAGGCGCTGGCGCTGGCGAACCTCATGATGGCGTTCGCCTGCAATCGGCGGTTTGCGTTTCACTCGGTCGGGGCGCTTGGCGTGATCGAACTGACCGCACCAACCCGCGTGGGTCACGTGAATGCAGGTTTGCGCCGCCTTGGTATTCCCGTTGGCGCGAGACACTATTTTGCGCTTCACGCTACGCTGGACATCAAGCATGCGCGCGCCTGGATCGAGGAAGTGCTCAAGCCGCTGGTCGCAGACGATCCGCGCTGCGCAACAGCGATTGCAGAAGGAGCGATCATGCGCCTGTGGTGCGGGGAGCGATGTTTCGAACGATACCGAAGAACGTTCAAGCTGCCGGCTGCAAGTGCTCGAGCGCTGCGAGACGCTGTCCCCGGCGCGCCAGTAACCACCGTGAGACCAACACTGTCCCCGCAGTTGTCGGCGCAATGAGCGACACCGTGGGCCAATGCTGAATCAGTTGCGCAATCTGAAAGCCGAACTGAACGAACAGCGCCAGCAGAAGTGGCACGTAAATCACGTTGACGGCAATCGTTGTCATGGCGAAGCGACGAAAGGGGACGCCGCGCCAGCCATAAGACAAGAACGTCGGAAACAACAAGCCCGGCACGACGCGGCACATTGCGACGATCGGAAGCAGGTGATTGCCGGACCAGGTTTGGACATCGTCGCGTGTGCTGACGCCGAGGAGGCGTTGCAGCCACAGGCTGCGTCGCGCCAATGCACCGAGGCCATAGACACCCAGGTCGCAGGTGACGATCCCGGCGATGAGAACGGTCGCGGTCCACAGCGCCGTCGATTGATCCGAAAGGAGACACGCCGCACCGGCTGCAATCGCGGCCCCTTCATGGAGGAACGTTCCAAGGTACAAGGACACATAAAGCAACGGCCCGTAGACGGTGTCCGATGTGACGATATCTGCTGCGAGGGTCATGGCGATGCGTGATCTCATGGTCGGACTGACCCACAAGGAGATAACAAATGGTGCGGGCCAAGGTTCCCTCGGTGGCACCCGGCCGCGGCCTGCGCCCATCGACGCCCTGCCAAAATGGCTGCTTTGCGTGCCTCTGGTCGCTCATTGGTTGTGGCTTGCGCTGATTTACCGAAGCGCAACACTGCCCTCGGCTCTCAATCCGGGAATTGAAACCGGCGGATTGGCCGGGGAGTCGAAGTTTTCCTATCTTGAGCCGATAGACCGGCGATTTGGTGAATGGGTGGCGGACACTTTCCAGGTCCAGCCCGGTGCAGATGCGGTCGCGATTCGCCTTCAGGCAGGTCTGACTTTTCCGCTGATCGCGAAGCCCGATATCGGCTGGTGCGGTTACGGGGTGCGCCGGATCGAGAGCGACGACGGGCTGCGGGACTATTCGCGCGCGTTTCCGAGTGACGCCACCTTTCTGTTGCAGCGCTTTGCACACGAGAAGAACGAGGCGGGTATTTTATATATACGTGAAGCGGGCGCCACAGATGGCCATGTCACAGCGCTGACGGTTCGTCATGCGCCTCACGTCGAAGGAGATGGCATTCGAAGCATTGGCGATCTGATCGCTGCTGATGGTCGTATGCAACACAAGTCGTCACTCTATCTCGATCAACTGGGTTGCGGTGGCGCGGCGCGCGTGCCTGCGGCCGGCGAACGGATTGAACTTACGACAGTCGCCTCGGTTCGCGTGGGCGGACGATACGAGAATTTGTCGGTTCATATCACGCCCGCGCTTGAAGCGGCCGTCGATGCCATCGCGAAGTCGGTTGGCGGATTTCACTATGGCCGCTTCGACGTAAAGTTTGAATCGCTCGCCGCGTTGAAGGCGGGGCGTTTCACGATCATTGAAATAAATGGCGCCGGTTCGGAAGCGATACAGAACTGGGATCCGCGCCTGTCACTGTTTGAAGCCTTCTCTGGCATATTTGCAAAGCAGCGCCTGCTGTTTGCGCTGGCGCACCGGATGCGCGAACGCGGTTACAAGCCTGTCGGATGGCGCGCGCTCGCCGCAGCCTACATTCGACAGCAGCGGTTAGTCAGACGCTATCCGGCGTCGAACTGACGGTTCGCGAAGGCTGCAGAAGTGCTTCGCTCGGCGTAGGTAGATCCCTCAATGGGAGAAGACAGAAGAAGGGATGTGCTCCCTCTCAAACCAATCCTCCCTACACTGGCCTGGTCCGCCTTCGCTACAGCTGTCCGGTTCAGTTCGACCTCCTTTTATTCGTCATGGCAGGGCTTGTCCCTGCCACCCAGGGGCCATCCGGTCATTTTGCCCAATCAGGTAGCGCCG
>JBEBHP010000044.1:0-3824 GCA_040080835.1 Micropepsaceae bacterium | reverse complement strand
CTTCGACACCTTGCCATAGCTCAGGCAGAGCGTTTTGGCGGCGGCGTTGATGCTTCCCGTATCGGCGACAGTCCGGAATACCTTGAGCCGATCCCAATCCAGTTTTGCGTATTCCGCAATCGTCATTGTTTGACGAGCCCCTGCCCTAAAGTCTGCGAAGCGAAACTGCCTCGCTGCGTCTAAGCCAGTCGGGTCACTGGCTGAGTGGACGCGATGGACAGGTCCCAACCCTCGTTAAGATGTTATCCATGCAACACACGGACCAGCGGTGATTTTTTCTTCGCCGTCCGTGTACGGAGGACCACACGCGTCTTTACGAATCTTAAGCGCCGCGCAGCTCAGCCCGTGCGCCTCGCGATTGCACGCCCTCTCCGCTCGCAGACGATTCGCACTGTCGTCGCGACAGCTTCGCGCGTCACGCGGCGCCCTGCGTTTAACGCTCGCCGCGCGACCGGAGTCGTAAACGCATGAGCGCCGGACGCGTTTACTGGGGTCAGATCCTCTGCGTGCTCACGGCATTCCTCGCGAGCCTGATCATCACGACACAATGGACGGCGGATGCGCTGGGCTATCAGTCACAACTCGGCTCGCCAGATGGCTCTGTGTTCGGCTATCCCGTTTACGCACCCTGGAAGTTCTTCCTCTGGTGGTATGCCTTTGACGCTTATGCCCGTGTCGTCTTCGAGACCGGCGCGTTAATTTTTCTTACCGGCGTTGGCGTCTCGGTTGCGACGGCCTTTGGCTTCTCGCTGTGGCGCGCACGGGAAGCAAAGGACTCTGCCACCTATGGCAGCGCCCGCTGGGCGACCTCGCGCGATGTCCGCAAACTCAATCTCACCAGCGGCGATGGCGTCGTCCTGGGCACGCTGGACAACCAGCTCCTGCGACATGATGGGGATGAGCATGTGCTGGTCATCGCCCCGACCAACACGGGCAAAAGCGTTGGCATTTCGCTGCCGACCGGTCTTGTCTGGCGGCATTCCTACCTGGCGCTCGACCTCAAGGGCGAGAACTGGGCCGTAACGTCAGGCCTCCGCGCAGCTTTCGGCCCGGTCTACAGGTTTGCGCCCACCAAGGCGGACACACATCGCTACAACCCGCTGACCCAGATCCGCCGTGGCGATGCTGAAGTGCGCGATGCGCAGGTCCTGGCCGACATGCTGGTCGATCCGGAAGGCGCGCTGCGGGAGCGCAGCCACTGGCAGCTGCGCGCGTTCGAACTGCTGGTCGCGACGATACTCTGGACGCTTTATGCCGAGAAGCAGAAGTCGCTGGCGCGCGTCGGTGAGCTGCTGGCCGATCCGGCGCGCCCGGTGCTCGACCTGTTCGACGAGATGCTGCGTCGGCCGATCAAGGACGGCGCACCACACCCCGTTGTCGCGGCCGGCGCGCGGCAGCTCCTGGACATGGCCGATGCCGAGCGCTCGGGCGTTGTCTCGACCGCTCTCGGCTTCCTTGCGCTCTATCGCGACCCCCTCCTCGCCCGTGCGACCGAGACCTCGGATTTCACGATCGAGGAGCTGATCAACGGCGCACGGCCTATATCGCTCTATCTGGTTGTGCCGCCGGAGGAGATGTCGCGTCTCAAGGCGCTGCTGCGCCTGATGATCAACCAGATCCTGAAGCGGCTGACCGAAGTCGCTTCGGAAAACCCCGGCGGCCGGCGCGTTCTCCTGATGCTCGATGAGTTTCCGCAGCTCGGGAAGCTCGACTTCTTCGAGCATGCCCTCGCCTATATCCGTGGCTACAAGCTCAAGGCCTGCCTGGTTGCGCAGTCGCTGAACCAGATCGTCCAGACCTATGGCGAGAACTCTTCCATTCTCGACAACGCCCATGTGCGGGTCGCCTTCGCCTGCAATGACGAACGGACTGCCCGCCGTATCTCCGACATGCTGGGCGTCACCACCGAGACGCGCGCGCAGATGAACTATGCCGGCTCGCGCATGGCGCCCTGGCTCGGCCACACCATGGTCTCGCGTCAGGAAGTGCCGCGGCCCCTGCTGACGCCGGGCGAGGTCATGCAGCTCCCGCATGCGGATGCGCTGATCCTGACCGGCGGGGCGCCACCCATTCGCGCGAAGAAAGTGCGCTACTTCGCAGAACCGCTCTTCAAAGCGCGCTTGCGGCCGCCCTTCGCCTCGCCCCGCCATTCGCCGAACGGCCTTCCAACGGTCTGGTCCGGCCTCACCGCTTCCACGACGCCACTCCCGCCGTCCTCGCAGTCGACGTCATTCAGGCGCGCATCCGGTTCCGGCCATACACAGGCTCAGGACCAGAGCGAACAGTCGCTCCAGCAAGCGTTCAATTTCTCGACGCCTGCCGCGGGCGAGCCGACGCAAACGAACGACGGTGAATCGCAGTCGACACCGCAAACGTCCGACGATCTTGGCGCGGCTTTCACGGGGCCGGGCCTCGCGAGAACCGTGTTCGTCTTCAACCCCGAACATTTCGACACGGATGTCTGAGCTCATGCCGCGCGCCAAGATCACCGCCTACATCAACCAGGATCTCGTCGCCGCGATGCGGCGTCTGGCCGTGCATCAAGGTCGCAGTGCGTCAGACGTGCTGGAGGATGCCGTCCATCGCTTCTTCGATGCGACGCGCCAGGAGGGCGAGCATCACGCCCTGATGGCGCGCCTCGACCGGATCATGGCGCGGCTTGCCCTGCTCGAGCATGGCCAGGAGACGCTCTTCGAACTGACCGCACACACGACGCGCTTCGTGATGAGCGTCTCGCCCGACATTCCGGAGATAGACAAGGCGGACGTCAACGCGCGCGGGTCGGAGCGCTTCCGCAATGTCATCGCCGCGATGGTGGCCAAGCTCCGCACGGGCCGCAGCATTCTGCGCGACCAGTTCGGTCCGACCATCGAACATTCGGCTGCCGACCACAGTGTTGGAGCAGCCGCCGAATGAGCACCGTCCTTCCCTTAACTGATGTCTCGCGCGGCCATGATCCCTCGCGTGGCTTGGCCATGCTGACCACGGCGCTCGGCCCATCGATTGCCGCCATGCTGGAGGCGCCTGACACCATCGAGATCATCGCCAATCCGGACGGACGGCTCTGGCTTGAACAGGTCGGCAAGGGACGGATTGCGACCCCGCATCGGCTTGAAGCATCAGAGACCGAGCGGGTCATCCGTCTTGTCGCCACCCTGACCGGCGCCGAGGTCAATCGTGACGCGCCGATCGTGTCGGCCGAACTGCCGCCACGCGGCGAACGGTTTGAAGGCGTCCTGCCGCCGGTCTCGCGCGCACCCTGCTTTGCCATCCGCAAGCCAGCGGCACGCGTGTTCACGCTCGACGACTATCAGGCCTCAGGCGTCATCACCGCAGAGCAGGCCGCCACCCTGCGCGCGGCCGTGCGTGATCACGCTAACATCATGGTCGCGGGCGGCACGGGCTCCGGTAAAACGACGCTCGCCAACGCCCTGCTCCACGAGATCGCCCAGCTCGGCGAGCGTGTGGTCATTCTGGAAGACACGCGCGAGCTGCAGTGCGCCGCCGAAGACGTGGTCGCCCTGCGTACACAGCCAGGGTCGGTCTCGCTGTCGGATCTGGTGCGATCCACCCTCAGGCTCCGTCCGGATCGCATTGTGGTTGGCGAGGTGCGCGGTCCTGAAGCCCTCGACCTGCTCAAGGCCTGGAACACAGGTCATCCGGGCGGCATCGCGACACTGCACGCGAACTCCGCGCAGGCGGCTCTGTCGCGGCTTGAACAGCTCACGATGGAAGTCTGCGAGACGCCGCCCCGGGCGCTGATCGCAGAAGCCATCGATCTCATCGTCGGTCACGCTGAGGGTTGCTGCGCGCGTGATTGCGCG
>JBEBHP010000043.1:0-3865 GCA_040080835.1 Micropepsaceae bacterium | reverse complement strand
ACGAACGACCCGGTATCTTCCATGGCGCGAAATACTGATCCGACGTTCAGCACAGAAGCGGATCGCGCGAGTTTCAGCCCGCCGCCCCGGCCGCGCACGCTTTCGACGAATCCCTCGGCCGTCAGCCGCTGCGCCACCTTCATCAGGTGGTTTTTCGAGATGCCGTAGGCGCGGGCAATCTCGGCGATCGAATGATGGCCCTCCTGTGCTGCCAGGAACATCAATGTTCGCAAGGCATAGTCGGATTGAACGGACAGCCTCATTAAAGATGTATAGCATATACCTCTTTAAGAAGCATCAACTTCGGCGACGTTGGCGACAACCGCCGACGTTGCAGAACCGAGGGGCAGGGTCATGCAGGAATACGCAACGACATTCAGCGTAAAGCGGCTGTGGACAATTCTGGCGGTAGGCATGTTCGTCATGTTTGGCGTTCTGCTGCTGATGGGGCGGCAGATCTACCAGCTGGCGCCACCCATCCCCGAAGCGGTGACAGCGAAGAATGGCGAAACCTTGTTCACGCGCGCCGATATCGAGGTTGGGCAGAATGTCTGGCAGTCGATCGGTGGCATGGAACAAGGGTCGATCTGGGGCCATGGCAGCTACCTGGCTCCGGACTGGAGCGCTGACTGGTTGCACCGGGAAGCGCAGGCGCTGCTGGCATTGTCTTCATCCATGGTCCCGACAGGCGTATCCGCAGCGCAGGCCGATGCCATCAGCAAGGCTGCGTTGCAGAGCGAGATGCGTGCCAACACCTACGACCCTGCATCGGGCGTCATAACCGTCAGCAACACCCGCGCGTTGGCCATCAAGCAGGTGCAGGCGCATTTCGTCAGCCTGTATGTAGGCGATGATTCAACCTCGCTCGAACTGCGCCGCAGCTATGCCTTCCCTGTCCATGGCAGGTTGTCGGCCGCGGAAGCCAGGCAGCTTTCAGCCTTCTACTTCTGGACGGCATGGGGCGCGACAACGAACCGTCCGGGTCAGAGCATCACCTATACCAGCAACTGGCCCCACGAACCGCTCGTGGGAAATACGCCAACCACCGGCACCTTGATGTGGAGCCTGGCCTCGGTGATTCTGCTGCTCGCCGCGGCCGGCGCGCTGATCGCCTACTACGCCAAGCAGTTCGATGTCTGGCGCGCCGACATCCTGCCGGAAAAGGGCATGGCGGCGTCGGATGTCCTGAGCGGAGCGACCATCACGCCTTCGATGCGGGCGACCGCGAAGTATTTCTGGGTGGTGTGCGCACTATTTGTGGTGCAGGTGCTGCTCGGCATCGTCACCGCACACTATGCTGTAGAGGGACAGGGGCTATACGGCCTGCCGTTTGCCGAATATCTGCCGTACACCGTCACACGCACCTGGCACACGCAGCTCGCCGTGCTGTGGATCGCAACCGCATGGCTGGCGACGGGGCTCTACGTTGCGCCAATGCTGGCGGGGCGTGATCCAAAATTCCAGCGGTTTGGCGTCAATTTCCTGTTCATCAGTCTGCTCGTTATCGTGGTCGGGTCCTTCGCCGGCCAGTGGGCCGCCGTACACAGATTGTTCGGAACGCTGAAGGCCAACTTCTGGTTCGGGCATCAGGGCTATGAATATGTAGACCTAGGCCGCTTCTGGCAGATATACCTGCTTGTCGGCCTTCTGCTCTGGGTCGCGCTGGTGGTGCGTGCGCTGTGGCCGGTGCTTCAGGAAAAAGGCAGCAAATCGCTGATCTACCTGGTGCTCGTTTCGGCGCTGGCTATCGGCCTGCTTTATGGTGCCGGATTGATGTGGGGCGAGCACACGCACATTGCCGTGATGGAATACTGGCGCTGGTGGGTAGTGCATCTGTGGGTCGAAGGTATCTTTGAGGTCTTCGCCACCGCCATCATTTCCCTGCTCTTTGTCCGCATGGGAATTCTGAGGACCAGCACGGCAACTGTGATGGTGCTGTTCGCGACGATCATTTTCCTGTTTGGCGGTGTGCTCGGCACCTTCCATCACCTCTACTTCTCCGGCACTCCGACATCAGCGATTGCGGTCGGCGCGATGGCTTCGGCCCTGGAAGTGGTGCCGTTGCTCGTGGTCGGCTTTGAGGCCTATGCAAGGTACAAAGTGGAACATGAAGCCGCATGGCAGCGGACCTACCACTGGCCATTCATGTTCTTTTCCGCCGTCCTGTTCTGGAACCTGGTGGGCGCAGGGCTGTTCGGCTTTCTCATCAATCCTCCGATCGCGCTCTATTACATGCAGGGATTGAATACGACGGCCAATCATGGCCATGCCGCCCTGTTCGGCGTGTACGGCATGCTCGGCCTGGGCCTTACGCTCTACTGCATGCGTGGGCTCACGGACGTCGCGCTGTGGAACCAGAGATGGCTCAGGACCGCATTCTGGTCACTCAACATCGGCATCGCGATGATGACTTTCCTGTCCCTGCTCCCGCAGGGCGTCCTGCAGACCTACGCCAGCATCGAACACGGCTATGCCTATGCCCGTTCGGCAGAGTTCATTCACAGCCCGCTGATGCAGGCGCTGGTCTGGGCGAGGGTGCCGGGCGACGTTGTCTTCAGCGTGGGTGTTGTCGCGTTTGCATGGTTCATGTTCAGGGCATTCATGCCCGACAAGGGGCAGACTCCCACGCGCTGAAGCGCTGCTCACGAGGTGCGCGCCATGCGTAGTCTTACGCAGCAGCCGCGCGGCCTCCAGTCGTGATCGTTCGGCTGCTATCGCCGCCAAATGGGCATACAGGACGGAGGGCATGGGTGCTGGCAGTCTGGACTGGCCGCACGAAAGCCTTCGAGCGAAGTCTGTCCGCATCCTGAGAGGAGAACGTCCGTCAGACCGCTTCATCCCTCTCCATCTGCAGCCATTTTCTGGGCGATGGGCCAATCGCATGAGAAAACGCGCGAGAGAATGATGCGGCGCTAGCATACCCCAGCTCTTCACTCACGCCCTTGACGGATGCGCCAGCCCTGAGTCTTGACTGGGCCACAGAGATGCGCCATTGCAGGAGATAGTCGCCCGGCGTCACGCCGACCTTCGTCTTGAACGCCAACGCAAATGCGCTGCGTGACATGCCCGCGACGTTGGCCATCGACTCCAGCGTCCAATCTGCAGATGGCCTTTCGTGCACCGCGGTCAGCGCGCGTGCAAGCTTTGGGTGGGCTAGCCCGTTCATCAGTCCGCCAGACGCACCCACTGCTCCGGAGTGATCCAGCAGCCAGCGCAGCAACTGCACCAGCAGAACCTCGAACAGGCGGTCGGCGAGCAGGCGCTGGCCGCATCGCAAGCGCTCGGTCTCGGCGAAAAGCAGTGCCAGGGTCTGGTCAAGACCGTCCACCGCTGCCAGCGGTACGACCAGCACCGGCGGTAGCGCGGCAACGATCGGGTGTCGGGCACCACCCTCGAAATCCACAGTGGCGCATACGAAGTCCGATCCATCAACCGGCGCGTTGCGAAACTGATGTTCAAGCGGGCGCGGGTAGAACAGCAGCGTCGGCTCGCTCACCTTGATCCTGGCAGGGCCGCCGCTGCGTCGTGGATGTGTGACGACAAGCTCCCCTCGGCGCAGCACGTGCAAGAAACCGCGCCCGGGCTTTGCCTCGAAGCGAGTCACACCGCAGAGCGCACCGGCGTGGAACAAGTGGGTGCGAACGCGAAAGCGATCGAGAAGGGCGGAGAGGCGGTCTATGGATACGGGCGTAGTTCGTGGCATAGGTTGCCGGATGGACGAAAAGATATGTTTCAGCGACGGTAGGATAACACGGAGTCCGGATCGGGCTGGATACTGGGTCTGTGCACCGAAGTGCAGAACCGCCACTCCCGCAACCGACCAGAGGAACATTCATGAAAACTCGTGTAGTGCTTGCCACCGTGC